>NZ_JANNXH010000073.1:0-69797 GCF_031409475.1 Flavobacterium sp. | reverse complement strand
CGAAACCATAGGAACTTTCGCCAATAACGATATTAATTTCGTTGATAAAACAGGAATCGACCACGATAAATTCAGTTTTGGATTGAAGAAATCCCTGTTCAATTTTATGCACGGCATTTGTTTTGACTATGAACTGCAAGAATGGTTTGACTTCAAAATCCCGAGAACAAAAATCCATCCTGATTTTATTGCAGATGCTTTAGAAGAGGAAGAAAATTTTACTATAAAACCAACTGCCAAAATCGTATGGCTAGGAGGGAAGCCATCTATTGAGCATTTTACGAAATCCAAAAAAGGAAATAGTTGGCAAATGACGACTTTGACTTTTCACGACAAAAAGGAAAGTTTCACGATTCAAACTCCAAAATTAGAAGGAGAATGGTTGGTACTAATGCTTCAAAAACTATCAGCTTCTAACTCTAAAATCTATTCCTTTCAGGAAATAAAAGCTGATTTCGAAAACAATTCAGAAGATTTTGAATTGTTTTGGTATTCCAAACCTATCTATACTTTAAGAGAATTTGGGTTATTGGTGCTGTGATTTCAATTATCAGTAATGAATATTCACAAACATCAAATTTCGTTGAACTAGACTCAAGCAATTTGAACAGACCTAGATAATCTCTCATAATCTAAATCAATTGGTAATTCTTTGTTCCTCAGAATGAAAAAAAAGCACAAAAAAATCGCAAACCATTGCTGATTTGCGATTCTAAACTAATTAACAATTTTATCTACTTTTTCATTATTCTTTCTACTTTACTACCTTCATCAGAAGTTATTTTTAAGAAATAAACTCCGTTTTGTTGGTTTGAAACATCTATAATTGTTTCGTTTGAATTTTCAAGACTTGTCATCAAAATTCGACCTTGAATATCATATAATTCAACTGATTTGATTGAATGATTACTTTTTATATTGATAATTGAAACTGTTGGATTTGGATAGACCACAATACTCTCATCAAAAATTGCTATTGTATTGTTTAATGCAGCAAAAGTTGTTTGTGCAATATTTGTTTCAATGGGAAAGTTGTAATCAAAATATATTCTAGCTTCATTTGTAACATAATCATTTGTAATTAATTGATCGTTAGATCTAATTTTGAATAAAACATTACCGTGTCCACCTACAGGAGGGTTTCCAGATTTTGCCTCTAAATTTATATTCTCAAAAACAAATTCAATTGTATTATCCATAATTCTAACATAACTTGAATGAGAAGTGTTTTGTATTTGTAATGAATCTATATCAAGTTCTGCAGGATCAATATCTATTTTTACTACAACATTTTCAGCCATAAAAGTTCCTGTATTTTCAAAATTTACCACATAATGTAAAAAGTTCCCAATTTGTGATGGAGAAACAGTATCACCTTCTAAGCAAGTAATATCATTCGGATCAAACGAACCCACAACAGTTTGGTTAAAAATAATCGTATTGTCAGCAGGAATTATATCTCCAACTATAGGATTAACAGTAGCTGAAAAAGTTAATATATCTCCATTATTCACCGTAGGTATTTCCATTGGAGAATTAACATTGAGAATAACCATTATATTTCTGCTTTCAAATGGTAATAAATCCAAGTAATTCCATGTAATTATCCCATTATTTTGTAGAGCTGGCAGTTCAGTTGCACTTATAAAATCTAAAATAGCATCATCAAAACTGAAATTTAAATCTCCAGAAAGTGTTTGATTTCCTTTGTTTCTTATTACTATATCATATTTCGCATTAAAACCTGGTCGGGCAGGATCAATAGGAACAATTACTATTTCTACATCCGGACTTATTCCATTGGCAATTATACAAAAATTTTGTACAGATGTATTATTGTTGTTGTCAGAAAAAGTAATTGAACTTGAAACAGGTGTTATTGCAAAAAGCGCACTATTATCTATACTTGGAGTGATTACAAAAGTGCCAGCTTGAGTGAAAAAAGTATAATTTCCAAAATCATCAGTAAATGTAGCTCCTTGCATTGTTCCATCATTTATATCTACTCTAGCATTTGGCTGAATTATTTCGTTTGCATCACATCCATTATTATTAAAATCATATGTTATATTTCCAGTTATGGTATTGTAGTTTCCTCCAGGAGTAAAAGAACAATAGGAATTTACAACAACATTTTGAACAAGAGCAATGTCTAATTGTTGCTCTATAAATGGAATTTCATTATCATCAACACAAACAAATTGTATGTTTGGACTTTGGATGAAAAAAACTATTGTTTCTTGACTTCCATTTTTTAATGATACAAAAGTCAATAATGGGTTATTAGTCATATAAACTTCTATTAATTGACTATTATTTGATAAATCTAATGATGTTAGAGTATTATAACTGGCTTCAAGTGTAGACAAAGCTATATTTTCTGATAAATCGATACTTGAAATAGAATTGTCATAAAAATATAGCGATTGAATATTGATACAATTCGTTACATCTAAAGTTGATAAATTATTACCGCTACAATCAAGTAAAGTTAAATTAGTATTTGAACTTACATCCAATGTTGAAATTAAATTGGATCTACAATTTAAAGATTGTAAATTAGTTGCAACCGATAAATCTAAATTCGGAATTTGATTTGATGTGGAATCAAAAGTTAGTAAAGATGTTAGTCCGTTTACATTTAAATTTGAAATATTATTTGCAATACAATTGAGTGTTTGTAATTGAGAGCAACCAGCTACATTTAATGTTGTTAAACTACTAAAACTACAATCTACGCTAAGTAAATTAGTCAATCCCGACAAGTTTAAAGAAGTCAAACCATTGTAAGGACCAGATTTAAAAGTTTGTAAATTGGTAAAAGATGTTAAATCCAAACTTCCTGTTAAACTATTTGCACTTATGTCTAAATTTACAATACTAGGTGTTAATGTTAGTGAAGATAATCCAGCATAATAAGCATTTAAATAGGTTAAACTAGTTAAATTAGAAACATCTAAATTATTTAATACAAGATTAAGTCTACAATCTAAATACGTTAAGTTTGTAAAACTTGAAATTCCAGTTATTTCTACAATATTACTTTGACTTACGTCTAAATAACTAATGTTTAATGCTTCAGAAAATTCTATTTCGCCATTAGAATTGGTGTCAACTGTAACGTAATTTCCGGAGGTGTCTTTTGCAATTGTATTACTTGAATTTGCAGAAAGGAGTTTGGTTTTAAAACTATTATCTGGAATATAGACATAATCTGAATTTTGAACAATTAGATTAAAAGAAATAAATTTAGGACAAATTAAACTTAGTTTGTCAATTCTAACCCAAATCTGTTGCCCATTTGTTGCACTAAAGGAATTAGTATTTACAATTGGGTTTGAGTTGTTTATTGCATCTGTATTATTTGTAAAATAATTAATAGTTAAATCATTTTGTCCATTCTCAATAATTGCTGTTTGAGTTGTTAAATCAAAATTAGCAATTCCATCGTACGGATTTTCAAATAGTATCATATTGGAAGGTTGAACTATAGCAGGCGTTGGGTTAACTGTAATGGTAATTTCTTCCACTGAATTCAAAAGATTACATCCCAAATTAAAAACACCTTCAATAAAATTTATGCTTATAACCGATGTGTTTTGTATGTCATTTATAACAATTTCAGATGTATTTAAGTTTGTAGAAAAAACCGTTTCTAAATATTGACCGTTGTTGTAAACCAAGATTCTACTATTTGGTTCCGTATTTAGTGTAATAGTTACAGATGAACCTTGGCAAACAGTTTGATTGGCAGTTGCAAAATTAGTATTCAATCTAGTTTCAATAAGCAATGGGAAACTAGTTGTAGAATAGAAAGTTGGATTTGCAATTTCTGAAACTCGACAATAAATAGTTGGACCGCTTGTACTGGAAAATAAATTAGGAAAAGCAATACTGCTTGTATTAGAATTGGCATCTAATTGTGAAATAAAAAAGGCGACTTCATAATCTTGTGGATTCAAACTTCCTAGAATTTCAGAAATTTTACTCTCCAATGGAAAAACGGCAATTCCATCAAAGTTGTCATCACATCCAATTAAAACAGTGGGTGTATTTATTGGTGGCTGTGCATAGGCAATGCCTGTAAATAGCAATAATAAAAATAGTAACTTTTTCATAGCAATTTTTTTTATGTTTATTGTTGTTTTCATAACTTTTTATTTTTGAGATAAATGCAATTATTTTCTAGTATAATTATAATGCTTTTATCAATTCTTGTAATTTTTCTCTTTTACTCTGTGCAATCGGAATTGTAGTATTATCTGCCATAATCACATAACCACCATCTGATTTAATATATGATTTTAAAAACGAAAGATTAATTAAATGCGATTGATGAATGCGCTCAAATCCGTGTTCTGTTAACAATTCTTCATATTCTTTTAAGGTTCGTGATATCAATAATGGTTTATGATTTTTGATAAAAAATTCGGTGTAATTTCCTTTTGCTTCACATCTAATAATATCCGAAACTTCAAATAAATGAATACCATCACTAGTAGATAAAGCAATTCGTTTAAAATTATCAACCTTTTTCCGTATGTTTTCCAACAATAAATCGATATGATCATACGAATTATTTTTCCCAACCGCTTCTTTTATTTTAGCAATAGCATTTTGTAATTCTTCAGGATCTACAGGTTTTAAAATAAAATCCAAAGCACTAAACTTGAACGCTTTTAATGCGTACTGCTCATGAGCAGTAATAAATATAATGTAAGCCGAATATTTCGTTTTTCCTTTTGCTAATTGTTCTAAAATATCAAACCCTGTTCCATCACTCAAATGAATGTCTAAAAATATTACTTGAGGTTGTAATTTTTCTAATGTTTCAACACCAGTTTTTACACTTTCGGCTTCTCCAATAATATTTATTTCATTGGTGTAACGTTCTAAAAGTGCTTTTAATCCTTCACGTAAATGTTTGTCGTCGTCTATTAATACTGCTGTTATCATAAGCTCAGTGTTCATTGATCAGTGTTTAGTATTCAGTCTGCAAACTGAATACGGAACAACTGCCAACTATTTTATATATTGTATTGGCAATCGCAAAGTAACTATTGTTCCTACAACTGCATTGTTTTCTATTAACTCTTTTATTTCTATTTGTGCCGATTTTGAAATGGTTGCTTCCATAATTTCCAGACGTTTTTTGGTAATATCCAATGCCATTGAATGATGTGCTTTTACGGAGTTTTCTTTCATCTCTTTCGATTTTGTAAATCCAATTCCGTCATCTTCAATAGTACATACTAATTGATTATGTTGTACATCAAAATTCACATCAATTTTTCCGTTACCTTCCTTTGGAACCATTCCGTGAAGAATTGCATTTTCAACAAAAGGCTGAATCAATAATGGTGGTATACCCATATTGAATTCTACATTCGGATGCGATGTTATAGAAAACTCAAACTTATTGTGAAAACGCAATTGCTCTAATTCTAAATAATTCTGTAAACTTTCGACTTCTTTGTCAATCGGAATTAAAGCACCTTTTGAATATTCTAGTGTCAATCGCATTAGTTTTGAAAATTTAGATAAATATTTCAATGCCGAATCGGTTCCGTTTTGTACAATAAAACTCGATATAGATCCTAGGCAATTAAATACAAAATGCGGATTCATTTGTAAATGCAGGGCTTTTTGCTCATATTCGGCGACTTCTTTTTGCAATGTTAAACGACGTTTGATTTGTCTTCGATTAAAAATCACAAACACCAATCCGATTACTAATAAGGTTCCGATTACAGAAAAAAGAGTAAACTGACGATGTCTTTTATTTGTTTCTATTAAAAGTGATTCCTTTTTTTGGTATTCGAAATCCATTTCAGCTCGAAGAAATTTTTTGTTGTTTTCTTCATTCGAAATGCTATCTCGAGCAATAATATAATTTTTATAATGGACTAATGATTGTGTTGGATTATTTTGAAAAGCATACAGTTCACTTACTAATTTTTCAGAATGAAAAGTTTGATCTAAAACTCCAATTTCTTTTGCATAGTCTAATGATTTTGTTGCAAATGGCATTGCTTCGCTGTATTTTTTTTGCTCAGAATATAATTGTCCTAAATTGTATAAAACTAATGATGCTCCAAATTTGTTCTGCATTTCTTCGAATAAATTCAGTGATTTGGTGTAATATGAAACCGCTTTTTCAGTATTTTTTTGTTTTTTATAATAATCACCGAAATAATTGTTTAAAAGTGCAAATCCACGTTGATTATCAATTTCTTTAAATAAATTTTCCGCTTTCGAATAATAATTTATTGCTTCTGAGTTTTTTTCAGATTCAAAATATATAACGCCAATATTTGTTAGTGTAACAGCAGCAGATTGTTCGCCAGTTGCTGACTGAATTGCATATGCTTTCTTTAAATAATCTAATGCTTTTGTGTTGTTTCCTTGCGATTTATATACAATTCCGATGTTGTTGTACGCTTTCGAAATATCGTTTTTTTGACCAATTTCTTGATACAACTTCAAGGCTTTGTGATAATTCTCTAAAGCCATGTAATAATTACTTTCTTCCGAAAAAACTACGCCAATACTTGCATATGCACGAGCCAAACCATTTTTAAATTCTTTATTTTCGGTATCTTTTTCAAGTAATAATTCGTATTCTTTTTGAGCGTTTATAAAATCGGCTTTGGCTTTTTTATAATTTCCTAAAATTATATTCGAATTTCCTTTGTTGATATACGAGTTTGCTAAACCGAATTTGTAATTTATTTTTTTTGAAAGCAATGTTGCTTTTTGTGCATAAAAAGCAGTCGAATCAGGATTGGTTTCTTTAAACTTATTGGCTATATGATTGTAGATATTTACTCTAGAAGTATCTATTTTAACTACTTTCAATACTCTTTTTAAACTGTCTATTTCACTATGTTGTGCAAAGCAAACATTACATAAAGTAAGAATTCCAAAAATGATTATTATTTTCAACTTATTTTTCAAAATGAACTATTTTATCTTAGCTATACAAATATAGAGTAAGTTATTAGTTTAAATTAGCCCAATTATTATTCTATTGTTTTGACTTATTATTTGATTGCTTTTAATTATAATTTCATTTTAACTATAACAATATATCAATTGGATTGATAAATATCATCTATATAATACAAACTTTTTCATAAATTTACTTCCAAATAAATACATCACTTATGAGTAACTCTTATAAACTTTCTGTTAATCATGGAACTCCAATTGATTTATCTGAAAGTGACCTTGAAAATTTAGATGCTATTCCCATTGGAAAAGCTAAATTTCATGTATTGAAAAATAATAAATCTTTCAAAACTGAAATTATTTCAACCGATTTCATTGCAAAAAAATATATTATTAAAGTTAATAATAATTCTTATGAAGTTGCTATTTCTGATGCTTTGGATATTGTAATCCATAGTATGGGAATTGAACTTGGAAGAACTAAAATAATCAATGCAATCAGAGCACCAATGCCAGGATTGATTCTCGAAATTAGTGTCAAAATCGGTCAGCATGTAAAAGAAAATGATCCGTTATTAATTTTAGAAGCTATGAAAATGGAAAATAGTTTTCTTTCACCTCGTGATGGAATTATTAAATTAATTGCTGTTGATAAAGGAAATGCTGTTGATAAAGGACAATTATTAATCGAATTTGAATAATGAGACACAAATTTTACCACTAAGGCGCAAAGACACAAAGTATTTTAAGTTTTTACTCATTTACTAAAAAAAGACTTAGCGACTTAGTGTCTTCGTGGCAAATTAAAAAGTAATGTATGAAAAAAATCACCAAAATATTAGTAGCCAATCGCGGCGAAATTGCCATTAGAGTAATGAAAACCGCAAAAAAAATGGGTATTAAAACAGTAGCAGTTTATTCAAGTGCCGACAGAAATGCAACGCATGTTAACTATGCAGATGAAGCAGTTTGGATTGGTGAAGCACCATCAAGTCATTCGTATTTGCGTGGTGATAAAATTATTGAAGTTTGTAAAGAATTGGGTGTCGATGCTGTTCATCCTGGTTATGGATTTTTGAGCGAGAATTCCGCTTTTGCTTTAGCTTGTGAAGAAAATAATATTATTTTCATCGGACCAAAATCGAAAGCCATCGAAATGATGGGAAGTAAATTAGCCGCAAAAGAGGCGGTAATGAAATACAATATTCCAATGGTTCCAGGTGTTGATCATGCAATTGTAAATGTTGATGAAGCCAAAAAAACCGCCAAAGAAGTTGGTTTTCCTATTTTAATTAAAGCTTCTGCTGGTGGTGGTGGAAAAGGAATGCGAATTGTCGAAAAAGAAGAAGATTTTGAATCGCAAATGAATCGTGCCATAAGTGAAGCTATCTCTGCTTTTGGTGACGGTTCTGTTTTTATCGAAAAATATGTAACCAAACCGCGTCATATAGAAATACAAATTATGGCAGATAGTCATGGAAATATACTGTATGTTTTTGAACGTGAATGCAGTATTCAACGTCGTCATCAAAAAGTAGTTGAAGAAGCACCATCATGTATTTTATCTCCAGAAAAACGTAAAGAAATGGGCGAAGCAGCAGTAAAAGTAGCACGTGCTTGCGATTATCTTGGTGCTGGAACAGTAGAATTTTTAATGGATGAAAAACTAAATTTTTACTTCCTTGAAATGAATACACGTTTACAAGTAGAACATCCTGTAACCGAAATGATTTCTGGTTTGGATTTGGTAGAATTACAAATTCGTGTCGCTCGTGGCGAAGAATTACCAATGAAACAAGACGATTTGCAAATTAATGGTCATGCTATGGAACTTCGTGTGTATGCCGAAGATTCGATGAATGACTTTTTACCAAATGTCGGATTTTTAAGTACGTATAAATTGCCTGAAGGCGAAGGTATTCGCGTTGATAACGGAATTGAAGAAGGAATGCATGTTCCAATATATTATGATCCAATGTTGTCTAAATTGGTAACGTACGGAAAAACACGTGAAGAAGCTATCGAATTAATGATTAAAGCAATTGATGATTATCATATTGAGGGTGTTGCTACTACACTGCCTTTTGGGAAATTTGTAATGGAACACGAGGCATTTCGCTCGGGCGATTTTGATACTGGATTTGTAAAAGCCTATTACGATGCTGAAAAATTAAAATCCGTATTAGATAAAGAAGCAGAAATTGCTGCACTGTTAGCTTTAAAACAATATGTTGAAGATAAAAAAATCTTGAGATTGCCGATTAATTAAGAGTGAAGAAAAGAGAACAAAGAATAAGAATATAGAAAAGAGAGGTTTCATGGAAAGATAGTTAAGTCTATTCTCTCTTATCTATTTTCTTTTATCTAAAAAAAAAATATGGAAGACAAAATAAAATTACTCAATGATAAAATTGCACTTGCTAAGTTAGGCGGTGGCGAAAACCGTATTGCCAAACAACACGCCAACAAAAAACTAACTGCTCGTGAACGCGTGAATTATTTATTGGATGAAGGTTCGTTTGAAGAAATCGGAATGTTAGTTACGCACAGAACAACCGATTTCGGAATGGAAAAAGAAATCTTCTACGGTGATGGAGTAATCACTGGTTACGGAACAATTAATGGTAGACTTGTATATGTTTTTGCACAAGACTTTACTGTTTTTGGAGGCTCACTTTCTGAAACTCATGCAGAAAAAATCTGTAAAGTAATGGATATGGCTTTAAAAAGTGGTGCTCCTATGATTGGATTGAACGATTCTGGTGGTGCACGTATTCAAGAAGGAGTTCGTTCTCTTGGAGGTTACGCCGATATTTTTTATAGAAATGTACAATCAAGTGGAGTAATTCCACAAATTTCGGCTATTATGGGACCATGTGCCGGTGGTGCTGTTTATTCGCCAGCTATGACGGATTTTACCATGATGGTGGAAGGCACGAGTTATATGTTTGTTACTGGTCCGAATGTAGTGAAAACAGTTACTAATGAAGAAGTCACTTCGGAGGCATTAGGTGGAGCCAGCACACATTCTACCAAATCGGGTGTAGCACATATTACCTCTCCAAATGGTGTTGAATGTTTGGAAGATATTAAAAAACTATTGAGTTATTTACCACAAAATAATAAAGAAACAACACCAAAATTGCCTTTTGAATTCGGCGATGAACTTCGAGATAAATTAGATTCTATCATTCCTGATAATGCTAATAAACCCTATGATATGCATGATGTTATTTCAAATATTATAGATGAAGATTCGTTTTTTGAAATTCATGCTGCTTTTGCTGAAAATATTGTTGTTGGTTTTGCTCGTTTAGGAGGAAGAAGTATCGGAATTGTTGCTAATAACCCGAAGTTTTTAGCTGGTTGTTTGGATGTGAAAAGTTCGATAAAAGGGGCGCGATTTGTTCGTTTTTGTGATTGTTTTAATATTCCGTTGTTGGTATTGGAGGATGTTCCCGGATTTTTACCAGGAACTGATCAAGAATGGAACGGAATTATTGTTCACGGAGCCAAATTATTATATGCTTTTAGCGAAGCTACAGTTCCAAGAGTAACAGTAATTACTCGTAAAGCTTATGGTGGTGCTTACGATGTTATGAACTCCAAACACATTGGAGCCGACATGAATTTTGCTTGGCCAAGTGCCGAAATTGCTGTAATGGGAGCTAAAGGCGCATCTGAAATTATTTTTAAAAAAGAAATCAGCGAAGCTGCCGATCCTGCTGCGAAATTATTAGAAAAAGAAGCGGAATATGCAGAGTTATTCGCCAATCCTTATACAGCAGCACAACGCGGATTTATAGATGAGGTTATTTTACCTCATGATACACGTCGAAAATTACTAAAAGCTTTTAGTATGTTGGAAAATAAAGAAGTGAGTAAACCAAATAGAAAACATGGAAATATTCCGCTGTAGTTGAACTAATTAAGAGATGAACGAGCTTTTGATTTATTATTGAGAGCTCGTTTTTACTTTTTTATAAGCTAAATATTCAGGTAAATTCCATGATAAAAACCCTTTTTCTTCCCAATCTTTAATAAATTTTTTCTTCTTATTTTCAATAATTGACTGATAATCTTCGGATGTGATATAATCTTTAAAAAAAGGAAATTTTATAGTTTGCATTCGCTCTATTTTTTTTAGTTCAACTAATGACTTATCTAAAAAAGGCAATGTCTTATCTGAAAAATCAGCTAAATAATTTAAATCCAAAAATGAATTGTTTGCATGCTTAAAATTATAATTTACAATTACTTTATCCCAATTAATAATTGAGCTTATAATTAACAAAATGAACATTGCAGAAAAATTGGTTTGAAACAAATAAAAAGAAGTTTTTTTGTTTTTGACTTTGTTAAAAACTGTATAAAGTCCATACAGTGCTAAAATTAAAAAAAGCAAAACGCCTATTCTTTTGTAGGCAAGTGAAAAATAATTAATATAATAAAAATTTCTTATAGCTACTGAAATTATTAAAATGCCATTTTGGATTAACCAGACATAACTTAAGTATTTTAATAATTTATTTTTCGAATAAAAGTTCAAATTTTCCCTAAAGAAAAATAATACTAAACCAATTGAGATAAAAATTGAAAGTAGTAATAGATAGGTTCCCTCATGGACAAATTGTTTTAAAAATTGACCTTCCCATTTAAAATTAAACCAAACCCAATTAATGTCTATTAGGTTTAAAATTAATAACAAAACATTTAAAACAATTAGTAAAAAAACACCAGCTCTATATTCATTCTTTAAATCATTGAATTTAAATGGTTTATATTTTTTAACCTTTACTCTTTTTAAGAAAAAAGATGCATTAAAATCACTTTCGATAATTTTTTTATTTATCGTTCTAAAAACAATTAAATTACTAATAAACAAGCAAATTAGTATCGTAAAAAGTAATGTTAAATCAATATTCTCAAAGAATTTTAAAATGTAATGATTTATTGTATTTAAAAAGTCAGAAAATAATTTATCAAACACTGGATTTGACTTTCTGTATAATAAAATAAAAAGGATAATAATGAAAATAGGTATTATAAATAGGCTTTTCTTTTTTAGTATTTTTTCAATTTTTATTCCATTTTTATTGGTATTTGACAACGTTCTAAAAAAATGAATTTGCGAATTAAATAAGTTATAAAATGATAATCCGATTGAATTTAGCAACGATTTTACTTCAGGATATATTAAGATTCCAAATAAAATAAACAATGATAAAAAATTAATAAAGTAGGATAATATGGAATGAATTAAAATTGTAGCTATTGAAGTAATCAAAACTCCTAAAAGTGTATGCTTTGCATTGAAAGATTGAAATTTAAACTGTTTTGATTTAATTAGATAAAAGAGAAGAATTATTTCAGCTATAAATAAATTGATTCCTAAAGCTTTTTTATGAAATAAAATTGTCAATAGTAAAGAACATAAAAGGGTAACAATAATTTTTATTTTTGAATTCATTTATTTTAATTTGTTTAGTTTATAACGATTATGATTGGAATATAGTATTGATGATAATTAATTTTAAGTTAAAAAAGCCAATAAAAAAGCCATTTTATGCTAACTTGTGCCTTTTTAAATGGTACATTTTGTACTTCTGAATGATTATTACACATGAAGTTTTTTAAATTTATTTTTCTGATTATAATTTTTTGTAGCACTACTGCCTTTTCTCAAAAAATCATTAAACACAATGTAAAAAGTGGCGAGTCGATTTATTCGATTGCGCAAAAATACGATGTAACAGAAAAAGATATTTATGAATTGAATCCGAAGTTAAAAGGAGCAGTTTTAGGTATAAAAGTTGTAGTTACGATTCCGAATAAAAAGTTCAAAGGAGAAGAGGAAAAATCTAAAGTTGAGAAAAAGAAGATTGCTTCAGAAATTAAAAAGAAAGAGGAAAATAGTACTACTACGAATTCATCTTTTATAACACACATTATAAAACCCAAAGAAACATTATACAGTCTTTCAAAGCAGTATGGCGTAACGATGGAGGAGATTTGTGAGATGAATCCAGAATTGAAAACGGGCAATTTAAAAATAGGAGCAAAGCTTAAATTTAACCATTCTAATTTTATTTCTGATATAAAAGGCGAAGTAAAAATTGAACATAAACTTGGAGTTGAAGAACCAAAATTAACTGAAATAATTTCTGAAAATGCAGTTATGCACAAAGTACAACCCAAAGAAACCTTATTTCGAATTTCAAAAAAGTATGGTGTTTCGGTTTCAGAATTGCAAAAATTAAATCCGAATTTGCCGTCTGGACTTCCAGTTGGTTATAATTTGATTGTAAAAGCAGGAATTGATGAGAATGTAATTGTTGCTCCAATAGAAATAATTTCAAATCTAAAAGAAGTTAAAGTTGTAAAACCAATATCGTTTGAAAATGTATCGAAAGCTGATTTTTTAATTGCAAAAGCTTCAGAAAATTTAGGTGTTCGATACCGAAGTGGAGGTACAACAAATGATGGTTTTGATTGCTCGGGATTAATGTTTAGTACCTTTAAAAATATTGATATGATTTTGCCTCGAACTTCAAAAGAAATGGCAAATTACGGTCAACAAATTGATAAATCGCAAGCACAAAAAGGCGATTTAATTTTCTTTGCAACTTTTGGAAAAGGACGAATTAGTCATGTTGGAATGGTTACGGAAGTTGTTGAAGAAGAAATTAAATTCATACATTCATCCACACAAATGGGAGTTATTATTTCGTCTACAAAAGAAGACTATTATGCAAGATCTTTTATTCAAATCAACCGAATTTTAACTGAATAAATTCTATTTCATATTAAACTTAAACCCAATTCCGTGAAGGTTTTCGATTGCAATTTCTTTTTCATCAGCAAGTATTTTGCGCAATCGAGAGATAAAAACATCCAAACTTCTTCCCATAAAATAATCGTCGGTTCCCCAAAGAGATTTTAATATTTCTTCTCTTTTCATCACCACATTTTTATTTTCGATAAAAAGCTTTAAAAGTTCAGATTCCCTTTGTGTTAAACTAATTTTTTCAGTATCGGTAAAAACCAAATAATTTTTACTGTCAAATTGGTATTTTCCGACAGTATAAATGGTAGTATCCGAAATTGATTTTTTTTGAGAACGCTTTAAAAAGATTTCAATTTTAAGAAGTAATTCTTCAATACTAAATGGCTTTACTAAATAATCGTCGGCTCCCAAACGCAATCCTTTAATTCGATCTTCTTTTAATGTTTTAGCGGATAGAAAGATTATTGGAACATCGGTATTTTTTTTTCGGATAGCTTCTGCAAGTTCAAATCCGTCTTTTTTTGGCATCATAATATCCAAAATACAAATATCAAAATCGGTTTTTTTGAAAGCTTCAAAAGCCAATTCACCATCATTGCAATGTGTTACATCATAATACAATTCGAGATTGTCTTTTGTAAGAAAAGCAAGTGTTTCATCGTCTTCGGCGTAAAGAATTTTATATTTTGTCATAGTTTTGTCATTGCAAGGAACGAAGTAACTCGAGCAAAGTGAACAGAGCGCTAGCTAATTTGATCCTAATTTTGTTTAAAACGAATTACACTAATTTACACAAATTCTTTAAGTTATTTAGTTAATACTAATTTTATTTGAGTAATTTATATTTTATCATTTCGGAATTACAATAGAAATTGCAATGCCTTTATCGTTATTATTTGTTGCGAAAATTTTCCAATGGTGTTGTGAACAAATCTTTTTCACATAATACAAACCGAGTCCAAAACCATTTATTTCATTACTTTTTTTACTCGGAATTCGATAAAATTTTTCAAATATAAAATTTAAATTTTTATTGGAAATTCCAATTCCATTATCTATAAAATCAAGTTTAATTTGTGTTTTGTCTTGAGAGTTATTGATTGTTATAAACGGATTTTCATCACAGTATTTTATTGAATTGTCAAATAAATTATATACAATATTGGTAAAATGAAATTCGTCTGCTTGGATTGTTAAATCGGCATCTAAATTAATTTCAACAGTTAAATTAGGATGTTTTAATTGCATATTTTCAACAACATCTTTTATAATCGGAACTACTTTAACGGTAGTTTTTTCCATATGCATTGGAGAGTTATCCGATTTAGCAATATTTAAAATTTGCTCAATATGACTGTTGAGTTTTTTACTTTGATTGATAATAATTTCGGTATATTTTTCGAGTTTTTCATCTTTTAAAATCACTTCTTGTTTGTTTAAATAGCTTGAAGCTAGCAATATAGATGATAAAGGAGTTTTAAATTCGTGTGTCATATTATTGATGAAATCACGCTGTAATTCGGAGTATTTCTTTTGTTGGATAATGGTGTAAATCGAATATACATAAACTAATAGTATAATGATTAAAGCAAAAGAAAGTACAAACCAGAATCGTAATGAGCTAAATAAATAGGTTTTTTCATTTGGAAATCGAATGGCAAAATAATAAACTAGATTTTTGTGTTTTGGAAAATGAACCGATTCTTTATTTTGAGTTTTATCACTTGATGAAATGTAATTTCCATAAACCATTTCATCACTTTGACAGTTGTACATAGCATATTCGAAATCGGTTGTAATATCGAATTTAGCAAATTCGGTTTTTAAATAATATTCTAGAATATCAGGTTGAAAATCATTTTCTACATTAACGATATAATAATCGTTAGCCACTTTTTTAATCGGATTTTCAGCGGGTAATTCACTTGTTGTTCCTTCATAGAGTTTTTTCACAACTTCTAGTAAAGCAATATGTGTTTTTTGAGAAAACTTTTTCTCTTCTAAGTTAAAAGCTTCTTTTGTCCAAAGTAATTGCGCAATTAATATTCCTATAGTGGCTACTAGTCCGAGTACAATAATTATATTTAATTTTTTTGTTTTCACCCTGTAATATTACTAAAAAAAATACATATGATTTTAGACTTAACACGTCATTAACAAACATTTGAAATCATTTAACAACAGTGCTTCTACTATTGAAATACTTTTGAATTGTTCAAACCGGTGAACATAATCCGAATCCATTTCGGACAATCAAAAAAAGAAGAGTATTAATTTAAACATTTAAAAAATGAAAAATGCAATTAAAATTTCAATGTTGGCATTAACCTTATCATTAATGTCATTTTCAGTGAATCCAATTTATAAAGATTCAATTGTAAAAGAGGTAGATGCTTCTCCAATTTCTTGGAAATCAGATCTTATTGATGTTGGACAAATTCCGCAAGGAACACCAAAATTAATAGAATATGAATTTATAAATACTGGAAAAGCAACAGTAATTATTACAAATGTTCAGGGTTCTTGTGGGTGTACAGCAACCGATTATACTAAAGAACCAATTACTCCAGGTAAAACAGCAATAATAAAAGCTACTTACAATGCTTCAAATGTTGGTGCATTTACTAAAACGGTTACTGTAACCACTAATGCTGAGGAAACTCCAAAAGTATTGACTTTTAAAGGTATAGTTTTGGCTAAAGTTTAAGTTATTGTAAAAAAAGTCAAAAAAAACTCCTAAACTTAATTGTTTAGGAGTTTTTTATATTAAAATTTAATTTAATTTTTTTTCTTTTTCTTTTTTGCATCGTCTTTCTTCTCTAAAAATTTTGTCTTTTGGTCGTTATTTAGTAATGCCAAAATTTTTGTTTTTGTGGTTTCAGAAAGAGCTTGTAAAGCACTCAACTTTTTTTCTTGATTTTCTTCTTTTTTCATTATAATTCCTCGTGTTTTAAATGTTTCTGTTACAATTTGCTTGATAGCAATTTCTTGTAGAGCATCTAATTTTAAATCAGTTTTTAATACAGCAACCGATTTTTCAACGGTTTCTTTATTCATTTTCTCGATATCTTCTTTTTGTCTTTCTTCATTTATAGTAGGTTCAGTATCAAATTGATTGTTTCCTCTCATACCATTATTTTGTGCCGATACAACCACTTGAAATAATAGAAGTGAAACAGTAAAGAATAAATTTATTTTTTTCATGTTTATTTAATTATTTAATTGGTTCACCATATAAATCAAACTCTGTTGCATCAAATATTTTCACATATACAAATTCGCCTGTTTTTACATAAAATTTTGCAGCGTCGATTAATACTTCATTATCAACATCTGGACTGTCGAATTCAGTTCTTCCAACAAAATATTGACCTTCTTTTCTATCGATAATACATTTAAAAGTTTGACCGATTTTTTCTTGATTTAAATCCCACGAAATTTGCGATTGTACTTCCATTATTTCAGCTGCACGAGCTTGTTTTATTTCTTCGGGAACGTTATCATCAAGTAAATAAGCATGCGTGTTTTCTTCATGAGAATACGTAAAACAACCCAAACGTTCAAATTTCATTTCTTGAACCCAATCGCGCATAATTTCAAAATCTTCTTGCGATTCGCCAGGATAACCAACAATTAAAGTTGTTCGAATTGTCATTTCAGGAACAGCTTTACGAAATTCCTTGAGTAATTTAGTCGTTTTTTCTTTTGTTGTTCCTCGTCGCATCGATTTCAAAATAGAATCAGAAATATGTTGTAGCGGAATATCAATATAATTACAAATTTTTGGTTCGCGTTTCATCAATTCTAAAACATCCATTGGAAAACCCGTTGGAAAAGCATAATGTAAACGAATCCATTCAATTCCATCAACTTTCACTAAGTTTTCAAGCAATTCGGCAAGATTTCTTTTTTTGTATAAATCCAAACCATAATAAGTCAGATCTTGCGCTATTAAAATTAATTCTTTCACACCATTTTTAGCCAAACCTTCGGCTTCTTTAACCAATTTTTCGATAGTTTGTGAAACGTGTTTGCCTCTCATAATCGGAATAGCACAAAAGCTACAAGGTCGGTCACAACCTTCAGCAATTTTTAAATAAGCATAATTTTTTGGCGTAGTTGTTAAACGTTCACCAAGCAATTCGTGTTTGTAATCGGCACCAAGTGCTTTTAATAATAAAGGCAATTCTGTTGTGCCAAAATACTGATCTACATTCGGAATTTCTTTCTCTAAATCGGGGCGGTATCTTTCTGATAAACAACCTGTAACAAATACTTTATCGACTAAACCTTTCTCTTTTTTATCAGCATATTCTAATATAGTATTTACCGATTCTGCTTTGGCATTATCAATAAAACCACACGTATTAATTACTACAATATTACCTTCTTGTTCATGAACCACATCTTTTCCACTGGCTTTTAATTGTCCCATTAACACCTCACTATCGTAAGTGTTTTTAGAACATCCAAGTGTAATAACGTTGATTCTATTTTTCTTTACCGATTTGGTTCTCATATACTTAAATCTCAATTATTTTGAGAATTTTGCAAAATTACGTTATTTATCTTTAGAAGCGAAACTTTTGGGCTTTTTTGGTTTCCATTTTCCTGCCATTCGCTATATCTTTATCTGCGATAAAGGATATCGCTGCTGTCAGGGCTAAATAGTGATGTAAGTATACAAAAAAAACCATTCAAATCAACGAATGGTTTTAGAGTTTAATTTGAAATGGATAGTTACTATTCCTTAATCGTAATGGTTATTTCTTCATTGAATTTATATTCGCCTTTTTTAAAAACTTCTTTATTAGACAATATAATTTCATATGTGTAAATGCCTTTTGGTAATTCAAAAACGCATTCTTTTCCTTCTTTTTGGATTATGAGTTCTTTTTTAATATCATTATCATCTCCATCTTTACCAACTAATATAAAAGTTATCCTATCGAGAAGTTTGTTTTTGACACAAACACTTTCAATAATTTTTTTGTTGGTTTCTTTAGATTCCGATACATTATTTTTAAAAAAAGATATTCCATTTACTAGTATTTCACCACCTTTTAAAATATTTTGTATATCTGTTTGAGCAAAAGTGTTAATTGAAATAAAAAAAATAATTTTTAAAATTTTGTTCACTAAAGTTTTTTGTTAAAAGCTTAACTGTTGATTATAAAGTCTTAAATAATTTTATTTGACCAAACAAATTTACTATTTCCAATTGCATAAATATTTATTTTCTATGCTAGAATCTACATTAATTTAATAGGAGATTTTAGATATATTTATTTATTTGGTCAAATTAATTTCACAACATACTACATCCATAAAATATATAGAAGTGAGGTTTAAATTGATTTTGTAAGATTTTAATAGATTTAGATATTGAATACTATTTGTATCATTTTTTAAGAAAATCTGATATTGCTTTTTCTCTGCTTATAACATACTTGGCATATGTTACCTCGTCTTTTAAATAATCAACTAAGCAATCTTTGTATTCTGGTTTATCACTTCCAATAATGTAATCACCTTTATACAAAATATCTTTGCATTTGGTCGATCCAGATACTACTCTTGTACAATTAGTGCCTACTTGAACATTTTGATTAGCAAATTGCCAAACTTGCCCACTTTCATCATGGTAATTAATTACTAAATTAACTGTGTAGCATCCATTTACAGCACTAACCATTGTTGCAGTTGCAGTAAACCAAAAATTAATTAATCTTTCAGGATTTGTCTGAGCAGGATTTGTCTGAGCAGAAGAACAACCAATAAATAAAAAACTAATAAATAAAGAATAAAATAAATTTTTCATAATAATAAAATTTAAAGTTAATAATAAAATTGATAAAACAAAATGTATCGCGATATTTAGTTTGGTAAAATTATGAAGGTTCGGTTTAAAAAAAAATGTGAATTTTTCACACATTTTTTTGCATAAATGTTATTCATCTATTTAATTTTAATATTTTTGGTAACATATACTAACAAAATCTTAAATTATGATATTACAGCCTAAAGAAAAATTAAAAAAAATTAGAAAATCAATGTTTACTCAAGAAGTTTTTTCAGAACTAGTTGCTATGGATCAATCTCAATATAATCGACGTGAAAAAGGAAGAATTACCATTACTGATGATGAATGGGAAAGATTTGCAAAAGTACTTAATGTAGATGTTGATAAAATTAAAGAAGCCGATATTCCTTTAATAAATATTACTCACAATCACGGAGAAAATGATAATTCAATAAACGGATATGAGATTAAAGTAAATGTTCCTAAAAATATTTTTGATATTTTTCATGCTAAATTGGATACTTTAATATCATTGATGAGTAAAACTTAGAAAGTAAATAATTTAATTTTAAATTGAAAACTGAGATGACGATTAAATTATTTTTCATCTAATAAATAGCAAAAACCATTCAAATCAACAAATGGTTTTATTTTATTTTTTACAGTTCAAAAAGTAAAGTAACAGAAATAGTATTGTTTATTGTTTTTATCATTGCAGGATCTGTAAGCCCTCGAGAGAAAAAACCTTGTTGTGTTTCTCTTTGCGACTGAGAAAAGGCCAAATCTAATAAGACAGAACCAAAATTATAACCTAAGCCTCCAGAATATCCGGTTAAATCGCCAACCGATTTACCATCTTTAAACGGACTTTGTTCAAATCGGTAACCACCACGTAAACTAATTTTTTTGATTCTATATTCGGCTCCAACTCGAATTTCGCTAGAAACATCAAGATTATTTGCCATTTGAACATTGGTTTGTGTAAAAGCATTATTAGGCTTGAATTGTGTTTTGCTGTAATCTTTAATAGCGTAATCCAAACTGATTAATCCTTTTTTTCCAAATACATAAGCAAAACTACCTGTCCATTTGCTAGGTGTTTGTAAATTATAAGGTTCATAAATTATTATTGTATTTGGATCAACAACATCGGGTGGTAAATTACCATTTGTACTTCCGCTAGTAGCCACTAATGTTTGTGAAAACTCGTCGTTCAATCGGTACCAAGTTGGTGACTCATAAGCTAATCCGACACGAATTTCTTTAACAGGTTTGTAAATAGTTCCTAATTGAAACGACAATCCAGTTCCGTAAGTATACAAATCGTTATTAAAACGAACACGTTTAACTAAATCGGTTGTTGAAGTATTATTAGTATTAGTTTCAGTAAAAGTAGATGTTTGTTGGTAATCAGTAAAGTAAGAATTTATATTTAATCCAAAAGAAAATTTATCAGTGTATTGTGCTGATGCATTAATAGTTAGTTTTCCGTTATATCCATTTGATACTACTCTATTTTCTTGATAATAATTTCCGCCAGGAGCAACTAAAGAATTATATTGAGTAGTTGAAGGTAAATTGGGATCAATTATAAAAGCTTGATAACCCAGAAAAGCTTGTTGAGCACTGTAACCATTTATAGTTGAATAAGTAGTTGAATCGGGTAATCCACCAAGAAATGAATATAAATTTTGTATTGATTCTCCAGGTTGTGTTTGTAATAATTCTAGAGGAATTCCCCCATTTGCATTAGCATAACTTAAAAAATAATTAGCTATTGAGTTTGTTGGATTGGTGCCAGCTGAAAAAACAGTATTATTTAAATTATTTGCATTATCATAATTTATTGCTATTGCAAATTTTTTCCAATTGGTATTTTCTTTTGGAATAGTAAAAACAAAAACACCACCAGCTTGATTTAGGTCTAAAGCATTATCATTTTCCGTAGTACTTTTCCCAAAATAGTTTGACTTATTGTTGTTATTGAAATTACTAAGTGTAAGTCCGATTTGATTATTTGAAAATACAATTGAACCAGCTGGATTTACATTTAAGGAAGAAAAATCACCACCTAAAGCTCCAAAAGCACCACTCATAGCTCTAAAACGTGCAGTTCCATTAAGATTATCTTGTGCATAACGTAATGCATCAATTGTATTTTGAGATTGTATTGTGAACACAATAAAGACTGTAATCATTAAAGAAATTATGTTTTTCATAACAGAACTAATTTTTAAAATAAGGATTAGGCAATAACAAAATATTAATAAATAGGTCATTCATTAAAATATGCTATAAAATAAAAAAATTAAAGAGATATTATCTTCTACCGCCACCGCCACCACTTGAACGTCCACCGCCACCGCCACCAAAGCCACTTGAACGACTACCACCAGAACTAGGAGAATAGGAACGAGGTGAATCACTTCTTGAATTTGTATTATAGTCTCGAGAAGGAGATGTAGTATTATTTCTAGAATTAGTACTATTATCTCTCGCAGTTGTGTTAGGTTTTGACGATGTAGTATTGGATCTAGTAGAATAATTTCTGCTGTTAGAGTTTGTTCTTATAGTATTTGGTCTATTATCAGTAGATGTATAGCCTCTAGTTGGAGTTGTTGTATTATATCTGGTAGGAGTTATCGTAGTTCTTTGACGAGAACCAACATTACTAATACGATCCCTTCTGCCATTACCATAGGCATAATTATTTCCGTAAAAACCTCCATTATTGTAAAAACCATCACCGCAAAAATAAGGATTACCAAAATTGCCACCCCAATTGTTCCAACCCCAATTGTTCCAACCCCAGTTGTTCCAACCCCAGTTATTCCAACCCCAGTTATTCCAACCTCCACCCCAATTGTTCCAACCCCAGTTATTCCAGCCTCCACCCCAATTATTATCATAAACTATTACAGTTGTTGTTGTAGGATTAGAACCCCAACTACTATTAGAATTAGTTTCTACGATTGAATTTTTATTAACAGTATCTGTTACAGTTGAATAATTTTCAACATCAGTAAAAATTTCTTGATTTTCTTGGTTTAAAGAACTGAAATACTCTTTATATTTATTAGTAGCTACAACATCATTTTGTGTCGATTTGGAAGAACTTCCATAAATTCCATCATTATCATAATATGATTTATTTTGAGTTGACCCACAAGATGCTATAACCATAACACTAAATCCAAATAGCGTATAAATGGATAATTTTTTTGAAGAAAAATAATTTGTTTTCATATCTATAGCTTTTTTATTGTTGTTCATTACAAAAATAGTTAGTTTTGTCGAACTATTTAGTTAAAATAAGTTAAACAATTTTTATGCCAAACTATTCATTATGAGTAAGAACTTAACAACACGAAATGAAGATTATTCCAAATGGTACAACGAACTAGTAGTTAAAGCAGATTTAGCTGAAAACTCAGGCGTTAGAGGCTGTATGGTTATCAAACCCTATGGTTATGCTATTTGGGAAAAAATGCAAGCTGAATTAGATCGATTGTTTAAAGAAACAGGACATAGTAATGCCTATTTTCCGCTTTTTGTTCCCAAAAGTATGTTTGAAGCAGAAGAAAAAAATGCTGAAGGATTTGCAAAGGAATGTGCGATTGTGACACATTACCGATTAAAAAACGATCCAGATAAACCTGGAAAATTAATGGTCGATCCAAATGCTAAATTGGAAGAAGAACTAATTGTTCGACCAACAAGTGAAGCAATTATATGGAGTACTTATAAAAATTGGGTGCAATCGTATAGAGATTTACCACTTTTAATTAATCAATGGGCAAATGTAGTGCGATGGGAAATGAGAACGCGGTTGTTTTTGAGAACTGCCGAATTTTTATGGCAAGAAGGTCATACAGCTCATGCTACAAAAGCAGAAGCAATTGAAGAATCTGAAAAAATGATGAATGTTTATGCAGAGTTTGTTGAAAATTTCATGGCAATTCCTGTAATTAAAGGATTAAAAACAGAATCGGAGCGATTTGCTGGTGCAGAAGAAACGTATTGTATTGAAGCATTAATGCAAGACGGCAAAGCATTGCAAGCAGGAACTTCACATTTTTTAGGACAAAACTTTGCAAAAGCATTCGAGGTAAAATTTGCAAATCAAGAAGGGAAACAAGAATACGTTTGGGGAACTTCTTGGGGAGTTTCTACACGATTAATGGGAGCTCTAGTTATGACTCATTCTGACGATAATGGATTAGTTTTGCCTCCAAATTTAGCGCCAATTCAAGTTGTAATTGTTCCCATTTTTAAAACTGATTATGAATTTGAAGCGATAACAAAAGTTGTATCAGATTTAGTTTCTCAATTTAAAAAGTTAAAAATTTCGGTTAAATATGATGACAGATTGACACAAAAACCAGGCTTTAAGTTTGCCGAATGGGAGTTGAAAGGAGTTCCAATCAGAATTGCTGTTGGACCAAAAGATTTAGAAAATGAAACTTTTGAAGTTGCGCGTCGCGATACATTGTCTAAAGAAATAATTAGTAAAGAAAGAATTGTAACTTACATAAGTGATTTATTAATTATTATTCAGAATGACTTGTTTAATAATGCCTTAGAATATAGAAATACTCATATTACTGAAGTTAACTCTTTTGATGAGTTTAAAGAAGTACTAGAAAATAAAACTGGCTTTATAGCAGCTCACTGGGATGGAACATCAGAAACCGAAGAAAAAATTAAAGACGCAACCAAAGCAAGTATTCGTTGTATTCCAATAGATAGAAAAGAACAAGAAGGAATATGTGTTTTTTCTGGAGGCAAGTCAACTGGTAGAGTGCTATTTGCTAAAGCATATTAAAAAAAAATAAAAAAAAATAACTTTCTACTATTGTGTGAATAAAAAATAGTTGTATTTTTGCATCCGCATTCAAGAAGATGGCCCGTTCGTCTATCGGTTAGGACGCATGGTTTTCATCCATGTAAGAGGGGTTCGATTCCCCTACGGGCTACATTTAACTTATAAAATAAAAAAAAATGGCAAATCATAAGTCAGCTTTAAAAAGAATTAGAAGTAACGATAAAAAAAGAGTATTAAATAGATACCAGCACAAAACTACTCGTAATGCTATAAAAGCTTTAAGGATAGCTACAGATAAATCTGATGCATCTTCAAAATTATCAGGTGTTATATCTATGATAGATAAATTAGCTAAAAAGAACATTATTCATGATAACAAGGCAGCTAATTTAAAATCAAAATTAACAAAACATGTTGCTAAACTTTAAAAGTTTAATATAATTATATTTAAAAAGCTTCCATAATTATGGAGGCTTTTTTTATTTGATTATATTTTTTAATATTTCAAGAATTTCAGATGTTATTGGTTTTGATAAAAATTCTATAACCATTGGATAATCTTTTGATTTTTTTATATCATTAGGATCAATTGTTGAAGATAAAACAATTACTTTAGTTTTATAAAAATTTTCCAAATATTCATTTTTAGAAAAAATATCCAGAAATTCCCAACCATTCATTATAGGCATATTTAAATCTAAAAATATTAATTGAGGAAAGTTATTTGCTTGATTTACATTTTCAATTATTAAATTATCAAAATATTTTAGAGCTTCTTCTCCATTATTTGCGGAATCAATTTCTTGTGAAAAATCTGATTTTTTTATTACTTTTTTACAAAGCATTAAAGTTATCGGATCATCGTCCACACAAAGTATTTTTTCTAACATTTTACATTAATTTTTAAATAATATTTTAAAAGAAGTGCCTTTTCCAACTTCACTATGAATTGATATACTTCCTCCCATTGCTTCAACTTGAGATTTAACTAAATACAATCCCAATCCTTTACTGTCGGTATGATTATGAAATCTTTGGTATAATCCAAAAACTTTATCTTTATTTCTTTCTAAATCGATGCCAATTCCGTTATCAGCAAATTCAATAACAGTCATATTCCCTTCAATAGATGACGTAATAAATATTTTAAGTTGCCTCTTTTCATCTCTGTATTTCAAAGAGTTTGTCATCAAATTTAATAAAATACTTTCTAAATACGATTTATTTATAATTAAAGTTTTTGCGTTATCGAAAGACAATTTTAATATAGGTTTTTGAACACCAATAATAAAAGTTAATTGATTGAATACATTTTCAAAAACATCTCTTATTTCTACTTCTTCTTTTTGAATAGACGGACTGTCTTTAATAATAATTACATTAACTAAATCGGTTATTGTTTCATTTAATAATCCGGTTGATTTCGAAAAACCATCTAATAATTCTTTTAATTCTTCATTTTCAATCGGAATGTCTTCAATTAAATTTAACAATCCAGTAAGATTAGACAAAGGCGCTCTTAAATTATGAGAAGTAATATAAGAAAATTGTTTTAAATCTTTATTATTCTGCGTTAACTCACTTATTAAATGTTCTCGTTCTTCTTCTCTTTCTTTTTCTTTTGAAATATCTCTTTGAATTGATATCCAATGCGAATGTTCATTATCGAAATTTGTAATTGGAATCATAGTAAAATTAACCCAATATTCTTCATTTTTTTTATTATAATTTAAAGTTTCAAAAGTAAATTCTTCCTTTTTTTTAATAGCATTTGCTAAGTTTTTTATATCTTTTCTTACAGAATTCTTACTCATAAAAACTTTAGGAGTTTTCCCAATAACTTCTTTTGATGAAAAACCTGTCAGTTTTGTAAAAGCTGGATTTACATATACAATTTTCGGAATTCCTCTCTCGTTACTCTCAGATTCAGTAATTATAATTGAATCTTTCGTTTGAGTAATTACAGTTTCTAATAAACGCAACCGTTGTTCTTCTTCTTTAAGTTTTGTAATGTCTTGCATTGCTCCAATAACTCGAATAACTTTTTTAGTATCATCCATTACTAAAAAACCTCTATCATAAATATATTTATAGGATCCATCAGAACATAAAAAACGATAATAATCTTGCCATTTCTCCGTTTTTTGTTCAATATAAGAATATACTTTAACCGAAATTTTTAAGCTGTCTTCAGGATGAATTTTATCAAACCACCATTGAATAGAATCGCCAACATCTTCTTTTTTATAACCAAAAATACCTTGAATACCTTTATTGAATATGAATTTGTTTGTTCCAATATCCCAATCCCAAATAGTATCGCTTGTAGCTTTAGCAACAATATCATATCGTTCATTAGACTTGGATAATTCTTCGTTACTGTTTTTTAATTTATTTAAATGATTTGTAACAAATTTATTGTTTCTTGAAATTAAATAGCCAAAAAACAAAGTTGAAGTCGATATAACAATAAAACTAATTAGAAAACTAAGAAGAAAAAGGTTTTTTGGAAGGTATTGTTTTAGTAGAAAATATTGGCTTGCAAAAACCAAAAAAAGTATAGCTATAAAATAAGTAAGAATTATTTTATTCGATTTATTTTTCATTAATCAAAAATAAAAAATTATTTATTAAAACAATTTTTTTTATTAAAAAAAACACTTTTATATTTAAAAACGATAGTTTGCGTTACGATAATGTAAAGTATTGTTGATACAGTTTTTTTAATCGAAATAAAGTGTACCTTTGCACCCATTAAAAATAACAGATGGAATCTATTAGAAACATTGCAATTATTGCCCACGTCGATCACGGTAAAACAACATTGGTTGATAAAATTATGTACCATTGTCAACTTTTTCGTGAAAATGAAAATGCGGGTGACTTAATTCTTGATAACAACGACCTTGAACGCGAAAGAGGAATTACAATTACTTCAAAAAACGTTTCTGTTTCTTATAAAGGAACAAAAATCAATATTATTGATACTCCTGGTCACGCCGATTTTGGTGGCGAAGTGGAACGTGTTTTAAATATGGCTGATGGTGTTTGTCTTTTAGTAGATGCCTTTGAAGGTCCAATGCCTCAAACACGTTTTGTTTTGCAAAAAGCAATCGATTTAGGTTTAAAACCTTGCGTAGTTATTAATAAAGTAGATAAAGAAAACTGTACTCCTGAAGAAGTTCATGAAAAAGTTTTCGATTTAATGTATGAATTAGGTGCTGAAGAATGGCAGTTGGATTTTCCAACAGTTTACGGTTCAGCTAAACACAATTGGATGTCGGATGATTTCAGGAATCCAACAACTAACATAGAGCCATTATTAGATATGGTGATTAAAAATGTTCCTCCTCCAAAAGTTTCAGAAGGAACTCCTCAAATGCTAATTACTTCTTTAGATTTCTCTTCGTTTACAGGTCGTATTGCGATTGGTCGTTTGGAAAGAGGCGTTTTAAAAGAGGGAATGCCAATTTCTTTAGTAAAAAGAGATGGTAAAGTTATAAAATCAAGAATCAAAGAGTTACACACTTTTGAAGGATTAGGTCGTAAAAAAGTGCAAGAAGTTATAGCTGGAGATATTTGTGCTATTGTTGGAATAGAAGGTTTTGAAATTGGCGATACTATAGCCGATTTTGAAAATCCAGAAGCTTTACAAACCATTGCAATCGATGAGCCTACAATGAGTATGTTATTTACCATTAATGATTCTCCTTTCTTTGGTAAAGAAGGTAAATTTGTGACATCAAGACACATTAGAGACCGTTTGACAAAAGAATTAGAAAAAAACTTAGCAATGAAGTTAGGTGAAACTGATTCGGCTGATAAATTTATGGTTTTTGGACGTGGTGTATTGCACTTGTCTGTACTTATTGAAACCATGAGAAGAGAAGGTTACGAATTACAAATTGGACAACCACAAGTAATCATTAAAGAAATTGATGGTAAAAAATGCGAACCAATCGAAGAATTGACTATCGATTTACCAGATCATTTGTCTGGAAGAGCAGTCGAATTTGTTTCTATTCGTAAAGGAGAAATGCTTTCTATGGAAGCAAAAGGTGAACGAATGATTGTAAAATTCAATGTTCCTTCACGTGGAATCATTGGATTGCGTAATCAACTCTTGACTGCTACTGCTGGTGAAGCTATAATGGCGCACCGTTTTATTGGCTACGAACCTTACAAAGGTGACATTCCTGGAAGAAACAATGGTTCGTTAATCTCTATGGAAAACGGAAAAGCAATTCCTTATTCTATCGATAAATTACAAGATAGAGGATCGTTTTTTGTAAATCCAAACGACGAAATTTATGAAGGTCAAGTTATTGGAGAAAACTCTCGTAGCGATGATATGTGTGTGAATGTGACTAAAATGAAAAAACAATCCAACGTTCGCTCATCTGGTAATGATGAAAAAGCGCGAATTATTCCTCCAATTATTTTCTCATTAGAAGAAGCTTTAGAATACATTCAAAAAGATGAATATGTTGAGGTAACTCCAAAATCGATTCGTTTGAGAAAAATATATTTGACTGAAACAGATAGAAAAAGATTCAAAATCTAATTTTATATTTTATACTAAAAAAGCCATTTGTGAGAATGGCTTTTTTTTTGCTTTACTTTTTCAGTAAAAAAAGAAGCGGAACATCCAGCCGATCTCTCCAAGAATTTTCGGTATGATCTTTACCGGGAAAGAATGTAGTAGTCCAATTTTTTTTAGTGAAACCTTTGGCAATCATAACTTTATTTACCCGTTCTTGTGAAGGTTGATACAAACTATCTAAAGTTTTATTGCCATAATCAAAATAAATTTTATGTTTACTAGGACTTGGTAAATTACGATTTAGATAGTTTATAAAAGCATTAGGAATTGGATTTTCATTGTTTTGATAAATTCCTGTCCAATGTGTTGAAAGGCAAGCTGCACCTCCAAAAACTTTAGGATATTCGCAAATAGCATACAACGAAATTAATCCTCCCATACTGGAACCTGCAACAAAAGTGTTTTTTCTGTTTGTTTTTGTTGCAAATGTTTTATCAATAAAAGGTTTTAATTCGGTTACTATAAACTTCAAGTATTCATTTGATAGTACTTTAAACTCAGCATCAATTTTTTTTCTTTTCAATAAATTTTCAGAAATGAATCTCTTTTGATTTGCATCAAAAGTTTGATAGGGCTTTTCAGGAAAATATTCTGGATGACGTTTTAATCCATTGTTCCATATTCCTACAACTATAAATTTTCTTGTTTTGCGAAGGTTTATTAATTTGCCTGCAGTTTCATCTACTTCCCAAGACTGTTTGTTCCAAGTCTTTTCAGCATCATACAAAGCTTGACCATCATGCATATACAAAACAGCATATTTTTCGTTTTTTGAATAGCCATCAGGTAACCAAACATCGATATTTCGAGCATCGACAAATTGGGAATTAAAATTCGCAAATCGTTCAATTTTTCCTGAAGAAACCTTAATGGATTGTGCCTTTATTTGCAAGGCAAAAAACAATAGAAATAGTAATGCTATTTTTTTTATCATTGGATTATCTTTTCAAACTAAAGTGACCTTTTGCTGCTCTTCCGTCTTCCAATTTTATAGTGTACCAATAATCATCTCCTGGCAATGGATTTCCGTTTAAAGTTCCGTCCCAACCTTCTCCTGAGGGTAATACTTGTTTGATGAGTTTACCATAACGGTCGAAAATATAAATAATAGATTTGCTGTTATAATTGGAGTTTACTCCCTTTACATTCCAAGAATCATTGTAGCCATCATTGTTTGGGGTGAAATATTTTGGAACTCCAACAACGGCAATTTTTTTAGAAACGGTTCCACACCCATTTTTATCATTGATGTAAACTTCATGAAATCCTGCGGACACATTATCAAAGAAATTCGAATTTTGCCATGGTCCAAAAGGTTCGTCTAAACTGTACTCGTAATCACCTGTTCCGGTTACGTTTACAGTTATTGTATTAATATCGGCCAAATCTACAATAACAATTTCTTGAATGTGTGCGATGTCGGATGCGGTTACTTTTATAGTTCGAATGCTACTACAACCAAAAGAATTCGTTACTTCAACACTATAATCTCCTTCGGTGTTAACATTTAAAGTGTATTCAATTTGACCGACCAAAACAGTTGCATCTTTTGTCCAAACATAACTGTAATCACTAGCAGGTGAGCCGTCTTGAATTCCTGCGTTTAGTACAACAAAGAAAGTCGGGTCGTTTGAGCATACTAATTCATCATCATCCCCATTTGTATTTAAATTTATTTTGGGTAATGGATTTACAATAAATGGTAAAATCAAGGTTGCTTTACAACCAGTATTTATTGGGTTTTCTACTGTTACAGTTACATTTTGTGTTCCAGTAATGAATGGATTGGGTAATGGACTTGGCAAAGAGTTTCCGTTTGCATCAAAATATTTTACTATCATTCCGGTTTGTGATCCTAAAATTGTAGATTCGAAAGTAGCAGTGTCAAAACTAAATTTTCCGTCTTGTAATAATGGATTGGCTTCATCGTCGCAAATTGTAGTCAAGGCATTTGAAAGCGGGAAAGCTTCGGGTAAATCGTTAACAACAAATTGTATGGTAGTTTCGTCAAAACATTTTAATACCGAATTATTTGTTACAACTGCTCTGATGGTTTGCGATACTGATGCGTAAGTTGCTGGAAAAGGACTTGGCAAAGGATTATTTGATTGATCAAAATAAGTAACCGTTTTATTGGATTGACCATTCAACAAAGTAGCTTGTAAAGTTGCAGTGTTAAAAGTAAAAATACCATCTTGATTGTCATCACATTGTCTGGGAATAGTAACAGTATTTGCATAAGGTAAGGCTTCAACGGTTAAACTCACAAAAGGGCCAAGACCAAAACAAGCATTGTCAACATTACTATCCACTCGGCCCCAAATTTGTTGCGTATTTGGATAACCAATATTTCTATAATTTACAACATCTGTAATAACATTGAGTTCTGCTAATGCATCGGCTTGGTTTCTATAATAAGTTATGGCGTAATTTCCAACGGGCAATAAACCTTGAATGGCTGTTGTAACACTGCTAAAGTTGAAAGTTGACACTCCATCTCTTTTATTATTATTTGCGTTGTTGATGCCATTTAGATCTAAAAAATCATCGCATACTTCAAAAGCTCTATTAAAGGTATTGGGGATTTGTGTTGCCAATACTTGTAAATTAATTTGTGCTATTCTAAAACAATTATTTGCATTGATAACTCTCGCCCAAACGGGCATTGCGCCTGGAGTAGTATTTTTAAAAGCAAGTGGTGTTGTAATTAACTCTACCGAATTTGCTGTGTTTGCTCCAATAAATGACGTGTAATACGTAAAAGTTTCATTGGCTGAATTACTAGAAATCAAGTTGTTTTTAACCGTTAGATTAAAAGTTGAAATAGCATCTAAATCATCATCGCACTGAATGATTGTTACAGTATTTACCGTAGGTAATGCATAAACGATTAATGCAGTATCATTAGAAATTAACCCACAAGAATTACCTGTTTTATTTAATTGTACCCGATATTTATAACCATTCATTGGGTTTGAAACACTTGTTATAACTAACATATTTGTTGTTGCTCCAGAATAAGTTGCATTGTTTAAAATGTTATTCCAAGTCAAACCATCGGACGAAACTTGCCATTGATACATGTTTCCACCATTATCAACCAGTGTAATGGTAGCATTTTGCAATTCACAAGTTGGAGCTATTGTTGGTTGTGTTGTTATTGCAATTGGTGCAGCTATTATGTAATTACTATTTGGCGAAGTGTAACCAATTCCGCTTGAAACTTGTCCATTTGAATTAACAGTAGGTGGAATAATTCCGCCAAGTAAACCGTCTCCATTTGAATCTAAAAATCCGGCTTCGATTACATCGTTGCACAAATCATTATCACTGTCTAAATCGCGATAATTTTTAATTCCATCTGCGTCAGAGTCGATTCCAGTTTCAGTAAGATCGAATATACCGTCATTATCACTGTCTAAATCCAAATAATCAACAACTCCATCAACATCAGTATCTATTGGAGTTAATCCGTTTCCAAAAGCATTGTCAATTCCATCTCCATTTGTATCCGCATTTGTTAAAACTATCGCTGAATTTACTTGTGCTTCTGTGCTATCCAAAATTCCATCATTGTCGCTATCTGAATCTAATTGATTTGGACTTCCATCACCATCAGAATCTTTTGGAATACAAGTTGCACTAAGTTTAAAAGTCGATTTGTTTCCTGCTGTATCGATGAGGTTTTTATGAGTAAATTTAAAATTTGTAGTTTGGTAGGATTGAAATTTAAAGGTTCCAGTTCCTGCATTTAAAGGTACAGTGCCATTTACTCTAAATCGAATTTCGAAAGACGAGAATTGTGTTACACCACTTTCATATATTCCATCATAATTGGTGTCAATTAGTAATTGATTTGTTGGGTTCAAAACAGTAATGGTTTTGTTTACATCACAATTTACAATATACTCGGCATCTGTATTGGCTAAATCTGTTGCTAGTGCTGTCGCTACATATTCAAGACTAATATTTATAGGTTGTAGAAAACTGACATTGTAATTTACCGAAAACCCTTTTCCAGCTTGAACTTCAGTTATAAAACTGCCATCAGCATTTCCTATAAATGGTAGCGTTGCTGCTGGAGTTGTAGCAGTAACTGTTCCAATAAAAGGATTTGAATAAGTGCTAACAGTAACAATCCCTGCAGCGAAATTTGAACTATTAATATTTTGATTTCCATACGATTCTGTGCAATTAAGGATTCCGTCATTATCAAAGTCTAGATCAATATTATCATTTGCTAAATCATTATCACCATTAGTTGGACATTCGCTAACTGGTATTTTATCAGAAAAAACATCGCTCAAACAATTAGAAATACTTCCTTTTACTTGATAAAAACCAGGTTCTGCTGGTGTATAAGTGCTGTTAGTCGCTAATGGAATAAGTACATCATTTTTATACCATTGAAAAGAATCATAAGCAGTTAATGCGCTTATTTTAAGTACTACATTTGGGATGCACGATGAATTTGTAATCGATAATTTATCCGAAGCTATTTCAGGTTTAGTATCAAATCCAGAATAATAACCACCATAAGTTGCTGCACCATTTGTTCCAAAATAGGACACGTAAACTTCTTTGGTAGATTTTACATTTATGTTTCCAAAGAGATTACTTACTGTATATCGTACATAATTTGGGTTGCCAACAACTGCAATCGGAGTTGAAATAATAGGAGAATTATTAATCAAAACAGTAGCTCCAGTTTTAGTTACAATATTTAAACCGCCAATAAATGTTACATTTCCAATAGATTCTATTAATGGGATATTATCTACGATACTAGGCGTTGCACAATTTAATGGTGGTACAAAAAATAAGTTTTGATTTGCTGGCGTAGCTGATCCTCCAATACTTTGATAGGCAAAAACATTTTCACTTGTTGAAGCATAAAGGTTGCCATTAATAAATTGGCTTCCATCTAAAACAACATAATCACCAGGATTAACAAGTGTAATAAAAGGGTTTGGGTTGCCATTTAAATATACTGCTGTATTGGGTTTGTGTGCAATTAATAAAACACGCTCTAAATCATTAGCACCAATTCCTTGAACAAAAATGTATTCTTTTCCTGTTTTTTCGAAAGAAACAATTTGGTCAAAACCAACATCTCTTCCTGCAGGATTTCCCTGATTGTTAAGAGTTATGCTATTACTTCCTGCAAACGATCCAGAGTTGACAACCACTGGTTTGTCTGATTCTACTAATGCGCCAATCATTTTAGCACTATTTGATAAAGGATTTCCGTCATTAAAGTTTTCGAAAGCTAAAACGTAACTTTCATTTTTATTTAATGTAAAAGTTAATGGTCCAGAAATGGCTACACCGTTTGAGAGTATAGTTCCAATAGGTATATTAGAAATGGTAATATTAGTACCGTTTTCTGTAGATAAAATGGAAGCAAAATTTAATAAAGTAACATCAAAAAGGGGATTTAACATAGCGCCTAAACGAAATGATTTCCCTAAAGCGCTATTTCCTTTAGAAACAAGTCCGCCAGCATGAACGTATGAGCCACCAAAACCAAGTCCAGAATTTACTCGGACGCTTGCATAAACTAAATCTTCGGCTTCAATAATGTAGCCTTTATTTTGAACAATCCCGATACTTGTTTTAGGTGTAAAGAGTCTAGTATTATCACCAGAACCAATGGAATATACATAAGGGTTAGCATTGTTTACACTACCAGCTATTGTGTTTCCACCATTTTCGATAATTTTAAAATTAACATTAGTTATACTTGGTGTAGAAATATAGATATATTGATCACCTGCTAAATTAGTATTGCAAGTTACGGGAGGAATATAATGGGTTTTGCTAAATTGGGAAAAACAATTTATGGTTAAAAAAACCATGAATAGGAATGCTATTTTTTTCATTGGCTAAAAATAACAAATATTAGCTATCTTTTCAAGCTAAAATGGCCTTTTATTATTTTTCCGTCTTTAAAATTTAATTGAAACCAGTAATCGTTTGAGGGTAATTGTATTCCTTCCAAAGTTCCATCCCAACTAGAACTGTTCGCATAAAGTTGTTTTAGTAATTTACCGTATCGATCAAAAATAGTAAGCGTTGCATTTGGAAATAAATTAAGATTTTTAATCTCCCAAAAATCATTAAATCCATCTTGATTTGGCGTGAAAAAACGAGGATAATCTAAAACATAAACCACAAAAGGATTTGATAAGCCACAACCCTTTTTATCTTTTGCATAAGCCACATAATAACCGGGCGCAACATTATCAAATTGTGGACTGTCTTGAAAATAGGAATTATCTAATGAAAATTCATAATTTCCAATTCCGGTAAATTCTATTAAAACCGAATTGTTATTTCCTGCAAAATCATTAACCTTAGTGCCAGTAATTGTCGCAATTCCGGATGCAGTTACAGTAAATGTTTTAGTTGCTTTACAGCCGTTAGCATTAGTAACGGTAACGGTGTAACTACCGGGATCTTTAACTATTATAGTGTTGTTCATTGAACCAGTATTCCATAAGTAACTGGAATAGCCTAAAGGAACGCTCAACGGAATTGTAGCATTTTCACAAACAATTGCAGTTTCGGTTTGAAAATTTGGTGGACTAAATGGATTTACCACAAGAGTTATAGGAACAAGTCCATAGCAATTAGAACCATTTACGATTCGGGCATAAATAATTTGTTGGTTTGGAGCTGTGTTGCTAAAATTGTTTGCCAGAGGATTTTTTTGAAGCACAGCATCGCTAGAATTTAAATAATATTCGACTAGTAATCCAGTAGGCAAACCCATTAATACTTGAGGTGTTACTAGTAAATTTAAATCAAATTGAGACAATCCATCTTGCACCGAATCACCATCACAAATAGAAATAGGATTTTGAGGCGCAATAATATTGTTTGAAATTTTAAGGTTTAATTCAGCATAATTTACACAACCATACGAATTTGTTACTCTAGCATAAAGGATTTGGTTTATTATTTTGTTCGTATAAGTGGTTGGATTCAAAATAGGATTAATAAGTAATTTGGCTTCTGGTAAAGTCTCATAATAAACCACAGGACTCAAACTAGTGTCATTATTTTTTATCAAATTATCTATTCTAGTTAAATCAAAAACTGATTTTCCATCACCATTATCATCGCATTGAATTAAGGTTGAATTTGATAAAATAATTTCGGGAGTATATTCGATTTTAATTTGTCCAATTGCCATACAAGTTGAGGGAGATAATGTGATTTCAACTTTATAATCACCAGCATCAATCGCCTGATAGAAAGGGTTGGTTTCGCCAATTATTTCACTATTATTTTTAAACCATTTGTAACCATAAGTAGTAGGTAATTGTGTGTCAATTACAAAAGGTTGACCAAAGCAAACTGGATTATTTGTAACTAAAAGTCGGTCTTGTCCGAGGTTTATTTTTGGAGCAAAACTTCCAGCTTGAAGAAAAACAGCTGAATCAAAAAACCGTGTCTGATCGTCAGCCATAACAAGTTTTATATGATAAGTCGTTCCAGCAATAACTGTAGACTGGGCATTCATAACAACCGTTTGTCCACCAAAATTTGTTGGGTTAGCTGCCGTATTAAATCCATTAAAATAAATTTGGTTTAGTGCTGGACAACCACCTTGAGCTCCAGATGCAGGAATTGTAGGACGTACATTTACAGAAGAAACAGGCGTCGTTGTTCCGGGAACCAAAGCCAGATTTTGATAATTTGCCGTACTACCTTTTACTTTAATCAAAAAAGCAAAACCATCTGAGTAATTACATGGAAAATTGCCTTGATATTCATTCGACGCAAAAATGTAATTAAAACTAATAAAATTTGTCAAAGGTGTAAAATCAAATTCTAATGAAGTTGCATTTACAGAATTGATTCCTAATGCTTGATTTAAATCGGCATCGCCAGTCCAAGATTGACTTCCGCCACCATTATTACCAGCTACAAATGGGCCAATTGTTTTATCGGCACTCCAAGTATTTAAAACCACACCTTCGGCAAAAGGAAAAGTACTCGTTCCTGCATTAAAATAGCCATAACTGTTCTTCCCAGAAGTAAAAGTGTCGCCGTTTACTGTAAAGTTTGAAACTGTTGCGCAAGAACTGTTTACCAGTATATTCTCAACAAGTTGTTGTGCGGTTTTAGTATCATCTACTGTAATGTATTGTGCTCTTGCAATGGTTAAATTGCAACAGAAAAAGAAAACTGAAAGTATAACTTTTGTACAGTTCATAGTGGTACAAAGATACTACAAATCTCTATTTTTTAATAATTTGTAAGACATTAGCATAAAAAGGAAAGTCCAAATCAGTACAATCAAAATGGGTAAATACGACACACCGTAATCTTTACTATTTTCAACACCAATTTGAGCTCCAATATTTTTAACTACAGACAATCTCGTGAAAGGTTCTACAATTAAATTAGACATCGATTCTAAAGGAAAAAATTGAGTGATTTTAGCTGCAATATCACTATCAGGAAATAGTTTAAAAGTCAAAACTCCTTTAGCAATAGATTCAATAATACTCCAAACTAATAAAAAACCTAGTGCAAATGCAGAACGTTTTACTAAAATTCCTAAAAACAAACAAAACGAGAAAAACCCAACTAACTTGACAAAAAAGGCTAACAAATAAGTTAAATCAGAAAATATTATACTAAACTCGGTGTATGAAGAAAAGGATAGCCCGAGTATTAAACTCATTGTAAAAACAAAAATTGTAGAGCATAATGCAAATACGATAACGGTTAGAAACTTAGATTTAATAAATTCTTTTTTACTAATTCCGTCAATTAAATTTTGTTTTAAAGTGCCATAACTGTATTCGTTTGCCATCATGGAAACAATTACAATCGCTAAAAAGAACTTTAAAATTGCTGCAATATAAGTGTTAAAATGCCAAATGTAAGGGAAGTTAAATATTCCCATTTCAGCAAGATGAAATTTAAAAAAACCGATATCGAATTTTATAGAGGCAATTAATGCAATAAAGGAAAGTAATATAAAATAGGTCAAAGTCAATACACGACTGGCTTTGTTAAGCCATATTTTTTGTAATTCTATGGAGAGTAATCGTTTCATTTTAGATTTGTGATTTTAGAGTTTTAAATTGCCATTGCCATTGCTATTGATTCTTTGTCAATTCTAAGAATTGTTCTTCGAGACTATTTTTACGTTTTACGAGATGATTTAGGATAATATTATTACTAAAAAGGAAATGATTTAAATCTTTTGATTCTAATGAAGTTTTTAAATAAACCAAAATTTTTCCGTCTTCGGTAATGATTTTTTCAATTGCAGGATGTGTTTTTAAAACAGCTATTAAATTATCATTATCATCGGCTTGCAATTCAAAAAAGCCTTCGTTTGAGGACATTCCATCGACTAGACCGGAATATAAAATTTCACCTTTTCTTAAAACCACAACATGCGAACATACTTTTTCTACTTCGTCTAATAAATGTGAAGCCAGTAAAATTGTAGTTCCTTGTGAAGCTACTTTTCTAATAATATCTCTAATTTGATGAATTCCTTGTGGGTCTAAACCGTTTGTAGGTTCGTCTAAAATAAGTATTTCAGGATCGTTTAATAGGGCAGAAGCAATGGCTAAACGTTGTTTCATTCCTAACGAAAAAGTGCTGAACTTACTGTCTTTTCTATCGTTCAGACCAACTAAATCTAGTTTTTCTTGAATTTTTGTATGTTTTATATCTTTGATTTTGCAAACTAATTTTAAGTTTTGCTGTGCAGTCATATAGGGATAAAAATTAGGACGTTCGATAATTGCTCCTACTTTTTTTAAAGCTTCATGAGTTTGAATTTTACCATCAAACCAGCTGTATTCTCCCGAAGTTTTGTTTACAACACTCAATACAATCCCTAAAGTTGTTGATTTTCCGCTTCCGTTTGGACCAAGGATTCCATAAACGTGTCCTTTTTTTATTTCGAACGAAACATTTTTTAAGGCTTGAATTCCTCCATATCGTTTGTGTAAATTTTGAATGGTGAGTATTGTTTCCAAATTTTTATGATTTTAATTTACAATAGGACGAGCAACTTTTTATTTTGTTACTATTGAAATGTAATTTAGCTTAAATTTGTAACAAATGTATTTAAAATGAGTGAGCCTTTAATGCTTTTTAAAAAACCTTCTTATCCTGTAAATGACTCTTTATTAGATTATTTAGAGCGGTTTGATCGTATCTCCAAAGTTTCAATTTTTTATGATGATTTATTGCGTTTTTCAGGTTCAATAAATGTTTACGATAAAAACGATCAAGACACATTATGGACTCGTGTTTATTATAATGAATTCGAGCGAAATGATATCGATTTGAATCTAAAAAAAGTGTACTCACTTTTATATTCGGATGGAAATTTAGAAATTATAAAATTTTTAAATATCGATGCTATTGACTATTGTACTTTTGGAAATTCTAAGCCTTTTAGAATTAAAGTTCGAAATATTCTTAACGATAACTATGTTCATTTTTATATTAAAAAAGCCGATGCTTCTCGTATTTATGGTCTAGAGTTAGAACATATACTTTCGCCTGATAAAATAAATTTTTTGGTGTTTAAAGACACTTTAATCGAAGAACATATCATTGGAATTCCGGGTGATGTTTTTATGAAAACGCTTTTAAATAAATGTACAGAAACCGAAAAATCGCAAATCGCAAAGGAGTTTGTGAAATTTAATGAGCGCTGTATGATACGATTATTGGGTGATATGAGAGCTTACAATTATGTAATTGTTCCTATTCATGATTTTGATCATGTGGTTTATAAAATTCGCCCTATAGATTTTGATCAGCAGTGTTATGAAGGGAATTTTAAAGTGTACCGACCACAATTTTTTAAGGAAAATTATCCAATGGTTCAACTTGTCAAAGAAAAATTGCAGGACAGTTCTATAGAACAATATAAAAATGAAGAACGCTCTGCCCTTGCCAAACGAATTCACTCTGCAGAAAATCGCATCAAGAGATTAATGCAAATTATGAGTCATGACATTCTGGCTCCAGAGGAACATTTGAAACAATTAAAATTAGAATTGTACCGTTACACTAATGATTTGAATTTTAAAAAAGCAAAATCAATGGGTAATGTTATGAATGCGGCTTTTGAATTTATAACAAGAAACTTCAAAAAACATTAAATGCTTTTTGAAGTCTTATAGAAAACCGTGATGGTGCTTTCAAATCAAGTCTTAAAATATATTATTGTGTTTTGAAATTTCAGTTAAAAGTACTTGATTGAACCTTTTTCTTAATATCAAGAAGGTTTTTATGAGCAATAATGTAAGCATGTTTTTGTGGTTTTAAATTAATAAAAATTAGATCGAAAAATGTCTTTTTTTGTACAAACTCATCAACGACTCATTGATTTCTCTGAGTTTTGGAGTGAGATACGTTTTATGACCTTTTAGATCGTTTGTTAATTCCAAATCACAAACGGTGCATTTATATTCTTTGAAATGTTCCGTTACATTTCTGGTTGTAATAAATTTATGCCCTAAAAAAGAACATATTAGATTTCTAGGAACTTTCTCTTTGATTTCAATGGTATTCATAATTAGGTTATTTAGATTTGGGACGATAAACCTATGTAATAACCGATTAAATACAAAATAAAACCGACAAAATGCATTAATTATTTTTATAAGTAATTAAAAGCTTACAAAATTACAGTTATTCACTATTTTCAATAAATTATATTTTAAGGTGATTGCATAAAAAATCCTCAATTACTTTTGCAATTGAGGATGAGATTTTTCACTTTGTTCAGAAGGACAAGATGGTATTAGCTTTTTTGTTCTTTATTAAAGTAAACTAAATAATAATACATCTGTTTTTCTTCGTCCCAACCTTTTTCTACATATTTTTCGGCGCTTTCTGGATTAATGAAATCCATTTTAATCTGAATGTGTGTATCTAAGTTTATTACGTTTTTAATGTATTTTCGGGCATCAGTAACAGCAGCATTTGCTATTGGAAAAGTCGTCACGTCTTCGATACTGTATTTTTCACCTTTATCCACTTTGTAATTTTTAAATTCGGGTATCAAGTCAGGATTATCAAGTACTTCATTCAAGAAATTGCTTTCTTCAAATTGATCGTTTTTTGCAAAATAATTCACAGATCGATTCATGAACATGACTTCTTCTTTCTTGTCTTCGGCAGGAAAAACAACGTCTTTGGCAAATCCTTGACAAAATTTTAAATACTTTTTTGTAATAAAATTTTCATCCTCAAAGGCATCTACTGATAGGAAATGCTCTAACCAGTACCTTGCATCGTATCGATTACTATCAACACTCAAGATTTTGTATCCTTCGTCCTTTTTGTAGTTAAAAATCAAACAACCTTTATCCAGTTTATTCAAATTTATACCCTGTTGTAAAATCATTTCGAGAGCTGTTCCTTTTTCTTCAAATTGTAAAAAATCAGATTGCAACTCACTTTTAAAAATCCCAATAGCATCTACAATAGTGTTGTCAATATTTATATTGGTTAAATAAGTTACATATACTTCGCCATTTTTGATGTGTGGATGATTGGATTGCTCAAATAAATGCGAGGTTATTTTCTTGGAAACATCATGAACACTACGAGGATTGTCGAATATTTGTGTTGCCATCTTGAACATATCGTTGTATTCTAAATCGACTTCATGTGCAAATTGAAAATAGTTTTCTTCTTTTTCTCTAAACGGTCTAAAGAAATATTCTTTCATTAAAGGCGTAATTTCATCATTCAAATTAAAAGGAAGTTCTGACAGAAAAAGGGCTTCGTTTCTACTTTTATTTCCAACTCTATGTAGGGATAAAGTTTCTATATGCGCATTAAATAAGTTGATCATTTTTTGTTTTTTAGAATAAAGAAAATAGAATATAGAGCATAGATTGCCCTTGATATTACTATAACTTTATTATTTTTTGAAGTCTTTTTTCTTTTCTCTTTTATCTATATTCTTTGGGGATTAATTCCAATTTTCCTCAAACCCAAAATCTTCAAAGTTGTCTCCACTTTCAAACATATCCAGATCATCCTCGTCTAAATCGTCTTCAAATTCGTTGTAACTTTCATGTTCCATATCGGCTTCGAAGTTTTTTTCCATGGCTTCATCTGGCATTTCGCCATGTGAAAATAACGTTTCTGGATAGGTATTTCCAGTGGTTTGTTCTTCGATTGAGGCTAATTCGACTAGGAATGTCCACATATTTATAAAATCATAAACATAAATAATTTTGGTATTTTCTTGGTCTAAAATTTCCGAAAGAGTATAATCGCTCATTATTTTTTGCTCCCCAATAATATCTCCAGTATCAAAAAGAGAAATCTCATCTTCTTGATTCCAAGTGTCATCGCAAGTGTAAAATGAGGCAACTTCCATGCCGTCAAATCCAAATGAATTGAAAATAGCGTTGTGCAAATCCTCTAATGAATCGTCTTCTAGTATTGCTATGTCTCTAAAAATATCTTCTTCAGCATCTAGAATTACTCTGAATTTATAAACCATAATCTTTGTTTTTACAATGAGGTCAAAGGTAAAATATTAATTACGAATTACTAATTTTGATTTACGTTTTGTTGATAATATTTTATTCGAAAAATGATACGCACCACAAGCGATCCAGATTAAAAAGCAACTTTCAATAATTCGTTGCAGTAATCCTTTGTATGGAGAATCAAGATTTAAATTTAGGATTAGGACAAAAATAAAACTTACTATAAAAACTAGTCCACTAGCAAATGTATACTTCAAACTGTTTTTCCATTTTAAAGAGGCAATGGCAATTAATAATATCGAAAATGGAACTACTAAATAAGTTATAATTCCCATTAAGTTATGTATGATTTGAGACAAACTCGGGTTTATAAATTTTGGATTACAACCCGCATCGCAGTTAAAAAGAACACAAATAATGGTTCCAAAACCGTACCCAAGTTCTATTCCTAAAAAACCAATAGCTGAAAGCCTTGATTTAGGAGTTTTTTTTCGGGCTAGTAATGAAAAAACTATAAATAATATGCCGCTAGGAAAATAGCCTAAAAACCGAACAAGATTTACGTTTGGTGCATCAACGGCATACAATTCGCTTATAAATTGGCGAGTGTGGCTGTAATCAGGATAAAAAAAACCGCCAATAATAGTTGTCAATACAAAAAGCGAAACGCTTAGTATTCCGGTCCAAAAAACATACGATTTTACCATGCTGATTTATAAAATAAATTTAATGTTTTTCGGCAGAACAAAGTCCTACAATCTCATGAAAAACATCATGTAATGCACTTAATTTTTTTGTTAATTCTTCATTAGTAACTTTGTCTAAAACCATTTGGTGCAACACTTTTGAATCTTTTTGTAGATTTTCAATAGATGCTAGAATTGCAGTAGTTTTAAATTCAGCAGGGATTTCTGCTGTAGACAATGCATTCGCTTTTTGAACCATTTCTTCGGAACGCGTTTTTATGGGTTCTAAATTGCCTTCCTCTGCAGGATGAAAAGTTTGTGACATTACACCATGAAAGGTTTTTATGGCGGGCCATTTTTCAAAAGTGCTTTGAGCAGATAGATTATTTGTAATAAAAATGAAGGCAAATAATGCAATAAGTTTAATTTTTTTCATGGTGAGATTATTTAATTGGATACAAATATATTGTTTATTCATTTAACTGTCTAATGACTTTTGCAGGATTTCCAACCGCCAATGAATTTTCTGGAATATCTTTTGTAACAACTGATCCAGCACCAATCACACAGCCTTTTCCTATAGTAATTCCGGGACATATAATTGTATTTCCACCAATCCAGCAATCATCGCCTATGGTTACGGGAAGTGCATTTTCAAGTGTTCTTCTTAATGTGGCTTCAAGTGGATGTGTTGCGGTGTAGATTTGAACTCCGGGTGCAAAAAAAACATTGGAACCTATGGTAACTTTTGCACAATCTAGTACAACACAATTTACATTGAAATACACATGGTCACCACAAATAATATTGTAACCATAATCACAAAAAAAAGGCGGTTCAATATACAAATTTACACCTGTATTTGGAATTAACTCTTTGATTATTTCCCTTGCTTTTTTAGTGATTCTATATTCTAAAACATTTAATCTATGGAGTAGATTTTTAGATTTTCGTCTGTCTTTTACTAAAACAGGATCTCCAGCGAGATAATATTCTCCAGCTATCATTTTTTCTTTTTCGGTTTTCATAAAATAAATAAAGTTGGATAAATATATTCAATATTCTAAAAATATACAACTCAGTCTTGAATTTCTACAATTGGGTTAATAATAATTTATAAATATAAATAACACAATGATATTTGTACCCTAATCTAATATCAAAGTCAAATGAAAATAATTACTACACTCATTTTATTTTTAACAACAATTTTCGCCTTTTCTCAATCTACTATTTCTGGAAAAGTGGTTGACGTAAAAAACGTTCCCGTTGCAAATGCAAATGTTTATATCGAAGGCACTTATGATGGCGGAACTTCAAACGATCAAGGTGATTTTAATTTTACAACTACAGCAACCGGAAATCAAACTTTAGTGGTAAGTTTCTTGATTTATGAAACTTCAAAAACAGTAATTGATGTAGCTAACTTTCAAAATAAAACGATCAAATTACGGGAAAGTGTAACCTCTCTTGATGCGGTGATTATTACTGCGGGTAATCTTGAAGCTGGCGATAAATCTCGTGTTTCAGTACTAAAACCATTAGATATTGTTACAACAGCTGGTTCTGCGGGTAATATTATTGCTGCATTGCAAACTTTGCCGGGAACTCAAAGCGTAGGGGAAGACGGTAGACTTTTTGTTCGTGGTGGCGAAGCGGACGAAACCCAAACTTTTGTAGATGGAATTCGTGTTGCACAACCGTATGGCGCAACTACTAATAATTTGCCCACACGCGGTCGATTTTCCCCTTTTTTATTTAGTGGAATATCCTTTTCTACAGGCGGTTATAGTGCAGAATATGGGGAAGCTTTATCAAGCGTATTATTGTTAAATACTCAAGATGAACCCGATCAAAATAAAACTGAAATTGCTTTAATGACTGTGGGTTTAGGTCTTGGAAACACACAAAAATGGAAAAAAAGTTCGTTGAGTCTAAATACAAGTTACATCAATTTAGCACCATATCAAGCAGCAGTTCCACAAGCGGTTGACTGGAATAGTCCTTTTCAATCCTTGTCTGGCGAATCTGTTTACCGGTATAATTTTGCCAATGGAATATTTAAATTATATGCTGCTTTTGATGCTTCGAGATTTGATATTAATCAAGAAAATATAAATTATACTGATAAAATTCGTATTGATTTAAAAAACAATAATTTTTATTTAAACAGTTCTTACAAAGGAAATTTTGGCAACAATTGGCAAATTACAACTGGAATGAGTTATAGTTACAGTCAAAATAAAATAGGTATTGTTACAGATGATATTGAAAACAAAGAGAATGCGGCACATTTAAAATTAAAATTGCGAAAAACAATTTCGGATCGAATAAAGTTGTCTTTTGGGAGTGATTATTTTATAACAAATTTTAATGAAGATTTTATTCCAAATTCTGGATTTTCATTTACAAGCGGATACAACAATTCAATAGCGGCAATTTTCACCGAAGCAGATATTTTCTTTTCTAAAAAGTTTGCTGCAAAAGTAGGATTGAGAGCTTCAAATAATAGTTTGTTAAATGAAACTGCTGTATCTCCAAGGATTTCTTTGGCTTATAAAATTGCAAAAAGCAGTCAGTTTGCATTTGCTTATGGCGATTTTAACCAAACTCCAAACGCAAATTACATTAAATATTCAAAAACGAATGAGTTCGAAAGCGAGAAAGCATCACATTATATTTTAAATTTTCAATACAGTAAGGACAAACAAACGTTTAGAGCCGAAATGTATTTTAAAGAGTACAGCAACTTAATCAAATATGATACGCCAATGGCAGAGTACAACTCTGTGTTTACGAACAACGGTTCCGGTTATGCAAAAGGATTAGATTTGTTTTGGAGAGACGGAAAATCGATAAAAAATCTTGAATATTGGGTGTCGTATTCTTACATCGATACCGAGCGTGATTACAAAAATTTTAGCACTCAAGCCACACCAAGTTTTGTTGCGGATCACACTTTATCATTGGTAACAAAATATTGGATTTCAGACTGGAAATCACAAATTGGGTTTACAAACTCGTTCAGTTCTGGAAGACCTTATAATAATCCTAACGAAGTCAAATTCATGAACGGCAAAACAAAATCATATAACAATTTAAGCTTTAATTGGGCGTATTTGTTATCGCAACAAAAGATTTTATATTTCTCGGTTTCTAATGTAATGGGTACTCAAAATGTTTTTGGATATGAATATGCGAATAATCCTAATTCAAGTGGAGTATACAATAGAAAAGAAATTATACCCACAGCAGACCGGTTTTTCTTTGTAGGTTTCTTTTGGACCATTAGCAATGACAAGAAAGATAATCAATTAAAGAATTTGTAATGTAGAGACATTGCATCGCAACGTCACTAAAACAGGAACAATTCATCTACAAATTTCAACAGTTGAGTCACCATAAATTTTAAATCAAAACCGATCAATATAGCTTTGTACAAGAAATCAAAAACAACTTTTTAACATTTAAAAAATGAACAAAATGAAAAATTTAATAGTAGCAATGGCAGTTTTAGTTACAGGATTAGTAACAGCCCAAAAATCTTCTCTAGAAATCGAAATGAAAGGATTTAAAAACAACGATGGAGTTGTGATTGTAGGCTTGTATAATTCCGAAGGAAAATTTTTAAAAACAACTTGCAAAGGAAAAAAATCTCATCTCAAAAACAAGAAAGCAAATGTGATTTTTGAAGGATTAGAAAAAGGAGAATATGCTGTTATGATTTATCAAGACGAAAATTTGAACGGTAAATTGGATTCAAATTTTATGGGAATTCCAACCGAAGATTATATGGCATCAAACGATTCTAAAGGATTTATGGGACCACCAAAATATATAAATGCTAAGTTTTTAGTCGCAAATAATTCGAAAATTGTAATTAATATAAACTAAAAATAACATTTCAGCATCAAAAATCAACAACTCGGTCAGAATCAATTTTAAAAAACACACAATCATAATAAATTTACATCAGAATTTTAAACAAAAAACATCAAAAATAAATACAATTAAAAACTAGAAAACATGACAAAAATCATCACAATTACCGCTTTACTTATTTGTAGCATATTAGCAGCACAGGGACAATTTGAACAAGGAATGGGAAAAGCTTTTCAGCTTTGGGGCGAAGGAAAAAACACCGAAGCATCTGATATGTTCGAAAGAATTGCTTCGGCAGAAAAAACATCTTGGTTGCCTAATTATTATGTAGCTTTGGTTAATACAACCACTGCATTTGGAACAAAAGATGCAGCACAAATTAACTTATTGCTGACCAAAGCCCAAAACGCATTGGATATTGAAATGTTAAAATCCCAAAACAATCCAGAATTGTTAGTGATTCAAGCCATGATACATACTGCTTGGATTGCTTTTGACCCGATGACAAACGGACAAAAATTATCTGGAACAGTTATGGAATTGTATGGTAAAGCTCTAGCAATTGCGCCAGAAAATCCAAGAGTTGTTTTTGGAAAAGCCGAATTTGAAATTGGAGCAGCTCAATTTTGGGGAACAGATACAAAGCCTATGTGTGCTCAAATTGAAAAAGCTATTGGACTTTTTGCTACCTTTAAACCAGAAACACCTTTTTCACCAAAATGGGGTTTAGATAGAGCGCAAATTGCAATTAAAAACTGTAAATAATTAACCTTAACTAGCGTAATCATGGAAAATCAAAAAAATGAAACAAACAAAATTGCAGGAATAATTTTTGTTGGCTGCATGTTTATTGGTATTGGAGTAGGGAATTATATGAATAACACTTCGGTTGGAACATTAATTGGAATTGGGGTTGGTTTTTTAGCTTCGGCAATTTATAGATCGGATAAAAATAAATAATTCAGTATAAAATTGAAGTAATGAAACAATTCATAAAGGAATTACCAAGAGCGCTTTTTATTGGAATATCTATTTTTAGTGTAATTATAATCATTCAGTTGTTAAACGGCGAGAGTGTTGGTTTCAACAATAAATTGAAGTTGACTTTTATTTATACAATTCTTTATAGTTTTTCATTGCACTTAGCAAACACCTTTTTGTTTATTTTTTTAGACAAAGTTTTTATAAACGATAGGTTTTCAAAGAAGCGGATTGCAATAGGTTTTATCTCCTCGTTTTTTCTTTCGCTTTTTGTTATTTTTTTACTGCGAGTATTTATAAATATAGTTATTGAGAACAATTCGTTACAAAACTTTTTAAAACAAGAAAGCCCATCGGATTATGTAGTTGCTTCAATTTTTGCTTTTATTGTTTTATTAATTGTTCATATTATTTACTTGTATAAATGGTATCAGGAAAATAGGCTTAAAGAACAGAAGATAATTGCAGGAACAGCATCCGCTAAGTTCGAAAGTTTAAAAAATCAAATCGACCCTCATTTCCTGTTCAATAGTTTGAATGTATTGAGTTCCTTGATTGAGGAAAATCCAGACAATGCACAGCGGTTTACAACTTCACTGTCTAAAATATACCGTTATGTTTTAGAACAAAAAGACAAAGAGTTAGTTTCAGTAGATGAAGAATTGACTTTTGCAAAAACCTATATGAATTTGTTGAAAATGCGGTTTGAGAACAGTATAACGTTTGAAATATTAGAAAATGAAATGGTTTCGAAACTCGCAATGACGGATGCTAAAGTGGTTCCGTTGTCTCTACAATTATTGTTAGAGAATACGATTAAACACAATATAGTAAGTGAAACCAAACCTTTACATATTAAAATATTTGTCAAGGACAATTATCTTGTAGTTGAAAATAACTTACAAAAGAAAAATGTATTGCAGGACAGGCAAGGTGTAGGTTTGCAGAATATTGTGAACCGTTATGGATTAATTTCCGCCCGAAAAGTATTAATAGAAGAAAATGGATCTTTTTTTAGAGTACTGATTCCAATTCTTACCAAACAAGTTGCATTTATGGAAACTAAAAATATAATAAACGAAAATATGGCTTATGTAAGAGCCAAAGAACGAGTGGAGAAACTCAAAGCATTCTATGGAAATTTAGTTTCTTACTGTTGTGTTATTCCAATTTTAATTTTTATAAATTTAAAAACAAATGCCGAATTTCAATGGTTTTGGTTCCCAATGTTAGGTTGGGGTATGGGATTGTCTTTTCATGCGTTTGAAGTTTTTGGTTACGGAAAATCATGGGAAGAAAAGAAAATACAAGAAATATTGAACAAGGATAATGACAATAATAACAAATGGAGTTAATCATGAACAACGACAAAACATTTGAAGAAATTAGATTTGAAATCGCTAAAAAGCGTGTTAAAAATCTAAAAAATTACTACATTCATTTATTCATTTTTAGTATTGGTTTAGTTGTTTTTATGGCTAAATATTACTTAGGGTTTACTATAAATATGTTTCCAATTAATTATATAAATTTAAATTTTATGTTAGTTTGGGCACTCATATTGGGAGCTGAATCCGTTTCGTTATTTGTTACAGAAAATATTTTTGGAAGTAAATGGGAGCAAAGAAAAATAGAAAAAATCATTGATTCTGAAAATGAATCTAATAAAAAAGTATACTAATTATGGAAACAAATAATGATTTTGAAAACTATAATCGTGCAAAAAAGAAAGTAGAAAAAATTAAAGGGTTTTATTCTCATTTGACCTCTTATATTGTAGTTATGGCTGTTTTGATTTTTATAAATTTAAAATATTCACCAGAATATCTTTGGTTTTTCTGGACCTTATTAGGTTGGGGAACAGGATTATTCTTTCATGCTATGAACGTTTTTAATTTTGCACCATTTCTCAATACAGATTGGGAAAACCGTAAGATAAAACAATTCATGGACGAAGAAAATAAAAACAATAAATTCGAATAATTATGCAATATCAAGACGAAATTAAATATCAAGAAGCTTTAAAACGAGTTAAGAAAATAAAGGGTTTTTACACTCATGCCGCAGTTTATGTGGTAATAAATATTATGATAATAATTGTTAACATACAAAATTTAGATACTGGGGAAAGTTATTTTAAACTCGAAAACTTCTCAACTGCTTTCTTCTGGGGAATTGGGTTGCTGTCTCATGCACTATCTGTTTTCATACCCGGAATAATCATGGGAAATAATTGGGAAGAAAAAAAGATTAAAGAATTGATGGAAAAAGAGAAAAATGAAAAATGGGAGTAAAAAATAGTGTTCAGTGTTCAGACCCGAAGCTTCGGGATTAGTGTTTAGTTAAAAACTTAAAAAATGGAATTAGTATTCAAAATTTTACTCATTATACACATCACAGCAGGAAGCATTGGACTTTTTACAGGAACAATGAATATTATTAGAAAAAAAGGAGATCAACTTCACAAAAAAGTTGGCGTATTTTTCTTTTACGGAATGTTAATCAATGGTTTTTCAGGTTTGTTGATGTCGCTTATTCATAACAATCAATTCTTGTTAATCATTGCCGTTTTTTCTATTTATATGGCCAGCACAGGACAACGGTATCTTTCTTTGAAACAGCTAAATAAAGGACAAAAACCTCAAACTATCGATTGGATTTTAAGTTCAGCAATGTTAATTTTCGGGGTTGGGTTTTTGCTTTTTGGGGGTTATTTAGTATTCCATAAAAATTATTTTGGAACCGTACTTTTAGTTTTTGGAATGATAAGTGTTTTGATGGTTTTGCAAGATTTCAAGAATTATCAAGGTAAAAATCCTATAAAAAATTTCTGGTTGCTGGTTCATATTCAGCGAATGATTGGCGGTTATATTGCAGCAACAACAGCGTTTTTAGTAGTCAATAATACGATTTTGCCTAGTGTTGTCGCTTGGCTTTTGCCAACAGTTATTCTCACGCCATTAATTTTAAAATGGTCTAGAAAGTATAAAATCGTTTAATAAAAATCCAGCATCCAAAAATGACGACAATAATAATCGAAGACGAAAAACCCGCTGCTAGATTGTTGCAGCGCAAACTTGAAAAACTAAACATTCAAGTCTCAAAAATGATTCACTCTGTTGAAGAAGCAATCGAGTGGTTTTCTAACAATGAGCATCCCGATTTAATTTTTCTCGATATACAATTATCAGACGGACTTTCCTTTGAGATTTTCGAAAAAATAGAAATAAAAAGTGCTGTTATTTTTACCACAGCTTTTGATGAATATGCACTCCGAGCTTTCAAATTAAATAGTATTGATTATTTATTAAAACCTATTGATGAAGATGAATTAGAGGTTGCGGTTTTAAAATTTAAAGACCGTTTGCAAAAGCAAGATTCCCTATCGAAATTAGATTTTGATCAAATTAAAAAAATGTTGCAAAACCCATTTGATAAAAATTACAAAACTCGTTTTACAGTCAAAATAGGACAACATCTCAAAGTCATTTCAACAGATGAAATCGAATGTTTTTTTAGTGAAAATAAAGGTACTTATCTTCATACTTTTGACAATAGAAATTATTTGCTGGATACAACATTGGAACTATTAGAACAAGAATTAGATTCAAAAAATTTCTTTAGAATAAGTCGAAAATTCATAATTCCTATGAAGTCAATCAAGGAAATTGTGGTGTACAGTAACTCTCGTTTAAAAGTAATTTTGCCCTCTTATAAGGAAGATGAGGTGATTGTGAGTAGAGAAAAAGTATCTGATTTTAAGGCTTGGTTGACGTAATTTTTATGTAAATAATCTAAACAGATAAAGTCATTTAAATATTATGGTAATCAGTATTTTGTATATTTAATATAGATTTTACTTATAGTAGTTTTAGGCCTTGAAAAGCACTTTTCTTATTCCTATTAGCACAAAAATAAACAAAGTGTATGCAATGAAAAAAGGAACAATGTATTCAATCAAATTCATTGGTAACATAACCGCAATAATCAACAATTGAAAACCCAATCCGTAAACCGATAGTAAGGTCATAAACCAGTTTGGAAACGTTTTTACTTTGTAAGCTTCTTTATCCAAAGAATGAATTATTTTATCAAAAACGCCATAAACAACAGTATAAATTTTGAACAAAATATCTACTGATTTTTGACTTTCTCCAGGCAAAGCTCGAGGCGATTTATATTCGAAAATTTTGCTCGTAGCATCTCCACCAACTGATTTATTTCTCAAGATCACATAGTAATAATTGTATAAAGTACCTTGCAATTGAATCCCAATAAAACCCAAAAGAGTAAACCAAAAAGTGGTTTTTGAGACGTAACAAATTGCCATAAAAATCATAAAATTAAGCACGATATCAAACACACTATCTAAATACCTACCAACATAAGAAGGCTTGTTTTTGAGTCGTGCTAATTCCCCATCAGCAGCATCAATTCCCGATTTTAAAATAATAAAAAAACCAGCTGCAAAATAATTACCAGTAAGTATACAATAAATAGCTATTAAACCTGAAATTCCAAACAATAGAGTAACATGAATAGGAGTAAACCGTGTGTTTTTGAGTTGATTTGCAAAAAATTTTCCAAATGGTCTTCCGTAATCTGACAAATCCAGAAATTTGTCTTGGGCAGTAAGTTTTGACATTAATAATTAAAAACAAAGAAATAGGACAATATAGTCGAAATGCAAAAATAAGAATATTTTTTGGTATTGCGTTAATTGGTTGATTTAGATTCTAATATTAAATAAAATTGTGTGCCAAAAAGTAATGAAGCAATTATCAAATGTAGGGGTTGTGAACTAAACGGAAAGTCCAGATAATACATTGCCATACCTGATAAAACCTCAATTCCTATCAAAATCAGTACCCAATTTATTTTATCAAAGCCCAATCGCAATTTTCTATTTCTTAATACTAAAAACACGTTTAATCCCAAAATTAAAATAGAAAATGAACGGTGAATATAGAAATTAAGTTCTGGATTTTTTAAAACTAAATTCATTTGATTATACCCCAAATTTTTGATTTGATCATCAACATATTGACGTACTTGTGTTCCTAAAATGATTTGAATTAAAGTCAAAATCAAAACTACAATAAGAATGTTTTGGAATAATTTATCCGTTTTTAAATTCGTTAAATTTGCACTAGATTTTCTAATAATATACAATAAAACCGCAACAATTAGCAGTGCCACTATCATATGAAGTGTTATTTTCAAAGGGTTCAAAACAGAATAGACAACTGTTGCACCAAGCCAACCTTGAAATCCCATCATCAAAACGGAAATCCATGACAGTAACGTAATTTTTTTATTGGTTTTCCAGAACGTTATAGATAGAATTGCCATTATAAACACTACAATTCCTGCCAAAGCTCCAACCAGTCGATTGAGGTATTCAATCCAGGTGTGTTTTGGGTTAAAAATTGCATAATCGTGTTTGGTGTACGGTCTCCAATTAGTAGCAACAAAAGCTGTTCCTGTTGTAAAATCATTGGTAGCAACAAGTAGTTTTTCATTTTTAATGATAACTTGTCCTTCTTCAAATTCTCTATTTGGTGACCAAGTAAGTTCCGCAACATCAATAGGCGGAATGTAATATCCAAAACATTTTGGCCAATCCGGACAACCCATTCCTGAACCGGTCATTCTAACTAATGCTCCAGCTATGATAACTAAATAGACTAATATTAATGCTGCTTTTGACGTTTTAAGGAAATATTTTTTCATTTTTGCTTGAAGCGAATGATTTATTATAAAGGAAAGTTTTCAGGGTTTTGTCTGGTATCCCAAATGTCTAAAACTATAATTTGTGTGTCAGTTGCGAGGTACACAATTTGGTAATCTCTAACCAATTTTAATCTTACATCTTTATTGTTTGTAGAAATTGCTAATTTGGGGAAAGTTGCAACAATTTTTAACGCTGATTTGAATAAAAAGTGTAGTTTTTGGCTATAAGATTTTGATTTGTTTCGATTATCCCAATAATCATACAATAGTATTCTAGTTTTTATGGATTTTGGTGTCCAAATTATTTTTCGATTAGCCATTTTTGAAATTCATTTTCTGCATCTTCATCAGAAATGCACTGACCAGACTTATATTGTTCTATTGACTCATTTACTGACTGTTGTTGCCGCTGATTTAAAACATAAACTTTTTCGTAGGAAGATAAAGACAACAGTTTTTTTACATCGTTAAGTAAGTCAGTATCTTCTATCGTTGAGATACTTTGTATCAAATCTAGTTTTAGTTCAGAAGTACTCATTATTTCTTTGTTTTTATGTAAAATTAAATAAAATCTTTGAAAATTAGTATAAACAATCCTTAAACTTTCTTCAATCCCAATTTCTCCGCTTTCTTTAATACAAAAGCAAATGCTTCATCATAATTATTTGCAATTTCGCCTTCAAGTATTGCTTCTTTTACCGCTTCTTTCAAAACCCCAATTTCTTTAGAAGGCTTTAGATTAAAAATTTCCATGATTTGTTCTCCAGTTATTGGTGGTTGAAAATTTCTTATACTATCACGCTCTTCGACTTCAACGATTTTCTTGCGAACGATTTCAAAATTACTATGATATTTCTTGAATTTATTTGGATTTTTAGTAGTGATATCGGCTTCGCACAAGGTCATTAAATTCTCAACATCTTCACCAGCATCAAAAACCAATCGTCGTACAGCTGAATCTGTGACTTCGTCTTGAGACAAAACAATGGGTCTTGAACTCATCATGACCATTTTTTGTACAAATTTCATTTTGTGATTTAAGGGCATGTGCAAGCGTTCAAAGATTTTTTTTGCCATTTTTCCGCCAAGAAACTCGTGTCCATGAAATGTCCAACCTTGCTTTTTGTTGAACCGTTTTGTGGGTGCTTTGCCAATATCGTGCAGCAATGCCGACCATCGCAACCAAACATCATCTGTGTTTGGGCAAATATTATCGACTACTTCTAGTGTGTGGTAAAAATTATTTTTGTGAGTTTGACCTTCTATTTCCTCTACTTGGTTCAAAGCAGTTAATTCCGGTAGAATAAGGTCTAAAAGTCCGGTTTTGTACAATAATAAAAATCCAACCGAAGGTTTGTCTGTCGAAAGGATTTTGTTCAATTCATCTACAATGCGTTCCCCCGAAATTATCTTGATTCGTTTGGCGTTTTTGGTAATGGATTGCAAAGATTTTTCTTCGATTTCAAAACCCAATTGATTGGCAAATCTCATGGCTCGTAACATTCGCAATGGATCGTCAGAAAAAGTGATTTCTGGATCGAGCGGAGTTTTGATGATTTTATTTTCTAAATCTTTGATTCCGTTGAAAGGATCTAAAAGTGTTCCGAAATCTTTTTTGTTTAACGATAAAGCCAATGCATTGATGGTAAAATCACGACGGTTTTGGTCATCCTCGAGCGTTCCGTTTTCAACAATAGGATTGCGACTTTCTAGATTGTAGGATTCTTTTCGTGCGCCTACAAACTCAATTTCAGTATCTTCAAATCGAAGCATGGCCGTTCCATAGGTTTTAAAAACTTGTACTTTTGGTTTTTTGGGAAGCAATTCCGATACTCTCAAAGCCAGTTCAATCCCGCTACCAACAGCAACAATATCAATATCTTTCTTGGAGTTTCTGTTTAAAAGTAAATCACGTACAAAACCGCCAATCACATAACTATCAACGTTAAGTTCTTGAGAAGCTTGCGAAATGATTTCGAAGATTTTATTGTTTAGGGATGATTTGTAGTTCATGTTTCACTATTGTTTTGTCATTCTGAGGCACGAAGAATCTCATATTGGTTGTGTAATGAGATTCTTCGTGCCTCAGAATGACAATTAAGAGTATTTTACTTTCTGATAATTTTTACCTGCGAATCGTTCGTCAATTTTATGATTGTCGAGGGTTTACCTCCAACTTTATCGCGCTGTAAATTTACAACATAATCTACGCCTTTTATAATTTCTGGACTAATAGCTGCGAAGGAAATTGGGGTAGGTTGTCCAGAAATATTTGCCGAGGTTGACACGAGTGGTTTTTTCATGCGTTCTAATAATTTGAAACAAAACGGTTCTTTTACAATTCTAATTCCAAGTGTGTTGTCTGCAGCTATAAGATTTGGTGCTACATTTCGTGGATTGTCAAGAATTAATGTGGTAGGTTTTTCGGATAAATCTATGATTTGCCATGCTACTTCAGGAATATCTTTGAAGACATTGTACATCATTTTTTCGCCATTCATTAGGCAAATCATGCTTTGGGTTTCCGCTCGCTGCTTGAGTTTGTATATCTTGGCAACTGCTTCAGGATTTGTGGCATCGCAACCAATTCCCCATACCGTATCAGTAGGATAAAGAATTATTCCTCCTTGTTGTATGATTTCTAAAGCGTTGTTTATTTCTTGATTAATGTCCATGTTTTGGTGTACTTTAAAATAGGTTTATTGGTTTGAAACTACGAATTTATATTCTTCTGCCATTTTTTTCGCCATTGATAATGAGGAATAATTCGTCATTAGTTTATTAAATGAAATTTGCACAAATTGATTTATTAATTCTTTGTTTTCAAATAAATAAATGATTTTATCCGAAAGTAGTTTAGGGTCATGTTTAGGTGTTAATAAACCATTAATTTCATCTTCAATAATTTCTGGAATTCCACCAACATTAGTCGTTATTACGGGAGTTTTATGATAAAAACTTTCAAAAATCACTTCTGGAATTCCTTCACTTTGAGAGGTCATTAAAAAAGCATCAAATTGAGGAATAAAGTTAGAAGCATTTGGGGTGTAACCTACAAAAGCGATATGATTTTCTAGTTTTAGTTCTTTAATTTTATTTGTTAATTGCTCGGTTCTATCTGTAAAAGTGCCAAATTGTATGAAAAAAAAATCGTCTCTTTTTTTTATGTTGACAATCTCGTTTACTGTTTCAACAAAAGTTTCAAGATTTTTTGCACGAATGTGATTGCCTATATTTCCAATTATTTTAGTAGTTGGGTCTATTTTGAATTTTTCTCTTATTAAAAAAGGGGTTTCTGTACCTTTATTCAATAATGAAGTGCCATGATAAATTGTAATAAGCTTGTATTTTTCATGAATTGAACTTTCGCAAATTCTTTTGGTTTCATCGGAAACACAAAAATATTTTTTAATTTTTGGATAATTATATTTGTAAAGAGTGAGTTTTTTGTTTTTAATAGGGAATGATGTTTTTTTGCTAAAAATAAATGGTGGCAAATTTGATAATTTATCGGCAATGATTGTTAATGCAATTCCTGATGGGTCGTGTATGTGGATAAGATTAACTTTGTGTTTTTTGCATAATGCTATTATTTTTAACGAAAATCTAAAATCTAAATTGTATGCTAGTGGTGCCGTCTCAAATGCAATATTGGTTAGCTTAAGTCGGTTATGAAAAGGTTTATTTTTTACACATAAAACAATATTTTTGATTTCTGGGTTTGAATGTTTTAATTCATTACACAATGTTTCAATATGATTTTCTCCACCTCCCCAATTTTTTACTGCTGATACATGTAATATTGTCATTGTAATAGTATTATTTACTTAAGTAATTATGTTAATTTTGAAAATATAAATGTAAAATTACATTAAATATTTCTAGTCTAGAATTCAATTCTTACTTTTGTACGATTAAGAGTCAATTATGAAATATCAGATTAACGCTATTTGTAAATCTTTTGAAGTCAAGATTAATGAATGTATTGATAATTTCAGTTCAGAAGGAATTCTTTTTGGCGATGGACAGAGAAATAAAATCAAGCTATTTGAATTAGTAACCAAAACCATCAATATAAAATCCTTCAAAATTCCGCATTTAATTAATAAAATAGCCTACAAATATTTCAGAAAATCCAAAGCCAGACGTTCTTTTGAATATGCCACAACCTTATTGGAAAAAGGAATTGGAACGCCACTGCCCATCGCTTATTACGAGAATTACGACTTTATTGGACTCAAGGACAGCTATTATATCAGCGAACATCTTCAATGTGATTTGACTTATCGAGAATTAGTTGAAATCCCTGATTTTCCGGATCACGAAAATATTTTAAGACAATTCACTCAGTTTTCGTTTGATTTACACAAAAAAGGTATCGAGTTTTTAGACCATTCTCCAGGCAACACTTTAATTAAAAAAACTATCAAAGGGAATTATGATTTCTTCTTGGTTGATCTAAATAGAATGAATTTTCACGACAGTATGAATTTTGATTCTAGGATGAAAAACCTCAGTCATTTGACTCCAAAAAAGGAAATGATTGCTGTAATGAGCAACGAATATTCCAAATTATATCCAGCTCAAACCGAAGCCGAAATTTATGAAAAAATGTGGTTTTACACCAATGATTTTCAAGAGCGTTTTGCTAAAAAAAGATACTTAAAAAAGAAATTGAAATTCTGGAAGTCTTAATTTTTAGACTTTAGTTTTTTTAACTCCTCAAAGCGAACGTAAACACTTAAAGCATTCAAATAACAAATTATTAACCCGTTTTTACCATCCAGAAACCCTAACCGGATTAAAAATTGATATATGAATTTGTATGCAGGGCGAATGAATAAATAGAAAAAATTGGGATTTGTGCCTTTATTAAATTCTTCTTTGGCTTTCATTTTTCCGTAAGAAATCATTTTTGATTTATAGCTAGAATAATCAGTGTAGGAGTAATGAATGAGTTTGTTTTTTAACTTACTAGATTTTCCTGAAACAATTAATTTTTCGTGTACAATTTTTCGCGAATCATAATGCGCTTTGTCTTTTTGAAAAAGCCTATGAATTTTATCTGTTTGCCAACCACTAAAGTGCAATTTTGAGTTTTTAAACATGAATATTCTATAAAAATAGTAAGCGCTTACATCTTCATTTAACTGAATCTTTAGCTGAATTTCGGACTTAAGTTTTGGCGTAAGCCTTTCGTCAGAATCTAGAAAAAGTATCCATGGATTAGTAGCAAGACTTATTGCATAGTTTCGTTGAGCAGCATAATTCTCAAATTTATGTTGAACAACTGTTGCATTTTTGAATGATTTTGCAATTGCAAACGTGTTGTCAGTACTAAAGGAATCGACAATTATAATTTCATTTGCAAAATCTAAATCAGTTAACAATGCTGCAATATTTTTTTCTTCATTGTAAGTAATAATCAACACACTCAAAAACAGTTTTTTGTCCGGTATTATTTCAATTTTTTCTTTTCTATAATCTGAAAAAATAGGGGTTAAAAAGGCTTTTATTTTGTTTGTAAACAATGCAGGTTCAAATTTCTGATACAATAATAGAGTATTTTTTTTGATTTCTTTTTCTGATTTGTTTTTAAATAATTCGGGTATAAAATCGTTTAAATGAACCGAAGTATAATTGACACCATCTTCAAAAGTAGCCCATATTTTTTTTTCTATCCAAGGCGAAAAAATGATAAAGGATGGTTTATCGAGTGCTTTTGCCATATTAATAGCTCCACCATCATTGCCAATAATGCAATCACAATTGTTCATTATCGCAACAAAAGTTCTTAAATCATTCCCCAATAATTCAAAATATATTTTTTTTTGTGTTTCAGGTTTACAATTTTCATATACTAGTTTGGCTTGATCGATTTGCTTTGGAAAATAATTAAAAAGAATATTTACATCAAATTCATCTGCAATTTTATCCACAATCATTGACATGTACTGTAATGGATATGTTTTGAGATTTTCGCTTCCTAGAATACTAATCATCGCTGTTTTTCGATTTTTTTTAACCTGATTTTTTTCAAAAAGAGCAATAGCATCACGATTTTCTTTTTGGGTTACAAATAATTTCGGAAAAGGATTAATTGCAATATCTAAATTTAGTGGCTTTAGTAACGAAAGCCTTCTTTCTATTGCAAGACCTAAATTTGTTTTTGGAAATTCAGTAAAGGGCACATTATCAGTGTAAAGAAAATCACGCCCCACTTTTTTATAAGAAATCCGCCTTTTTGCTCCATTTAGCAGCACCAGAAGCCAGCTTTCCATTTTAGAGTAGGCATCTATAATTAAATCATAATTTTCCTTTCGGAGTTGTAAGGCTAATTTAAAAAAGGCAAGTTTGCTATTTTTATGTTCCGCTTTAAATAAAATGATATTGTTTATATTGAGGTTACCTTCCAATACTGGAGTTGTAGATTCATAAACTAAATAATCAATCTGCGCGTCAGGGTAAGCAGTTCGCAAGTTATTGCAAATAATACTACTTACTAGAACATCTCCAATCATTTTTTGTTGAATAACCAGTATTTTCATTTCCTTTTTTTACTTCAAACTGTGTATTTTTTATACCGCTACGTCATATTCTCTCAAAGCATTATTCAAGGATGTTTTCAAATCTGTTGACGGTTTGCGTGTACCAATAATTAATGCGCAAGGCACTTGAAATTCGCCAGCAGCAAACTTTTTAGTATAACTTCCAGGAATCACAACAGAACGAGCAGGAACAAATCCTTTTCTTTCTACTGGCGTTTCACTGGTAACATCAATGATTTTAGTGGAAGCAGTCAAGCAAACATTGGCGCCAAGAACCGCTTCTTTGCCCACATGAACACCTTCGACAACAATACAACGGGAACCAATAAAAGCACCATCTTCGATAATAACTGGTGCTGCTTGCAATGGTTCCAATACGCCTCCAATTCCAACTCCGCCAGAAAGATGTACATTTTTGCCAATTTGGGCACAACTTCCTACGGTTGCCCATGTATCAACCATTGTTCCTTCGTCAACATAAGCGCCAATGTTTACATAACTTGGCATCAAAATTACGCCGCTCGAAATGTATGCACCATAACGCGCAACTGCATTAGGAACAACACGAATTCCTTTTTCGGCATAGCCTCTTTTTAGCAACATTTTGTCATGATATTCGAAAATTCCAGATTCTAGTGTTTCCATTTTTTGAATTGGGAAATACATAACCACCGCTTTTTTGACCCATTCGTTTACTTGCCAAGCATCACCTAGAGGTTCTGCAACACGTAATTTTCCGGTGTCTAATAATTCTATAACGGCTCTAATGGCATCAGTTGTAGGGCTTTCTTGTAATAAAGCTCGGTTTTCCCAGGCTTGTTCTATAATGGGTTGTAAGTCGTTCATTTTAGTTAGATTTTTGACAAAGATAGGATTTTAAACCAAAAGCAAAAAAGCAAATTGAATCGAAAATGTTATATATTTGTACTTTAAATCTATTCATTATGGAAACCCTTACAATAGAATTTCAGCCAAATTTAAAATCGAAAATTTTAGAGTTATTAAGCTCATTCTCTCCAGACGAGGTAAAAGTTGTAAATGAAGATCCAAATTTCATTGAGAATAAAAGAAAACTGGATATTGAATTGGCTAAAATTAAAGATGGTACAGCCGAGTTTTGTTCAATTGATGAGTTAGACTTAATGATGGACGATATTTTTTCTGAATATGACCGTAAAATTAATTAAGGTTTTTCAATTAGATTTGATTGATCAAGTTCGTTATATTTATAAGGACAAGCCTATTGCTGCGTTGAAGTTTCGTAAAGACTTGATTAAAAATCTCAAAAAAGATTTAAAAAGCCCTTATCATTTTAAAAAATCTATTTATTATAATAGTGAAAACATTAGAGATTATGTTTTTAAAGGGTACACTTCTGTATATGAAATAAATATAGAGCAAAAAACAGTTTTTGTCTTCGGGTTCATAAAACATAAAGACTCCTTATAAATGCCAAGAATTCTCGCCATAGATTACGGACAAAAACGCACCGGAATTGCTGTTACCGATGAAATGCAAATCATTGCTTCTGGATTAACAACAGTGCCATCAGCTACTGCAATCGCTTTCTTGAAAGATTATTTTGCAAAAGAAAAAGTTGAAGCTGTACTCATAGGCGAACCCAAACAAATGAACGGACAACCATCAGAAAGTGCTTCTATAATAAAAGGTTTTGTAACTCATTTTACCAATCATTTTCCGGAAATGATAGTCATTCGGGTTGATGAGCGTTTTACTTCAAAAATGGCTTTTCAGACCATGATTGATAGCGGTTTAAATAAAAAACAGCGCCAGAACAAAGCACTTATCGACGAAATTTCGGCAACAATTATGCTTCAAGATTATTTGAACCGAAAAATATTTTAATAGCTTTGAAATTCCATCCCTAAGTTTCGCACTCTAAATCCTAAATATTTTATTACTTTTGCACTTTGCTTTTTTAGAGCATAAAATTAATTATAGAATACTAAAATAATGATTTTACCAATAATAGGATATGGTGATCCCGTTTTAAGAAAAGTAGGTGTTGAACTTTCAATAGAATATCCCAACTTAAAAGAAACGATTGCCAATATGTATGAGACAATGTATAATGCCAATGGCGTTGGACTTGCGGCACCACAAATAGGGTTAGCACTTCGTTTATTTGTAATAGACACAACCCCTTTTAGCGATGATGAAGATTTATCAATCGAGAAACAAGAGCAATTAAAAGGCTTCAAAAAAACCTTTATTAATGCCAAAATGATAACCGAAATTGGGGAGGAATGGAGTTTCAACGAAGGTTGCCTCAGTATTCCCGATGTTCGTGAAGATGTTTATAGAAATCCAACGATTACAATTGAATATTGTGAAGATGATTTTGTTATGAAAACCGAAGTTTATGACGGTTTGATAGCCCGAGTTATTCAACACGAGTACGATCATATTGAAGGAATTTTGTTTACAGATAAAATTTCATCTCTAAAAAAGCGTTTGATTCAAAAGAAACTTAAAAACATTCTTGAAGGAAAAACTTTTCAAGATTATAGAATGAAATTTTTTGCCAAAAAAGGAAGATAGAAAATTTACAGGTTAAATAGTATTGAAAAACTAAAAAACGAATTATCAAATACACATTTTAAAAAAATGAATTTAGAAAAAATATTGTCTATTTCTGGAAAACCAGGGTTGTATGAATTAAAAGTTCAAATGCGTTCAGGATTTATTGCGGAGTCTCTAATAGATGGAAAAAAAATTACGGTTGTAATGAAAACTAACGTGAGTTTATTATCCGAAATTTCAATGTATACTCTTTCTGAGGAGAAACCTTTGAGCGAAGTAATGCGAAATATTGCTATAAAAGAAGATAATGGACCAGCAATTTCACACAAAGAGGACAACCATAAACTTATGGCCTATTTTAAAGAAATTCTTCCAGATTATGATGAAGAAAGAGTATATGCATCAGATATAAAAAAAGTGCTAAACTGGTATAATTTGCTGCAAGTCAAAGGTTTAGTTTCTAAAGAAGCTGCTGTTGTTACGCCAACGGAATCTGTTCAAGAAGAAATTGTTGAAGAAGTAACAATTCCTGCAAAAAAAGCAAAAGCTATAAAAGAGTAATTTTAGTATGGCTAAATTTTAATCCTGTCGAGATGTTTTCCTGACAGGATTTCTAATTTTTGCGAAAAATCAATAGATATGAATTCAAGGAAAATTCAATTACAGGCTTTCGAGCGATTACTCGACATTATGGACGATTTGCGTGAGAAATGTCCCTGGGATAAAAAGCAAACCATGCAATCACTCCGGCATTTGACCATCGAAGAAACTTATGAATTGGGAGATGCTATTTTGGATAATGATTTAAACGAAGTCAAAAAAGAACTAGGAGATTTATTATTGCATATTGTTTTTTATGCTAAAATTGGAAGCGAAACAAACGATTTTGATATAGCCCATGTTTGTAATGAAATAGGTGATAAACTCATTCATCGTCATCCACATATTTATGGCGATGTTGTAGTAGCGAATGAAGAAGAAGTAAAACAAAATTGGGAAAAACTAAAATTAAAAGAAGGTAAAAAATCAGTTCTTGAAGGTGTTCCAAAAAGTTTACCTGCACTTGTAAAAGCGAGTAGAATTCAGGATAAAGTAAAAGGAGTAGGTTTTGATTGGGAAGAACCACACCAGGTTTGGGACAAAGTACAAGAAGAGTTGCAAGAACTGCAAGTCGAAGTTGCAGATGGAAATCAAGATAAAATTGAAGCAGAGTTTGGCGATGTATTGTTTTCAATGATTAATTATGCTCGTTTTCTAAACGTAAATCCCGAAGATGCATTAGAGCGAACGAACAAAAAATTTATCAAACGGTTTCAATATCTCGAAAGTAAAGCAGGTGAATTAGGAAAACCATTAATGGATATGACACTTGCTGAGATGGATGTTTTTTGGGAAGAAGCGAAGCGACTTCCAAAAAATAGCTAATCGAAAATCTATGATTTTCAAATACATCTTTTTTTGGGAAGAAGCTAAGCTTCTTTCCAAAAAATAATAGATGGATTTTTGTTGGGATTACCTATAAAGAATAACCACTATTTGTCATTCTGACGCAGGAAGAATCACAACAACTTGCGAGCAATAATATGAGATTCTTCCTGCGTCAGAATGACAAAATCATATAAAATTATTACAATAAAATGTTGTAATTATAAAAAAAACCTGAACGATTTACAAATCGTACAGGTTTTTTTAGGTTCATTAATTATATTAAAACGTCCTACAAACTCCTCAACTGTTTCAGTTTTTCTTTCAATACATCTAAACTTTCTTTATGAATTGCTATGTTTTTTCGAACTTCTAATACGATAGAATTTTCTTTTTTAGCATTTCGAGTGTTAGCAAAGAATTGAATGTTATTCTCTAATTGAAAAATTTCATTTTGTACTTCTTCAATTTTACGCATCAAGAAAATCTTTTCATTATCTAATTTTCGAGTATCATTGTTTTCGGATAAATTTCCTACTCTATTGGAAAAACGCATCATTTCTGTGTCTTTTTTACTCAAACTTAATTTTTCAAATAAGGCATCTAGAATTTTATTAAATTTTCCTTCAATATGTCTGCGCGCAACAGGCACTCTTCCGAAGGATTTCCAGGTCTCAATATGAGCTTTAATTGCATCTAAATCGGTTTTATGATCTCCCGTTAGCTCAAAAGTTCTTAGTGATTCAAGGTAAGTTTTCTTTTTCTCAAAAGCTTCAACTTCTTCAGTATTTTCTTCGTTTTTTTGTTCTTTTAATTTATAAAAATAGTGGTTGCAAGCTTCTTTAAACTCGAGCCATATTTTATCAGAGTATTTTCTAGGGACATGTCCAATTTGTTTCCATTCTTCTTGAATTTGTTTCATTATTGGAGTAGTTGCCCCAAAATCTAGACTTTCTTGTAATTCTTTGGCTTTGGCTACAAGTGCAATTTTCTTGGTTAAGTTATCGTTTTGATCTTTCTTAATATCTTTATAAAACGAATTTTTAAATGTATTAAAGTTTTTTACAGCAGTTTTGAACCTAGTCCAAGTTGCTTCATTCACATCCGAAGGAACTTTTCCGGCAGAGAAAAAGGCATTTCGTAAAGCTTCTACTTTATCTATTTGTCCAAGCCATTGTGTATGTGCATTCACTTTTTCGGTAGCTAAGACTTGAATTTTTGCAATAATTTCGTTTTTCTGTTCTAAATTTTCAAGTTCGGTTCCTCGTAAATTTTCAAATAAAACTTCTCGTTTATCGTGCATTTGTTTAGTTAATTCGCTAAACTTATTCCAGATATCTTCACGATGTTCTCTAGAAACTGGTCCAATGTCTTCTTTCCAGATTTTATGCAAATCTTGTAATTCTCTAAAAGCTTTATTAATATCTGTTTCGTGCACTAACTCTTCAACACGAGTTATAATTTTTTGTTTTTGTTCTAAATTGTGTTTAAAATCAAGATCTCTAGCTTCTCTATCCAGGTGGAGATAATCGTAGAAATTTTCAACATGAAAATGAAAATTATTCCAAACATGGTTGTATTTGTCTTTTGGAATTGGGCCAGCATTTTTCCATCGTTCCCTTAATTCATTAAAATGCTTTAAGGTGTCTTTTATGTTTTCTTGTGGATTGATTAATTCCTTTAATTCCTCTACAATAGCTAATCTATTCTCAAGATTAGTTTTTAGATTAGTTTGCAAACTTTTAAAATGAGTATTTTTATTGTCTCTAAAAAGGGAATAATATTGGTCAAATTGTGTTTTTAAAGGAGAATGATACTGAAATTCTTGGGTTGAATCTTGGTTTTCTGCAAGAAACTCTTCTTTTTTTTCATCAATTAAATGATGGTATTTTGCAAAAAACGCTTTTTTTATTTCCTCTACATGGTTTTTAACAGCCATGACTTTTTCATTTGTGACTAAATTTTTTAATTCATCAACAAGTGTTTCTAGAGATAAATTATCATAATCAAGCATTGGTATTTCGTGACGATTTTTTAAGGTTTCATCTTCACTTTCGGCGGCATTAGTATCTGCAATTTTCTCAATAATAGTATTTGTATCTGCCAAAACTTCATCAGTAATTACTATGCTGTTTTCTTCTAAAAGTTGATTTTGATTTTCATCGTTTAGCTCTACGGTTGTAATTTTTTCTGTAAGTGGCGTGTCTGAAACAATTTCAATTTCGGCTACGGTTTCATTTGTAACCGGTTTTTGCAACTCTTCCTGAACTGGAATTGCTTCTTTTTCTTCTTTTTGAGCAACAGTTTCGATAGTTTCTGATGTTGCTAATTCTGTAGTTTCGAAAACCATTCTGTCATCTTGAATAGACTCAATTGACTCGGTCGGTAAATTTCCATCTGCCTCAAGCAGGTTGTCATTCTTTTCTTCTAACATTTTTTCAATGTGTAAGGTTTCTAATTTTTGAAGGCGAAAGGTAGTAAAGCTATACCTAAATTCAAAGAAAACCTTTATTTATTAGCTATTGATATTTAATAAAGCATTTTTCGAGTGCTATTTTCTGTTTTAAAATAAATGTAGAAAACATAATATCAAACCCTACTTAAATTTTATAGAATTTTAATTTGAATAAAAAATTTCGCAAATAATTTTGAGACTAATTAATTTTAAATATTGATGGGTATCAATAAATCTTTTTTTCTAATAAAATAGACGTTATTTACTCAATTTATTCATTTTTCACTCAATTTTTGATTAAAAAATGAACTCGCTAGTACAAAACCAACTTTAAAGTTTGCCTAAAACCTCAATTGCGCTAAACCGCTGTTAGCCGTTCGTTGTTTTTTATTTTTTAAGATAAGGCAAGATATAATTTTCAAAAATCATTTCTGGCTGTTGTGTTTTTCCGTTTCTGAAATTTCCAGATGTTATAACTGTAACAATTTTTAAACTAGGAATAACAAAAATATATTGACCACCAGCTCCTCTAGCTTCTATAGATTCAAAACTTTTTCCATTAACTTGATAGGTATTGTGCCACCATAAATAGCCGTATCCATTTTTGTCTTTGGTATTTTCTAAAACTCGATAATTTCTAAATGAATTTTTAACCCAATTTTTTGATAAAATACGTTTTGAATTCCATTTTCCATTATTAAGATATAGCTCTCCAAATTTCAACATATCGTTAGAAGTAACATACATTCCACCGCCAAAATATGGATTTTCTTTTAAATCGGACTGAATAATATAGTTTGAAATAGTAAGTTTTTGAAATAAATTGACATCCATAAATAATTCTAAAGGTTCAGAAACTAAAGAATCCATAGCTATTCCCAGTAAATAAGGATTTGCAGAACCATAATTTGCTTTTGTATTTGGATCGTTTATCATTGGTACAGATAATATTGTTGCTATCCAATCCTTTGTTCTTTGAAAATTTTCTTCAGTTGCAGGAGATTTTGAATTTGCATTTATACCATAATCGATAGCGTCTAATCCGGAACTCATTGTTAAAAGGCTTTGAATATTTATTTTCGCTTTTAAACTGTCCTTTTGAGCTTGATATTTTGTGGGTAAAAAATCAAAAATAGATTGATCAACACTTTTGAATAATGTTTTATCTAAAGCAATACCAACTATGGCTGATGAAATACTTTTTGCTGATGAACGCATATCGTGTGGTATATTTGCGGTATAACCATCAAAATAATTTTCATAAATAAGTTTGCCATTTCTCGAAATTAAAACCGAATGCGTATTGGGTAATGAATCCTTTAAAATAAGATTCTCCATTTCGGTAAGTTTTAGAATAGAAGTTTTATTAACTGTTTCAAAACCACCAATTTTCCAATCGGCTTTGGATTTTTTTAAATCTATTTCTGTGATTAAATGGGTTCCTAAGTATATACCTAGTTGAATTTTATTAGGTTCTAATTTTCCTTTAAATTGTAATCCGGTTTTAAAATCAGAAAAGGAAATGACATTATCTTCTTTTTGGAAATTGTCGCACCAAGTTCCAGTAAAACGATTGTCGCCTAAAATTGGATACGCTTGATATTCATCTTTCGAACCATTTTCTACACTTAAATAAAAATCTTGAGATTTTAGTTCGTTTACCATCAAAATATTCCAATCTCCTATATAAGAATTGTTGTTTGATTTTGTTAGTTTTAAATGATATAGTAATAAACCAGATTTAATAAAGCCATTAATTTCTTTACTATCCTTAGACAGAATACCTTCAAAAAATAAATTTTCAGTAAATGGTATTTTTATTTGATTAATAGTAGTCGCATTAAAAGGAAAATCAATAATGTTCTTATTGTTATAAATTTTGAAAATAGCTTTTTCAAATCCTAAATTATTTATTTCAACTTTTAAATTGAAAGTTTTGGAATTTTCGATTTTTCCTTCCCAATTATCTGTATATTCTGCCATATCTTGTGCATTGACAGAAAACGAAAAAAGAATAAAGAAAAGGATCGTGATGTTTTGAAATTTCATTTTTTGATTGATTAATGATGATTTGCAAAGATGAGTTTTTGAATTTCATCAAAATTGTATAAAATTAACATTATCACATTTTTCTAAATAATTTTTTTGGAGTTGTATTGTAGATTCGTTTGAAACTTGAAATAAAATGACTTTGGTCGTAAAATCCACATTGATAGCAGATATCTGTCATTGAAATTTTATTGGAAGCAATTAAATAAAATGCTTTATTGACTTTTAATAGCCTAATATAATTGCTTAGGCTTGTGCCAAAATATCGGTGAAACTCTCTGGATAAGTGAATGGGATGAATGCCTAATATAGAACTTAAATTGTTTAAGGAGTAATCCATTCGTTCCTCCAATAAAAGTTCCTGAAGTTTATTTACCCAATCAGGTTTTTTAGTACTTATTTTTTTGTTTTCTTTTATATTTCTAAAAATTTCAATCATTAATGTTTCAATACCTAGATTTGAATATTGGTCGTTTATTTTAGATTCTACATAGATTTTATTCATCAAATTTTTAGTCAAAGGATTTTTTATATTTATGCTTCCTTCAAAATCAGTTGTTTTAATATCGTTATTTAAAAACCAATTTTCATTCAATTCAATATGAAATCCTCTTGTATATTCGGGTGGTTTTATGTTGTAATGTGCGTCTTGCCAATTGTGAAATAATAAATTTCCTGGTTCTAGATAATAGGACTCTTTTTTATTAGATTCAAAAAGTTTACCTTGAAGTAAATAGGTGAAATAGGGATTTTCGTGATAATGCCAATCCACTTTACTATGCGTATATTCAGTATCAGTTATAATAATATTTTCAAAAGTTGACTTTTGGTAATGTGTTCCGAAAAATTCTCCTTTTTTTAATATATTCATTTTTTTTGGCGGATTCAAGTATCTAACGCAACATCGTTAGTTATTTAGTTAGTATCAAAAATATTAAAATTCTTTTAAATCTGCCTAATTTTAGAATAACTTTTTTGGCTTTTTGAATTAGCCAAAAGTTATTTCCAAAATTAGCT
>NZ_JANNXH010000072.1:0-59533 GCF_031409475.1 Flavobacterium sp. | reverse complement strand
ATGAAAAACCCAGAAATAAAAATCCAAAAAACCCAATTGCTTTCGGATAACTGGTATCGATTGAATAAAGTAACATTAGAATATCAAAAAAAGGATTCAACATGGGAAACTCAAATTCGGGAAGTCTACGATAGAGGAAATGGCGCCGTAATTTTGCTTTACAATTCCATTCATAAAACCGTAATTCTAACCCGTCAATTTCGGCTGCCAACTTATCTGAACGGAAATAAAACGGGAATGATGATCGAGGCTTGTGCTGGTCTTCTCGACAAAGACAACCCCGTAGAATGCATCATTCGAGAAACCGAAGAAGAAACGGGTTACCGTTTGTCCAAAGTCAAAAAAGTATTTGAAACTTATATGTCTCCGGGTTCCGTAACCGAAATTTTATACTTTTTTATAGGCGAATACAATGCGGCTATGAAAGTGAGTGAAGGCGGAGGAATTGTAACTGAACATGAAAATATTGATGTACTAGAATTCCCTTTTGAACAAGCATATACTATGATTGCTTCGGGAAAAATAAAAGATGCCAAAACAGTTATGCTGTTGCAATACGCCAAAATAAATAATCTTGTTTGATTTAATTAATTCAAATTTTTAATCTGAAATTTTACTATTTTTACTAAAACGATTTTAGTTTTGGAAAACAACAACAAAAAATATTCCGCATTACACGAAAAAGCAGGAATTTCTCCACCAGAAATTATCAGTTCAAGCGCTGTGGAACAAATTCAGGAATCACGTAAAATTCAACCTTCATCCATAGAATTGTTCAGAGGAATTTTATCAGGAAATATCACTGCATTAAGTCGGGCAATTACTTTAGTTGAAAGTTCAAATAGCAATCATTTAACAAAAGCCAATGAAGTCATAAACGCTTGCTTGCCTCATGCAAATAAATCAATTCGAATAGGAATTACGGGTGTTCCTGGCGTTGGAAAAAGCACTTTTATTGAAGTTTTTGGAAAACATCTAACTGGTTTAGGCAAAAAAGTAGCCGTTCTCGCAGTTGATCCCAGCAGTACGATTTCACACGGAAGTATTCTGGGAGATAAAACCAGAATGGAGGAATTAGTCAAAGACGCCAATGCCTTCATCAGACCATCAGCTTCGGGGGAAACACTTGGTGGAGTTGCTCGAAAAACTCGTGAAACCATTACACTTTGTGAGGCTTTTGGATTCGATACGATACTTATAGAAACCGTTGGTGTGGGTCAAAGTGAAACTGCTGTTCACAGTATGGTAGATTTCTTTTTACTACTAAAAATTGCTGGCGCAGGTGATGAATTGCAAGGTATCAAACGCGGAATTATGGAAATGGCCGATGCGATAGTTATTAATAAAGCGGATGGAGATAATATTAGAAAATCAAATTTAGCAAAAGTAGAATTTGGTAGCGCTTTGCATTTATTTCCTGCAAAAAAATCAGGATGGACGGCAACAGCATCAACTTGTAGTGCATTAACTCACGACGGAATTCCGGAAGTTTGGCAAACTATCGAGAAGTTTATAGAACTCACAAAAGGGAATAATTATTTTCAAGAAAAAAGAACAGAACAAAATCAATATTGGATGTTAGAAACCATAAATGAACAGCTAAAATCGAATTTTTATGACCATCCAGAAATTAAAAAATTATTAGATTCAACCAAAAGTGCGGTGCAAAACGATGAAATTTCACCATTTGCAGCCGCTCAAATCGTATTGAAAAGGTATTTTAAAGAATAAAATCCAAATGATTATCCTGATTAATTATTTCAAAAGTGGCATTTGGATATGATTTTGCAAATTCAGTTGGGATTTTTGTTTTTGATTTCCCCCATTTATATTCAAAAGCCGAAAGCTGTTCGTTTACTTCTTCAATTCTATCAATTTCTTGTTTGGTATGCGTTCTCCAAAAATAATCTAAAACATATTTTTCATTATAATCAAGCATTTTTATTCGTTCTGAATTCAAATAATTCTCCCACAATTTACCAACATCTTCTCTCATATTTAGCGGATTGAATGAATTGATTATTGCGTTTCGAATACCATTATCGACAAAATACCATTTTTTCATTTTCGTTATTTCGTTATCTCGATTTCTGCTCAATCCAGAAACGCTATAAATAATAAAGACTTTGCTAAATAAATCTAAATATTTTTCTACCGTGTTTTTACTGATTTGCAATTCTCTACCAATACTTTCTAATGAAATTTCACTTCCTGCTCTAAAAGCTATAATTTGAAGCAAAGCTATAATTTTGTCTCTTTTTTTAATACCTTCAAAAGCCAGAATATCTCTTAATAAATGATTATTTACAATTTCTTTGAGATACCTTATTTTGTCTTCCCGATTAGTAAACTTTGTCAATTCTGGGTAACTCCCAAAAATTAATCTTTCTTCTAGATTGTTTTTAGTGTCTAAATAACTTTCTTGTTTAGAAAACTCTAACTGTGCAATTGGGTAAAGATTCAGCGTTTTCATTCTGCCTACAAGTGGCTCTCCAATTTGATTGTTAATTTCAAACGCAGAAGAACCAGTAATTAAAACCTTCAAATCTGGAATGGTGTCAACCATCAGTTTTAGTTTTTTTCCAATATTTGGAACCTCTTGCGCTTCATCTATTACCAAGAGTTTTATGTCTCCTAAAACTCTTCTAAAATTTGCTGTGCTTTGAATTTCTAATAAATTATGGGTTTCTATATCGTCACCATTTAAAAAAAGAACTTTTTCATTGGCGTTTTTTATAATATTTTTAATCAATTGTGTTTTTCCAACACGTCTTGCGCCTAGCAAAACTAATACTTTATTAGGCTGTAGTTTTGCAGGAATTAGGTTTTCGTATATTCTATTTACTTCCATAACACATTTTATTAGAAGACAAATATACTGAATTATATTAATTACCGTCATTTAATTGACGGAAATCAATTAAATACCGTCAATAAAAAGACTGTATCTATGTATTAGAGATAAAAAAAACGGTTGCAAAATAATGAAATTTCACCATTTGCAGCCGCTCAATTTATATTAGAAAAGTATTTTAAAAGGTAAAATTACTACCCTAATTTTTCACTTTGTACCTACTTTCATTGAAATAAAAATCATAAAAATATTTAATTAAAAATAACCCTAAAAAAATTCTAGCTATTTTTCCTAAAACATAGCCACAATTATAGGCAAAATTAGTTTCAAAAATTGATATTAAATATAAAGAATAAATTCCATAGAAACTCTCTAAAATCCAATTTATTCCAATAATTAAAACAAAAAAATAATACACTTTTTTCATAAAATATAATTCTACTATTTACTCTTTTTCGTAACGTTCCATTTCTCTGTCGTAGAAATCATTAGCAAGAACAATAAGTCCTTCCATTTCGGCATTGAGTTCGCCTTCATCAAGATCTTCGGCTTCTTCCATAAACTCAACTTCATCGTCTTTGAGATTGATAATAAAACGGGGATAATCCAAGTGAACGATAAAAATATCTTCAGGAAAATCAGTATTGTCACCTAGTAAAAATTTTGGTAATTCCATGTTTGTTGTTGATTTGATTATTCGTTGTTTTGTTTATTTGAAATACGAATTAACGAATAACCAAATCAACTTTTAATAAAATTATTTATCAGACAAAATTATTGGCGCACTACCTTTTCCCATAAAAATAATTTTGGTGTTGGGCGATGTTGCTATTTCTTTTTGTGCTTTTATTTGCTCGTATTGCAGTTGTTTATCGGTTAGTCCTGACGAAATAATTCGCTGATAATCAGCAATACCTTGTGCTTCTACTCTTTTTCGTTCTGCTTCTTGCTTTTCTTTTTGCAAAACAAAAGTCATTTTTTGAGCATCTTGTTCGGCATTAATTTTACTTTCTATTGTTCTTTTTACTGATGAAGGTAAATTAATATTTCGAATTAATAATTGCTCCAAAACCAAACCTCTAGTTTTAAAATCAGCCTCGATACTTTTGAAAATTCGTTGTTGAAATTCCCCTCTTTTGGTAGAGTACAAAGCAACTGCATCATAATAAACAGCGTTGTCTCGAATGCGCGTTCTGGTTACAGGACGCACAATTTTATCGGTGTAATTTACTCCAATTCCTTTGAAAATTTTTGGAGCATCAACCGGTGAAATTCGATATAAAACCGTTAAGTCAATAACAACTTCCAATCCATCATTAGACAAAACACGAATAGCATCATCACCTTCTTGTGCACCTTCGCCATGAATGGCTGACATGGTGTAGTTTTGCGTTTGAATATCATAATTTGTAATGTCTAAAAGCGGGTTAATTATATGTAAACCACTCTCAAGAATATCTGGTTTCACGCTACCATAAAGCGATTGTACTCCTACTTTTCCAGCATCAATTTGTTTAAACATTGACGAAAAAATCCCCAAAGCTATTACTAATAGTCCTATGATTTTTAGTGTACCAGAAAATTTTGACAACGGGTTGTTTATATTGGTCTTTAATCCAAAACTCACAATGAGTAAAATAACTCCGATAATAATAAATAGTATCATTTTTTTGAAAATTAAATTGTTCGATTATTATACGAGAAAATAGATTGGAAGTTACAATTTTTTAAGAAAAACTTTATAATTCTGTGTTTTCCAAAAGTAATTTTCTGGTCATTCTTGCAAAACGAATATACAAAAATAATGCGGCTGCAGACAAACCAGCTAATAAACCAATCCAAACACCTACTGCTTTTAACTCGGTGTACTTTCCTAAATAAAACGAAGTGGGAAAACCTATAACCCAATAGGCAACGAAAGTAATATACATAGGGATTTTTACGTCTTGCAAACCGCGCAAAGCCCCAAGAACTACCACTTGGATTCCGTCCGAAATTTGAAAAACAGCTGCAACCAAAAGTAATTTGGCTGCAATTATTATTATTTCCTTGTTGTCTAAAGCTTGACTCGCATCAGACATATTCAAAAACAAATGCGGCAAATAATTATGCAATATTATGAATACAAGCGCAAAAATGGTTTCTAAAATTACGGTTAGTAAAAAAATGGAACGCGCTATAATTATCAATTGTGTAAAATCTTTAATCCCTTTGGCGTGACTCACTCTTATCATTGCTGCCACACTAATTCCCATAGCAATCATAAATGTTGAAGAGGACAGTGTTAATGCAATTTGATTTGCTGCTTGACTATTTTTTCCAAGAGTTCCTGACAACCATATTGCCGCTGTGAACAATGCTACTTCAAATAACATTTGCATAGCCGAAGGAAAACCCAGATTAATAATTCTTTTTAAGATTGATTTTCTTATTTCATCAAAACTAAAATTCTTAAAATAACACTGCAAAGCTTCCTGTTTTTGCAAAATATAATGCAGGAAAATCACCATCATTATTCTCGAAATCACCGTTCCTAATGCTGCACCAACAATTCCTAATTTAGGAAAACCCCAAACTCCATAAATCAAAACATAATTAAAAAAAATGTGAACCACATTAGCTAAATATATGGCGTACATGGAGTATTTTGTATGTGACAATCCATCAGCAAACTGTTTATATCCTTGAAAAATAATAACCGGAATTAGCGAAAAAGCAACCCAATCAATATAAGGCCCAGCTAATTCAACAACGGCTGTTGGCTGATTCATCAACCGCATTATGGGTTTTGATAAAATAATTAAAAGGCAAACAATTATGCCTAAAATGGTACAAAGTAACAAGCCATGATGAAATAGAGTTCGAATTTTATTTTCATCTTTCTCGGCATCAGCTTCTGCAACTAATGGAGTAATAGCAGTTGAAAATCCAATTCCTAATGACATTCCTATAAATATAAAACTATTACCTAGAGATACTGCTGCCAACTCGGTTGACCCAAGATTTCCAACCATGAAATTATCTACAATTCCTATTAAAGTATGACCAAGCATTCCTAAAATTACAGGATAAGCTAGCTTTAAATTATAGGAAAACTCTTTTGTATATATTGAAAAATTCAATTTCTAGTATTTTAAGATTGCAAATGTAATTAAAAATAACCCTTTCAGGGTTTAAAACCCTGAAAGGGTTAAGAATAAAATACACCAAAAATAGAATGAAATTTATCCTTCCAATTCCTTTCGATAAACATCAAAATTATCTTTTACCTTCTGGTCCAATTCTGGCTCTTTTATATCCGTAAGTTTTTGCATTTCTGCCCAAATAATTTCAGCAACAATATAACGAGCCATCTCTTTATCATCTGCTGGAATGATATACCATGGTGCAATTGCGGTCGAAGTTTTATTAATAGCATCCTGATAATAGTTCATATAATCATCCCAATAAGCACGTTCTTTTAAATCTCCAGGCGAAAACTTCCAATGATGCTCTTCATTTTCAAGTCGTCGCAACAAACGGATTCGCTGTTCCTCTTTGCTCATGTGAAAATAAAATTTAAGAACAATTGTGCCATTTTGTGAAATATGCTTCTCAAAATTATTGATTTGTTCCATTCTATTTTCCCAAAATTCAGGTGTAATATCCTCAACTTTTTCAATTCCAGGTAAATTTTCATTCAATATATATTCAGGATGCACTCGAGTAACCAGCACATTTTCATAATGCGTTCTATTAAAAACTGCAAATTTCCCTTTCTCCGGCAAAGCCAAATAATGCCGCCACAAATAATCGTGTTCCAGTTCCGTCGAATTGGGCGTTTTAAAACTATGAACCACCACACCGCGCGGATTAAATTCCTTAAAAACTTCGCGAATCAAACTGTCTTTCCCAGACGTATCCATGCCTTGTAAACAAATCAAAACGCCATATTTATTATGCGCATACATCACATCTTGCAACTCACTCAACTTGGCTTGTACTTTGTCTAATTTGGCCTCTTTTTCCTCCTCATCAGAGGCATTAAACAAATTCGTTGGTATTTTAGACAACTCCATTTTGCCTACCACTTTAAAATCATCAGGGTTTATAGATTTCATAAGAAATAATTTATATTTACAACTTCAAATATAACAAAAATTAGGAGCTTTTTCCTGCTATCGCCTTTATCTCGTTCCGTTTTACTCCACGAGGATATCGGCTCTATCAGGGCTAGGTAATTGGTTTACGAAACACATATATGCAAAATTTTACACTCGACACATTTTGTCAAATCTCCGGAATAGGCGCTGCCTCTGGACTTATTTTCAATTACGACAAGCTGTTTATCATTTCCGACAACAGTACATTTCTGTACCAATACGAGCTGTTGGATCAAAAACTAACTAAAATAAAACTACTTGAAAACAGTCAAGATAATATTCTCAAAAAAAACAAACCCGATTTCGAATCCATCACTCTCAAAGATAACAAACTCTATCTTTTTGGTTCCGGTTCAACGTCCAAAAGAGAAAAACGCCTCTCTTACAATCGAGAAACCAAAGAGATTAAAGAAAAAAGTCTCGAAAAAATATATCAAAAACTAAAAACCACAACGGCTATTTCTGATGAAGAGTTGAATATTGAAGGTGCTTTTTACAGCAACCAAAAATGGTTTTTTTTTCAACGAGGCAATGGTTCCGAATCTAAAAACGGGGTTTTTACTGTTGATGCTCAAAAAAATGCAACCTTCATTTCCATTCGGTTACCAAAAATCGATACTATCGAAGCCACATTTACAGATGCTATTTTAGTCGAAGATAAAATTTACTTCTTGGCAGCAGCCGAAAACACAACCTCAACTTATGACGATGGTGAAATTCTGGGAAGCATTATTGGTCAATTAAACATAACAACAATGGAGGTTAATTTTACACAAATAATATCTACAAAACATAAGTTCGAAGGATTAACTTTGTATAAAAAAACCCAAGACAAAATCGAATTTTTACTTTGCGAAGACAATGATACTCAGGTTTTAGAAACTATAATTTACAAACTCACATTAAACACTAACCATTAATAATTCACAATGAACCCAATATTAAATAAAAATATTTTTCTTATAAAAGAGCAAATCGGAATTTTCAAAGCCTCAAATAATTATGACGTTTATGATCCTCAAAACAATCAAATAATTCTAAATTGTAGAGAAATAAATCTTGGCTTTTTCGCTAAAATATTTCGTTTTACAGATTATAAACGCAGACACCTTTTGATATCGAAATCAAAACACCAAATGGCGAAAAAATACTTAGTGTAAAACGGGGCGTAACTTTTTTCCGTTCGGATGTAGAAGTATTCGATGAAAAGGATAGACTTATTGGACTTTTTAAACAAAAATTTTGGTCTTTTGGTGGCAAATTCGAAATCGACGACAAAAACGGAAACTCAATTTGCACCCTACAAGGCAAGTGGACTGGGTGGGATTTTAAATTCATGAAAGCCGAAAAAGAAATCGCGCATGTAAGTAAAAAATGGACTGGAATTGGCAAAGAATTTTTTACCAGCGCAGACAATTATGTACTTGAAATTGACAACAGCGTTCCTCAAGATGATGTGGTTAGACCACTCATTATGGCAGCCATAATGTGTATCGACATGGTTTTGAAAGAATAAAAACGGACAAAATTTTCAGATTTACTAAAGCTTCCAGCCTTTAAAAGGCTGTAAGCTTTAAAGACTGGAAACTTTAGTTTTTATAAAGATTCTTTTACACTTCAACATTCAAACCCGAGACCGCAGGTCGAACAGACGAAGTAAACTCCAGTCTCACGCTTCCTTCTTCATCAATTTTAGTCAAATTGATTTCTTGTAAAGTATTTGCTAATTCTGGATTCCAAGGTGTTTTTACTCGAACGTAATTCTCTGTAAAACCGTGAATGTAACCTTCTTTATTTTCAGTTTCAAACAAAACGGTTCTGTTAGTTCCAATCTGGCTTTCATAAAAAGCACGGCGTTTTTTTACAGATAATCCACGCAACATTTTGCTTCTTTTCGCTCGAACATTTGCAGGAACAACACCGTCCATTTTGGCAGCTTGGGTATTATCACGTTCTGAATAGGTAAAAACATGCAAATACGAAATGTCCATTTCATTAATAAAATTGTAGGTGTCGAGGAAATACGCATCGGTTTCTCCAGGGAAACCTACAATCACATCCACGCCAATACAAGCGTGTGGCATGACTTCTCGGATTTTATTTACTCGTTCGGTATAGACTTCACGTTGATAACGACGTTTCATTAACTTCAGGATTTCGTTACTTCCAGATTGTAACGGAATATGAAAATGGGGCACAAAAGTGCGACTTTGAGACACAAATTCAATAGTCTCATTTTTTAACAAATTAGGCTCGATAGATGAAATACGCAAACGTTCAATTCCTTCCACTTTGTCTAGTTCTTGAACTAATTCAAGAAAAGTATGCTCGTGTTTTTTATTTCCAAATTCCCCTTTTCCGTAATCACCAATATTCACTCCAGTAAGCACAATTTCTTTAATGCCTTGTTCCGAAATTTCTTTGGCATTTTTCAACACATTTTCTAATTCGTCACTTCTAGAAATCCCTCTTGCTAACGGAATGGTGCAATAGGTACATTTATAATCACAACCGTCTTGAACTTTCAAAAACGCTCGTGTTCTGTCTCCAATAGAATAACTTCCCACATAAAAATCAGCTTCTTCAATCTCGCAGGAATGTATTTCTCCAAAATCATTTTTGGATAAATCATTAATATAATCGGTGATTTTAAATTTTTCAGTAGCACCAAGAACTAAATCTACACCATCAACTGCAGCCAATTCTTCTGGTTTTAATTGGGCATAACAACCAACAGCAGCAACAAAAGCTTTGTCGTTGAGTTTCATCGCTTTTCGCACGACTTGCTTGAATTGTTTGTCGGCATTTTCAGTAACTGAACAGGTGTTGATGACGTAAATATCAGCTACTTCTTCAAAATCTACGCGGTCAAAACCTTCATTTGTAAAGGTTCTCGCAATGGTCGAAGTTTCGGAGAAGTTGAGTTTGCATCCTAAAGTGTAAAATGCTACTTTCTTTATATTTTCCATAAAATAGCTCGATTAAGAAACCTGCCTGCCGGCAGACAGGACATTGTCAAAGAATTGAGTGTGCAAATTTACATATAAATTGCAAGATTTAAAAATGGGTAAATTAGATAATTTTCATTTCAAAAATTCGTTCTTTAAAACATCAAATCCATCTTTTTCCACCACCAAAATTCCAAAGGAAAATCGAGATAATTTTGTGTAAATTTGTTATATTTATTGGTTTTTACTTCTTGTTCACTAAATTTTACTTCGACTGCAAAACCCTTTAAATAAGACGTTTCAATTACAAAATCAACTTCATTTCCATCAGCTGTTCGCCAATATTTAATTTGATCTTGGTCAAACCGTTCTGTAAGCAATCTAAATGCTAAATTTTCTAAAACCATTCCTTTATCAGCTCTTTGCTCGAGAGGCGAAAAATAATTAATCAATACGTTTCGCAATCCCAAATCGTTAATATAAACCTTCGGCATTTTGGTCAATTCCTTTCGCAAATTATTATAAAATGGTTTTACCAAAGTGATATGAAAACATTTCTGGAGCACATATAAATAATTTTCTGCCGTGGCATTAGTAATTCTTAAGGTATTCGAAATTTCGTTTACATTCAATAAATTACCAGATTGACTGGCGAGAAGCATCAACATTCTATAAAATTTAGTTTCATCCGTAATTCCAGATTCTAGAATGTCACGTTTAATAAATGAATCCCGAATGTCCTTGAGCAGCTCTATTTTTTGGGATATGTCATTTTCTAAAACCACCGCAGGATAACCGCCATAATTTACAAATTCGTCCATATATCCCCAAAGCACATTTTCATGAATAGATTTTGTTTTTTTCTTGTTTTTGAGTTTTAAAACCTCATCTACTAAATCATTTCTTCCTTTAAATAGTAAAAACTCTTCAAAATCAAGCGTTCCCATAAGGAATATTTTCTTTCTTCCTACAAGTGAATCATTAAACTGCTTGTCGATATAAAAAGCAGAACTTCCTGTGGCAACAATCTTCAATCGATCTGAATATTCATCGAAAAGTAATTTTATAAAAGTAGTCGCGTCGTTGAGATATTGAATTTCATCAATAAAAACAATAATTTTTTTATCCTGTTGCAACGGACAAATTTTGAACAAATTTTCGGGACTTTCATTGAGTTCGCCTAAAATTTCTTTCCGGTCTAAATTTAAGAAATAGACAGTTTCTCCCTTCTGATTCAAATCTTCAAACAATTGTTTCAAGAGCGTTGACTTCCCTATTTGCCTAGCACCAATAAGGATTGTAAACTCTTTTTTTGAAAGATGTTTGGCAATTATAGACTGTTTTTTTCGCTGTATCATCTTGCAAAGATACTAAAAATTATAAAATATCGAATATTTTTAAAATATTTTTTAAAAAAATCCGATATTTTATATTATGTAGTATTTAAAATATACGATAATTTACATTGTAGTATATGTAAAATATCAGATATTAATTTTAATTACCACTAAATATAGGCATTTAAGATTTATTCTTTTCGCCACTTTTTAGTCAACTCAAAAACATGTTCTAAAATTCTAGCTTCGGTTTCATCGAAATCAACATTCCTGCGACTCATTACCAATCGAGCGGTCTCAAAAGCCTTGGAAGTTAAATAGGTAGTAAAACCAGAATTTCCTCCCCAAGAAAAACTAGGAACAAAATTGCGAGGAAAACCACTTCCGAAAATATTAGCACTCACTCCTACTACTGTTCCGGTATTGAACATCGTGTTGATTCCGCATTTACTGTGATCACCCATCATTAATCCGCAAAATTGCAATCCTGTTTTGGCAAAACCTTCGGTTTCATAACTCCATAATTTTACTTCGTCATAATTATTTTTAAGGTTAGAAGTATTCGTGTCCGCACCAATATTACACCATTCGCCCAGAACTGAATTCCCTAAAAACCCGTCGTGTCCTTTGTTTGAATAACCAAATAATACGGCATTGTTCACTTCTCCACCAATTACAGAATGTGGTCCAACTGTAGTTGCACCGTATACTTTAGAAGCTAGTTTAACTCTACCCGATTCGCACAAAGCAAACGGTCCACGAATCACAGTGCCTTCCATTATTTCAGAATTTTTTCCAATGTAAATCGGTCCAGTTGAAGCATTAAGCGTCACAAAATTGAGCGTTGCGCCTTCTTCAATAAAAATATTTTGGGGTGAAATTACATTGACACTTTTAGGAATAGGTTGCGATTTTCTGTCTTCGGTTATCAATTCAAAATCTTCTCGAATTGCAGCGTCGTTATTAGCAAAAATATCCCAAGTGTGCTCAACTCTTAAACATTCCCCTTCAAATTCTATGATTTCATAGGTTTCAAAATCTACTTCTTCCTGATTTTCTTGAGTATAAAACCCGATAACATCGTCTCCTTTGAAAATAGCTTGATTCTTTTGAAGATTACCAATCCTTTCAGCCAAAATAGCATTAGGAAGAAATGAAGCATTTATCATTACGTTTTCTTCCATCTCCACCATAGGGAATTTCTCTGACAAATAATCCTCCGTTACCGTTGTGGTAGTAGAACCCAATCGCATTTCCCATTTTTCACGAATGGTTAAAATCCCGATTCGAATATCTGCAACAGGTCGTGTGAATGTAAATGGTAATAACGCAATTCTTGCTGGACCGTCGAAAAGTATGTAGTTCATTTTGATTTTATTTATTTTGTTAGAGACGTTGCAATGCAACGTCAGTACTTTAGAAATTCAAAGTTACAAAGTTTTGAACGCAATAAAAATAAAAAAAGCCCCACAAAATGTGAGGCTTCCTATATTATTAAACTGATAAATATTATTTACCGTGTTTAGCGTATTTCGTTTTAAATTTATCGATACGACCCGCAGTATCAATAAGTTTAGATTTACCTGTGTAAAAAGGGTGAGAAGTTCTGGAAATCTCCATTTTTACAACTGGATATTCAACACCGTCAACTGTTATTGTTTCTCTTGTATCTGCTGTAGATTTAGTAATAAAAACATCTTCGTTTGACATGTCTTTAAAGGCAACTAATCTGTAATTTTCTGGGTGAATTCCTGTTTTCATCTTTATTTTATTTATTTTTTTGAGTGTTTTGATTTTGAAGCTTCCTCTTTTTGAGAAAGGTATAAATGCAACTACTCTTTTTGTTAATTACTCTTTAATTATTTAGAGTGTGCAAATTTACACTTATTTTTTAATAATCAAATCTTTGTGTGGCTTTTTTTATATAATCGTAAAAACTGATTTTTGTCCCTGAATATATTGGGAATTGTTATATTTGTAGATTAATATTAAAACTAACTTACAATGATCAATGAAATTATAAAAAGAAACGCAGTTACATTTGGAGTTATAACAGGGATAGTTTCCTCATTAATCACGGCAACAATTTATGCAATTGATTTAAGTTTATTTACGGAATGGTGGGTTGGAATACTGAGCATTTCAGCTTATCTTGCTATTGGGATAATTCTACTTTCAAAAACAAAAAAAGAATTACAAGGTGTTTTCCCATTTAAGGATGCATTTACAACTTACTTTATTTCGGCAGTAATCGGAATATTAATTTCAGTAGTTTTTAACATTATTTTATTCAATTTTATTGATCCCGCTGCTAAAGAAACTTTAAAAGAATTAACTATTAAGTATACCGTTGGAATGATGGAAAAATTTGGCGCACCTGCCAGTGGTATAAATGAAGCTATAGCAAAACTGAAAGAAAACGATCCATATTCCATAATTGAATTACTAAAAGGTTCTGCTTTTAGTATAGTGTTTAGTAGTGTTTTTGGTTTAATTATGGCGGCATTTTTCAAAAGTAAAACTACCCAAGAATAAATAATTTAATGAATTTATCCCTACTTATCCCGCTTCTTAACGAAGAGGAATCACTGAAAGAACTTTATACTTGGATTATTTCAGTAATGAAATCCAACAATTATTCCTATGAAATCATATTTCTGGATGATGGCAGCACGGATCAGTCGTGGGCTATCATTGAAGGCTTTGCTACAGGAAATTCAAATGTGAAAGGGATTCGCTTTATGAAAAATTTTGGTAAATCTCAAGCTTTACATGCTGGTTTTGCTAAAGCTCAAGGTGATGTTATTATCACTATGGATGCCGATTTACAAGACAGTCCAGAAGAGATTCCTGGTTTGTACGAAATGATTACGAGTCAAAATTTTGATTTGGTTTCTGGTTGGAAAAAGAAACGTTACGATTCTGTAGTTTCGAAAAACTTACCTTCTAAGCTATTTAATTGGGCAGCCCGAAAAACATCTGGTGTTACGCTGAATGATTTTAATTGCGGACTCAAAGCATACAAAAATGTAGTTGTAAAAAACATAGAAGTTTCGGGCGAAATGCATCGATACATTCCTGTTCTTGCAAAAAATGCAGGTTTCAATAAAATTGGAGAAAGAATTGTACAACACCAAGCTCGTAAATATGGCGAAACTAAATTTGGAATGGAACGATTTATCAATGGTTTCTTAGATTTAATCACCATTTGGTTTCTTTCCCGTTTTGGAAAAAGACCCATGCACTTGTTTGGCGCACTTGGTTCAATGATGTTTATAATTGGATTTATTTCGGCAGGATTTATTGGGATTTCAAAACTTTATAATCTATACAGTGATTTACCTTATACTTTGGTCACTAACAATCCTTGGTTTTATATTGCGCTAACCACAATGGTATTGGGAACACAATTGTTTCTTGCTGGATTTCTAGGAGAGATTATTTTGAGATCCAAAAACAACGAAGAACGTTATAAAGTTTCAAGTGAGGTAAATTTTTAATATATTTATTGTTAGCATCACAAATTGTGATCTCAAAGTAGATTAAACTCATTAAACACATAAATTTCTAAAAACATATAAAAATGGAAATCAAACCAAACATTTTAGACGCCCTGAACGAATGGCTAACTCCTACTTTTGACAACCAAACGCAAGAAGCAGTCAAAGCTATGATGACAACTTCGCCAAAAGATCTTGAAGAAAGTTTTTATAAAAATTTAGAATTTGGAACTGGCGGAATGCGTGGAATTATGGGTGCAGGAAACAATCGCATCAACAAATATACCCTTGGAAAAAGCACACAAGGACTTTCTGACTATATGCACAGTTCATTTCCAAACCAGCAATTAAAAGCAGTTATTGCTTATGATTGTCGAAAAAACAGTGACACTTTAGCAAAAACAGTTGCAAATGTTTTCTCTGCGAATGGAATTCAAGTGTATTTATTTTCGGATTTACGACCAACGCCAGAATTGTCATTTGCGCTCAAATATTTGGGTTGCCAATGCGGAATAGTACTTACCGCATCTCACAATCCACCAGAATATAATGGTTATAAAGTGTACTGGGAAGATGGTGGACAAATTGTGCCTCCGCAAGATGAAGGAATTATCAACACGATTGAAAATTTAAACTACAACCAAATCAAGTTTGACGCAAACGAAGATTTGATTCATTATATCGACACCGAAATTGACCAAGCTTTTATAAAATCGACTATCGAGAATGCTAGTTTTGGAACTTCGGCTGAAGCCAAAAAAAATCTAAATGTTGTTTTCACCTCTTTGCACGGAACTTCAATTACATTAGTTCCTGATACTTTTGCGCAAGCAGGTTACACAAATGTGCATATTGTTGAGGAGCAAAGAGTTCCAAACGGAGATTTCCCAACGGTAAAATCTCCAAATCCCGAAGAACCAGAAGCCTTAACTATGGCACTAGAATTAGCAGATAAAACGAAATCGGATATAGTTATTGGGACTGATCCTGATTGCGATCGCCTTGGCGTTGCAGTTCGAAATAATGAAGGCAATATGACGCTGCTCAACGGAAACCAAACTATGATTTTGATGACCGCATTTTTATTGGAACAATGGAAAAAAGCTGGGAAAATCAATGGAAACCAATTTGTAGGTTCAACCATAGTTTCGACTCCTATGATGATGGAACTCGCCACAAATTATGGAGTGGAATGCAAAATTGGACTAACCGGTTTTAAATGGATTGCCAAAATGATCAAGGATTTCCCAGAATTAGAATTCATAGGTGGTGGAGAAGAAAGTTTTGGATTTATGGTGGGCGATGCGGTTCGTGATAAGGATGCCGTTGCTGCAACATTGTTAGTTTGTGAATTAGCGGCACAAGCCAAAGCGCAAGGAAGTACAGTTTACAAAAAATTATTACAATTGTATGTAGAAAACGGATTTTACAAAGAGCATCTTATTTCTTTAACCAAAAAAGGAATGGATGGTTTACAAGAAATAAACCAAATGATGATCGATATGCGAGAAAATCCTTTGAAAGAAATCAACGGGCAACGTGTGATTTTGCGAGAGGATTACCAATCATCGATAGCCAAAAATTTACTCTCAGGAGAAGAAACCGTGATGAATATTCCAAAATCGAATGTGCTTATTTATTATACCGAAGACGGTTCTAAAATTTGTGCCAGACCAAGTGGAACCGAACCAAAAATTAAATTTTACATCAGCGTAAATACTGAATTGGAAAGCGTAGAAAATTTCACGAAAGTAGAAGCTGTGCTTAATGACAAAATTAAAAATATAATTATTGCAATGCGATTGAACTAATGGACAAAAATTTATTAAAACTAATTCCTTATACAAAACCATATAAATCTCACATCATTTGGAATGTGACCTACAACATCTTGTACGCCTTATTTAGTACCATTTCTATGTTAACCCTGCTTCCGGTTTTGCAAGTACTTTTTGGTAAAGTCAAAACAATTGAAAAAGCCCCGTTGTATAGTGGAATTGGGAATATAAAAGATTTTGCTACTGATTTTTTATATTATAAAATTTCAGAATTAACAAAAGAAAGTGGCCCTCAATTTGCACTTTTATTGGTAGTTTCTTTGGTTATTACCACTTTTTTGTTCAAAAATTTATTTAATTATTTGGCATCTCATCATATTATGCACCTCAAAAATGGCGTTTTACGAGATTTACGAAAATCGATGTATGATAAAATCGTTGAATTACCCATTTCTTTTTATTCCGAAAAAAGAAAAGGTGACATTATGGCTCGAATGCTTGGTGATGTCAACGAAGTTCAAAATTCCTTTTTTTCGGTGTTGGAACTTGTGGTCAAAGAACCTTTAACGATTGTTTTTGCAATTGTTACAATGTTTTTCATAAGTGTGAAACTGACGCTTTTCGTTTTAATTTTCATTCCTCTATCGGGTTTAATTATTTCAAAAATCGCCAAAAATTTGAGAGCACAATCACTACAAGCACAAAAGGAAAGCGGTTTCCTTATTTCTATAGTAGATGAAAGTTTAGGTGGTTTAAAAGTGATTAAAAGTTATAATGCCGAAGCTAATTTCAAAAGTAGATTTAACGATTCCGTAACTCGATTATTAAATTTATCAAACAGTATTGGAGACAAAAATAATTTGGCAACACCATTGAGTGAATTTTTAGGAATAACAACAATAGCGGCATTGCTCTGGTATGGTGGGAATTTAGTTTTAATAGACAAAACCCTTGATGGTGCTGCTTTCATTGTTTATCTCACTTTGGCCTTCAATATTTTGACACCTGCAAAAGCCATTTCAAAAGCATCCTACGCCGTAAAAAATGGGTTGGCTGCTGCAGAACGGGTTTTTGAAGTTCTCGAAGTCGAAAACGAAATCACTTCTAAAGAAAATGCTGTTGATAAAAACACTTTTGAAAACACAATAATTCTAAAAAATATTAACTTTAGTTACGAAGAAGAAATCGTTTTAAAAGACTTTTCACTCGAAGTTAAAAAAGGACAAACCGTTGCACTCGTTGGTCAATCTGGAAGCGGAAAAAGCACCATTGCCAATTTACTGACTCGTTTTTATGATGTAAACGAAGGAACAATTGAAATTGATTCAGTCAATATTAAAGATATAAATTTGCAATCGCTGCGGGGTTTGATGGGATTAGTAACACAAGATAGTATTTTGTTTAATGACACTATAAAAGCCAATATTGCACTTGGAAAATTGGACGCTACTGATGATGAAATTATTGAAGCCTTGAAAATAGCTAATGCGTTTGAATTCGTTTCTGAATTACCAAATGGAATATACACCAACATTGGGGACAGTGGCAACAAACTTTCTGGTGGACAAAAACAACGGTTATCCATTGCTCGTGCGGTTCTCAAAAATCCACCAATTATGATTCTAGACGAAGCTACATCAGCATTGGATACCGAAAGCGAAAAATTTGTGCAAGTTGCCTTAGAAAATATGATGCAAAATAGAACTTCGATTGTTATTGCGCACCGACTTTCGACTATTCAAAAAGCAGATAAGATTGTGGTGATGCAAAAAGGAGAAATCGTTGAGCAAGGAACCCACGAAGAACTAATTACAATGAATGGAACGTATAACAAATTGGTAACGATGCAATCGTTTGAATAATATAGTAATCAATTGGTACACGGATAAAACGGATTTGCTAAAGCAAAAACACGGATTTTTAATTTAAAAAAAATGTACCTCAACAATCCCAATATAAAGCTTCCAGAAGATCCAGACACTATTGTTTGGAAATATCTTGATTTATCAAAATTTCTTGATTTGTTGATGTCACAGAAGTTATTTATGTCGCGTTCGGATAAATTCGAGGATCAATATGAAGGTACTTTTAGCGAACCTACTTATGAGGAAATAAAAAAAATTGCAGAAAATAACCCCGCATTTTTAAACTATTACAAATCACATCGCGAGAAAGTCGCAATCAGTAGTTGGCACATTAACGAATACGAATCGTTTGCGATGTGGCAAATTTTCACTCAAAACAGCGAAGGTTTGGCAATACAATCTACTGTAAAACGGTTGAAAAACGCTTTGAGTTCTGAAAAAAAATACGAGCAATACATTGGCGAAGTCAATTACATCGACTACAAGAAAGAGTACATTCCGTTTGACGATCTATTTTTTCCTTTTTTGTTCAAGCGTAAAAGCTTTCAGTACGAAAGAGAAGTTCGTATCATTTCGGATGTTACCAAAAGCAATATTAAATTGAATGATGGACTAAAAATAAATGTAGACATTAATCAATTAATCGAAAAAATCTACATTCATCCGAAATCTGAAAACTGGTACAAAAACCTTGTTATCGAATTGGTTTCAAAATTAGGTTTTGATTTCACGATAGAAAAATCAGATTTGGAGAGCGATATTTTGATATAAGTCTTTATTCGGATTTATTCGGATTTATCAAATATCCCAAATTAGTTGATGCTGTGATTAGGTTTTCCCTCTGTTTGTTCAATTATCTTCATTAATAAATTGTCAATATGTCGAGTTGATAAACTTCTGCCATATTCGTTTTCTAATTTATTTTTTTGAGCAAAACATTTATAAAAAAACGAAGCATATTCTTTATCAATTCCTTTCGCATCGATTTGCTCTTTGTAATTATGTTGAAATTTAGTTTTTAAAAGTCCAATTGCTTTAACTGCTCTAGTGTCATAAATAAAAAACAAGTGTGGAAAATGAAAATGTAAATATTTTGAACTGAAAGACCTTTTATTTTGTTCCGTCAAATCTTTAATCAAATCAGTTAAATAAAAATGAACTTTTAGGATTTCTGGAATATTTTTTTCTGTCAATTCCGTATGAGATTTTAGTTTGTTTAGATGAAAATCTAATTCTGATTTTTTAAATTTTGGTGCAACTTTGTCAATATAAAAATTATCATTTTGTTCCGTTTTATTTTTTCGTCTTTCGATTGCTGCAGCATATGCTCGACCAATTAAAATTACTTTCCCAACAACCTTATCAGTCTGTTCGTGAGTAAAATTTTCTTTGCACATATTATAAAGAATTTCATTTACAAAATCCCATTCGGTTTGTTCGGTTTGTTTGATTAATTCCTTATTTATCATTTAATTTCTATAAATTTATTAACCGCAATTTTTTTCTGCTTATACACATCTTACGATTCTTAATATCCTTTCCCATCACAACCTCGCATTCAGCTTCACGCTAAAAACTCTGGTGGTCAGGTAATTTGGAATACCGTATTGATTTTTCGAATACACATCGCGAACCCAAGTATTGGTGATGGCGTTTTGATTGTCAAAAAGATTAAAAATTTCTATACCAATAGCTAATTCCTTGAAGTTCTTTAACCAACCGATTTTGGTACTAGCTGATTTTTCATCGATTAAAACTTTAGAAAATCCTACATCTACTCTGCGGTAATCTCTCAATCTGTTTTGGTACAAATAAGGATCTGCATACGATGGCGAACCTCCAGGCAAACCAGTATTATAAACTAAGTTCAGGTAAAGTTTTACACTTGGAATATTAGGCATAAAATCTTGGAAGAGCAATCCAAATTTCAATCGTTGATCTGTTGGTCTGGCAATATAACCTTTGTTATCGCTGTTTTCTTCGGTTTTTAAGTAGCCAAAACTAAACCAAGATTCGGTTCCAGGAACAAATTCTCCGTTCAATCTAAAATCAAATCCTTGTGCGTAGGCTTTGGCAATATTAGATGCTGCATAACGTATGCGAACATTGTCTAAAGTATATGTATTAACATCAGTTAACGATTTATAATACAGTTCCGAGACCATTTTAAACGGGCGATTCCACATCGTAAAACTATAATCATTACTCAAAACGAAGTGAATGGATTGCTGTGCTTTAACATCTGGCTGCACAACTCCATCGGCATCTCTTAACTCTCGATAAAATGGCGGCTGATGATACAATCCGCCCGAAAGTCTGAAAACCATATCTTTTTCCCACAATGGTTTTATAGCAATTTGTGCTCTTGGACTAACCGTAATTTGGCTTTCGCCAATAGTATTTTCGCCATCAACTTGCCATTGATGCATTCTAATTCCGGCATTATACCAGACTTCGCTTGTGCCTAAATAGCCTTTTCTACTCCATTGTGCATAGCCCGAAAATCTATTAATTGTATTGAAATTAGTCGCTCTCACATTTTGATAGGGAACTAATGGTCCAGTATATGAATTGTAGGGTTGATCGTTTTTTGGTAAAATAACTCGTGGTGGATTTATAGAAAATCCTGCTGAATCAATCACTTCCCACTCTACAACTCGATCCCGAATGGATTCGCGAGTGTATTTCATTCCCCATTCGATTTGATTTTGTTTCCAATTATGAAAACCTTTTAACTCGGTATTTACTATTAGTGCATCTAAATCGTTCCGGGCATGGTTTATTTGAGAACCAATCCCTTTTGTATAGGAAACATCACCAAAAGTTTGTGAACCAATATTTGAATCCACTTCGCCCAAACGATACTCCGCCAAAATATCAAAATATTCTTGCTCCTGTGTATGATAAGCCGATGCAATAAACTTGTAGGTAGCGTTTTCTGAAGCTACAAAAGTTGATTTTATGGCACCAAAATAAGTGTTGTATTTATCTTTTTCTTGGCCTTCATAGAAAACTAATAATGCTATTGGATTATCAATTGTTCCAAAATTTGTTTGGCGTGTCAAGGGTTGATAATTGTATTTATTTTGCGAAATGTTTCCCAGAAAACTCCATTGCCATTTTGTAGAAGCATTAAAATTGACATTAGTTTGAATATCCGCAAATGTGGGTGTAAAATTAGTTTGTGTTTCTTGGCTGTTTACCAAAAGGCTGTTGTTTCGATAGCGCAGACCCGTAATTGCAGACCATTTATTATCCTTTGATATTGCATCAAATGCAACGCTTGCACCAAGAAAACTGGCTTCGGCTACGGCTCCAAATTTTGTTGGTTTCCGATACGTTATATCTAAAACCGAAGATAATTTATCTCCAAATTTAGCCTGAAAACCACCTGCCGAAAAATCAATGTTTTGAACCAAATCCGTATTGGTAAAACTCAATCCTTCTTGTTGACCTGAACGAATTAAGAACGGGCGATAGACTTCGATTTCATTTACATAAACTAAATTCTCATCATAATTTCCACCACGAACGGCATATTGCGTACTCAATTCATTATTAGAGTTTACGCCTGGCAAGGATTTCAAAATGTTTTCGACACCCGCATTTGCTCCTGGTATTTTTCTAATAACACTAGGTTCAATAGTAACAATGCCTTGAATACGTTTTTTGTTATTAGCCGTTACGACAACTTCGCCCATTTGTTCCGCTTCATCACTCATAACCAAGTTGAGTTCTTGATCCTCGTTTGGTTTTAATGTAACGGTTACAGTCGCTTTTTTTAGTGAAACATGTGTAAAAACAACAACAACTTTTTGATTTGCAGGAATATTAATTTCGAAAAAACCATTATTGTTTGTTTGCGTTCCATTTCCTGAAGTGGACACATTTACATTGACTACAGGTTGATTGTTTTTGTCTAAAATAATTCCTTTTAATCGTGCTGTTTGAGCTGTAGCTATAAATCCAGTTAGGGAAAAAAGAAAAATCAGTATAATTTTAGTTACTCTCAAAAGTTTATTTTTTAATTATTTGACTTCTAAAAAAATGTGTTTCAAAGATAGTAGAATTCCCAACATTATCAATCACTACCACTTTTAATTCATTTTTTCCTTCGGCAACAATTCCATCGCTGAAATTGTGTGTGATTTTTTTTGTTTTGTTATCATATTCAAATAAAATCCAATTCCCGTTCAAATAACCAGTATAGGATTTGATACCTGACAATAAATCACTAATTGTAAGTTGAATGTTTTTTTGAAGGCTCAATAATTTTCCTTCAATGGGTTTTGCAATTGTAATTCTGGGAGCAATTGTATCTAAAATTAGGGCGAACTTCCCTAAAGTTTTTGTGCTTGCTGTAAAAACATTTTCTTTTCTGAAAGTAGAAATGTATCCAATTTTTTTATTGTTAATTGCAGCAATAAATAATTTTCCTTTTTGGACTTCGTTGTGTTTAATGTCTTCAATTGAAATTGTAAAATTTGAATGCGCAGGAACAGTATCGTCATGCAAGTATAAAGTATCTTTTTTTACATCAAAATTGAAATTAAAATCTTCATAAAAAGTGCCCGCTGGAAAAAACACAGCCCTATTGTCTTTTTCAAAACTGGAATCTTTAGTTGCTTTTACTACATATTTAGAAGGTATTGGTTCCTTAACAACAACTGTTGTTACTGCTGAATCATACTTAATTGGAATTGTGACTGTGCTTTGATTTCCATAAAAATCTGAAACTTCAATGCGATATACCGACGCTAGATTTGGAATTGCTGCAATAACACCGTTTTTTTCAACAGTTTTAATTATACTATGTTTATAAGGGTTTTTCATGAATAATTTTTGAACCCGTTGTTGTGTTTTTTTATATTTTGAATAATCAATAAATGCATTTATATAGCGCATTTCATCAAATGAATAGGTATCAAATTGGTACCCAAAATTAGGTACTCCGTTATAGAAAGTATGCACTTTATAAACCCCATTTCGATTGAAGGAAACATTGTCAAAATCATAAGTATTTATTCCAAATCCAATTGTGCCATTTGCAAGTACTTTGTCCGCGAGATACGTTCCGTCTTTTTGCAAAACTAAGTTGAGCGCTAATGGACGCTTTGATTGATTAACAACTGTTTCATCATTTAAAGGATAAACATACACACTCGAAATTATAGGTTTTTTAGTGTCTTGTAACATTTTATCAAAACCAAAAAGCATTGGATTTATAATATTTTCGGTGGTATTGTCTCTAAATTCAAAATGCAAATGTGGTCCTTCAGAAGCTCCAGTATTTCCAGAAAGCGCAATAATTTGTCCTTTCTTTACAATTAATTCGTTCGGCTTTAAATACACTTCAATTTCAAATGATTGTGCTGCATAATGAGCTTTCTTGATGAAATCTTCAATCGAGTCTGTAGCTTTTTGCAAATGACCATAAACCGAAGTATAACCGTTAGGATGAGTTATATATATGGTTTTTCCGTTTCCAAAAGTGGAGATTTTTAATCTTGACACATAACCGTCTGCAACTACATGAACTTCTAAGCCTTCTTTTTGCATGGTTTTTAAATCAAATCCAGCATGAAAATGATTGGGTCTTAATTCTCCAAAGTTTCCTGACAATTGCATAGGAATAGAAAGTGGCGGACTAAAATAATCCTTTGGGTAATTCATTTGGGCAGAAAGCATGCCAAAATAAAATATAAAAACCAGTACTAATCGCATAAAATAGATTTTTGCTAAGATAAAAAAAAGTAGTTAAAAAATTACATTTTGAGTCAAAACCATAATGAACTGTTTTACAGATAATTGATTTTTTTAAGATAAAAAATGCAATAAAATAGTGTAATAATAAAAAGGAATACTAACTTTGTAAGATTAAGTAATGAATAGGATTTATAATGAGTGTAATTGCAGAAATAATTGATACTCTTGAAAATAAGATTGAAAAACTTTTTGGTAAAATAAACAGTTTACAGAAAAATACTCAAGATTTAAAAATAGAATTATCAAAGGCTACTCAAATCATACAAACCCAATCTCATGAGATTGAAGCTTTAAAAAAACAGTATGAAACACTTAAAATTACCAACGCATTATTGGGCAGTGAAGATAATAAAAGAGATACAAAGCTTAAAATAAATTCATTAATTCGTGAAATAGATTACTGTATAGCACAACTATCAGATTAATAATAGATATGGACGAAAAGCTTAAAATTAAAATATCAATAGCAGACAGAGTGTATCCGTTAACGGTTGAACTCTCTCAAGAAGAAGGACTTAGAAGTGCTTCAAAAAAAATTGATGTGATGATAAAGCAATTTGAAGAAAATTATGCTGTACGAGATAAGCAAGATGTATTGGCCATGTGTGCCTTACAATTTGCTTCTAAATCAGAACAAAAACAAATTGATAATGCTATCGATGGAGTAGAAACTATGGATAGAATAAAAAAAATCAACGCGCTTTTAGATCAATATCTCAACGATTAAATACGTTCTTTACAAAGACTAAGATACTGCCTACATTAGTTCCTATTTGGTAAACTCAACACTAACAATTTAGAATGAGCGAATCTTCGTTACTATAGCACGTCCGCCTTCGGCGGAAAGCTTGAACAACGAGTAAGCTCAAAACTTGTATTTCCGAGTTTATTCAAGCAATCTAATGTAGGCTTTTTTATATAATAAATTCAGATAACTATGGACATTTTAACAATAATTATTTCGGGAATTGGAGGCATTGCAGGAGGTTTTGGTATCGCCAAAACTATTGAGAAAAGCAATATTTCTAATTTGATCAAAAGCGCAAAAAAAGAAGCTTCTTCCATTTTAAGAGACGCTAATCTTGAAGCAGAAAATATTAAAAAAGATAAAATTCTTCAAGCAAAAGAAAAATTTATCGAACTCAAATCAGAACACGAACAAGTAATACTAACTCGTGATCAAAAAATGGCCGAAGTAGAAAAAAGAGTTCGCGATAAAGAATCTCAAATTTCTAATGAATTATCAAAAGCCAAGAAAGTCAATGATGATTTTGAATCTAAAACTATTGAATACAATTCTAAAATTGAAGTTTTAGATAAAAAACAGACCGAAGTCGACAAGTTGCACAAAAGTCAACTACAACAACTCGAAGTCATTTCTGGCTTATCTACAGAAGATGCCAAAAATCAATTAATAGAAGGATTAAAGAATGAGGCAAAATCGCAAGCAATGTCGCACATTCAAGATACCATTGAAGAAGCAAAATTAACAGCACAACAAGAAGCCAAAAAAATCATTATCAATACCATTCAACGTGTTGGAACAGAAGAAGCTGTAGAAAACTGCGTATCCGTTTTTAATATTGAATCTGATGATGTTAAAGGTAGAATCATTGGTCGTGAAGGTAGAAATATTAGAGCGATTGAAGCTGCAACTGGAGTTGAAATCATTGTAGACGACACACCAGAAGCTATCATTCTTTCTTGTTTTGATCCCGTTCGTAGAGAAATCGCACGATTATCATTACATAAATTAGTTACTGATGGACGTATTCACCCAGCGCGTATCGAAGAAGTTGTTGCTAAAACTACCAAACAAATTGACGACGAAATCATAGAAGTTGGTAAGCGTACCGTTATTGATTTAGGTATTCATGGATTGCATCCAGAGTTAATAAAAGTGGTAGGTCGAATGAAATATCGTTCGTCTTACGGACAAAACTTGTTGCAACACTCCCGCGAAGTTTCTAAACTTTGTGGCATTATGGCAGCTGAACTTGGCTTGAATGTAAAACTGGCCAAAAGAGCTGGATTATTACACGATATTGGTAAAGTTCCAGATGCAGAGAGTGATTTACCGCATGCTTTATTAGGAATGCAATGGGCCGAGAAGTATGGTGAGAAAGAAGAAGTTTGTAATGCCATTGGAGCGCATCACGATGAAATCGAAATGAAATCATTACTATCGCCAATCGTTCAAGTTTGTGATGCTATTTCAGGTGCAAGACCTGGAGCAAGACGTCAAGTTCTTGATTCTTATATTCAACGATTAAAAGACCTTGAAGAAGTGGCTTATGGATTTAACGGGGTGAAAAATGCTTATGCAATTCAAGCAGGTAGAGAACTTCGTGTTATAGTAGAAAGTGAAAAAGTTTCTGATGATAATGCAGCTACTTTATCATTTGAAATATCCCAAAAAATACAAACCGAAATGACGTATCCAGGTCAGGTGAAAGTAACTGTAATAAGAGAAACTAGAGCGGTAAATATTGCTAAATAATCCTCTTATATTTCATAAAAAAACTTCTCAATTGAGAAGTTTTTTTGCTTTAATTATATCTTGCAAGCTCCAAAAAATAAATTTATTTATAATAAGTTCAACTAAATTTAATCGCTAAAAATAATTTTAAAAGTTGTTCCAACACCCATTTCGCTCTCGACTGTAATGTTGCCTTTCATGGCTTCAATTTGATTTTTGGTTATATATAGTCCAATTCCTTGTGCGTCTTCGTGGTTATGAAACGTTTTGTACATTCCAAATAACTGTTCGCCATACTTCATTAAATCCAGCCCTAAACCATTATCAGTAATAGACAAAACCGACGAATTATTTTGGGTTGAAAATGAAAATTTTATAATTGGAAAACGACTTGGATGAGAATATTTTAATGCATTTGTAGTAAAATTCAATAAAACACTTTCGAGATAGGCGGGATTAAAATTAACCAAAACTTCATCAGAAACTTCATTAATAACAGTAATTTTTTTATCATTTAGGTTAACAATTTCAGCCGTTCTATTGATGTAAAAATGCAACTGTAGTGGTACTTTATAACTATCCAAATCATTTTGAATAGCTACAATTTCGGTTAAATTTACAATTGTTTTGTTTAAATCATTCGATACTGTTCGCAAATGCGAGAGCATAGTTTGTTTATCATCAGCATCATTTTCATCATCAATAAAGTCGAGGATTGATTTAATATTCCCCGCATGAGTATTTAAATTATGGGAAACAATGTGGGAAAAATTGAGTAGTCTGCTGTTTTGTTCTCTAAATAATTGCATCGTTTTTACCAAATCTAATTCTTTCTCTTTCTGTGCAGAAATATCAGTATGAGTTCCAATGACTCTCAAAGGCTTTCCGTTTGCATCTCTCTCTATTACTTTTCCTCTATCGAGAATCCACTTGTATTTTCCGCTTGAAGTCATGACACGATGGTAATTTTCATAAAATGGAATCTTATTCTCAAAATGCTCGTGGATGTCTGAATAATATTTTGCCAAATCATCTGGATGCACAATTTCGTCCCATCGTTCTGGCGAATCAAAAATATCCATGGACTCTAAATCAAGTATTTTCATGGATTGTGAGGAGTAAAAAACATTATTAGTTCTCATATCCCAATCCCATACACCTTCGGTGCTGGCTTCTAATGCAAATTGATACCTAGCTTCGGAAATTTTAAGTTTGAGCTCCTGATTTTTTATATCAGTAATGTCTGATATTCTGCCATAAAAAGCTACATTCCCATCTGATTCCGCTTCTGGTTTTGATGAAATCTTGAGCCATCTTTCCCCTTTTTTGGGCAAACTAACTCTGAACTCTAAATCCCAACGTTGTAGATTTTTTTTGGCAACAATAAATGATTCGAAAAAAGTTGCTTTATCTTTATCCAGAATTCTATTAAAAATTGCTTTTTCTGAATGTGTTTCAATATCATCAAAAGTTAATTCAAAAATATCTGAAATTGATGAACTTACAATTGGAAATACGTAGTAATTATCTGGAGTAATTATAAATTGAAATATTAAATCAGGAATCTCTTCAAATATTTTTTTACAAACCTTATTTGAACCGGTGTAATTTACTTTTTTGTGGAAATCAAAAACCATAACTTATTTATTGTATTATTATTTTAACTTTTTTGAGCCGAAATAAACAGTTATAAATGTGTATAAAGCAATACTGTGTATTAACTTATGACAATATATAAAATTGTTTTAACAGTTCAACCCTATTAAACAAAAATAAAGCCAAAATTTATTTTCTTGGATGGAAAGTATGGATAACTTGTGTCAAAAATTTCCGGTCTAAATGCACATAAATCTCTGTAGTTGTAATGGATTCATGGCCTAACATTAATTGAATGGATCGTAAATCTGCTCCGTTCTCTAAAAGATGTGTCGCAAAAGAATGGCGCAAAGTATGTGGACTTATGTTTTTGTTTAACTCTATCTTAGCAGCCAAATCTTTGATTATTGTAAATAACATCGCTCTCGTAAGTTGTTTTCCTCTCCTATTTAAGAACAAAGTGTCCTCAAATCCTTTTTGAATATATAATAGATTTCGCTTGGTTTCCTTATAAATTTGAATGTACTTCTGGGTTAAATTTCCTACGGGAACAAAGCGTTGTTTGTTGCCTTTACCTGTGATTTTGATAAATCCTTCATCAAAAAATAAATCGGATATTTTTAATGCAATTAACTCCGAAACTCGAAGTCCACAACCATACAAAGTTTCTAACATGGCACGATTGCGCTCTCCTTCGTTAATGCTCAAATCTATGGCTGCAATAAGTGCGTCTATTTCTTCAATGGCTAAAGTGTCTGGAAGTTTCCTTCCTGTTTTGGGGGTTTCTATTAACTCCAAAGGATTGTCTTGGCGATAATCTTCGAAAATCAAATAGCTAAAAAAACTTTTTAAACCTGATATTATTCGGGCTTGGGATCGCGGATTTACTTCTTTTGAAACACTGTAAATAAACTGCTGAACGGTTTCTTCGGTTATTTTTATTGGCGAAACTACAATTTCATTTTCTGTGAGAAAAAGACACAAGCGTTCTAAATCAAAGGTATAATTCTCGATAGTGTTTTTAGACAAACCTCTTTCAATTTTAAGATACGATTGATAACTTTTGATATAACTGCTCCAATTCATGTTACAAAGTAAAGCTATTTTTTAGGCATAAAAAAACCATCCGCCGTGGCGGATGGTTTGAAATATAATAATTCTAAAATTATTAAAATTTGTAGCCTAATGATAATGAAAATACACTGTTCTTAATTTTCGAATCATCTCCAGATTCAGTTTTCTCTATATTTGACAACCCAACATTATAACGAACTCCCGCAGAAATCTTTTTAGTGAAATCATATCCTGCTCCTAAATTTAAACCAAAATCAACAGACTCAAATATGTCTTTAGCATCTTCTTCTCCTTCATTACCATTTACTTTAGCAACAATTTTCGCAGCAGTCAAAAATCCTATTTGTGGACCAACTTCTAAATTAAATTTTTCAGCAGCATAATATTTCAACATTACTGGAATGTTAATGTAAGATAAATTGAAATTAACGTCAGCCGAATAAAGAGTATTATTTAATTCCACTTCAAAATCCTTTACACTTGCTCCTTGGGTTGAGTATAATAGTTCTGGTTGAATCGATATTTTATCAGATACTTTTATATCAACAAAACCCCCAACATGATAACCTGCTTTTGATTGAAAATCTACACCATCCGTGTCTCCAAGAATTACAGCTAGATTCAATCCTCCTTTAACTCCAAATTGTGCTTTTTGAGCATTTACAAATCCAATTGTAAAAATGGCAATTGCCGATAAAATAATTTTTTTCATGTTTGTTTTGTTTTAATTATTAATTTTTGTTGGGGACAAAACTATACTATTTTTCTTATTATTCCAAATCATGAAATTATCAAACAGTTTTTTTATTGTAAATTTATTCTTGTAGAAAATTTAAAAATCAGGTCAAATTAACTAAACCATTATAGACATGAAGACCATAGATTTGATTAGCAGACTGAAAGTCTGCCAGATTAAAATAAAGTCAAAAATACTAACCGCAGATTCGCAGATTTTAAATATGGAGGCAAAAATTAATCTGCGAATCTGCGGTAAAAATTTTTTAGAACCTGAAAGAGAAATGCACTAAATTTTATAGTTTTAACTATTTTTGAGATCCTAAATTAGGGCACTATTTTTGAGAAACAAAAAAAGTCTGATACAATATTTTTATTATTAAAGAGTTCTATATTGCAATTACATTAACTTAAAAAAAATAAATTTTAAAATTATGAAAAAAATCATTTTTGCTTCCATTTTCTTACTTGCTTTGTCAACTAGTGTACATGCTCAATTAGTAAAATTTGGACTTAAAGCTGGATTAAACTACGCGAATGTTACGGGTGCAACTTTGCAAACTGATGCCATAACCAGCTATCACGCTGGGCTTGTTACTGAAATTAAACTTGGAGAAACATTTGCTCTCCAACCAGAATTAGTATACTCAACACAAGGCGCAACATATAAAACAGCCCTTGAGGACTTTAAAAATGAATTGGGCTATTTGTCAATTCCTGTCATGGTAAAAATATATTTGGGCAAAACCGTTAGTCTAGAATTAGGTCCGCAAGCTTCATTCTTATTGAGCGAAAAAAAGGAATTTGATATCGAAAATTCTAACACCTTTGATTTTGCTGCAACCGGTGGATTAGGTTTTAAAATCTCCAAAAATATTTTCATACAAGGTCGTTATGTTTTAGGGTTAACCGAAATCTCTAAAAATGCCGATGCCAAAAACGCCGTAGTGCAAGTTTCGGCAGGAATAATGTTTTAGAAAAAAATAAAAAAATAAATTTACTAAAACCGTTCTCTTTATAGAACGGTTTTTTTATTTTTACAAAAAAAGGAATTATGCAAATCATCATTATCAACGGTCCAAATCTCAATCTACTCGGAAAACGAGAACCCGAAGTGTATGGAAATCAAACTTTTGAAGATTATTTCGATACTTTAAAATCAAAATTTCCTGCGATAGCATTGACGTATTATCAAAGTAATGTTGAGGGCGAATTGATTTCTAAAATTCAGGAATATGGATTTACTGCTGATGGAATTATTTTAAATGCTGGAGCTTATACCCATACTTCAATAGGTATTGGCGATGCTGTAAAAGCAATTTCAACTCCAGTGATTGAGGTTCATATTTCTAATACTTTTTCTCGTGAAACTTTTAGACATCAATCCTATATTTCTGGGAATGCCAGCGGTGTTGTACTTGGTTTTGGTCTTAAAAGTTATGAACTTGCGGTTCGATCTTTTTTGTAGTTTTCTAAAATCTTAGACCATTTTGGGTTAAATTAAAATAACAAAAATTTATGAGTGTAAATTATTTCTACGAGTATATTTGTAGGAAAAAATACTTCATGAAAAAATTTTACTTGCTTTTTTTACTTTTAGTTTCATTTTTTTCCTTTGCACAAATTAGAGGAACAATTACAGACAACAAAGGAATTCCGCTTTCGCTAGTTACAGTTTTAGAAGAAAACACCTATAACGGAACTTCATCAAACGAGCTAGGAAACTACGAGTTGAATATTAAAAAAACGGGCAAACACACTATTGTTTTTCAATATTTAGGATTCAAAACCCAGAAAATAACAATCTCGATTGATAAATTTCCGTACAAACAAAATATTAAATTAGTCGAAGAAAGTTTATCTCTGTCTGAAGTCATAATCAACACAAAAGAAAATCCGGCCAATACTGTAATCAGAAACGCAATTGCTAACAAAAAAGAAAACGCTGAGAAAACAGCTCGTTTCAAAGCGGATTTTTATTCTCGTGGAATTTTTAAAGTCAAAGATTTACCCAAAAAAATATTAGGGCAAAAAATAGGTGATTTAGATGGCGCTGTTGATTCAACGGGAACAGGAATTATCTATTTATCTGAAACCGTTTCGAAAATCATTTTCGAAAAGCCCAACAATTTGAAAGAACGAATTATTGCTTCAAAAGTTAGCGGAGACAATAAAGGTTTTAGCTACAACACAGCCAGATCTACGATTTATGATTTCTATGACAACACTTTATCCTTTAACAGCAAGATGATTTCACCCATTGCTGACAATGCCTTCAACTATTACAAATACAAATTAGAAGGTACTTTTCAGGACGATAATAATTTGATGATCAACAAAATAAAAGTCATTGCAAAACGAGATGCCGAACCCGTTTTTGAAGGTTACATCTACATTGTCGAGGATTCGTGGGCAATTTACGCGGTGGATTTAGACATCAAAGGCTATCGAATGCATCAAGAATTTGTGGATACAATGAAGTTAAAACAAAATTTTAGCTACAATAAAAACAATCAAGTTTGGGCAAAAAACACCCAAAGTCTAGAATTTTCAGCAGGTGTTTTTGGAATAAAATTCAACGGAAAATTCTCTTACGTTTACAGTAATTATGAATTCGAAAAAGCGTTTGCCAAGAAAACTTTTACCAATGAAATAGTAAGTTTTGAAAACAACTCAAATAAAAAAGACACGCTTTTTTGGAATAAAATCAGACCCATTCCTCTCACCATCGAAGAGAATACTGATTATGTAAAAAAAGATAGCGTTCATCAAGTTAGAAACTCGAAAACCTATTTGGATTCTATAGATAAAAAGGGAAACAAATTCAAATTTCACAGTCCTATTACAGGATATCGTTGGAAAAACAGTACAAAAAAACAGTCTTTTTCTTATGATGGTTTGCTCAATATATCATCATTGAGTTTCAACACGGTTCAGGGTTGGAATCTGGATTCAGGATTTTCTTTCAGGAATTGGGCAGCACAAGAGGAAAAAGGCAAATCTACTTCAATAAGAACCAAATTCAACTACGGTTTTTCAGACGATAGATTGCGTGTCACGGTTGATTATTACCATCGATTTAACAACCAGAATTATGCAACCCTTACTGTTTTTGGCGGAAGCAAAGTAAACCAGTTCAATCCCGAAGAACCTATTTCAAAATTTATCAACTCAGTGAGTTCCGTATTTTTTGTAGATAATTATATGAAATTGTACAATAAGGAATTTGCTGGCGCTACTTATGGTCAAGACATTGGAAATAATTTGTATCTGAAAGGCACACTTGAATACCAGCAACGAAAGCCTTTGTTTAACACGACTGATTATACATTTATAAAAAGTGATGCCCTTTACAGTTCCAATAATCCTTTGTTGCCAGACGATAATTTGAACCCCGCATTTGAACAACACCATCTCACAAAGGCTTCATTTTTGGCAAGAATAAATTTTGGAAATAAATACATTTCAAGACCAGACGGAAAAATAAATATCAGAAATGAAGACTATCCAACGCTGTATTTTGGCTACGAAAATGCTTTTGGATCTAATGAAAAAAAGAATGAATACCAATTGATTTCTAGCCAAATCAGATATGATTTTAATGCTGGAAATAAGGGAACATTAGGCATTAACTTAAAGGCAGGAACTTTCATTCACGGTGAAAACATCTCGTTTATAGACTATAAACATTTCAATGGAAACCGAACTCACGTGGGAACAAGCGATCGTTATTTGAATGTTTTTAATTTAATGCCGTATTATTCAAACAGTACAAATGATGCCTTTTTCGAAGCCCATTTAGAACATAATGACAAAGGTTATATTATGAATAAAATTCCTTTGTTGAATAAATTAAACTCCACTTTGGTTCTAGGATTTCATGCTCTTTCCGTTCCAGATAAAAAACCTTATACGGAAGTTACGGTTGGGCTGGACAATCTTGGTTTTGGTAAATTTAAGGTATTTCGTTTGGATTATGTACATTCGTTCCAAAACGGGATTCAAGAGAATGGAGTCGTTTTTGGTTTGAAAATTTTAAATATTTTAGAATAATCTTTGTCAAAGTTTTTAACTTTGACAAAGATGCTGAAAATCAAATACTGCTTTTCTAAGAAATATTCCAGCAAAAAAAAGCGGATTCTATTTATGAAAATAGAATCCGCTTTTTAATTTTTATGATGCAAATTACGCTCTAACTATTTTAGCACCAATGGCTCTCAATCGCTCGTCTATTCGTTCGTAACCCCGATCGATCTGTTCAATATTTTGAATAGTACTCGTTCCTTTTGCCGAAAGTGCTGCGATTAACAACGAAATTCCTGCACGAATATCTGGTGATGACATGGTAGTTGCTTTGAGTTGTGATTTGAAATCATGTCCCATAACTACTGCTCTGTGCGGATCACAAAGCATGATTTTTGCTCCCATATCAATTAATTTATCCACGAAAAACAATCGGCTTTCAAACATTTTTTGATGAATCAAAACATCGCCTCTTGCTTGTGTTGCTACTACAAGAACAATACTCAATAAATCGGGTGTAAATCCTGGCCATGGCGCATCAGATATCGTAAGAATTGAACCATCGATATCGGTTTTTACTTCATACCCATCAACGTGAGCAGGAATATAAATATCGTCGCCTTTGCGTTCTAAAGTGATTCCTAGTTTTCTAAACGTGTTGGGAATAATTCCTAAATTGTCCCAACTTACATTTTTTATGGTAATTTCGGATTTTGTCATGGCTGCTAATCCTATCCATGAACCAATTTCAATCATATCAGGAAGAATACGATGCACACAACCGCCAAGAATTTCAACTCCTTCAATAGTCAATAAATTAGAGCCAACACCTGTTATTTTTGCTCCCATCGAGTTCAGCATTTTACACAATTGCTGTAAATACGGTTCACAAGCTGCGTTGTAAATGGTTGTTGTTCCTTTTGCTAAAACGGCTGCCATTACAATATTTGCAGTTCCTGTAACCGATGCTTCGTCGAGCAACATATCGGCACCAACTAATCCATCGCCTGCTTCAACACCATAAAAATGGTCTTCTTTATTGTAACGAAATTTAGCTCCAAGATTTATAAATCCTTCAAAATGGGTATCAAGTCTTCTTCTACCTATTTTGTCTCCGCCAGGTTTTGGTATGTATCCTTTTCCGAAGCGGGCCAAAAGTGGACCAACAATCATTATAGAACCTCTGAGCGCACCACCTTCTTTTTTGAAAGCTTCGGTTTCAAGATATCCAATATTTACTTCATCGGCTTGAAAAGTATAAGAACCCGAACCTATTTTTTGAATTTTCACTCCAAGATTTCCTAAAAGTGTAATCAATTTATTAATATCTATAATATCAGGAATGTTATTGATTGTGATTTTATCAGCAGTCAATAATACAGCACATAAAATTTGTAACGCTTCGTTTTTAGCACCTTGTGGTGTGATTTCTCCTTTTAGAGAAATACCTCCTTCTATTTTGAATATTTCCATTTTATTTGAATTAAAAATTAAAAATTACGAATTAAAAATTAAAAACAGCTATAGCAAATTTTTAATTTTTAATTCGTAATTTTTAATTAGTTGGTTTTCTGTTTTGGTTTTTGTGTATCGGATTTGGTTTTCCAGTTTTACTATTCTTGTTGCTTTGAATTTTTGGTTGACCTGCTGGAGTTATTTTATTAGACACTCTCTTATTTGTTCGCAACAAATCTGTGGTTGTCAAAAGTTCTTCGGTACTTTGAAGCATATTGAGTTTACCGTCTGACAATTCGTATAAATGTTCAAAAATAACGTCGTCCTTTACCGTGTCTTTGTTCCAACTTAAATAAGACTTTTTCATGTGATTGGCAATTACCTTTACCAATGCATTTTTCATTTCGCCCTCGTCCCATTTATTTGCAACATCTATCATGTATTTTATATTGTTTCCGTAATACCTGTATTTTGGAAAATTTTGAGGGTATTTTAAAACATCGGGCTTTAATACCAAAACTTCTCTTGAAGGAATAGGATATGGGGATTCTGCCACCAATTTAAAATCAGACATTATAAAGATTTGATCCCATAATTTATGTTGAAAATCAGGCACATCTCTCAAGTGAGGATTCAAACTTCCCATGACTTGAATGATGTATTTTGCAGCTTTATTTCGCTCTTCGGCATCTTCAATTACGGTAGCTTGATCAATCAATTTTTGTAAATGACGCCCGTATTCTGGAATAATAAGGTGCGATCTCTCGGCATTATATTCTAAATGATGGACCACATCATTGGCTACTTCTTTTATATATTTTGTGTTCATACTACAGGGAAACGATACCTTTTATCGTTGCTAATTCTTGGTATTTATCTATTATTTCTTGAGCGTCTTTCATGGTAACATCAACAGATATACTCGTGAATTTACCGGTCTTGGATTTTGTTGTTTTTATAACTGCTCCCATACAATTGAAGGCATCTTCGACCTTCAAAACATTATCATTAATTGAAGGGACAATAAATTTAAATAAATATTCTGCTGGCCATGTATTACTCCTATCCAACTCCGTTTTCAGCCTCTCGTAGAATTCTGCTGTTTCTTTTTCTTTCTCTTTATCCATTTTAAAAATAAAATAAAAGCAAATATAGGGTTTCAATTGCAAATTATGAATTATGAATTATGAATTTTTGATAAATACTAAATTTTAACTGAATTCATTTTTCGAAATTCAAATAAGTTTAGGTAAGTTTGCGCATTATTTATAAAAAGTGTCTAAAGAAATTGTTGTTATAATCGGTGGACCTGGAACGGGCAAAAGCACTATCATAGATGCTTTAGTAGCCAAAGGATTTTGTTGTTATCCTGAAATTTCCCGACAAGTAACATTAGAAGCTCAAAAACAAGGTATTGAACAATTATTTCTTGAAAATCCCATTTTATTTAGCGAATTATTACTTGAGGGAAGAAAGAAACAATACCAAAATGCTTTAAACGAAACACACAATATAGTTTTTCTTGACCGAGGAATTCCTGACGTTTTAGCCTATATGCATTACATTGGAGATGCCTATCCTGAATCATTTGAACAAGCTTGCATTGAACATAAATATACAAAAATCTTTATTCTGCCGCCATGGCAAGAAATTTTTGTAAGCGACAAAGAACGTTACGAGAACTTTGAACAGGCAAAAAAAATAAACCTGCATCTTATTGAAACGTATCAAAAATACGGCTATCAACTTATAGAAGTAGCAAAAGATACGGTTGATAAAAGAATTCTTTTTATATTAGATGAAATTTCTAAATAATGTAGCGATTGGGATTTAGGATTTTTATAAAAATCTAAAATCTTTACCAAGCAATTGCAAACAGGCAAAGCAAATCTGAAATCTATGCAAACAGCAATACAAATTCTTCAAAAATATTGGAAACACGATTCTTTTAGATCGCCGCAAGAAGAAATTATTAATTCGGTTTTGAATGGTCATGACACTTTTGCATTGATGCCTACAGGTGGCGGAAAATCAATCTGTTTTCAAATTCCTGCATTAATGAAAGAGGGAATTTGCTTAGTCGTTTCGCCATTAGTTGCTTTAATGAAAGACCAAGTACAGCAGTTACAAAATATTGATATTAAATCTATTTGCCTTACTGGCGGCATTCGCTCGGATGAAATAATTACACTTTTAGACAATTGTGAGTTTGGCAATTATAAGTTTTTATACCTATCGCCTGAACGCTTACAAAGCGATTGGATTTTAGAGCGCATAAAAAATTTACCAATCAATTTAATTGCAATAGACGAGGCACATTGTGTCTCGCAATGGGGACACGATTTTCGTCCCGCTTATTTAAAAATAGCGAATCTAAAAACCCATTTTCCAAAAATCCCTTTTCTGGCTTTAACAGCTTCAGCAACAAAAACTATTCTTGAGGATGTGATTATCCAATTAGGATTAGAAAAACCGGTAATCTTTCAAAAATCTTTTGAACGAAAAAACATTGCCTACATGGTTTTTGAAGTAGAAGACAAATTCTATAAAATAGAACAAATTTTAAAGAAAAACCCACAACAATCCATAATATATGTTCGGAATAGAAAATCGTGTCTCGATATTACGAATCAATTACAAGCTCTTGGACTAAAAGCAACGTATTATCACGGCGGACTTTCTACAAAAGATAAAGATAAAAATATGCAATTCTGGATGAAGGAAGAAGTTCAGGTAATGGTTGCAACCAATGCATTTGGTATGGGCATAGACAAGGCTAATGTAAAAACGGTAATTCATATTCAACTTCCTGAAAACCTAGAAAGTTATTACCAAGAAGCTGGTAGAGCCGGCAGAAATGGTGAAAAAGCATTTGCCATTATTCTAACCAGTCCGTCTGATTATGTTCAGGCTCAAAGCCAGTTTATTGCTGTATTACCCGACAAAAAAATCCTTACTAATATCTATATCAAACTTTGTAACTATTTTCAGATAGCCTACGGCGAAGGAATTAATGAACAGTTTTCGTTTAACTTGAATCATTTTTGTCAAAAATATGGATTTCCAATCTTGAAAACTTTTAATGCCATTCAATTTTTAGACCGTCAAGGAATTTTGAGTTTATCGCAAGAATACACCGAAAAAATAACAATGCAATTCCTGATTTCGTCAAAAGAAGTGATTCGGTATATAAGTTTAAATCCCAGAGACGAGGAGATTATTGTAACTATTCTTAGAACTTATCCAGGAATATATGATATGCTAACCGCATTTAATTTACAATTAATTGCAAAAAAATCAAACCATTCTGAATCCGAAGTGCAAGCTGTATTACTAAAATTAAAGGAAAAAGAAATCATAGCCTATTATTTTAAAAACAACGATGCCACTTTAATTTTTAATGAAGTTCGAGAAGATGAAAGAACCATTAACCGAGTTTCAAAATATTTAGAAAGCCAAAACCAATTAAAAAAAGAACAATTTAATTCAGTTCTACATTATATCAATGAAAAAAAAGTATGCAAGAGTAAACTAATTCTAAACTATTTTGGAGAAATCGCAACTACTGATTGCGGTATTTGTTCGTATTGTATTTCTAAAGAAAAGAGACCAAATGACATCACACTAATTACAGAAAAAATCATAAGCCTTTTAAAAACTCAAGAAATGAGTTCAAGAGAAATCCAAAAACTTACAAAAAACATCGAAGAGGATGTTATCTTTGCCATTCAACAATTACTTGAAAATGAAACAATCGTTATTAAACCTAATAACAAATATTCACTAACATAATAATGAGATGGCGTAGTGCCTGGCAATGACTATGGAAAAATTACGAATTGTATTTATGGGAACACCAGAATTTGCTGTTGGAATCCTAGACACCATACTCCAAAATAAGTATCAAGTTGTAGGAGTAATTACAGCCGCGGATAAACCCGCAGGTCGAGGTCAAAAAATAAAATATTCAGCCGTTAAAGAATATGCCTTACAAAACAACTTACCATTGTTGCAGCCTGTAAATTTAAAAGACGAAACTTTTTTGTCAGCATTAAAAGCATGGAACGCCAATTTACAAATCGTTGTAGCATTTAGAATGCTTCCCGAAGTAGTTTGGAAAATGCCAGCATTTGGCACCTTTAATTTACATGCCTCTTTATTACCAAAATACCGTGGTGCAGCTCCAATAAATTGGGCAATTATAAATGATGAGACAAAAACTGGTGTTACAACGTTTTTTATTGATGATAAAATAGATACCGGAGCTATGATATTAAGTTCTGAAATTACAATTAATCCTCTTGAAAACGCAGGTGAATTACACGATCGATTAATGCATTTAGGAAGTGGAACTGTGATTGCAACTTTGGATTTAATCCAAAAAGGAAATGTAACAACACATTTACAGAATGATAATTCTGAACTGAAAACTGCCTTCAAACTTAATAAGGAAAATTGTAAAATAGATTGGACAAAATCCGGAAAGGCAATTCACAATCACATTAGAGGATTGTCCCCTTATCCTGCAGCATGGTGTTTTATAAAAGATAAAAATCAAGAATGGATTGTAAAAATATACGAATGTAAATTCACGGTAGAATCCCATAATAACCCAATAGGAATGATTATATCTTCTAAAAAAGAGATGAAAATAGCGGTTCAAAATGGGTATATCACCGTTTTGAGCATACAATTTCCGGGTAAAAAGCGGATGAATATCACCGAATTACTTAATGGAACCACCTTTACAGAACATGCAATTGCCGTTTAGCCACTATAAACATTAGGATTTATTGCTTTTTTTGGGCTGGTTATCAACAAAAAAAACAAGTTATCAACAAAACCAACTAAAATAAATCAAAACACTTGTAAGGGAAGTATTTCCTACTAATTTTGTTAGTATAAATAAAGTTTTTTTAACCAACAATTAATAACTAAATATTATGAACAAATCAGAATTAATCGACGCTATCGCTGCTGATGCAGGAATTACAAAAGCTGCTGCAAAATTAGCTTTAGAATCGTTTTTAGGAAACGTAGGTGGTACTTTGAAAAAAGGTGGAAGAGTATCTTTAGTAGGTTTTGGATCTTGGTCAGTTTCTGCTAGAGCTGCAAGAGATGGAAGAAATCCTCAAACTGGAAAAACTATAAAAATTGCTGCAAAAAATGTAGTGAAATTTAAAGCTGGTGCAGATTTAGATGGTGCTGTAAACTAATTTAAGATTTCTTAAATATAATTAAAACCTTCCTTTGGAAGGTTTTTTTATGTTTTATAACGATTTTTTTTGGTAGTCATTTATTAATAGTATTAAATTTAATAAAAATTCAGAAAAGATGATTTCAGAAAAACTAGAAAAAGGCCGTTTACTCATATCAGAGCCATCGGTAATAGGAGATATATCATTCAATAGGTCAGTAATATTATTAGCAGATCACAATAAAGGTGGTTCTGTAGGTTTTATCATAAATAAACCCTTAAAATATACTATAAATGATTTAATCCCAGACATTGAAGCCTCTTTTAAAATCTACAATGGTGGTCCAGTTGAGCAAGACAATCTCTATTTTATCCATAATATCCCTGAACTTATTCCAAATAGTGTAGAAATTTCTAACGGAATATATTGGGGCGGTGATTATGAATCGACAAAAGACCTAATCAATAACGGCAAAATCAATAAGAATAACATTCGTTTCTTTCTAGGCTACACAGGTTGGAGTGAAAACCAGTTAGAATCTGAAATGAAAGAAAACTCCTGGATAATAACGGCTAATAACTATAAAAATAAAATTATAGAAAAAGCAGCAACTTCCTTTTGGAGAGATCAACTTATTGAACTCGGTGGAGAATATCTTATATGGTCAAACGCACCTGAAAATCCTTACTTAAATTAATTTTGAATTATAAAATCGTTGAGTTTTTGCACTAAAATGGTAGCGAAAGTAGTTGCAAATACTTTTTTTCGATAAATTGTTATAGGTTGAACCCCTTTTATCACATTTGTAATAAATAACTCATCGGCTTTTTGAAGATCAAAAGGAGAGATTACTTCTTCGACAACCACTAGATTTTCAATTTTTTTAGCTATTTCTATTATTTGCTTTCTCATTACTCCATTCAAACAACCCTCAGAAACTGGTGGTGTAATAAGTAAATTACCTTTAAGCATAAAAATATTTCCTTGTAAGGCTTCGATAACATTTTTGCTATCGTTTAAAAGTAAACAATTGTCTAATCCATTCTCGTTTGCATAAATACTACCTGTAATATTTATGATTTTATTGGATGATTTTATCGATGACAATAATTGTTTTGTTACATAAAAATCTTTAAATAAATCAACTTCATATTCAACCTGATTAATCAAATACAAAGTGTCCAATAGTATTTCTGCATGAATCAAAAAAGAAACAGTATTCGTTTTTGGCAAATAATAGCCTCCATCATTTCTATAAAAAGTAATTCTAGCGCGAGCAGAATTTTCTAAATTTTTGTTTTTTACTAATGTAAGAATTTGATCTTCAAAATACTCCATTGTAAATTCCATTGGAATTTCCATTCTAAGTACACGCATCGAAGACATTAGTCTAAAATAATGATCTTCCAAAAAAAGTATTTTGGAGTCCAAGATTTTAACTGTTTCAAAAACAGCATCACCGTATAAAAATCCGCGATTTTGTGCCAATAAATTAGAGTCACTTGCTACTAAAGAACCATTAAAATTAATCATATTATTAAATAAAAAGTCACGCTATTAAGCGTGACAAATATAAGTTATAAAAAACAATTTTACTAAACAGATCCTATTACATGTTTAAGATCTGACACTTGATTTTCCCACAATTGTGTTGCTTCTTTTATTTCGGCTTCTATAGCAAAATCAATCACCATTAACGAAACGTCTTTTGTGATTTCATCGACTAAAATATTCAATTCAAAAAAATAATCGGTATCAAGGTTTTGATCATCAACCCATTTAAATTTCACTCTCTCACCTGTTTTTTTAGAAGCAAGCCTTGCCTTTTCTTCTGAATCATTCCATATAAAAGTAAAAAATTCTCCTCTAGAATTTACATTATCGGCAAACCATTCTGACAAGCCTGAAGGAGTTGAAATGTATTGATATAATAATTGAGGTGAGGAATTTATAGGAAACTCTATTTCGTAACGTATTTTTTGATCCATGAGCACATCTTAATTTTTTGGAAATATAGAATATAATTCCGAAAAAAAAGCCTTTTTAAAAATATTTTTTTAATTAAAAAATATACTTGCAACCTCTAATTTAATTTTTATATTTGCACCCGCATTGAAAGTTGATTTCAATACTACAATTTGGCGAGATAGCTCAGTTGGTTAGAGCGCAGGATTCATATCCGCCGCGGCGGACTAGAGTTCAAAATACATAATGGCGAGATAGCTCAGTTGGTTAGAGCGCAGGATTCATATCCGCCGCGGCGGACTGGAGTTCAAAATACATAAAGGCGAGATAGCTCAGTTGGTTAGAGCGCAGGATTCATAACCCTGAGGTCCCGAGTTCAAATCTCGGTCTCGCTACAAATTAAAACAACACTTAAACCCACTCCCAACAAGGGTTTAAGTGTTTTAATAAAAAATCTTACGGCTTGTAATTACTTAAATCGGCAACCCTACCGACAACCCTAAAGTAATTACATTATGGCAACAAATTTATTATTCGATTGTGCGTACTCCGACCTATGGGTACATCCAGAGAACTGGAAAACATTGACATCTCAAAAATCTTTGAAACTTGATTGGCGTATAGAATGCAAATTCTACGATCCATTGTTCAAAGAGAAATACCCAAAAGGGTTTCTTTTCAGAAGAAAATTAAACCGGTTCCGAACTTTGGAAGATCGTAAAGCCGTGATTGAAACATGGCTAAAAGAGATACCTAAACTATTTGAAGAGAAAGGTTATAACCCGATTACTAAAAAATATGTAGTAAAACCAATTCCAGAACCGGAACCGGAAGCAGAAAAGCTACATCCAAAATTAAACTTTGTTAAAGCTCTCAAAATTGCATATCCTTTATTAACGGTTTCTCCTGGTGTAATAAAAGAGATTAGAAGAATTGTTGCCAAGGTGGATAAATCGGCTATTGCATTAAAACTTGATTTTCCCATCTGTGAAATTCACAGTGGCTACATTCGTGATTTGTTGGATCCTTTGGATTTGACACCAAATGAATATAATAAGTACCTCACTCATTTATCAATCGTACTTTCAGACTTAGTAGAAAAAAGGATGGTTTTTCACAATCCTATTAAGGACATCAAAAAGAAAAAAACAGTCAAGAAAATTCGTGAAACTATGGAGGTTTCAGAACTTCAAAAAGTATTTAAAATTCTAAAAACTGACTACTATACATTTTTTAGGTATGGAATGATATTCTTTCACTCCGGAGCAAGAAGTGCTGAATTGTTTCGAGTTCAAAAGAAAGATGTTAATCTGGCCAAGCAGGAATATAAAGTCACTATTTTGAAAGGTAGCGTTAGCAAGGAAGTAATCAAGGTTATTTTGCCAAACGTTTTAAAATTTTGGACTGAAATAATAGGAGAATGTACCAATGAGGATGATTATTTGTTTACAAGAGGATTGCAACCATCATTAACTCCAACACAGCCACGACAAATTGGCTTACGTTGGAAGCGATTGGTAAAAGATAAATATAATGTGACTGCTGATTTCTATGCTTTGAAACATTTGTTTCTGGATGAACTAGACAGAGCATCAGATGCTGCATTGAATTTATCAAAAGGAATGGCATCACATGAAACTGATGTTACAGAAACAGTATATTTGGTTGGTAGAAATAAACGAAAAAATGAAGCTTTGAAAAAAATAAACATTCAATTTTTAAATTTATAAATTTGCACACATGACAATACTAGACATCATAATTTCGGCAGCGGCTTTTATTTTTGTTGGGAGATTGCTTTGGTTTAAATTCAAAAGTAAACCAAGTGATAAGTATCACAATGATAGCTGGCCAAACAGGAATAAATAAAGAAAGCAGTCCATTTCTGAACTGCTCACTCCAACTAACCAAAAAACCCAAATTTTTATTTGTTTAAAAATTGTGTGACTACTGCCGTATTCTTTTTTATGTACAAGAACATTAGAAATAAAGCGAACATTCCCAGAACCACAACCCCTCCAATGATGTATAAAATAAATGTACTATCGAACTCTTCCTTTTTAGTGGATTGTTTTTCTTTTAAGGACTGGTCTAATGCTATATTTCTTCGAGTTAATTCTTCTATTTTGTCTGTATAACAATTAATATCCCGGATGTTTCCATTTGAATCATATACTGTCTCCAGGCGAGTGTTATTTTTTGTTATACGATAGATGGTTGTATCTTTAAACACCGTTTTTCCCGGGCGAAAAGAAACACTGTCTCCTTTCCTGAAGCTTCTTTGTTCAAAGCTATCCTTTAAAGAAGTATCTGATTTTGATTTTTCAGATGTTTTCATAACATCACAGGAATTCAATAAAAGCCCGATGGCAATGGCGAAAAGCCAAAGCAGGATGTGGTTTAGGTTTTGATTTTTCATACTGGTATATTTACAAAAATTACATTTTTCTTGTTTCTTTTTCGAACCATAACATTACCGCCGTTGCTGTCATTGCCAACTGCCGTATTACCTTCGATGGATTCAAATGTGTTTTCGTCTATCCATTTTACAAATAATCCGGTGTGGTCATATCGGCCATCGGCGTTCCAGTCGAAGAAAACAATATCACCTTCTTTTGGATCTGTCGTGGTTTGGTTGTTTTTCTTGAAATAAGCAACAGCTGTTTGGCAGCCGGCATATCCTTTTGAAAAACCTATTTTAGGCAATGGGAAACCTGCCTGAGCATAACACCAACTTACAAACATTCCGCACCAAGCCACGCCATCAAAACCAAACCATTTTCCGTATTTGGTTTTGTTGCTGTTTAGTGGTTTTTCTCCTGTGCCAATTTCTTTTTCAGCTATTTCAATTAATTTTTTCATAATTTCTCTTTTTTTTCATCATTAATTTCAAGTCCAGTACTTTCTTTTACTTTATCATTCAGCAATTTTCCAAGTTTTGGAAAAATTGACCACTTCGTTATTTGATAGCCATTGTCGGCAATTGAGCAAAGGAGCACACCCGAAATAAACCATCCAATTATTTTATATGTCGATATGAAATCCTGTTCATAGACTTTATCCCAAGTGAATGCTCCCGTAATCAAAACCACCGACACAAGCATTCTAGGAATGGTATGCTCCCAAATTATCTTTACGGAAAAACGCTCTTTTCGTAGTTTTTTGGCAGCCCAATAACCAAATATTACATCGACTATAAAAAATCCGATCAATAAATTAACGATGTCTCTTACGGGCAATAAATAACCAATAAAGCTTACTACAGCTCCAACACTTACCGTATAAGTGTCTCTAAAAATATATAGCAATGCTTTTCCAATGATGGATAATAACGACTCGTGCTCTTTGATGTGGTTCATATGTTATTTTATTTATTAATTTTTTCATCCACTATTCCAAAATGCTCTTTCGCTTCAGCTTCGCTTTCAAAATAGTACCAACCGTCAATTGGATATGTAAAATCATCTTTTGTTTCTTTACTTAAATACAAATCTTTTGAGGAAACCCATTCCCCATATATTAATTGTTTTCCCGATAATTTATAAAAACCTTTTTCCATAATTTTTAATTTATCCTGTTACTGTAAAACCGTGCAAAACTGGCAAACTTGTATCGAGTATTCTATTTGCCAATGTCACACTTCCTGTTGCCGATGCCGGCTTGTCTATTGTGTACGAAACATTTGTGTTAATTGATTGGATATAGCTTGCATACAGAATTGTTCCAGTTCCATCCGTTGTCAATGCGACAACACTTCCTCCCAAAGTCAAGGAAAGCTGAAAAGTATTTGCAGTTGCATTAATGACAAAATATGTGGTTCTAACGGCAATGCCTGTTGTGCTAACTATAGTAACAAAAGCGATTTTTGTTCCATTGGCTAATCCATGAGCATTTAGCGTAACTGTATCGCCTGAATCTTGCATTGTAACCGGAACAGAGCTACTTATTCCTGTTCCTATTACCAACATTCCCACTTGCAAAGACGAAGTATTAGACTGAGTGATAACTGTACTGCCTGCAATAGTTCCACATCCTGTTTTAGAAACAGGTGTATCAGCTCCATAACAATTAGTTATTTGTACTACTTTAGTCGTGTCTGCCGGTACACCACAATTATTCATAATAATCTGCAATTCACTTCTTGATAATTTAGCACTAGTAAATGTCAATGTATCTCTATAACCATACGCTCTAAATTTCGACAAAGAGCGCACAGCAAATCCATTAATCGATAAAGTAGCATAATAATAATCTATATTAGGAACCTCGATTAACGCGCCAGAGCCTAAGAAAAGATTGTTTGTATTTGTAGCTCTTGTAAAAATAAATGGAGGCATTTTTTTTACTCCTGAAGCATAAAACATCGAACTAATATCACTGCATACAGCTAAATTATATGTTGGACAATAATTCAAGTTTATACAACTACTATACATTGATGATAGAGTTGTTGCTTTTATTGTGTCATAAAAAGGAGCGGTCAATAGACGTGTATTAACATTGTGCATTCCTGAAAAATTAGTACAATTAGCCAAATTATAGAGTGGATATGTTTCAACTTTACTACATCCATAAAACATATTAGAAGCGTTTGTTACTTTTATTAAATTGAAAAAAGGAAATGATTCGACTGAATAACACCCTTGAAACATATTAGCAGTATTCAACGCATTCGACAAATCATAAAGAGGGAAACTTTTAATTTTTACGCAATTAATAAACATATTATAACATTGCTGAATCAATGACATATTCCAGGCAGGAGCTTCTCTAAGATTGATACAACCAGAAACAAACGTGTGGCAATTAGTCATTAATGCAAAATTGAACAACGGAAGTGTTTGTATTCTTGCACAACCTTCGAACATTTGAACACAATACCATACTTTTTCAAGATTAAAAAAAGGAACTTTAATTAATGAAATGCAATTTTGAAATGTTCCTTGAGAAATAGTAACATTACCAAAATCAAAAAACGGACATGTTTCTAACAAATAGCAATTACCTAACATAAATGAAACATCAGTTGCGCTAGATGTGTTGAATAGGTTTATTTTTTCTAAAGCATAGCAATTTTGAAACATTCCACCACAATTTGTAAAAGCTACTGTACCTATTACTTCAACTTCCCTAAGTAAATAACTTGTAACTACAGTTTTGCCACAGTCAAATGTTGTTAAATAAGAACCGGCTAATTTTATATCTAACCATCCATAATCAATTCCAGCAGGTAAACCGGCTTGGTTATGTTTAAAAGCCAAAGAAACTTTCGTTAAATTAAATGTGGCTTGCGGAGTTATTGTAATCAATGTTTGTCTATAACCTTGCGAGGTTTCAGTACCAACGAATCCTGCATAGTTATAATCGAATATATGATAAGCTGTGATGTTTGCATTAAAATTTTCAACCGTTCCATCGCCCCAATCCACTGTGTAATTGGATGCACACTGAAAAGAACAGAAATTCGAATCATTGTTGAAAACCGCAAACAATCCCACAAACTTTTGGTCACCGGCCACTACTGACGGCATTGCAAGCCAATCAGCCGTTCTTATATATGGTCTAGCTACTGGCAAAACATCATCTACTCCTGATGTACCTGATGCCATTGTGTTTCTGAAACTTCCAATCATTATTTCCAGATATTTAAGGTTATTGTAATAGTAGAAGTAGGCAAGTTTTCACAGTAAAACTTCACCGTTCCCGCACCTGATAAAGTTGTTGGCATAATTTGAGCTGCTTTTACAACATCGATTGATGAGTTGTTAGGTATTGCATCCACAATCGAAACTGCTGTTATGTTTGCATTTGCCAAATTATATTCATAATAACCGCCAACAAGTGTCCATCCCGCTATTGCTAATACTTGCGCTGGAACTTGGATAGGTTTTAATGACAATCCACTTAAATCTTGGTCTCCTGAATTCGTTCCACTTGTGTTACCAAGTTTTGTGATTTCACCACTCGTGATAAGTCTGGAACCAGTTGCCATTAATGCAGCATATCCCGTAACAACACCATCGTAAGACGATTTCAAGGCGGTCGTGAATATTTCTGTAATGGAATCTAATTTTGCTTTTAAGGCATTCGTGAAAGCGTTGGTATCAGCGTTGCTTTCATATTTCGTTTTGATACTTGCTGCCGTTTCACCGCCCACGGCTACTTTTCGCCAAAATCCAATTCCTCCAACTTGGTCATTTGGTGCAATGTCTCCACTAGATGCCGTTGCATCATAGAAATAATCCGCTAAATCATTTTCGACATATACCCTCGCTTTGTCGGAAATAGTTGCTTGTGGCAAAGCTGATAACTGCACTGTCGTTTGAAGTGGCGGCAAATAATGCGTGGCATCGATGCTGGCCAGTTTGTTTTTTTCGGAATCGGTGTAGTTATTGTCTGAAAGAACTTTGGTGCCGTCTTTATCAACTTTTAAATCCAAAGCGGCCTGTGTGTCATTAGAAATAACTTTGTCTAAATCGCTGGTATTTTCAGCGTATGTTAAACCAACATCTTGTTTTGTTAATATTACATCTCCTTTTCGCGAATTAACCGAAGTAACGTAACCTTTCGGTTTGGGAATGACAGGAACTCCAACGACACCATCAGTAACCGTAAAAAAAGTAGCTTCGATCGTGTTTTCTGGCAACAAAGGGGCAGCTGGAGTAAATAAACTTTCTGTTCCGGGAACTCTTGTAAATCCATTCAACGCATTGCAAACGATTAAATCAATTCTTGAATATCCTGAAGATGCCAAAGGAATGTTTATAACAACATTAGCAGGATTAGAATATTCAATTCCGTTTATTACCCATTTCCAATCTGCAAACATTGTCAAGTCCTGACCAAATAAATAAAATCCAGTGTCTGACTCTAAATAATCTTTATTGTCTAACCTATCTTCAATCTTTTTAAATTCGTCAAAAACTATGTTTTGGCTTGGAGCAATGGTAGTAACGCCATTGACGATTCTATCCTCAACCGCTGCAATTACACCTCCTAAAGAATTCCTTGTATAGATAACCGGCAACAAAGCTTCTTGTGCCTCTGATATTGTGGCATAGACAATTCCATCTATTGACAATTCACTAGCGCTTTTAAATGGTACAAGCTCAAATTTCGTGTCATAAACATTTACAATTCTTAATTTCCCGGAAACATAATGAGGCATGAAATTCTTTAAGTATGGAATTCCATTTAATAAAAATTTTTGTGAATCTATGTTTTGAATTACTATCATTGGATCACTTTAGTTTTAAAACCATTACTTGTAACTGAATTGCAATTTTGAGAAGCGTTCCAACTCGGATAATCTGTTATGTTTCTTTGAATAAATTTCACTACATCTTCCATCATCAAATTAGCCTGTCTTTGCTTTTCGTAATAATCATTTTTTCTTTCTGCCAAACTTAAAGGCTCTGAATTTGGTGTTGTTTTTACCACAAATCCGTGAGAGGTTGATACGGCACTAGAATTCAATTTGAATCTTGCGAAAGCAAAATAAGAAAGCACTGTTGCGATTCCTTGAAAATTGTAAGTGCGCCCTTTGTAATCATAATTTCCACCATCTATTAATTCTACATACGGCGCATCTGCTTTTTTTGCCAATAAATCAAAGTAAAAATCTTCTTGAACCAATGGTTTAAAATCAAACTCCTGTGCTTCATTTATGAATGCGTTGAATTCCATATCGGAATATCCAATAGCTACTTGCAACTTTTCGGCAACTTTTGCTTTATTAATTAATAGGATTGGCATTTGGAATAGGGTTTTGGATTGGTTCTGGATTTCCTAACATTCTTTTGGCTACATCAGTTGGGTATCCAAAGATGTTTTCTAACATTGCTACTCCAGCATCGTAAGTTGTTGTTTTCAAAGCTACCGATGTTTGAATCTGTAAAACTGCTGTTACACCTCCAACACTTCCACGCAAAGTAGCTTGTGCTGTTCTTATTTCTTTTTTAGATAAGTCTTCTTCTGTTTCTGTTGGAACTTCATCATAATTTACGGTACCATCATCCAACAATGAATATTGTTTGATTGTCCAATTGTTCGCGACATTTATATCATTTTTATAGTTCCGGAACAATTCTTTGAAAAGCATTTCTACTTTCTCCTGGTCTTTTGAAATGGATGAGTTATAAATCGATTGAGCTGCTATCAAATCTTTACCCGAAGTATTACCCAGTTTCCCAGCAATGAAATCAATCAGCTGTGGTGGAATGTTCTTAAATGCTTTTCGGATGTAGTTAGATGATGATGTTTCAAAATGCAAATACTTTTCTGCTTTAACTTCATTTTTGATTGTATCAAATTTGAAGTTGCCCGATGTGTCTCTCTCATCATCCCAATCATCTTCGATTACTAATTTCGAACTTGCGTTTTCTACTCCAGAAAGTGATTTTATGTTTTCGTGAAATTGGTCCTCGTCAGTTTTGTTTGGAAACTTTCTATGTCTGATATAGGTAATGTTTTCAAAACTTCTTTTTACGGTACCATTGTAGTACAAACCCAATTGGTTTTCCACGTCCGCAAAAGTGTACGCTCTTTCAATCAATGATTTTGGATAAGTATTTTTTCTGGAAAGTTTGAAAAAGAAAATCTGACCTTTATAATTTTCCCAACCTCCAGCTGCTTCAACTTGCGCCTGAATAACATCCGGGCGTGGATTGTAAACATCGAAAATATCAATCTCTTCTTTCTTCAAAGATTTACCCCAACCTTTAGCTGAAACCAAAATCTTTCCTGAATATTCGTTGCTGTCTTTTTTACCTACTTTGCAAAGTGTGTAAGGAATAATTTTGAAACTATCTTTTTCAAAGTTGGCATTATAACCCACATTGATAAATACACCCTGATGTCTTGAGATAACTTCACAAGCATCGAAAAGTAAGTTGTTTGGGTTTTGCTTGTCAAATTCATCATCGGACAAATTCACTTCAGATAAATCAATTTCAAAACCAGCGCCTCCAAGAAAGCTCTCATAAAGCCATGCACATTGAAAAGCAGTTGGCGAACTATCAATTAGGTTTTCTACAATAAGCGATTTGAGGTTATCCTCACCGTGGAAGATAACCCCTAATCTTTTATTGAAAACCTCAAGTTTCTCCTCTTTGTATGACTCTACAATTTTAGATTTCATTGTTATTTAGTTTACGCTACAAAGTCATTTACTAAAGTTTGAAAATCTATTTTTTGCTCAGCTGTAAGCGAGTCTATTTTTTTCAAAACGCCAGTTACAGTTGTAGCTTTTGAAATCACATTAATTTTCTCAAGTAGCGATAAAGCTTCTTCAATGGTCAACGTTTTTTCTCCAAAAGTCAATACTTCAGGATCTAAATTCACTTCGACACCTTCATCGATTAAATCATCTAGGTTCTCTGGTAATTTTTCAAACAGTATTTTTCTGTTTGGATTGTCAGACAATAATTTCAAAGCAATTTCATCAGTAAGATTAGCATTGCTATAAGCATCAGAAGTACCAGCAACTGGAATTATAACTCCTTCTTTTAATTGGAATGTTTTTGTAGTTTCCATTTTTTTGATTGGATTAAAGTTTTTTAATTTTTGAATGTATCCTGATATTTTATCAGGACAATTGGAACACGTTTCTCCGAAAATCTTGTAGTGCAGTTCGAAAATGTGTTTTAAAAAAGGGATGCCTTTTTCGTCTTTTCCTCTCGTCAAAGTTTCATAAGTTGCATCCCTAATTTGTTCTAGAATTTCTTTTTCGTTAAGGGATAACTGGCGCGACATAAGTATTGGCTATTATGTAAGCTTCGGTAGCAACAACTCCAGCAGCTAATAAAAATAATTTTTTACCAGTTGCCTCTTCCTCTCCTTTTTCTGTTGCTACAGCTATTGCCACAGTTCCTGAATTAGCATTAGAATCATAGTTATCTTCGATGATTGTCATTCCACTTTCATAACCGAAAACTTCAAAAGATAACTCGCCATTAATACCAGTATCAACTTTTTGAACAATGGTTCCAACTCTACCACCTTCTACTAACTCCTGAACTCTTTCTCTTTCATTTTCTCCATGATAAAGAATTGTGAAATTGTCAGTGTGGGTGTATCCATTTCCAAAGTCTAAAACAGAAAGGGCGTGTTTGCCTTTGCTTGTTTTATTATTTCCTTGTGCAGCGTATAATTTGGCACCAATTTTTAAAACTAGTACTGTTATTTTTGTGCCTTTGTTGGCTAATTGAGTGCCAACTCTGTCGACATCCTCCCAATTGAAGTACCATTTTTTAGCAATCCCTTGTTTCGGTCTGTATCCGCATTTTTTTACGAATTCACCCGCTAATTTTCCATCGCAATCTGCCATAATTTCTATATTTTAAAGGGAGTTTTTACACTCCCTTGATTATTTAAAGAGCCGCTTTTAAGGCATAAGGATTTGTCATTTTGAAATCAACCATATAATTGGCTTTAATCCAAAATTTCTCTTCAGAACCCCCGATGTATTCAAGGGTTAAATCTTGAAGAGAGGCAGTGTCGTCAATACCAATTTGCAAGTATTCTTTTTTAGTGAACAATGCAACGTGTGGCAAGTGAATTGTAGCTGGAGCACCAGTTGTAAAATCTGTTTTTTTCCAACGATCATAATTTTTCATTGCAGTAACTGCTTGCCCTGCAACTTTTGCGCCCGCAACTCCATTTTGAGTAGCATCCAAGTTCCCTTGAATGTTGTACCCGTTTCCTCTTCTCAAGAATGCATCATAGTTCAATGCTAATCTGTTAGAAGAAAGTAAGATGTCACCATCAAAATCATACGATTCAAGAATCAATGACTCATACAATTTCACTGCGTAGTCATCGGCCAAAGCCAATTGAACAGCTGCGGTTCCAGTGTTTTTGTCTAATGCTACGAAGTTACTAGCGAACTCAGGCAGCGTTTTCAAGTACTGGAGCGTTGGAATCAATCCTTTGTCTATAATGTTATAGAAAGGAGCTTTTACAACTTCATCAGTCAAAATGTCCTGTGCCGCAATTCCAGAATCACTTAACAAAGCGATACGTTGCAAATCCAAAGCCATTGCTTTAGATACCAGGTCCTGAATGAACAAAGCCATTTCAGTTCCAGTAAGGTCTTTTCTTTTGTATCCATTATTCAAACCCCATTGTAAGAATGAGTTTTCGAAATCAGCATAACAATATTCCAATTTAACCTCAGCTAATTTTGGATTCCATTTTTGTGAGAACGCTGGGAAATCAGGAGAAATACCATTACCTCCACATCCTGCTGATGCTTTAGTAATGTATTCAAATCCTTTCATTGCAGCTACTTGCTGACCTCCTTTAATACCCGGAACAATGGTAAAGAAGTTTTCAGTTGGCTCATAGAATAAATCGTTCATTACGATTTCTCTTGTGTCTTGGATAAAGCGATCACTTGTCGCTAAATCTTTAAAATCGGCTACTAATCCCATTTCTTATTTCTTTTTTTCGTTAATTTTTTTTCTTGCTTCAGCTACTGCATCTGCATCATACCCGCTAGTTTTACCTTTAGGTCTGCCTTCTTCTCCAGGAGGAACTTCGTACTTTGATTTAATGGTTTTACCCATATCGGTTACTCGCTTGTCAACTTTTGAAAATTGGTCCGCTAGTAATTCAAATGCTCCTTCGTTGTCTTTTTGTGCAGATTCAAATTTCTTTGTCATTGCAGAAAATGATTTTGTCATTGCGTTTACCGAATTCATCACTTCTTGCATGGTTGGCTCTCCTGCTGGATCTGCCGGTGCAGCTTCTTTGATTTCAGTAATTGCACCGCCAACGGTTACAATTGAGCTACCGTCTGGCAATATGTGTTCAGCGTCACCAACTGCTGCTCCAGCATCGTCGGTAACTTGGTCGCCATCTTGTGGCTGTTCAGCTTCTGTGACTACAGTAACGATAGAACCATCCGCAAGGGTTATGTCTATATCGAAAGTTTCGCCCTCTTTTTTCTCGCTGAACTTCTTTTTAAGTTTGTCTAAAAAGTTCATATTAAAATTGATTAAGGATTTACGATTTGAATAATTGGCATATCGCTCAAAGAAGTCTTGAATGATTTCCGGTTGTTTTGAAATGGTGCTGAAAATTTGAGGATTGTCATCTAGGAATTGGGTAACAACAACTCCTAAATCTTTTGTGTCTGAAAATAACGCACTGGTTGCAGCTGGTTCATCTACTAAATCACAAGCTTTGAATTTGTCTAGCTTATGAAGCATTTGCATTTTGCCATCAATTTCTTTTTCATAGCATTCAGAATAAATGTGAATTGAATTTCCGAACATATCAGGATTAGATTCTGCCATGTCTACTATGTAATCAAACATCATAATTCCCTTGCCTTCGACTTGTGTCTTTTTGGTGATTGGGTCTAAATGCAAATCGGCAAAAACATTGTTATTCTGAATACTGAAATTTTTGTAGCGGCCAATGAAACTACCAAAAGAGTTTCCACACATGTTAGGATGACCAAAGCGAGATTTAATACCATCGGCTTGGTTGCCTAATTTTACTATGTCGGCCAAAAACAATTCATCAAAAAAAGAATCGTTTTTGTTTTCTCCAAACTGCGCAATGCAGGTATTTTTTAGAATGCCATTTTCCCGATCAACATTTACAGTTGATGAGTTGAAGTTTGGAAGTGAATTAAAAAATTTTGACATTTTAGTAATATAATATATTACCACAAATTTACTTTGACACCTTAATTTTTTTAACTAACGTTTTTTAGTTATATTTGTCTAATGGTTATACTAATGATAATAGGAGGATTAATTTTAATTGCAGCTTGCTACTTGTGGGTAAAATTTGTTATTGTTATGTGCAATAAATTGCACAATTATTTAAACCGAAATAAAATTAAAGAAGATTCTAACCCATACATAATTGAACAAAAAGCAAGGATGTGGAATGATAAAAATTATGATGATTATGAAAAGTGGATGCGAACAAAAGGAGATGGGTTTCCAATTGAAAAGGTATTGACAAGAGATGAATTTGAAGCTAATAGAAAATTTAAAAGGAACTATCACTAGTTCCTTTTTTTTATTTAGACAAATCTGTAACTGCTTTTCTAACGCTTTGCCAACTTATTCCGAAATCCTCTCCGGTTAAAACATAAGCGTCTTGTTTAGTATTATCAATATCTCTATAATAATGAAACTGCTCAAACACTTCTATATTCCGAATCCAAGTTGGATTAATTAATCCAAGATTAGTAAGCTCTTTTACTTCCCTGATTTTACGTTTGATTTCGGTGTATAGCATTTTCAAATATACTAAATTTAGGTAATATATTATATTACCATTTACCTTTTACACATTTATAATTTTTGCTTCTAACTGCTGTGGATAGTGGACAACCACAACCTCCTAAATCCTTGCTGCAATACATCCCTTGAATTTCCGAAATAGAATAGTCTGGTAAAATTGCTGTATGAACTCCGTGCTTTGCAGTTCGACAATCTGAACAGATAGCTGCTCTTTCCTTTGCTAATTTTAAAGTAGTAGGATCACTTCCTTTGAGATAGTTTCCCCAGCCGTTTATGATGTCATCTACCTTACTCATTGCTTAAAAATTTGCTCCATTAACTACTTGTGCGTAATTATCTTGACCGTAATTGATATCCTCTATTGCTATTCTTGGAGCTGGTAGATTAAGATTTGCGTTAGCTACATTTACTCCAATTTTAGAAGCCAACAAATCATAATCAATACTTTGTGATGCTTGATTATTGTTGTATGTGTTTGCTACTGATGATGGATAAGGTTGAATTGAAAAATTAATACCAACTCCATCATTGATAGCAGTAAGCAATGGTTTGAATTTTGCTGTCGATTCAGCATTAATTACGCTTTCGCCTCTTGATAACAATGCAGGAATGCTGTCTGATGTTGTAGATCCTGGTCCGTCAATATCTACAGCTCCGTCTTTTAATTTTACTCCAGCTACTTTAGCCGCTTGAACCGCACCTCCTGCTATAATAATTCCGCCTTGAATGTATGCGTTTGTTGCTAAAGGTGCGGTTAATGGGTTTGCTGCAAATAAAGCCGCTTGTGCAAATGCTGCCGATGCTTTCGTGTAAGTTGTAATTCCAATTTCAGCAAGTGCTGCAGCTCTTCCCAATATTGTTTTTTCTCCGAAAAGTCCTTTGATGCCTTGAACAATTTCCAACTCTTGACTGAGTTTAAAATCTTTCATAGATTTATCTAATTGCTTTTGAAATGTCGCGTACTTTTCAGCAATTAATTTTTTATCTGCTCCACTCTTTTCTGCAGCGGCTAACTCTTGAGCTAAACTAGCATCAAGTTCAGCCTGTCTATTTGCAAATTCATTTTCAGATGCCAGTAATTTATTTTCATAATCAATAGCTTGTTTTTCTAAATCGGCCGCTATTTTAGCATCTTTAACCGCATTATTTTCTTCTTCTACTTTATCGTCAATAGCTTTTATAGCATCGGCATATTGCTGAGCATTGATTTTCCCAGTCTCCAAACGTTTGGTTTGGTAAGCTGCTTCTGCTTCTGAAACTCTGTTAATGCGATCTAATTCCTGAATTACTAATTCATCTGTTAAAAATTGATTACCGTTAAGTTTAGATTTGTTGTTATCAATAAATGACTTTAATTCTATTTCGGCATTTGCAACAGTTATATCAGCTTGTTTTTTAAGAAATTCATTTTTAATATTTAAAGACTGCAACTCAAATTCAGTTTGAGTAATCTTCTTGGAATCAAATTCTTTTTTAGCAATAGCGAGTTTCTTGTCTCGAATTTGTTCCTCTAGCTTTAAACTATCTTCTAGTGATTTGGCACGTATTCCTTGTTGAGCTATGAATAAATCTAGTTCTGTTTTGCTTTTTGCAATGCTGGCATCAACTAATTTAGCCGCTTCGTCTCTTCTTTTTTGTGCAGCTGCTTCAATTGCTTGTGCATTTGCCTCAGCTTTGGCTTGTGCTTTTTCTATTTTGTCCTGTGCGCGCTCTCTAGCTTCTGCTTCTTGATTGGTGGAATCTACTACTGAGTTAACTCCTTCTTTCAATTTGTTATAAGCATCAGTTGTGATTTTTCCGCTGTTTAATAATTGATTTGCGACAGCTAAATCGCCTAATCGAATAGAATTTTCAAGCCTTTTTTGGTCCACATTATTCAATTCCTGAGCCGTGTTTATAGCATTTTTTAAAGACAAGTCTAAAGTCTTATTATTTACTTCAGTTCTATTTGCTGATAATTTTTCAAAGTTGGAGTTAATTCTTTTTTCAATTTCAATTTCTTCTTTTGAAGTAAGGTCTTTAGATTTTAATCTGATTTTGTCAAGGTTGATTTGACTTTCAATATTTTTATTTCTAACCTCATAAATATCTTTTAAATCTCCCAGTTCCTGTTCAGCTTCTTTTAATTTTGCTGCAGCAGTTGCCGCATTACCAACCTCTTTAGTAAAGCTTTTTATACTATCAATAGGGTTTAAAATTAGATTGCCTATTTTAGAAAAGGCATCTCCAATACTAGTAATGTTTGAAACGAATTTCACTACTATTTGACTTGCTTTGTCAATTGCTCCACCAATACCAGCTGTTGCCTGTTCGATTGAATCCATGATAGGATCTAACTTTGAAAGTCCATTCACCAATAAACCAACTCCGATAATTAGCAAACCTATTCCAGTGGCAGCCAGCGCCAATTTGAAAATACGCAATGCTCCAGTTCCAGCTTCGGTAGCAACAACTCCAGCTTTTTGTGCTTTACCAAGTCCGTCTGTTTCTGCTCCAGCATTTTTAATTTGAGATATGCTGCTGGATAATTCCGCATTCATTTTAGAATATACTCCTTTGAAGTTGCTTGTGAATTGGGTTATGTTTTGAATTTGTCCGCCAAACAATCCTGTTTCTTGAAGTGCTCCAACGATGGCTGTTTTATAATCTCCTATACCTATTTTTTGCTGTTCGTATCCTGAAACATTTTCTTTGATGAATTTGTTGTTTGTGTCCAGCTTTGCGTTGATTTCATCTGCTAATGCTTTTTCTTCTTTCTTGGATAAATTCAATTCGTTTCTAATTTTCAACAACTCAATATTATTGACTCTTGCTTCGGTAATAGAATTAATTTCTTTATCCAAGCTCAATCCTACTTTTTGGTTAATCGTCAAGTATTCGCCATTGACCCGTGCAAGGTTTGACAATTGCTTTTGATTGATATTATATTCAGCGGATGTTTTGGAAATTTGAGCAGCCAATTTCACATAGGTATCTGAATTTGTATCTCCTGATTTTTTAAGAAGATCCTGTTCCACTCTCAAACTATCAAGCGTAGTTTTTAATTGTACAGATTTTGCGATGATGCTTTCTACATCAATATCGAGTTCGAGTAATTTTCTTTTGTCTGCCATTAGTAAAATTCATTAGATATTGTGAAATTCGATTGTAAATGATATGCCCATGGTCCCAGTGGAATTCCTGTAACTGTTATTGTGGTTCCGCTTGCTGTAACTTCAATTGGGAAGAAAAATGCAAACTCTGGGTATAACCTGTTTCCACTCAACTGAACTTGGAAAGGGAAAGGAATGTTTGTTGTGAACGTTATCTGCTTACTTCCTCCAACTAATTCAGTTGACGATGTTACATTGATAAAGGTTGGTATATAGCAACTGCCTTCAATAGCAATTGAGTTAATTATATTTGAAAAAACTGCACCATATTGTAAACTGAAATCATAATTTGACGTTTGTCCTGGTAACTCTGAAATTGGAAAAGTAATTGTGGGACAGAACGACACTGTGCAGGATGTTTTGATTTCTGTATTTTGTAAAGGACATTGTTTGTTAGTTGG
>NZ_JANNXH010000071.1:0-31487 GCF_031409475.1 Flavobacterium sp. | reverse complement strand
CGATAGCAGCCACAGGCACATCATCCGCTCAATCATATGCTACCGCTCAAGCAGTTCCTTCGATATTTGGTTCCGTAGTCGCCTCTACAGTTATATTTTGAGTACTCGTTGTACTATTCCCACAAAGATCCGTTGCAGTCCATGTTCTTAGAATAGAATATTTATTTGCACAAGCACCAGCAGTGATTGCATCAGCAACACTAACAGTTACTGTACCAAGACAATTATCAGTTGCAGATACTGAAGCGATAGAAGCAACAGGCACATCAGCCGCACAATCATAAGTTACAGCAGCAGGAGTTCCAGTAATCGTTGGATCCGTTGTATCTTGAACTTTTATAGTTTGTGTTGCAGAAGAATTATTTCCACACGCATCAGTTACAGTCCAAGTTCTTGTGATAACTTTATTACTTAAACATGAACTTGAAGGGGTTAAACATACACTATTGAAATCTATGCTACCATTTACACTTGCTTGTTTTCTTGAATAAATAAACCAAGTGCCATTCATCGGACCAGTTAATGATTCAAAATTAGACACATAAGAGGTTAATCCAACAATTGTATTAGGAGAAGTTAATCCACCGTTTGGAGTCATGTTTTGACTAACCCCATCTTGTATAAAGTTATTATTATTCCATTGTGTATAACCAGAATTATTTGGATAGAATACTGGTAAATATAATTCTTGAGTACTAGGAGTTGCATCATCACAATTTCCTCCAGTACAATATGATCCAACTAAAATTACTCCTTGTCCGCTAGGTGAAACTAAAGTGAATTCAGCTCTACCTTTACCTTGATTAGTTTCAAATGCTAATGCAATTTTTTCTATATTATTTGCTGTTAAGTCATCAAATCCATCAACAGTAAATGGGAAATAATTACCTTGACCAGCATTTATAGATCCATTATTTGCAGTAAATCCAAAACATTCTGTATCAGTATAAGTTACAACTGGGTTTGAATCACAAGTATCGCTTATGTTTGTTACAGTTCCTGTTGAAGAAGGGTCAATATTTGCAACACAATTTGCATCTGTATTGACTGTTGTAGCAGAAGGAACTGTAAAAGTAGGAGCAGTATTGTCAATTACAGTTATTGTTTGACTTATTTGGTTACTATGATTATTATTCGAATCAGTTGCATCCCAGGTCATTTTTCTAATGTAAGCACCAGGACAATTTCCTGGAGTGGTTACGTCGGATAAAAGATTAACAGTTGCGATTCCACAATTATCGGTTGCGGTTGGCGATGTAAAAACTGGTACTGCAGGACAATTAATTGTTGCGTTAGAACCAGCTGATGAAATAACAGGTTTGTCATCATCACTTACCGTTACTATTTGAGTACACGTAGCAAAGTTTCCAGCAGCATCCGTTGCAGTCCAAGTTACAGAAGTACTTCCAATAGGGAAAACAGTCGGTGCATTGTTAGATATTACTATTAAACCCGTTGCAGTACAATTATCGGTAGCAGTTGGAGTTCCGATAGGACCTACATAAGTACAAGCGGTATTTGTTCCAATTGTAAAAGCAGCAGGACAAGTGATAACAGGTTTGTCATCATCACTTACCGTTACTATTTGATTACAAGTAGCAAAGTTTCCAGTGGCATCTGTTGCAGTCCAAGTAACAGTAGTACTTCCAACAGGGAAAGCACTCGGTGCATTGTTAGATATTACTATTAAACCCGTTGCAGTACAATTATCGGTAGCCGTTGCCGTTCCGATAACACCTACATAAGTACAAGCAGTATTTGTTCCAATTGTGAAAGCGGCAGGACAAGTGATAACAGGTTTGTCTACATCATGTCCTGTTACGACAACTGTAAGCGTTTTTATACATCCATGAGTATCAGTAACAGTAACAATATATGTTCCAGCTGCTATATTTGTTAAATCTGGAGTAACAGCAAAAGCGACTCCATTTTTAGTCCAAGAATATGTTAATGCACCAGTTCCACCAGTTGCGGTTAAATCTATTGATCCAGTTGGGGCACCATTACATCCCGCATTTACATGTGTTTCAGATAATATAATTTCATTTGGAGTAGTTATAAGTAAACTATAAGAGTTCATTGTCCCATTAGCATCAGTTACGGTTAACTTGGCAGTATTTCCAGATGTAGTATAAACTTTTGTAGTTGTTGCACCTGTAGCATCAGTTGTGCCATTATTATCAAAGTCCCAAGCATAAGTATATGGTGCTTTTCCACCATTTGTAGTTGAAGTAAAATTTACCGTAGTATTATTTCCTGATTTACATGCTTTGTATGTAAACTGAACAGCAAGAGGAGATGAAAAAAGAGTAGCGATAGCATAATCACATTTAGAACTCGTATAAGCAGCACAATCGTAAGGAGTTGTTCCATCAATAATATTTTTACCTTGCCATACTACTAATATATTCGAAAAAGTTAATGCATCACCGCAAAACCAAGTTACAGGTACTGTAGTAATCTGTATTTTACCAGGAGGTAAATTCTTTGTTGAAGGTAAAGTACCTATATATTTATTAACAGGTGTTACAGCAGCCGTACCAAATTTCAAATCTGCAAATAAACGAACATCAGAAACAGAATTTGCTGTATTCTGAGTGTAATTCATCCAAATAGTCACTGGGTACGAATCTACTCCAACATTACAGGTTGGTACAAAATTTTCTAATGGTGTGCCATTTACAGTTGCACTCAAATAGACATTAGTTACACTTGCGTTATTTGCAGTACAATTGTAACCACATAACCTTAAATCAGGATGTTGAGCATCAAATTGTGAATATGTATTACTAACAAACATAAAGAAGGCCAGTAAAATAAGGGTAATTTTAGTTTTCATACAATTAAATTTTAATTTATTGTGTGTAATATTTGGGGTTATACTTTAATATGAACAAATTTATATGCTTAGGTTGAAATTGATGCTTTTTTTCTATCAATGACCAAAAAACTCGTTTAAAAGCTAATATTATGCTGTAAAACTCTTATGAAAGAGGTGAAAATTAACTTTTATTTATACTTTTAATCAATTATTTTGTTTGACAAATTTCAATTTCAATTTATATTTTTAGTGAATAATTTTTTCATTACTGTTTTAAAGTTATCACTTTTTCATTTTTCAAATCTAATTTATATTTTAATATGTTTTTATAAAAACATCGTTTAAATGCAAAAATAACAGATAAAATGCACTTTTTAACACATTTTAAAGTATAGTACTACAGAATATTTTTTATGTTTTATTAAAATTTATTACGAATTTATTTTTGAGTTTATTTATTTTCTGATTTATTTTATGTTTAAGTAAATAAACATTTGTTAAAACTGTTTTCTATAATTTTAAATGGGCTTGATTTCATAAAAATTTTGTAATTTGTGGTTCCTATAATTCATACAATTTAAAGCATTCAAAATTTAGAGCCTTAAATATGAAAAATATCATCTTAATACGTCATGCAAAATCCAGTTGGGATGCTCCACTCCATGATAAAGAAAGACCTTTGAACAGTCGTGGGGTTAAAGATGCCCATTTAGTTTCTATGGAGATTAGAAATTTTATTCCTAAAAATTATATGATTTTTAGTAGTACTGCTAAACGAGCTCAAGAAACTGCATTAATTTTTGCTCAAAATTTTTCTTATCCTATCGAAAGTATCGTTTTTAAAGACAAACTTTATACCTTTGATGAAATCCAACTAGAGCAGGTTATCAAATCTTTTAATAATCATATCGAAAGTGTTATTCTTTTTGGACATAATGAGGCTATTACAAATTTTGTTAATAAATTTGGCACTATTTTTATTGACAATGTGCCTACTTCGGGTTTTGTAGCACTACAATTTGAAACCAATAATTGGATACATATTAATAAAGGAAAAACCATAAAAACTGTTTTCCCAAAAGAATTAAATTAAATAAATGTCAAAGTATAAGTACATCGATCGAGAAAAAAGTTGGTTAACATTTAATGAAAGAGTACTTCAAGAAGCGGCTGACGATTCAGTACCATTATTAGATAGGTTGCGTTTTTTAGGGATTTTTTCTAATAATTTAGATGAGTTTTTTAGAGTTCGTTTTGCAGCAATTAGACGGTTGAGTTTAAGCGGATTGTCAAGCGAGAAGATTCTAGGGGGAATTTCTGCCCAACTATTAGTTAAGGATATAACTGAAATTGTTATTCAACAGCAGTCAGAAAGTTTACAAATATTAAAAAACATTGAGGTTAAACTTGAAACCGAAAACATTTTTATGGTCAATGAAAATGATATCTCGGATGAACAAGAAGAGTTTTTAAAGGACTTTTTTATACAAAAATTAAGTCCTGAACTTATTACAATTATTTTGAACGATTTAGCTGAATTTCCAGTTTTGAAAGATACTGTTGGATATCTAGCAATAAAATTGGTCATGAAAAATACGTTAGAAGTTCGTTATGCTGTAATCGAAATCCCAAAGACTATAAATAGATTTGTTGTACTACCATCAAAAAACGAAAAGCAATATATTATTTTACTCGACGATGTAATTCGACATAATTTGAGTAACATATTTAATATTTTTGATTATGAAAGTGTTTCTGCACATATGATTAAAATTACTCGAGACGCACAATTAGATATTGATAGCGATTTGAGTAAAAGCATGATAGAAAAAATTACTTCAAGCGTAAAAGATCGCAGAATAGGCGAACCAGTTCGATTTATTTATGATCAATTAATTGAGAAAGACACTCTTGAGTTTTTTCTTGATAAAATGCACATCGTCTCTACAGATAGTATTATACCTGGTGGTAAGTACCATAACAGACGCGATTATATGAATTTTCCAAATTTAGGTAGATTTGACTTACTCTATGCAAACAATGTACCATTGCCCATTCCGGGATTAAGTTTAGAAGGGAGTATATTAGAGAAAATCAGTAAAAAAGATTATTTATTGAATGCTCCATATCAATCCTACTCCTATCTTACAAAGTTTTTGAGAGAAGCGGCTTTAGATCCTAAAGTTACTACTATCAAAATCACTTTATATCGGTTGGCCAAAAATTCTCAAATTATAAGCTCTCTCATAAGTGCTGCCAAAAACGGAAAAAAAGTTACCGTTCAAATCGAATTGCAAGCTCGTTTTGACGAAGCGACAAATATATCCTATGCGGAACAAATGCAGACCGAAGGTATCGAACTTATTTTTGGAATAAAAGGACTTAAAGTGCACAGTAAAATATGTGTTATCGAAAGATTTGAAAATCAAAAAATCAAGAGATATGGTTTTATTTCTACTGGAAATTTCAATGAATCGACTGCAAAAGTATATACAGATGTTACACTTTTTACAAGCCATCAGAAGATTCTAAAAGATATAGTTAGAATTTTTGAATTTTTTGACATCAATTATAGAGTACACCGCTATAAACACTTGATTGTGTCTCCACATTATACCCGAACTCGTTTTTATAAACTTATAGATCGTGAAATTGCTCATGCTCTAGAAGGAAAAAAAGCGGGTATAAAATTAAAAATGAACAGCCTTTCTGATTTTGATATTATTGATAAATTATACGATGCCAGTAAAGCGGGAGTAAAAATACAATTGCAAGTAAGAGGAATTTGCTCATTAATTCCTGGAATTGTTGGGATGAGCGAAAACATCGAAGCAATAAGTATTGTTGATAATTACCTTGAACATTCTAGAGTATACATTTTTGAAAATAATGGAGATACAGTAGTTTACATTTCATCGGCTGATTTTATGACTCGAAACATAGATGGAAGAGTAGAAGTAACTTGCCCAATTTATGATAACGATATTAAGAATGAATTAATCGATACCTTTGATATAGGTTGGAAAGGGAATGTAAAAGCAAGATTTCATTCACAAAACTTAGACAATAAATATAGAATGCGAGGTGAAAACCCAATTTTCAGAGCACAATTAGAAACCTATAATTACCATAAAGAAAGGTACAACTCTTCACTAGAAAACAATACAATAGAAAACACAAAGAGTAATTAAAAATGATTAGAATAAGAAAATTTGCAGCAATTGATATAGGTTCAAATGCAATGCGTTTATTAATTACTAATATTGTTGAGCAAGAAGGAAAAGAAGCTCAATTTAATAAAAATGCACTGGTTCGTGTACCCATTCGCCTTGGACAAGATTCCTTTACTGTTGGAGAAATTTCCCAAGAAAACATTTCAAGAATGGTAGATGCAATGAAAGCATTTCAGCTTTTAATGAAAGTACACAAAGTAGAAAAGTACAAAGCATTTGCAACATCTGCCATGCGAGAAGCATACAATGCTAAAGAAGTTGTTGAAATAATAAAAGAAAAATCCGAAATTGATATAGAAATTATAGATGGTAAAGAAGAAGCAATAATTATCGCATCCACAGACTTTCATCATCTTTTAAAAACAGACCAAACTTATCTCTATGTCGATGTTGGTGGTGGTAGTACTGAGTTTTCACTTTTTTCTAATGGTCAAATTAAAGCTTCAAAATCCTTTAAAGCCGGAACAGTTCGTTTAATTAACGAAATGGTTTGTGATATAGTTTGGGAAGAAATGGAAAAATGGATCAAAATAATCACACAAGATTATGACGAAGTTATCCTGATAGGTTCTGGAGGTAATATCAATAAAATTTTCAAAATGTCAGGAAAATTAGAAGATAAACCCATGTCATTTATATATCTAAATTCTCAATATTCATTTTTAAATTCACTCACTTACGAACAAAGAATTTCAGAAATAGGATTGAACCCAGACCGCGCAGATGTTATTATTCCTGCTTTGCAAATATATCTTAACGCAATGAAATGGAGTGGAGCTAGAAATATATATGTTCCAAAAATAGGATTGTCTGATGGTATTGTAAAAGCAATGTATTATGATAAGATTTAGCCAAAATAATACTTTTAGAAAAATTATTTTAGTATTTTTCCTTTCCCTAATAATAGCTAATTTTTTACGCCTTGATTTTAATAATTTAAGCTGGAATAATAATTCAGCACATTATTTAGGAATTTTAGCGAACTCACTTATGGCAATTATAGTGAAGTTAAGTTTGGATAAAAAAACAAAAAATGAATAATTATCAAGATTTTTTCTCTAAATATCCAAATCAAAAACCTTTTTCAGCAACTCTAAATTGGGGTTTATTTCATTCAATCGATTGTATTTGTCAATAGGGGTAAAAGCAAATTTGTTCTCTACTTTTTCGTTCACAATTACTTGAATTACAATATCGTGATTGTGAAGTTTACCTCTCAAATAACCCAAAAGTTCCTTTTTTTCGGTTTCAAATTCAATTTTTGAGCCTTCATTGGGTAATTCGTGGGTAATTATTGACCCTTCTAATTTGGGGTCGCTTATCAATAAAAGCGATTCCATTATTTTGTGCCCTTTGTCGCCTAAACGTTGTGCATATTTGCTCCATTGCAGTAACATTTCGGTTTCAGTAAAAGCTTCAATTGGGAGATGAACGACATCTTTCACAAATCCTTTGGTACTTTCAAGTAATTCTCTTTTGGCACGAATACTCGAAATAGAAAATGCAGAAACTTTGGGTTCTCCTGAAAGGTTTGTTTTTGTTGGTTTGGGGTTTGATTCGCCTGTTTGAGCATAGCTCTCGGGTATTGTTTCTGTTAGAACAACTACATCAGATGGATTAACTTCAATTATTGGTTCCGCAAATTTTTCAATTTGACTTTTTTCATTGTCATTGCTATTGTCATTGCTATTGTCATTGACTTTTTCAACAATAGAATAATCAGTTCTCTTAAAATAAGTGGGAGAAACTATAAATTGGTCAACTTTTTTTTTTCTCCATCAAAGGTGATGGAGGCAAGTTGCATCAAGCAAAGTTCAACAAGCAGTCGTTGGTTTTGACTCACTTTGTATTTCAAATCACAATCATTGGCAATTTCTATTCCTTTTAGTAAGAAATCTTGAGATGCGTGTTGGGATTGAATTCCGTATAATTTTTGGGCTTGTTCGCCAACTTCTAAAAGTGATAAGGTTGATGGAGTTTTGGATACCAATAAATCCCTAAAATGCGATGCCAACCCTGAAACAAAATGGTGTGCATCAAATCCTTTGGCTAAAATATCATTAAAAGCGATTAGTAACTCTGGAATTTTGTTTTCTAGAATCAAGTCGGTTACTTTGATATAGGTTTCATAATCCAGCACATTCAAGTTTTCGGTAACCGCTTGTCGTGTCAAATTAGTACCACAATAGGAAACCACACGGTCAAAAATTGACAAAGCATCACGCATTGCGCCATCGGCTTTTTGAGCAATAATATGCAAAGCATCGTCTTCGCAAATTACACCTTGGCTGGCGGCAACTTCGGCAAGATGTTCTTTGGCATCTTTTACAGTAATTCTTTTGAAATCAAATATCTGGCAACGAGAAAGTATCGTCGGAATAATTTTGTGTTTTTCGGTCGTAGCCAATATAAAAATGGCGTGTTTTGGCGGTTCTTCCAGCGTTTTCAAGAAAGCATTAAACGCGGCTGATGACAACATGTGAACCTCATCGATGATATAAACCTTGTATTGTCCCGTTTGAGGCGGAATACGAACTTGGTCTATCAAATTTCTGATATCGTCTACAGAATTGTTTGAAGCCGCATCTAATTCGAAAACGTTGAAAGCAAAATCTTCATTCGGGTCGTCATAACCAGGTTGATTGATTTTTCGGGCAAGAATACGAGCGCAAGTTGTTTTTCCAACTCCTCTTGGTCCAGTAAACAGTAGGGCAGAAGCCAAGTGATTGCTTTCTATGGCGTGCAACAAAGTGCTGGTAATGGCTTTTTGTCCCACAACATCTTTAAATGTTTGTGGGCGATATTTACGAGCCGATACTACAAATTGTTCCATATAATTTTTATCCGAAAGCAAATATAGTTTTTAATTCAAAGATTGAAAAATTTAAGGATTGAAAGATTTTTTTATTTATCAAATGATTGTTGATAACACTATTCCATAGCCCCGATAGTAGTGAAAATCCTTTTTTTTATACCTGACAGGTTTTTGAAACCTGTCAGGTATAAAAAAAAGATTGCAACGAATAGCGGGATTAGCTCCAAAAAAAAAACTTATCTTTGCAGCGCAGATCGCCTTATCGCTCCGATTTTATTGGGGAGGAAAGTCCGGACACCACAGAGAAGCATAGCGGCTAACAGCCGTCAGTTTACTCTGAATTTATTTCAGAGTATTCGAGGACAAGTGCAACAGAAAGCAGGTACAGGTAATGCTGTAGTGAAACCAGGTAAACTCTATGCGGTGAAATTTCAAGTATATCGATAGTTAAGGGTTCTCGCCCGTTGTCGAAGGGTAGAAAGATGGAGTGCGTGAGTAATTGCGTGCCTAGATAAATGATAAGGTCCCAATTTATTGGGGACAGAATCCGGCTTACAGGTCTGCTTTTTTTAAATTTTGTTCTATATTTGTTTTCTAGCAAATATAATTTGATGATTCATTCCTCTTCGAAAATTTCTGTAAAAAAAAATAAAAATTTAGTTCGAAAAGTACTACATAATCTCACTTTTTGGGTTCTTGTTGCTATTATTGCTGGTGTTTTATTGGGTCATTTTTTTCCTGAAAAAGGGATTCAAATGGAAATCTTAGGAAAAACTTTCGTAGACCTTATCAAACTTTTTATTGCTCCTATTATTTTCTTGACCATCGTTTTAGGCATCTCTGGAATGGGAGATTTAAGAAAAGTGGGGCGAATAGGTGTAAAAGCATTATTCTATTTTGAAGTAGTTTCAACCTTAGCTTTAGCCATAGGAATTGCGGTGGCATATTATTTTGAACCCGGAAAAATTGATAAATCGGGACTGGTTCTACAAGACGCAAGTAAATTTACACAAGGCGCAGCGGATAACTTTTCGTGGTGGCAATTCTTTTTGGCAAATCTCACATTGCAAGTTTTGTTGATCGCAATTGTTGTTGGTATTGCGCTCAATTTTTACAAACATCGTGAGCGAACAGTTCTTGTTTTGGAACGGTTTTCTAAAGCGGTTTTCTTAGGTTTAAAATATGTAATGTATCTCGCTCCAATTGGTGCTTTTGGTGGAATGGCTTTTACGATTGGAAAATTTGGTTTAGCAACGCTTATTCCTTTGGGAAAATTAATGCTTTCGGTTTATTTGACAATGTTTTTGTTTGTTTTTATAGTTCTTGGCGGTATTCTCCGCTTTTACAAAATCAAAATAATGGATTTGCTAAAGTACATCCGCGAAGAACTATTGCTTGTTCTGGGAACTTCATCCTCAGAAACTGCTTTGCCCTCGATTATGTTAAAACTGGAAAATATGGGTTGCAGTAAATCAGTTGTCGGATTAGTAATACCCACTGGTTACTCCTTTAATTTAGACGGAACTTCAATTTATTTGTCGATGGCGGTCATTTTTCTGGCACAATTGTATGATGTTCATTTAAGCTTTTTTGAAATTCTTGCTATCATCGGAATTTTGATGGTCACTTCAAAAGGTGCTGCTGGAGTGACAGGAAGTGGTTTTATTGTTTTGGCATCTACTTTGACGGCAATTCATAAAATTCCTGTCGAAGGTTTGGCCTTTTTACTAGGTGTTGATAAATTTATGAGCGAAGCCAGAGCTATTACAAATCTCATTGGAAACAGCGTTGCCACCATTGTAATTGCAAAAAGTGAGTACGATTTTGTTGAACCAAATCTAGAAAATAATTTAGAAGAATTTTAGGTTATTCCTCTTCTGGTTCATCAAAATCATTAATTTCCAAATCCTCTTTTTTGTCTAATTCGAAAAAACTAAAAATCGAACCACCGTAACTTTTCTTGAATGAAAAGTGAATCAAATGGTCGAGTTTAGTGTATTTAGAATGTTCTATTACCATCATTCCGTCCTCTTGAAGCGTATTTTTTTCAAAAACTAATAAGACAATTTTATCGAAAGTTTTTTGGTCCAATGCATAAGGAGGATCGGCAAAAATAATATCGTAAGTGGCTTTGTTTCTCTCTAAAAAAGTAAAAACATCACTTTTGGTTGCAGCAATGTTAAAGTCATATTCTGTTGCCACTTGTTTGATGAATTTCACACAACCAAAATCGGCATCTACCGATGTGATTGGTGTGCTGCCACGTGAGGCAAATTCGAAACTGATATTTCCAGTTCCTGCAAATAAATCCAGTATTTTCAGTCCTTCAAAACTGAAATGATTGTTCAAAACATTGAATAATGCTTCTTTACTCATATCGGTCGTAGGGCGAACGGGAAGTCCTTTGGGCGGAAAAATGCGTCTTCCTTTATATTTACCTGAAATGATTCTCACGATTGAAATAAAATAAAATGTTTTTGATTTTCTTCAGCCGAAAAAGTATTGTTTTTCTGCAAATTCGATATATCAAACAAAGATACATTTCGAATGTATTTGAAAGCCAATTGATAAAAATCGTCATCTTCGGCAATAGTTCCTAATAATTCTAACTTGAAATTTTCAGGATTCATATTCAATTGTTCGGCAGTGAAAAGCAAATAGTACAAAAAATCTTCCGGAGTATGATAATCGAAAGAATTGAATAAAAGCAACTTCTGGTTTTGAACTACAACAATTTCGAAATGACCAGAATTGAAATTCACAATCATTTTTTTATTGTCATTATTTTTGGATGCATCCAAAAGTTTGGTTACTAAAATACTATTGGCGTGTTTGTAATCGAAAGAACCAAATTGGTCAATAAAAAAATTATTTATGTTCACATACGGAATGTAAACTGCATTCATTTGGTAATTTATAATTTCGTCGAAAGCAAAAAAATCAGTATCAAAAACCTTCGTATTGTATTGCAAATAGCTTCCTAAATAGTTCTCGTCAAAAAGTGGTTCTGGTACAAAAGTCGAAAGATTGTTGTTGTGAATCACCACTATTTCATCATACGAATCCTTTAATTCAGCATTGTCCCTGAAAGCATCAGCAAACAATTCTTCGATTTTTGTGGCTTTATGAAAAGTGTCAAATTGAATTTCTTTCACGGAAAGTATCACATTATTTAAAGTATCAAAAACACAAAACGAAAGTCCCGTCAAGGAAACCTGAAGCGAGAGTTTTTTGTATTTTTTGTCGGTAATGGTAGTGTTAATGGACATAGTTGCAAACTTACAAAATTTCAATGGCAATAGCAAAAATTAATGGCAATAGCAAAGGCGTTCGCCTTAAAAAAAGTTAGCCACAAATTACACCAATTGTCACTAATTTTTCTAAAATTTGAAATAAAATTGCACAAATTCTATTTGTTTTAAAAATTTGTGATATTAAGAACTAGTCAAAATTCGTGTTTATTCGTGAAATTCGTGGCGAAAACTCTTAAACTTTTGTTTACTTTGCAGTCAAATTACTCCAAATGAATTCCTCCTTGTTTTATAGTCTTTTACAGAAAAAATTCCCTTTTAAACCAACCTATAAACAGGATATATTTTTCCAAAAAATCGCTATTTTCTTGACCGAAATAGACAACAACACGATTTTTGTATTGAAAGGCTACGCAGGAACGGGAAAAACGACGGTGATTTCGACCATCGTCAATAATTTAGCAGACATCAATAAAAAGTATGCTTTGCTCGCGCCAACAGGTCGTGCCGCCAAGGTAATTGCGAATTATTCGAATAAACCCGCGTTTACGATTCACAAGAAAATCTATTTTCCCAAGAAATCTTCTGGCGGAGGCGTTTCGTTTACTTTGCAACAAAACAAACACACCAACACCATTTTTATCGTTGATGAAGCTTCGATGATTTCCGACACAAATTCGGATTCTAAGTTGTACGAAAATGGTTCTTTGCTCGATGATTTAATTTCGTATGTTTATTCGGGGACGAATTGCAAGTTGATTTTATTGGGAGACACAGCGCAATTACCGCCTGTTAATTTGGATATTAGTCCAGCTTTGGACATTCAGACTTTGGGGCTGAACTACAATAAAGAAGTTGAACATATCGAGTTGGACGAAGTAATGCGCCAGGAAGAAAACTCTGGAATTTTGTATAACGCCACGGAACTTCGAGAATTGTTGAAGGATTCTTTTATCGACGACTTCCAATTTGACCTCAAGAAATTCAAAGACATTGTCCGTTTGACCGATGGGTACGACATTCAGGATGCTATCAATTCGGCTTATAGCAATTACAGCATCGAAGACACGGCTTTCATCGTTCGGTCGAATAAACGCGCCAATCAATATAATGAGCAAATTCGCTCGAAGATTCTCGACAAGGAAAATGAATTGTCTACGGGAGATTTCTTGATGGTCGTGAAAAATAATTATTTCTGGCTAAAAGATTCCGATGAAGCAGGTTTTATTGCTAATGGTGACATTATCGAAGTATTGGAAATCTTCAATATCAAGGAATTATACGGTTTCAATTTTGCCAAAGTAAAAATCAGAATGGTTGATTATCCCAATCAGATTCCGTTTGAAACGGTCCTATTATTAGATACGATAAAAAGTGAATCTCCTTCCTTGACTTACGAAGAATCCAACCGATTGTATCAAGAAGTCTTGAAAGATTACGATGGTGAAACCAAGTTCAAGCAATTCCAAAAAGTGAAAGCCAATGAATATTTCAACGGCCTGCAAGTTAAGTTTTCGTATGCGATAACCTGCCATAAATCACAAGGCGGACAGTGGAATACGGTTTTTATAGAGCAACCGTATTTACCAGATGGCATCAACAGAGATTACATTCGATGGTTGTACACCGCAATGACCAGAGCGAAAAATAAATTGTATTTGATTGGATTTAAGGATGAAAGTTTCGTGGAATGATGTGTGTAGAGACGCGATTTATCGCGTCTCATATCATATTTCTGAGTGTTGTGTGAGACGCAATAAATCGCGTCTCACATCATATTTCCGAGTGTTGTGTGAGATGCGATTTATTGCGTCTCATATAATATTTCCGAGTGTTGTGTGAGATGTGATTTATTGCGTCTCACATCATATTTCCGAGTGTTGTGTGAGATGCGATTTATTGCGTCTCGCATCATATTTCTGAGTGTTGTGTGAGACGCGATAAATCGCGTCTGTACACCTTCAAAAAAAATAAATTATGGCAGAAAAATTCCGAAATAAATATAGAGTGCCATCAGCAAGATTGAAAAATTGGGATTACGGCGCTAATGGAGCCTATTTTATCACGATTTGCACCAAAGAAATGCAGCATTTTTTTGGAGAAGTTGTCGATAAAAAGATGATTTTGAATTCTGTAGGTGTATTGGCAGAGGCATATTGGATAGAAATACTAAAACAATTTCCTTATGTTGAATTGGGAAATTTTCAGATTATGCCCAATCATATGCACGGAATATTAATTATCAATAAATCCGTTGTTGCAGTAGAGACGCGATTTATCGCGTCTCATTCGGATGATAAAATTGAATTTATCACGTCTAATTTGGATGCGATAATTGATGCCGATGCCCATTGTATTGAGACGCGATTTATCGTGTCTCATTCGGATGCGATAATTGAGGAAGATTTCAGTAGCATTGAGACGCGATTAATCGCGTCTGTACCACAGGAAAATCAAATAGGAGGATTTGCTGGAGAAAATAATCCAATGTTAGCAGATAATATATCTAGAATAATTCGATGGTACAAAGGAAAATGTACCTTTGAAATACGAAAAATAAATCCAAAATTTGGATGGCATTCCCGTTTTCACGATCATATAATTCGAAATTCGGAATCATTTGAGAGAATACAAAATTATATAGAAGAAAATCCAGCGAGCTGGGAAGAGGATAAATTTCATAAAAAATGATTTACCAGCGTACAGACGCGATTTATCGCGTCTCTATTACATAAAAAATTATTTATTATGAACACTCTAAACTATTTAAATAAATTATCAAACACACTTTCTAAAATCGACAGTAGCTTTACACTGTAAAGATTATGTAGATTGGTTTTGTGGGAAAATGTTATATTTGGGGTCATAAGAAATAAAAAAAGAAACAAATGAAAAAAAGCGCATTAATAATATTTTTAATATTATCTCTTATTTCTTGTAACCAAAAAGAAGAACAACCATTAAGGGAAACTAATAATCAAAATGGAATTCTTGAAAAACATATAGAATTACAAAATGGAAAAATTTCTAAAAATAAAATTTTTGAAAAAAATGAAAACGATACTTTAACTATTAAAAATACAAGTGCAATTATATATGAGCCAACAGGAAAAAGTATTGAAAAACGAAAAAAAGAAGTTGGAGAAGAAGATTTTTACATTGGAGCTGACGACTATTTATTTTATCTTAACGACTCAAATAAGTATTTAGAATCACAGAAAATCAAGATTGTAATGACGAAAAGCGACAAAGTTTTAAAATTTATTTCAACTGATAAAAGTGTTACAATAATAAAACTTGAATTAGAAAAAGAAATTTGGGGAATTTATTTATTTGATCCCAAACAAAAGCCAAAAAGAATTGATATGACGGCAATAGCTGAAGAATATAAAAAATATACACAATGAAAATAATAGCAGTCATTCCCGCACGTTACGCCTCAACTAGATTTCACGCTAAATTGTTGAAAGATTTGGGAGGAAAAACCGTGATTTTGAGAACTTATGAAGCAGCTGAAAAGTCCGATCTTTTTGATGACGTATTCGTGGTTACCGATTCCGATTTGATTTATAAAGAAATAACTTCCAAGGGAGGCAAAGCCATTATGAGCATCAAGGAACACGAATCAGGAAGCGACCGCATTGCAGAAGCTGTCGAAAATATGAAGGTGGATCTTGTGGTCAATGTGCAAGGCGATGAGCCTTTTATAAATACTGTAGCTTTGGAAAAACTGATTGAAGTCTTTGATTCCTCGAAATCTCGGAATGACAAAGAGGATTACGTCGATTTGGCTTCCTTAATGTTTGAAATCACTGAGGAAGTCGAAATCAACAATCCTAATAATGTAAAAGTGGTGGTGGATCAAAACGGTTTTGCGTTGTATTTTTCTCGTTCCGTGATTCCGTATCCAAGAGACAAAAACGCAGGCGTCCGTTATATGCAACACATTGGGATTTATGCTTTTAGAAAACAGGCATTAATGGATTTCTACAATCTGCCAATGAAATCATTAGAAGCAACCGAAAAACTAGAGCAATTGCGCTATCTAGAATTTGGTAAACGTATTAAAATGGTAGAGACTTCCGAGAAAAGCATTGGAATAGACACAATTGAAGATTTAGAAAAGGCAAGAAAATTGTTCTAAATTAGTAGATTATAAAAAACTTAGAAATGAAAAAAAGCATCTATAAATTTATATTTTTCAATTTAATGGGCTGGAAAGTTACAGGAACTTTTGATGAAAATATTAAAAAATGTGTAGTAATGGTTATTCCTCATACCAGTTGGCATGACTTCTATTTAGGGATATTTACGAGAGGAGTTTTGGGATTAGAAATTAATTATGTTGGCAAAAAAGAGTTGTTTACGTTTCCATTTGGATATTATTTTAAATACACTGGAGGTGAACCATTAGATCGTTCCGGTGGATTAAATAGAGTTGATTCTATTGCTGCAATATTCAAAAAACGAGCGGTTTTTCGTTTGGCAATTTCTCCAGAAGGAACACGAAAAAAAGTCGATAAATTACGAACAGGTTTCTATTTTATAGCCTTAAAAGCCGAAGTCCCAATTTTTCCGATTGCTTTTAATTATGAAAAAAAAGAAATTCAGCTTGGAACTCCGTTTACACCAACGGGAGATTACGACAATGATTTACCTATTTTGCTGCAACAATTTAAAGGATCAAAGGGTAAATATCCTGAAAAAGGATTCGAAGTTTAAACCGATTAAAAAATTATCAAACAATTGTTATGGATTTTGAAAAATTATTCGAACAGAATAAAGAACCTTCTCTGCACGGAAGGTATATCACTTTAGATTTAATTACTCCGATATTAAATAAATTCAACACAAATAATGCCGTTCAGATTATTGGAAAATCTGTAAAAGGCGAGCCTATTTATTGTTATACTTTAGGAAAAGGCAAAACTAAAATTTTGTTGTGGTCGCAAATGCATGGAAATGAAGGTACAACTACCAAAGCACTCTTCGATTTTTTTAATTTAGTACATTCAGATTCTGAATTGGCTACAAATTTTCTCGAAACTTTTACTTTTTGTTGTATTCCAATGTTAAATCCAGATGGAGCAAAACTTCATACGCGTGAAAATGCAAATGAAGTTGATTTAAACCGAGATTCACAAAATTTAACACAACCAGAAACAAAAATATTACGAGCTACTTTTGATAGTTTTAAACCTTATTTTTGTTATAATTTGCATGACCAACGTACTATTTATGGTGTAGGAAACACAAATAAATCGGCTACAGTTTCGTTTTTGGCACCAGCTTTTAATGAAGCAAGAGAAATAAACGAATCGAGATTAAAAGCAATCAATTTAATTGCTGGGATGAATACAGTTTTACAAAAATACATTCCGGGTCAGGTAGGACGATTTGATGATACGTTTAATATTAATTGTATAGGTGACACTTTTCAATCGTTAGGTGTGCCAACAGTTTTATTTGAAGCTGGACATTATCCAAATGATTATCTAAGAGAGGAAACCCGCAAATATATATTTATTGCATTAATTTCAAGTTTTTCAATACTTTACGAAAACGATATAGTTGTCAATGAAATTGGCGATTACTTGAATATTTCTCAAAATAAAGTCTCTTTTTATGATTTATTATATAAAAATATTAAAATAAATTATGATAGTATCGAAATAATTACCAACTTTGCGGCTCAATACAAAGAAGAACTAATTGAGGGTAAGATTTGTTTAAACGCTTATTTTATTCAAATTGGTAATTTAGAAAATTATTTTGGACATTTTGAATATGATGGGCATGGCGCAAATTATGCTGATGCATTTGAAAATTATCCAAATATTGATCAAAAAGCCGATTTTATATTGGATAAAAATATAAAATTTGTGAATGGATCGATTCAAATATAATCTTTGTGTTTAATAAATATAATTAATAATATTAATTAAAGAGTTATGAGTAAATTTCGTTTAGATGAAGTAGATCATCAAATTTTGGATATGTTGATTGACAATACCAGAATTCCTTTTACAGATATCGCAAAGAAATTATTAATTTCTGCAGGAACTGTTCATGTTCGGGTAAAAAAAATGGAAGATGCTGGTATAATTATGGGTTCTTCTCTTGTGCTTGATTACGACAAATTAGGGTATTCATTTATTGCATATGTAGGTGTGTTTTTAAACAACACTTCACAAACTAAATTTGTATTGGAGCGTATTAATGAAATTCCATTTGTAACAGTTGCTTCGGTAACTACAGGGAAATTTAATATTTTTTGCAAAATTAGAGCCAAAGATACTAAACATGCAAAAGATGTAATTTTTATGATTGATGATATTGATGGTGTTTATAGAACAGAAACTATGATTTCCCTAGAGGAAAGTATAAACGATAAGAAGCGCTTGATGCATACTATTTTTAAAAATATGTAATTAATCTTGAACGCTATATTTTAAAAATATAACCTCAAGTTTATTCTTGAGGTTTTTTTTTGAAATTTTTTATAAAAATTAACTAACTATAATCGAATTATGTACACGCTACCAATAATAGAACGTTTCAACCAAAACGTGCTTTCAAAATATCATATTTACAACAGTGTTTTTATTACTTTGCCTTTTGATTCAATAGATAATACGGGAGTTTTACTTCCTTTGTTTACCGATGTTTGTGATACCGGTTTCAAAAAGCAAGAAACTCCAAAAGAAATTGTAGATTTTTTCTCAAAAAAATATTTGAATGACGCTTCAGAGTCCGAAAAAATAGATTTAATGTTTCGTTTTATTCAATACATAGAACGCCAAATCGTTTTGTTTGATGCCATTGAAGATGCCGCTTTTCCTGTTGTTAATAACATGGAAGGTAGAGGTTCACTTCGTGATATTAAAGAAAAATCTGATGCAAAAGATAAAAAAGAAGAACTCATAGAATTTTTAGAAAACTTCAATGTTAGAACGGTTTTAACCGCTCATCCAACACAGTTTTACCCAGGAGCAGTACTCGGAATCATTAACGATTTGACAAACTCAATTCGTGAAAACAATTTGCTAGATATTAAACAATTATTAGCACAATTAGGAAAAACACCTTTTATTCAATCCGAAAAGCCAAATCCATACGACGAAGCAGTAAGTTTGATTTGGTACCTCGAAAATGTGTTTTATGAAACGTCTGGGGAAATCGTTCATTACCTTCAAAAAAATGTTTTGAATGGACAATCGCTTGAAAATTCATTAATAAAACTTGGATTCTGGCCCGGTGGAGATCGAGATGGAAATCCATTTGTAACAACAGAAATTACAATGAAAGTAGCAGATCGTTTACGGTCTTCAATTTTGAAATGTTATTATTTTGAAATGCGAAATTTAAAAAGAAAGTTGACTTTTGAAGGTGTAAATGTTTTAGTTGCTGAACTTGAAAACAAACTGTATCGTTCTGTTTTTTATTCTCAAGGTGAAATATTCATTACTCTTGAAGAGTTTAAATCACAATTAAATAAAATAAAAAATATTCTGGTAGATAAACACCAATCTTTGTATTTAGACCAATTAGAGTCACTGCTCATAAAAGTAAATCTCTTTGGATTTCATTTTGCCTCTTTAGATATTCGACAAAACAGTAAGATACATGATGTTGTTTTTAAGGATGTTGTAGATTATTATCTTAAATCTAATCCTACTGTTTTTCCAAAAAATTATTTTGAACTACCCGATGAAGAAAAATTTATAATATTGTCAAATGTTAAGGGAAATATTAACCCTGATGTATTTGAAAACGAAATTACAAAGTCAACAATTGAGTCCGTTCAAGCTATAAAAAACATTCAAGAAAAAAATGGAGAGTTCGGTGCAAACCGTTATATTATTAGTAATAATGACAGTGCACTCGATGTTATGGAAGCGTATGCATTGTTTCGTTTAAGCAACTGGGAAAATCCGTCAGTTGATATTATTCCGTTATTTGAATCTGTTGATGATTTGTTAAATGCTCACATAATTATGGAGAAATTATATACAAATCCTACTTATTCAAACCACTTGGACAATAGAAATAATAAGCAAACTATTATGCTTGGTTTTTCTGACGGTACAAAAGATGGAGGGTATTTAATGGCAAATTGGAGTATTTATAAAGCCAAAGAAGCTTTGACAACAATTTCAAGAAAGTACGGAATAAAAGTAATTTTCTTTGATGGTCGTGGTGGACCACCAGCGCGTGGTGGTGGAAAAACTCATAAGTTTTACGCATCATTAGGTCCAAAAATTGAAAACAATGAAATTCAAGTTACGGTTCAAGGGCAAACTATAAGTTCGAACTTTGGGACGCTTGATTCTTGCCGTTATAATTTAGAAAATCTTTTAAGTGCAGGACTTACGAATCAAGTTTTTAGTAAAGGTAAAAATGAATTGACAAAAGACGAAGCGGCTATTTTAGAGCAACTGGCAGAATTAGGATATCAAAAATATTTGAATTTTAAAAGCCATCCAAAATTCATACCGTATCTCGAGCAGATGAGTACCTTGAAATATTATGCCAAAACAAATATAGGAAGTCGCCCTTCCAAAAGAAGCAAATCAGAACACCTTGATTTTGCTGATTTAAGAGCAATTCCTTTTGTAGGTTCTTGGAGTCAATTAAAACAAAATGTGCCCGGTTTTTTTGGAGTTGGTACAGCATTAAAACATTTTGAAGAAACGAATCAATGGGATAAAGTTCAGGATTTGTATGACCATTCTTTGTTTTTCAAAACATTGTTAGAAAACAGTATGATGTCATTGGCAAAATCATTTTTCCCATTAACGGCTTATATGCGAAAAGACCCAGAGTTTGGTGCTTTTTGGCAAATTATTTACGATGAATTTCTTGAAACTAAACGGTTATTACTCAAAATAGCGGGACATAAAGAATTGATGGAAAATTACCCTGATGGTAAAGCATCAATTCAAATAAGAGAGCGTATTGTACTGCCATTATTAACAATACAGCAAAATGCTTTATTAAGAATAAACGAATTAAATAAAGAAGCGAATCCTGATGAAAATCTTATTAAAGTGTATGAAAAGATAGTAACTCGTTCTCTTTTTGGAAATACAAACGCTAGTAGAAACTCCGCTTAAAACAAAAACATGAACTCAAATCAATTGCCCAAAAATGAATATTCTATTTTTAATGCCACTTATATTAATGCATTAGAGAATGTATCTTTAATTGAAGAATTAGAAATTTCGTTACATGATTTTATAAAATTTGTTCAAAATATTCCAATGGATAAATTTGATTACCGTTATGCTGAAGGCAAATGGACTATAAAGGATATTATTCAGCATATAATTGATGCGGAACGTATTTTTTGTTATCGTGCGCTACGAATTTCTAGAAACGACAAAACACCACTACCAGGTTTTGAAGAAAATAGTTATGTAGAAAACACTGATGCAAGTATAAGAAGTATTCAAGATTTATTATCAGAGTTTTCAGCAGTTAGACAATCTAATTTGTTACTGTTCAAAAGTTTTTCGGCGAATCAATTAGAACGAATGGGTATAGCTTCTGATAATCCTATTTCAGTACGAGCGATTGGTTTTATTATTTTAGGTCATCAAAAACACCATCAAAAAGTTTTCATAGAAAGATATTTATAAGATTTTGCTTTTTGTAAATAATGTTAAAACAAAAAAGGAACTCAATTGAGTTCCTTTTTTGTTTATACTAATAACTAATCATCATCTTCATCATCTTCATCATCTGACTGGTTGTGTCTATCTGTTTCGTCATCCTCATCATTGTCGTCATCTTCGTTATCATCACCGTTATCTTTATCCGGTTTATCATACGAATCATCGTCATCATCATCGTCATTAACTGCATCATCGTCATCAATATCAATACCACCAAGTGGTTTGACATTGGTTTCAATTTCGTCTGAATCGATATCATCATCAACAATTACATCGTCTTCGATTTCATCGTCTTCGTCATAATTTTCGATTCTGTCCGCAAGATTAGTACTTACTTTTACAAGATAAATAGTATCTTCGGTTCGTACTTCTACAGCTTCAATTAATTCGTTTTGAGCATTTCTAAAACGGATAATGTTTGAATCATAATAACCTTCAGGAAATTTTTCGACCAATAGGGTTAAAATTTCATTTGTAAGTTTTGCATAATCAACAATTACTCTTTTCATATAATTATTCTATAGGTCTAATAAATAAGCAAATATTAATGGTGCTACAATGGTAGCGTCTGACTCGATGATAAATTTAGGGGTTTTAATATCTAATTTTCCCCAAGTAATTTTTTCGTTTGGAACTGCACCTGAATACGAACCATAACTGGTTGTTGAATCTGAAATTTGGCAAAAATAACTCCAAAACGGAATGTCATGCATTTCCATATCTTGATACAACATAGGTACAACACAAATTGGAAAATCACCAGCAATTCCACCACCTATTTGAAAGAATCCAATTCCTTTACTACTGTTTTTTGGATACCAGTCTGATAAGAAAACCATATATTCTATCCCAGATTTCATTGTAGATGCTTTCAGATCGCCTTTGATTACATAGGATGCAAATATATTTCCCATCGTACTATCTTCCCAACCCGGAACAATAATTGGAAGGTTTTTCTCTGCCGCAGCATACATCCAACTGTCTTTTAAATCAATTTCATAATACTCTTCTAGCACACCAGAGAGTAACATTTTATACATGAATTCATGCGGAAAATATCTTTCGCCTTTATCATCTGCATCTTTCCAGATTTTGTAAATGTGTTTTTGTAAACGGCGAAATGCTTCGTGCTCCGGTATACAAGTATCTGTAACTCTATTTAATCCTCTTTCGAGTAAAGCCCATTCGTCTTCTGGAGTCAAATCGCGGTAATTAGGAACTCTTTCGTAATGCGAATGTGCCACTAAATTCATAATGTCTTCTTCAAGATTTGCACCTGTGCAAGAAATAATTTGTACTTTATCTTGACGAATTATTTCTGAAAAAATCTTTCCTATTTCGGCTGTACTCATTGCGCCAGCCATGCTTACCATCATTTTTGCACCGTTAGCTAATTGTTGTTCATAGGCTTTGGCGGCATCGACTAATGATGCTGAATTGAAATGCAGATAGTGCTTTTCGATAAATTGACTTATCGGTCCTTTACTCATGTTGTTTTTATTTATGGCTTATAATTGACTATTCAAAGAAAATATTTTTTTTTGAAAACTGCAACACAAATCAGTCAATTATTTTTTATTATATCCTAAAATATTTAGAACTTGTTCTGATGTTTGTTGTTCAGAGAAAACTTCGGTGGCTAAAATCCCGTTTTCGTCTCTGTCTATCAAAATGTGTTTGGGTTGCGGAATTAAACAGTGATGTAAACCGCCATATCCACCAATGGTTTCTTGGTAAGCACCAGTGTTGAAAAAGCCTATGTATAATGGTTTTTCTTTGTTGTATTTTGGTAAATAAATTGCGTTCATGTTTTGTTCGGAGTTGTAATAATCATCACTATCACAAGTCATTCCGCCTAGTAAAACTCTTTCGTAAGTATCATTCCAGCGATTGACTGCCAGCATGATAAAACGCTTGTTTATAGCCCAAGTATCTGGTAATGTGGTGATAAAAGAAGAGTCGATCATGTTCCATTTTTCTCTATCATTTTGTTGTTTTTGATACAAAATCTGATAAATTGCTCCGCCACTTTCGCCAACGGTGTAGGAACCAAATTCAGTAAAAATATTAGGAACATCAACTTCGGCTTCGTCGCAAGCAATTTTTATTTGGTTTATGATTTCGTCAATCATGTACTGATAATCATACTCAAATGCGAGTGAGTTTTTTATTGGAAAACCACCACCAATGTTAAGTCCATCAAGTGTTGGACATTCTTTTTTTAAGGCTACATAAACTTTGATACATTTTACTAATTCGTTCCAGTAATAAGCATTATCACTGATTCCTGTATTAATAAAAAAGTGTAACATTTTAAGTTCTAGCTTTTTATTGTCTTGAATTTGTTTTTTGTAAAACTGAACGATGTTTTTGTAACCAATTCCTAGTCTTGAAGTGTAAAACTCAAATTTTGGATCTTCTTCGGCAGCGATTCGAATTCCTATTTTAAATTTTCGTTTTATTTTAACTTGCAAAATGTCCAATTCTTCATAATTATCAATAATTGGAATCGTATTTTTATATCCATTATTGATCAATCGAGCAATATTTTCTATGTATTGGTCTCTTTTGAAACCATTGCAAATAATATAAGTGTTTTTGTTGATTTTTCCTGATGCCAATAAATTTTCGACAATATTGATATCAAATGCCGAAGAGGTTTCTATATGAATATTATTCTTGAAAGCTTCGTTCATTACATATTCAAAATGGGAACTTTTTGTACAATAGCAATAATAATATTTTGCCTCGTATTTGTTTTTTTCCATCGACTTCCGAAACCAGTTTTTGGCTTTGTTAATGTTGTTAGAAATTTGAGGTAAATAGGTAAATTTTAATGGCGTACCGTATTGTTCTACGAGTTTCATCAAATCAATATTGTGAAATTGTAGATTGTCTTTGTTTAAAGTAAATTCTTCTTGCGGGAAATAATAGGTTTGATTTATTAAATCGAAATATTTTGTATTCATTTGATTTTAAGTATTTTATATTAATTGTATTGTTAAATATAACTCACTAAAATTCAAACTCTAATATTTGCATAAATAATTTGAAGTTTTTGATTTTCGACTTTCAAATATTGAAAAATATCAAAACTAAAAGATCCTTTGATAGCACAAAAACAAACTAACATTTTTAAAAATGGATTGTTTTTTTGTTTTAAACTATAATTTCTAAAGTTTTGATTTTTTTTCATTAGCGCAAATGTAAAAAATAATAAATACGTTACACTATCCTTTTCTGTAAAATAATTCTATAATTTATAATCGTTAAAAGCATCAAGTATTACTTCATTTTCAACTGATTGATTGATTTTTATAGAACCAATACCATGAATCAACGCAAATTGAATGGTACCATATTCATTTTTTTTGTCATGAATGAGTAATTCAAGTATTGGATCGATATCGCTTACTTCAAAAACGATGTCATCATAGATGGCTTTTAGGGTAGTTTTTATTTGAGAATATTCAGTAATGGAAATTAAATTTTTATGTAATGCTAGATAACTTTCGAGTATCATTCCTACTGCAATTGCTTCGCCATGTAATAAAGTGGTCTTATTTGAATTTTCAAGAAAATAACTTTCAATCGCGTGACCCAATGTGTGACCAAAATTTAGGGATTTACGTATGTTTTTTTCTGTTGGATCTTGCAGGACTATTTCATTCTTAATTTCTACAGAACGGTAAATGAGTTCGTCAAAGTCTGCGAAGTCAATCGCTTTTAATTCCAGAAACTGTTCCCAGTATTTTTTGTCATAAATCAAACCGTGTTTAAGCATTTCGGCTAGACCAGAACGCATTTCATTTTGCGGAACCGTTTCTAGGAATTGGGTGTCAATAAGCACCATTTCGGGAACATTGATAACTCCGATTTGGTTTTTTAAATTGCCTAAATCTACACCGTTTTTTCCGCCTACAGAAGCATCAACCATAGACAATAATGTAGTAGGAATATGGATAAAAGTAACACCTCGTTTGAATGTAGAAGCTACAAAACCGCCTAAATCAGTAACAACTCCGCCGCCAAGATTAAGAATAATACTCTTTCTGTCTGCTCCAAGTTCTGTTAATACTTTCCAAATCTCAACACAAGTATCTATGTTTTTATTGATTTCACCGGCATCAAATTCAATTATTTCTATCGAAAGTTCCGTTTCTAAATAGGGCAAAAATTTGGGCAAACAAAAATCATTTGTATTACTATCCACAATAATAAAAAGTTTAGAATAGTTGTTCTCTTTTAAATGAATATTTAGGGCTTCATATCCATTTTCGTTGAAATGAATAGGATAATTATTGGCTTGAATTGATTGCATTGCAGTTGATTAATTTAAAACGCAAAATAAGGTAATTTTTGCTAATTAAAATTGAAAACTCTATCTATATTTGTACAAAAATACCACAAAAAATGGATAATTTATTCAATAATACACAAGTTGCCTTTTCGTTAAAAAGCGATACGGAACTTGACCGAGCTTATTTTCTTTTCAAAATGATTGATAATCAGCCTTTAGTTAGAATAGGAACTGCAGTAACAAATTTTGCTATTAAGGCAAAACTGCCTGTGGAAGGATTGATTCGAGCCACAGTTTTTGACCATTTTTGTGGCGGAATCAACGAAGATGATTGTGTGCCAGTTGTTGATAAAATGTATTCTAAAGGGGTTTCATCTGTTTTAGATTATTCGGTTGAAGGTAAAGAGGATGAAGCCCATTTTGATGATGCGATGCAAATTGCATTGAAGATTATTGATTTTGCCAAGGAAAAAAAATCAATTCCGTTTGTAGTTTTTAAACCTACAGGTTTTGGTAGATTTGAATTGTATGAAAAATTAGGAGAACAACAGCAGTTAAATTCTGACGAACTAAAAGAGTGGAATAGAGTAGAAGCTCGATTTGAAAAGGTATGCAAAGCAGCTTTTGAAAATGATATAGCTTTGCTGATTGATGCCGAAGAGAGTTGGATGCAAGATGCTGCTGACGATTTAGTGACCAAAATGATGCGAAAGTACAATACGAATAAAGCAATCGTTTTTAACACCTTACAAATGTACCGCTGGGATAGATTAGATTATTTAAAAAAACTCCATGAACTTGCAAAAGTAGAAGGTTTTTATATAGGTATGAAACTGGTTCGTGGTGCTTATATGGAAAAAGAAAATGCACGTGCTGACGAAAAAGGATTTGCTACGCCAATTTGTATATCAAAAGAGGCAACTGACGAAAATTATGACGCAGCTGTTCGATATATGATTGAAAATATTAAAACAATGGCCATTTTTGCTGGAACACATAATGAATCCAGTACTTATTATTTGATGCATTTGATGCAAGAAAAAGAGATAAAAAATAAGGATCCAAGAATTTGGTTCGGGCAATTGTATGGTATGAGTGACAATATCAGTTTCAATTTAGCTGCAAAAGAGTATAATGTTGCTAAATATTTGCCTTTTGGTCCAGTTAAAGATGTGATGCCTTATTTAATTCGTAGAGCTGAAGAAAACACATCGGTTGCAGGGCAAACGAGCCGAGAATTATCCATGATAAAAACCGAACGTAAAAGAAGAAAAGAATCAAAGCAATAAGATTTTTAAGTACTTTCGCGTTCAATAATTTTGGTTTCTAGTGTAATTGTTTTAGTGGTAACAGGAAGGTTTTTCTTTTTCATGTTAATTTCATCAAACAATAATGAGGCAGTTTGTAAACCCATTTCGAATCCTGGTTGGTCTACAGTGGTAAGTTTAGGTGAAATTAGTTCTGTTACATACCAATTGCTAAATCCGAAAACGGCAATTTGTTTCGGAATTTCTATACCCGCTTCTTTGAGATATTTCATTGCGCCCATTGCTACTAAATCTGAAACTGCGAAAATAGCGTCAACTTCAATATTTTCTGTAATTATTTTTTTTGCATTTTCATACGCATCTATTAAGTCTTGATTCGTATCACACAAAAAAACTAGATTGGGGTCATAAGTTATTCCATGATCTTCTAATGCTTTTTTATACCCTAAAAATCGATCAATTGAATTTTGTGGTGTATAAGAACCTCTGAAATGAGCGATTTTTTTATATCCTTTTTTTATAAGAAAGGTTACTGCATTATAACTTGCTTTTCGATCATCAATAATAACTTTGGAGCATTTTACAATTTTGGCAATTTTATCAAATAGTACAAGTGAAGTTTTGTGTTCTAGGATGGAGTTTAAATGCTCAAATTCAGCAGTTTCATTTGTTAATGAAATTAAAATTCCATCGACACGCTTGTTTAATAATAGTCCTACTTGTTTTTTTTCGAGCTCGTATTTCTCGTTCGATTGAAGTATAATGACTAAATAATCTCTTTTTTCGGCTTCTTCTAAAATCCCTTCTATGACATTTGAAAAAAAGTGATGTACTATTGTAGGAATAATAAGTCCAATAGTTTTTGATTCTTTTGTTCTTAAATTAACTGCAAAACTATTAGGATAATAATGTAATTCTTGCGCTAATTCTATAACAGCAGCTTTAGTTTTGGGACTAACATCGGTGTAGTTTTTTAAGGCTTTTGAAACGGTAGTTATCGAAATTCCAAGCTTTTGTGCTATCTCTTTTAATGTTGTTTCTGACATAGAGCTATTTACTTTAAATATGGGTTACAATACGATTTCCTAAATACAATAATACAATTTATTTGTTGCATTTCATATTTTATAAAAAAAGAGTTTGCTGCAATATTGAAAATAGCATAGATTTTGACGGCCTTATATTTATTTAATGAATTTGGATTTTTCTAGATTTATTTATGAATTAGTATCTTATTTCAATTTTAAAATGATTGATTCAAAAGGTCGTAAATTATTTGTTTTTAGGTTTTTAGTACCGTTATAATTACTCAAAATTATTTTGGAATTAGCTGTTGAAATTTTAATAGTATAGGTTGCTTCTTTATCAGAAAAATTCAGTAAAACCAAAAGTGTCTTGCCATTTAATTCTCTAGTAAAGGCAAATACATTTGGATTTTCTTTATCCAAGAGTGTGTATTTTCCATAAACAAGTGTCGGTTCTTGTTTGCGTAATTTTGTTAATTTTCTAAAATAATTCAACTCTGAATTTTTATCTTTTTCTTGTGCTTCGGCGTTGATAGTGGTGTAGTTTTGATTCATTTTTAACCAAGGTTTTCCTGTTGTAAATCCTGCATTTTCGGTTGTATCCCATTGAAAAGGCGTTCTGCCGTTTTCTCTCGAAGTTTGTTTTTGTCCTTCTAGAAATGCGGCTAAATCACCGCCTCTGTTTTTTAAACCAGCATACCTATTACGTGTATCAACATCTTGATAATCCTCTATCGAACTGAATTTAGCATTTGTCATTCCTAATTCGTCGCCATTGTAATAAAATGATGTACCGCGCATGGTGAGTATAAATGTAGATAACATTTTTGAACAATAAGTTTTGTATTTTGGATTATCAGTCCCAAATTTATTGACCATTCTGGGTTGGTCGTGATTGGCAAGAAAAATAGAAAGCCATCCTTTATCTTTGAAGGTTTCGTCATAGCGCGAAAATATATTTTTGAATTTTACTAATCCCAAATCACTTAAGCGATTACCAACACTTACACTCTCAAAATGATAGGCTATATTTAACTCTTTTCGATCTAAATCTACAAATTCCATTGCATCTTTTGGCGAAGTTCCTGCGCCTTCCGCAACAGTCATAGCATTTGGATATTTACTCAAAACTTCGCGATTCATTTCTTGCAAATAGTCGTGTAAATAAGGTCCTTTGCCATAATATTTTTCAATTTGTTTTTCATAACCTTTTGGTAATTCTGGCCATGATGTATCTTTGGATGCATACTGAAAAGCATCCATTCTGAATCCATCGATACCTTTGTCTAACCAGAAGCGCATAATGTCATAAACTTCATTTCTTAGTTTTGGGTTTTCCCAATTCAAATCAGGTTGTTTAACAGAAAAATAATGCAAATAGTAGGAATCCGTAGTTGCGTCATATTTCCAAGCTTCACTATTTACATCAAAAAAGCTCCATCTGTAAGTAGGTTTTCCTTTTTCGGCTGGCCACCAATGGTAGTAATCTCTGTATTTACTGTCTCGAGAACTTCGAGCTTGCTTGAACCATTCGTGTTCGTCGCTGCTGTGATTTACCACTAAATCCATGATAACTTTTATTCCTCTATCGTGCATTCCTTTAAGTAATTCATCAAAATCTTGCATGGTGCCAAAATCTTTCATGATTTCGCGATAATTGCTTATGTCATACCCATTATCATCATTTGGCGATTGGTAAATAGGGTTGAGCCAAACGGCATCTATTCCTAGATTTTTTATATAATCTAACTTGGATATAATTCCTTTTAAATCCCCAACTCCATCTCCATTACTGTCTTTGAAACTGCGAGGATATATTTGATAAACAACAGCTTCTTTCCACCACTTTTTATCAATTACTGTTTCGGTTTTAGCCCCAATTACTTGGCTTTTTGATATATTCGTTAGGAATAAAAGTGCCAAACAAATTGTTTTTTTTAAGTTTATATTTTTCATTATAATTATTTTAAAATTTAATCCAAGTGGCTTTGTGCCAAATGTATTCTAATGGTCCTTGACGGCGTGTTTTTAACCACCATTTACAAAACGCTAGATTGAGTAAAAATAAAATTATACCAATAAATAGACAAATAGTTGCACCCGTATATTGGTATAATGCAAAACCATATTTATAATATAACGTTGCGCCAATTATAGATTGAATGATGTAATTTGTCAAACTCATTTTTCCAAAGGGTATTAATTTTGATAGCAATTTATTAGTTTTTTCTGTATAGAATAATAGAATAAAACTACTGGATAAAATAATCATAAACGCAAAATTTGACCAAGAAGAAACAATAACTAATAGGCGAGCCAAAGCAAACTTATTAGCCATAAAATCAGGTAACTGTAAAACGATGAAATAAAGTGGAATGAAGGTTAAAATTGCAATTTTCAATGCTTTTTTCCAAAACAATATATTTTCTAATGTGTTCACAAAAAGTTGTTTTCTGCCAACTAACATGCCAAATAGGAATAAGGCTGGAGCTTGAAAAATGCGACCATTTTCCCATGACCATAAAACAGAAGCCGTTTTTCCAAGAGTTACATCACCAATCATATAATCCCAAAAGGTACCCTTTGTCATATATTCAGCGACTTCTTTATAATAACTCTCCGATAAATTTGGACTAGGAATAAAGTCAGGATTTATGGTCAGGTATAAAAATTTACCCCATTCCATGGGCTGCAACAACAAGAAAGTAGCAATTATAAAAACGGTTTTATTATTTAAATTACTAAAAGGGATTAAGATCAATCCTAAAATGGCGTATAATGTTAAAATATCTCCTTGATAAAAAGCAGTATTTATAAATCCAAAAATTAACAGCAACATCATTCGCCAAAAAAAACGAAGTCTAAAATCGTTTCCTTTTTTGATTTGATTTTCATTTTGAATGTAAAAACTAAATCCAAAAAGTATGGCAAAAATAGCATATGCTTTTCCACCAAATAAGAAATAGGCTGTGCTCAATAGATTTGCATCTAAAATTTTCATCCATTCTGGCAGTTGTTCTGGATAATAATAGAATTCAAAATGTTCCATATTATGTAGAATAACAATGCACATTATGGCAAATCCTCTCAATGCATC
>NZ_JANNXH010000070.1:0-10877 GCF_031409475.1 Flavobacterium sp. | reverse complement strand
AAAAAAGTTTTTGCCACAGATTTCAAAGATTAAAAAGATTTTTAAGCTGTGTAACGAATCAATCTGTGTTAATCTTTGAAATCTGTGGCAAATTAATTTAGTGCTTCACTAAATGAGACATTAAATTTTGACTTTTACTTAATTGTTATTGAAATTGTTATTGAAAAAAATTTACAATAGAATTTGCCTATCGATTTGTTGGTCTAACGAAATAAAAGTTTCCGTTCTAGAAACGCCTTCGATGGCTTGGATTTTTGTGTTGAGTAATTGCATTAAATGTTCGTTATCGCGACAAATAATTTTAATTAATATCGACCAATTACCTGTTGTATAATGACATTCCAGCACTTCGGGTATTTTTTTTAAATCTTTGACAGCTTCAGGATTTCTTGCCGCTTTGTCCAGATAAATACCCACAAAAGCCATGGTATTATAACCCAAAATTTTATTGTTCACGGTAAATTTCGAACCCGAAATAACTCCAGATTGTTCTAGTTTTCGAAGTCGCTGGTGAATTGCTGCACCCGAAATTCCAATTTTGTTCGCGATTTGGAGAATTGGTTTTCGAGCGTCGTCCATCAAGTCGCGCAAAATTTCTTTATCGATTCCGTCTATTTCTACAATTAGAGAATTGATTTTCATAATTATATTTTTAAACTAAAATGCTGTTTTTAGTTATAATTTGAAATCAAAAGTAATCAAAATGAATTAAAAAAAGATGAATTTTAAATAAAAAAATCCAAATCCCAATTGAGGTGACAATTAGAATTTGGATTTTTTATTGGTATTGAAATTGCAATTAAGAGTGCCATTTCATAGAAGTCTATTTTCCTTTGTTGGCTTCGGCGATGTATTTTTCTAAAGCCATTGTCATCGATGGTGTTTCGGGAGTTGGCGCAAGAATATCAATTCTTAAACCATTTTCTAAAGCTTCTTTTTGTGTTGTGCTTCCAAAAACTGCAATTCTTGTATTGTTTTGTTCGAAATCTGGGAAATTCATAAATAATGATTTGATCCCTGTTGGACTAAAAAACGCAAGCACATCATAATAAACATCGGCTAGATCTGACAAATCACTCATGACCGTTTTATAAAAAATAGCTTGAGTCCAATCTACTTTTAAGTTGTTAAGAGTTATTGGCGCATCTGCATTCAATTGATCTGATGCGGGCAATAAGAATTTTTCGTCTTTATATTTCTTAATTAAAGGAGACAAATCGGCAAAATCTTTTGGACCAACATAAATTTTACGTTTTCGGTAGACTACATATTTTTGCAAATAAAAGGCTACTGCTTCAGACTGACAAAAGTATTTTAATCCTTCGGGAACTTTATAACGCATTTCATCAGCTACTCTGAAAAAATGATCTACAGCGTTTCTACTCGTTAAAATAATTGCGGTGTAATGATTGAGATCAATTTTTTGAAGTCGAATCTCTTTTGCATTAACTCCTTCTACGTGAATAAAAGGTCTGAAATCAATTTTTAATTTATGCTTTTGTTGAAGCTCAAAGTAAGGTGAATTCTCTACTTTAGGTTCGGGCTGTGACACCAAAATTGTTTTCACTTTCATAGTTAATCGTTTTCTAAGCAATCCCTTTTGTAAACCAATAATACATAAAATAGTAAGGTGCTATTTCAAAGGCGCAAAGATATAAAATAAAATAAAATATCTTACCAAATATTAGTGTTTGATAATTTTTAATTGAAATCAAATAAGTTAATATATTTATTATGAGCACAATAGCAACAATGCATACTAAAATATTTCTTGAAATTGAGTCATAATAAAATAATATTACATTGATTGGGAGTAGAAATAAACCAATATAAGTTCTGTATATTACTTTTTGTAGATTAAATTGTTCGATAAATTCCTCAATATCGAATGAAGTTGCAATTATTTTCTCGATTAAATATTTTGATAAAATAAAGAAAATCAAGAAAGTAATTATTTGAATGTACAAAATCCAATCTGTTTTTGAAGCATAACCAAAATGGCTCAATAAAAGCTGAATCAAGAAAGCTAACGAAATAACCTGAACAAAAAACAATGAAATGGTAAAACCGCTTTTAAGGTGACTGCTGTCTTTGTAAATATTGATGTATTTATCGGAATAAATTAATTTTGAAAAATCGGCAAATCGAGTTTCAAAGACTGATTTGGTAATAGCAATTATAGAAAAAGAAAGTACAAACAAGAAAGTCGCCCAATCTTTATTTTCTAATATTCTAGGATGGAGTACATTTTCAATCATATTGATACAAAATTACTACTTTTTTATTTCATTCTTTTTATTATAAATTTAATATCATTCAAATGGCATAAAAAGATTATTTTTGCATGGAAATTAATCAAAATATGAACGACTGTATTGTTATAATTCCAACCTATAACGAAATTGAAAATATCGAAAGTATTATAAGAGCGGTGTTATCACAACACAAACCTTTTCATATTCTTGTTGTTGATGATAATTCTCCTGATGCTACAGCCGATAAAGTAGTTTTACTACAAACGGAATATAAAGATAGATTATTTCTAGAAAAAAGAACAGGTAAATTAGGACTAGGAACTGCTTATGTACACGGTTTTAAATGGGCATTAGATCATAAATATGAATATGTTTTTGAAATGGATGCCGATTTTTCTCATAACCCAAACGATTTAGAAAAATTGTACGATGCTTGTCATTTTGGCGGCGCTGATTTAGCCATTGGATCACGATATGTAACAGGAGTAAATGTTGTAAACTGGCCTTTAAGTCGGGTGCTTATGTCTTATTTTGCCTCGGTTTATGTAAAATTCATTACCGGAATGAAAATTCATGATGCCACAGCTGGATTTATTTGTTACAAAAGAGAAGTATTGGAAAAAATAAACATTGATAAAATAAAATTTGTGGGCTATGCTTTTCAAATTGAAATGAAATACAGAACCTTCTGCAAAAAATTTGAAATTGTCGAAGTCCCAATTATTTTTACAGATAGAACAAAAGGACAATCTAAAATGAGTAATTCAATCATAATCGAAGCAGTTTTTGGAGTTATTGCACTTCGATTAAAACGGTTAGTCAACTCGATATAATATGAAAATGATAAATAGGGTTTTAATAAAGAATGCCAAGATAGTAAACGAAGGAATAATCTTTGAAGGAGATGTACTCATCGAAAATGACTTAATTGTTGAAATTTCAGAAAGTATTAGTGCGAAATCAGCACAATACACCATTATCGACGCCGAAGGAAATTATCTAATTCCAGGCGCAATTGATGATCAAGTACATTTTAGAGAACCTGGACTCACGAACAAAGGCGATATAGAATCGGAGTCTAAAGCAGCTGTAGCTGGTGGTATCACCTCGTTTATAGAACAACCCAATACGGTTCCAAATGCGGTTACTCAAGAAATATTAGAACAAAAATACCAAATAGCATCCCAGAATTCCTATGCAAATTATTCCTTTATGATGGGAGCAACTAACGATAACTTATCCGAAGTTCTAAAAACAAATCCCAAGAATGTTGCCGGAATTAAAATATTTTTAGGCTCATCAACCGGAAATATGTTAGTGGATAACGATGTTACTTTAGAAAAAATATTTTCGAGTACACCGTTGTTAATTGCAGTGCATTGTGAAGATGAAACTACTATAAAAAACAATTTAGAAAAATACAAAACTCAATACGGCGACGACATTCCAGTAACAGCGCATCACTTAATTCGCAGCGAAGAAGCGTGTTATATTTCGTCATCAAAAGCAATTGCTCTAGCCAAAAAAACAGGAGCTAGACTGCATGTTTTTCATCTTTCTACGGCTAAAGAAATGGATTTATTTACCAATAAAATTCCATTAGAGGAAAAGAAAATTACCGCCGAAGTTTGTATTCATCATTTGTGGTTTACCAATGATGATTATGCTACCAAAGGCAATTTGATAAAGTGGAATCCTGCAGTTAAAACAGCCAACGATCGAAAAGTTTTATGGGAAGCTTTATTAGACGACAGGATTGATGTAATTGCAACAGATCACGCACCACATACTTTAGAGGAAAAAAAACAATCCTACTTAAAAGCACCTTCTGGCGGACCATTAGTGCAACACGCTGTTGTAGCTCTGTTTGAAGCGTTCCATCAAGGCAAAATAAGTATTGAAAAAATAGTCGAAAAAATGTGCCATAATCCTGCGAAAATTTTTAAAATAGAAAAGCGTGGATTTATAAAAGTGGGATATTATGCCGATTTAGTAATTGTAAATCCAGGTTTGCCATGGAGTGTAAACAAAGATAATATTCTTGCGAAATGTGGTTGGTCTCCATTTGAAGGATATACTTTTAAATCCAGAATTACGCATACGTTTGTAAACGGTCAGTTAGTATACAACGCGTTTAAAGTAAAAAATATCCGAGCTGGAAAACGATTACTATTTGACAGATAAACATTTTAAGATGAAAAAAGTACTATTTTTTTTAGCTTTGCTATCAGTATTAGTTTCTTGTAAAGAAGAAATAATAAAGAAACCAAAAAAACTTATCGAGAAAGATATAATGATAGACATTATCTATGATTTATCTATTCTAGAAGCAATAAAATACCAACATCTTACTTCTGCCGAAGATTACAATACAAACCCAACAGCGTTTATTTTAAAAAAATATAAAGTGGATAGCTTACAATTTGCGAAAAGTAATAGTTATTATGCAACGAATTATAAGGAGTATAAAAAAATGTATAAAACAGTTAATGATCGACTGGAGAAAAATAAATTAGCACTTGATACCTTAATTGCTGCTGAAAATAAAAAACAAAAAGCCCTTAAAAAAAGTAAAGAAAAAACGAATCTAAAAAAGTAAGAGACTCGATATTAATTTTGAAAAACAACAATAAAAAGCTGTTTTTCCAGATCATAAAATCAGCTTACAAATTTTGCTATTTCTTTTATGTTCTGATTGATATCCAAAAAAGTTATTCCCAATGCGTTACTTATTTTAGCATTTGAGTATAAATTTTTAGAATAAGAAGCTTTAGCAGCAGCTCTAGAAAGTTTTCTTTTTTGTCTAAAAAAAGTGGATACAAACCAATCTATTTTCCACAAAAAACCCATCAAAATTGGACTGGCATAAATTGTAGGTCTTTTCATTTTCAAGGCATTTGCAATTGAATTTAACAGATCACGATACACAATGTTTTCTGCAACTAGCGTAAATCTTTCGTTGTTGATGTTACTATTCATGAGTTGAATCAAAATTTTGACTACATCATTTACGGCAACAAACCCAGTTATTCCTTTGGTGTAGAACGATAAGCCCTGTTGGATTTGAGTAAAAATTTTTCCGCTTCCTTCTTGCCAGATGGTTGGACCAAGAATTACTCCTGGGTTTACAATAATGACATTTAGTCCTTCCTGATGTCCTCGCCAAACTTCCATTTCAGCGCCATATTTAGAAATAGCATAATCAGAATGCGGTTTTTCGGGATTCCATTCGGTTTCTTCGGTTATGGTTTTTTCATTGTTTTTTAAATCGCCCAGCGCAGAAATTGAACTTATAAAGCATAATTTTTTTACACTATTAGAGATGCAAAAATTGACAATATTCGCAGTTCCTTCAATATTAGTTTTGCGAAGTAAGCCTTCGTCCTTTGGGTCAAATGATATTATTGCGGCACAATGATAAACATATTCCACGTTTTCGAAAGCAATTTCCAAAGTTGGTACATCTAATATATCAGCAATAATCCAGTCTATTTTTTCAAAAAGTAATTCTTTTTTATAAAGAGAAAAAAGCGTTTTTGTTCTTTGTATAGTTTTTTCATTTCGATAAATAGCGCGAACCGAGACTCCATTATCAACTAAATGAAGAAGTAAATGTGCACCCACTAATCCCGTTCCTCCTGTGACTAAAACCATATCGTAAATGTAATAAAATCAACAGCAATGGCAATGGCAATTTCAATTGGAATAAAATGCACTAACAATATCCTAAAATGCTTTGAAAACTCTTGTCAATTTTGAATAGATTTTGATTTTTTGAAATTGAATTTTGAAATTGCTATTGAAATTTTGAAATTGCCATTGCCATTGAAATTCTTATCTTTGCCCAAATTGATTATTTAAATGAAAAATATTATTGCCGAATTACAATGGCGCGGATTGGTTCACGACATCATGCCCGGAACCGAAGAACAGTTATTGAAGGAAATGACCACTACTTATATTGGTTTTGATCCTACTTCAGATTCCTTACATATTGGGAGTTTAGTGCCCATAATTCTTCTGGTTCATTTAGGTAACTTTGGACATAAACCCATTGCACTTGTTGGCGGAGCAACCGGAATGATAGGTGATCCATCAGGAAAATCAGACGAAAGAAATCTTTTAGACGAAGCTACTTTAAATCATAATGTGGCTGGAATAAAGCAAGTATTGTCTCGTTTTTTGGATTTTAGTTCCAATGAAAACAACGCACCTATTTTAGTAAACAACTACGATTGGATGAAGGATTTGTCCTTCATTAATTTTGCTCGTGATGTAGGTAAACGCATTACTGTAAATTATATGATGGCCAAAGATTCTGTTAAAAAACGGTTAACTGGCGATGGCGAAGGAATGTCCTTTACGGAGTTCACCTACCAGTTAATTCAAGGGTACGATTTTTATCATTTGCATAAAGAATTCAATTGTTTGTTACAAATGGGCGGTTCAGATCAATGGGGAAATATCACAACAGGAACCGAATTAGTGCGACGAATGAATCACGATGGAGCCAAAGCATTTGCTATGACATGCCCATTGATTACAAAAGCCGATGGATCTAAATTTGGAAAATCCGAAGGCGGAAATGTTTGGCTTACTGCCGATAAAACTTCGGTATATAAATTCTATCAATTTTGGTTAAACACCACCGATGTTGATGCTGAAAAATACATCAAGATTTTTACTTTTCTCGAAAAAGACGCAATCGAAAATTTAATCGAAGAACACAAAGTTGCACCACATCTGAGAGTTTTACAAAGAAAACTAGCCGAAGAATTAACTGTTTTTGTACATACAAAAGAAGATTTGGATAAGGCAATAAAAGCATCGAATATCCTTTTTGGAAATGCAACTGCCGATGATTTGAAACAACTAGACGAAGCAACTTTTCAAGAAGTTTTCGAAGGCGTTCCGCAAGCCGAAATAGCTAGAACTGAAATTGAAGTTGGCATCAATATTGTGGACGTTCTAAATGAAAAAACAGGATTTCTAAAATCGAATGGCGAGGCAAGACGAGCATTGACAGCCAATTCTATTTCGGTAAATAAGGAAAAAATACCCGAAGATTTTGTGCTTTCGACCAAAGATTTAATCAACAACCAGTTTGTATTGTTGCAAAGCGGGAAGAAAAATTATTTTGTGATTCGGGTTAAATAAATTTATAACTTTACTTAAAATAACAAAAGCTATGGAAACTCAATTTTTGACTGACGAAAAAGGAAATAGAACAGCGGTTTTGTTGCCCATAAAAAAATACAATAAATTGATCGAAAATTTGGAAGATCTAGAAGATGTTCGTCTTTATGATGAAGCTAAAAGAGAGGATGATGGTTATCGAATATCATTTGAAGATTATATGAAAACCAGAGAAAGTAAAAAGTCAAATGTATAGTATTGATTTTTCCAAAAAAGCACAAAAGAAACTCGATAGATTATCCGATGACATTGCAAATCCAATTTTATCAGCAATTGGAAGTCTTTCTGATAATCCTCGACCGCAAGGCTATAGAAAGTTGAAAGACAGAAAAGGATACAGGATTCGTGTGGGAGATTATAGAGTAATTTATGAGATTTTTGACGACATCCTTCTAATTGATGTTATTGACTTAGGGCATAGAAAAGAAATTTACGATTAACAATACAATTCTTAGAATTTTTCTTAGTGAACTTTGCGCATTCCTAGTGTCTTTGTGGTTAAATAACCATCAAATTGCATCCTCGAATGTCGCTGTTATCAAAACGTCCCAATACTTCGAAGGAATTATTGGGATTTTTTTTTGAAAGTAACTATTGTTATTTTGTCATTTTGAGAGTTTTTTTTTGAATATTAACACTGCTATTTGTTTTAAGAATTCACGATTAAAAAAAAAATTAGGGTTAATTAATTACATTTGTTCTTGTAACCAGAATTTTCAAACGATTTATTTATACCTAAAAATAATTCAATACTTTATTTTCGAAAACTCCTAAACTTGAATTTTGCATTGAAAACAAGACTTATACACACTTTTTTTATTTTATTTTTACTCAACATGGTGTACACTCCATGTTTTGGACAGTCTCAGGTTTTATTTAATAAAATAAACCAAACTAAGGGCTTGTCTAATGACAGAGTAAGCAGTATTGTTAAGGAGAAAAATGGTTTTGTTTGGATTGGAACCGAGAACGGATTAAATCGTTTTGATGGCAACAAAATAAAAATATACAATAAACAAAATAGTGGCTTAAGTTCAAATGATATATCTGATTTGTTAATTGACCATAAAGGGAGAATTTGGATAGCCACATTTGGCGGAGGTTTGAACTTATACATTCTCTCGAACGATAAATTTGTAGTTTACAAAAATATTTTAAATAATAATACTTCAATTCCTTCCAATGAATTGAATACTATTTTTGAGGATTCAAAAGGTATTATTTGGCTGGGTACAAAAAATGGACTTTCTTATTTAAATGAAAAAGATCAAACTTTTAAAACCTATCAGTTCGATAATAAAAATATTCATTCCATTAGTCACAATGATGTTAGGAGTATTTTTGAAGATACAGACAAAAATCTGTGGATTGGTACTTTTGGTGGAGGACTAAATAAATTCAATACAACTACTGGAAAGTTCAACCAAATCAAGACGTCTAATGCTATTTCACCCGACTACATTCACTCTTTATGCGGAATCAACAAAAACGAAATCTTAATAGGAACCAGTGGAAAAGGATTGCTGACATTTGATTTGAATAGTTTGAGTTTTCAAAAAAAGTTATATGGAATAGATAAAGCTATTAATATTGTGCGTTGCCTTAAAAGAGATCGAAAAGGCGTGATATGGATTGGGACTGATGGTGTAGGGCTTTTTAAAGTGAAAAACATAAATAGTATTCGTCCATCGGTCACTAATTACACTAATGATTCCCAAACGGATTTATCTATTTCCAGCAATGCCATTTATGCGCTGATGGAAGATGAGAATTCAAATATTTGGTCGGGAACGGCTTGGAATGGGGTTGACGTGTTGGGTCTTAATGAAGATTATACTTTTATACCAAGTACTAGTAAAAGGGAATCTCCCGTTTCGGTATTGTCGGTCTATAAAAACAAGAATGCTTATTTTATGGGATTAGATGGAAAAGGATTGAGTGTTTTTTCGAAAAATTACAATACTACAAAACGGTATAATAGCACAAATAAAAATTCAATTGGTGATGATTACATTCAATACATATATGAAGCTCAGAATGGAACGCTTTGGATAGGAACTTTTGTCAATGGATTGGTTAATTTCAATTACAAAACAGGTAGTTTTACCCAATTTAAACAGAATTTAGGAGATTCAAAATCTTTGAGTTTTAATGATGTTCGTTACATTGTCGAAGATGAGAAAAACAATTTTTGGATAGCAACTTGGGGTGGAGGACTGAATTATTTAGATGTAAAAACAAAAGAATTTAAAAGTTTCAAGGAAAAAAAAGGAGCTGAAAACGCAATAAGCAGCAACAATGTACTATCGCTACAAAAAGACAAGCATTTTATTTGGGTGGCGACTTTTGGCGGTGGAGTGAATCTTTTGGATACCAAAACCAATCGATTTAAAGTGTTTAAAAGTATCGAAGGAAATACAAACTCTATTAGTAGCGATTATCTTTATAGTATTTTAAAAGACTCCAAAGGAAATATTTGGATGGGAACTGCTGGCGAAGGAATCAACTTATTGGATACCAAAACGCAAAAAATCAATCGTTTTGATGCTTTCAAGAATGTTCGTTATCAAACCGTGATGGCAATTGTTGAAGACAATAATGGACTGATCTGGTTTAGTACCAAGCAAGGCATTTTTAATTATAATTATGCCACAAAAACGTTTAAAAATTTTTCCAATCTTAATGAAGATTATCATATAAATTCTGGTTTTAAGGACGAAAAAGGAATGCTTTATTTTGGCTGTTCCAAAGGAGTTGTCAAATTTAATCCCGAAACCATCGAGGTCAATAATGTCAATCCAAAAGTAAAATTTACCAGCTTTAAACTTTTCAACAATGAAGTTCCTATTGGCGAAGACGAGATATTAAAAAAAGACATTTCTCTTTCTGAAAATATTACCTTAAAACACGATCAAGACGTAATTACTTTTGAATTTGCCGCAATGCTTTTTCCCTCTTCTGCCAGTTGCGAGTACCAAATAAAAATGGAAAATTTTGATAAAAATTGGCGATCAATAGGAAAAGAAGGGTCAGCAACCTACACCAATCTTTCTTCCGGCGACTATGTTTTTAAAGTCAGGAGCAGAGAATTGGGAAGTGAGTGGGCAAATCAATACAGTTCGTTAAATATTGAGATATTAAAACCTTTTTGGTTCGAATGGTGGGCTTTTTTGATGTATGCGCTTTTAGGAATATTGCTTTTCTATGTTTTTATGAAATACATCATTTCGTGGGAAAATATGAAAGCGGATTTACGATTCGAGAAATTTTCTCACGAAAAAGATGTGGAACTTTATAATTTGAAACAAGATTTTTTTACCAATATTTCTCACGAAATAAGAACACCCGTTACCCTCATTTTGAGTTCCATAAATAAAGTAGTGAAAAACAACGAACTTTCTGAAAGTCAGCAGCTAAATCCTTTTG
>NZ_JANNXH010000069.1:0-59537 GCF_031409475.1 Flavobacterium sp. | reverse complement strand
TCTGTCACCTTCACGAAGTTCTTCCGCGTTGATTCCTGATGCATGAACAAAAATGTCTTTTCCTGTTTCTTCGTCTGTAATGAATCCGTAACCTTTAGATTCATTGAAAAATTTAACTGTACCTGTACGCATTGTAATAATGATAATAATTTATAATGTGGCAAATGTAATATTTAATATAATACGAACGAGATTAATGTGCGAAATTTTATAAAAAATATTGATTTACAGCGTTTTCTGTTCATAAATGGAACAAATATTATTTTAAATTTAATTGAATATGCAATTCTTTTAACTGACTTTCATCTATTAATGACGGTGCATCAATCATGACATCTCTTCCGGAATTATTTTTGGGGAAAGCAATAAAATCTCTAATAGTTTCTTGTCCGCCAAGTATGGCGACTAATCGGTCTAATCCAAAAGCCAATCCACCGTGTGGTGGCGCACCAAACTGAAAGGCATCCATTAAAAATCCGAACTGATTACGAGCTTCTTCCTCAGTAAATCCTAGATATTTAAACATTAATTGTTGTGTAGTTTTGTCATGAATACGAATAGAACCACCGCCAATTTCGTTTCCGTTTAATACCATATCATAGGCATTGGCTCTAACTTTTCCTGGATTAGTTGCCAATAATTCCATGTCTTCTGGTTTTGGAGAAGTAAACGGATGATGCATAGCGTGCCATCTTCCGCTTGCTTCATCCAATTCTAATAATGGGAAATCTACCACCCAAAGTGGAGCGAATATGCCAGGATTCCGTAATCCTAAACGTGTTGCCAATTCCATTCGCAAAGCCGAAAGTTGCGTCCGGGTTTTATCAGCTGGACCAGAAAGCACGAAAATCATATCGCCCGCTTTTGCACCAGTTGTTTTTGCCCAATTATTTAAATCTTCTTGATCGTAAAATTTATCTACTGATGATTTGTAAGTTCCGTCAGGGTTACATTTTACATAAACCATTCCGCTAGCGCCAATTTGTGGACGTTTGATCCACTCAATCAAAGCATCTATTTCTTTACGGGAATATTCTCCAGCGTCAGGAACTGCGATTCCTACAACTAATTCAGCCGTGTTGAAAACGGAAAATTCTTTATCCTGTGTAAATTCATTCAACTCCCCAAATTCCATCCCAAAACGAATATCTGGTTTATCATTTCCGTAGGTTTTCATGGCATAGTCGTAAGTAATTCTTGGGAATTTTTCTACTTCAATCCCTTTGATTTCTTTTAGCAAATGACGAGTCAATCCTTCAAAAACATTTAAGATGTCTTCTTGCTCAACAAAAGCCATTTCGCAATCGATCTGTGTAAACTCAGGTTGACGATCGGCACGTAAATCTTCGTCTCGGAAACATTTTACGATTTGGAAATACTTGTCCATTCCGCCCACCATCAACAATTGTTTAAAAGTTTGTGGCGATTGTGGCAAAGCATAAAATTGTCCTTCGTTCATTCGAGAAGGAACTACAAAATCTCTTGCGCCTTCGGGAGTGGATTTGATTAAATAAGGGGTTTCTACTTCGCAAAAATCCAAATTGGATAAATATTTTCGTACTTCCATGGTCACTTTATGGCGAAAAAGCAGGTTGTTTTTTACGGGATTACGACGAATATCAAGGTAACGGTATTTCATCCTGATGTCTTCGCCACCATCGGTTTCATCTTCAATAGTAAAAGGTGGAGTTAGTGAAGCATTTAATATGTTTAACTCGGATACTAAAATTTCGATTTCGCCTGTTGGTATGTTTTTGTTTTTTGCTTCGCGTTCAATCACAGTTCCTTTAACTTGAACCACAAATTCACGACCAAGTGTTTTTGCCAATTCAAAAACTTCTTTTTCAGAACGACTTTCGTCGAAAATCAATTGGGTAATTCCGTATCGATCGCGTAAATCAATCCAATTCATAAACCCTTTGTCACGTGATTTTTGAACCCATCCCGCAAGCGTAACTTCCTTATTAATATGTGAGGCGTTCAATTCCCCACAATTATGACTTCTATACATTGTAATAATTTTAGACTGCAAATTTAGGACTAATTATGAATATTGAATTGATATATAAAGAGTTTTTATCCTATTGTTTTTAATTTCAATTTAATTTCCAATGTTAAGTTTTTATCCAATGTTACCAAATTGTTAACTAAAAGTTTTTTTATTGTAAATTAATTTCTATCTTTGTTGAAGTTAATTTGAACCCCTAAAAAAAAAGACATGAAAAAGTATATAGTTTTATTTGGAATATTGATTTCAGGAGTAATTTACTCACAAGCAGCTGAGCCTGTATTAGAAAAATTTGGTAAAAAAGTGAAAGCTACTTACTTTTTTGAAAATGGTCAAGTGCAACAAGTAGGTTTTTTTGAAAACGGAAAGTTAGAAGGAGTTTGGATTTCTTTTGATGAAAAAGGAAACAAAATCGCTTCTGGTGAATATAAAAATGGTGTCAAAACTAACAAATGGTTTTTTTGGTCTCAAGATGTAACAACAGGATTTAGTAATTTAAGCGAAGTCGATTATTCTGATAACCGAATTGCATCGGTTAAAAGCTGGAAAAAAGAAGCATTGGCAGCAAGAAATTAATAACTTGCATGTTATAAAACTGTTCAGGTTCCTATCATGCATAACAACAATTATAAATAGCGATAAAATATTTTATCGCTATTTTTTTTGGCTTTTTTTAGCTGTTAATATTGACGACTTCATGTATTAACCTTTGGTCGATTATTATTGCATTAATTAACGATTTAAATTATTGTGCTTGTCCTGCAAGGTCTTTTTTTTGAGCTTGTAGGTATAAAAACACTTCAAAAACCATATACCTACAAGGTTTTTAAAACCTTGCAGGACTTAAAACCTATTGAAAATCAATATTTTATTAATCGAACTCAGGTTATTAGATTTTTAAGTCCAGTTTTATACAACAATCATCAAAACTAAAAGTCATAACTGCTGTAATATATTAGGTAAATTTTTGTTAATCATTGTTGGTCCTAAAAAAAATAAAAGTAGTTTTGAATAACTAAAATTAAAATCTTATGAAAAAAATATTTTTAATTGCATTTGTATTATCAAGTATTGTTAATGGCAATGCACAAGGCAAAAAGTACATGACCTTTCAGGCGGAAATCGCTAATAAATTTGGAGATGTAATTTATATTACAGACTATAAAAACAAATTGATAAAAAAGATTCAAATCAACAAAGCGGGTATTTTTAAAGACACAATGCATGTTGAAACCGGAAGATATTCGTTTTCTGATGGGAATGAATATACGGTTTTATATCTAAAAGATGGATTCGATTTAAAAATGAAATTGGATACCAAAAAATTTGATGAATCTATAGTTTATAGTGGGAAAGGTTCTATTGAAAACAATTTTTTAGCTCAAAATTCTATGTTTGAAGAGAAAACCGACATAGCCAGTTTACTTATTGCAAAAGAAGTTGATTTTTTTAAAGGACTTGACCAGAAAAAAGCGGATGATTTGAAGCGTTTAGAAAACAAAAAATTAGATCCAATTTTTGTAGTACTCCAAAAAACAAGTATTGAGGATAATTATAATGCTATCGTCCAGTATTACAAAAAAAATTATGAAGCAAATTTGGCCAAAAGCAAAATGAATGATACCGTTTCGCCATTATTTGATTATGAAAACCATAAAGGTGGGAACACAAAACTAACCGATTTAAAAGGGAAGTATGTTTACATCGACATTTGGGCAACTTGGTGTGGACCATGTCGTGCTGAAATTCCTTCATTAAAGAAAGTGGAAGAAAAATATCATGGCAAAAACATTGAATTTGTTAGTATTTCAGTTGATGTAGCTAAAGACCACGATAAATGGAAAAAATTTGTTGATGACAAAGCATTGGGCGGAATACAATTATTTGCAGATAATAATTGGACTTCTGATTTTATAAAAGCATTCGGGATTAATTCAATACCGAGATTTATTTTGATAGACCCGAACGGTAAAGTTGTAAAATCGGATGCTGCAAGACCATCAAATCCTGAATTGCAAAAACAATTAGACGCACTCTTGAATTAATTCCAAAAGTGTATATTTTAAAAGTCAATGCATTGCATTGGCTTTTTTGTTGGGATATTCTTATTTTTCTAGCCTAAAACGGTTGATAACTTCTGTCCAAAATATTTTTTCAATACAATTTTATTTTATAAATTTACTTCATACAAAGACGCTCTTGTTGTCAGAATATAGAAAAAATGAATTTAAATTTGACGAACTATTTCTGTGTATTAAATTGTTAATATAGCGTCTATAAAAAAATCGGCTGTCACAAGTTTTTGTAACAGCCGATTTTGATATTTAATCTTCAGTTGATTTATTTAAAAGGAACAATCGAAACCTTAATATCGAATTACTTTTGCCTTATTCAAAAGTATTCTGGCTTCATCCCACGAAGGCAATTCCTCAGCATCATATGTATAAGTTCTGATTTCTTTTGCGATTTTCTTACTTCTTTTCATGGCTTCAAGGTGAGCACCACTTTTTGCAAATGCTCTCATATCTAAATCATTGTCCCAAAGTGTCATAGTATAAAATTTTTTCCAATGACCATTCCGTCTAAATTCAATATAGTTTGCCGTTTTTAATTCTTCTACTATTTTAAACACATGATTGGCGAATAAAAAAAAATGCAATGCACCCTTTAATTCAATTGATGTTATTGTAACTTTCATTTTATAATTAATTCGTGTTAAATATTATTTGCTGTTTTACTTAACCAGTCATTATATGTCATTTCAAATTTAATTTCTCCTTTTCCATGTATTCCAGTTTCAGTCCAACCTGCTTTTCTATAAAATGTTTCTGCTCTTGATTTAGGTGAAGTTCCTAACCAAACCGTATTTTTAGTCTTGTTAAAATACCAATCCAGCATAATGTCATGAAGTTGTTTGCCTATTCCTTTTTTTTCAAATTCAGGTTTTAAAAACAGTGCCCAAATATTATTGTCTTTCAAGTCGGTAATAGAAAACCCAACAATTTCATTATTTATTTCACAAACCCAACCTTTCCCTCTTTGGGTCAAAAACTCTTTACAATCTTGGTCTGTAACTAAGTCTGGATTAGACAAAACGTTTTCTGTTACAGAATTTCTAACAAGTTGAATTTGTTTTATGTCTTGAATTACAGCTTCTCTAATGATCATTTTTTATTTTTCCTTAAACATTCTATTTTTGATTAATTCAATGTTTTTTATTCCACTTATGGATGCAATTTTTACTGTTTTCTGGTCTTTCGAAACATAAAAGTAATACAAACTATTTGTTTCTAGTAAACATACTTGTTCTGATTCTCCTGAGTTGTAATTCATTTTGTAGTCAAATTGTAGTTTATTGTCCTTTATCCTTGAAGCTGTAGTAAAGCCTTCTCCAATTCCGTAACCTAAATAAACAGATAATACACCCATCGCCAGTGTTTTTATTGCAATAAACAAGTAATAATTTTTAATTTCATCTTCGGGCAAATCACTTTTTGTTTTTTTTAATTCAAATGCTTTTTGGACCCATTTTTTGTGATCGTGCTTGTATAAAATAGAAGGCAAATAGTAGCAAAACACAAAAATAGAAGTGAAGACTACAAATATTATAGGATGTGTAGTTAAAGTAGCAATTGGACTCATTAATACATCCATAATTGAGGAGTATTTCAAAATGTTTATCCCTATTTGATAAAAGAAAGCAGTTTCCTTTAGGATTCCTACTATTACAAGATAAAGATATCCTAAAGGTAGTAAATGCTGTATTTTTTCGGTATATTTCATGTTAAACTTTGCGTTTTCGATTATTAAATTAATTCCCAAGAGCTGTTTTTTTAGAAACCCATGCAGCATATTTATTGGCTAGAAAAGCATATCCTGCGGTATCATATTCTGGTGTGTGAACTGTAAAATGGTCTCCAGGATAATAGTCATAAACAAAATCAGCATTTAATTTTTTGGTTTCTACTTCTAATAACTCTACCGCTTGATTGAGAAAATAGTTGTCTTGATTGCCGGTTGATATTCTAATTTTACCGTTTAACTCGGTTTTAAGTTGCTGCCAGTTCGTGCGAATTAGCAAGGATATATCGTATGCTTTCCAATGAGCGACTACATTGCTGTCAATTTCTCCAGTTTTTGTATTGCAGATTTTTTCAGGAGCACCGTCTTTAGTTTTTTTACCAAAAACAGCATTCCAAGAAGCATATTGCTCGCCACGATAAAGTACATCTTCAATTCTATAATCATCCCTCAAATACAACCACGGAATGTATCCGCCAACAGCTGCATCTAATCTCAAATTTCCCTCTTTATCATAAAACATGTTTTTATTTGTATAAAGATCAATTTGCTGAAAGTTTCTAAAATCAACGGGATCTGGTGCACTTGACCAACAACCTGCAAAAGTTTCGGGGTAATTTATTTGCAACCACAACACAGACCAACCGCCACTGCTATGGCCTGATAATAATCTTGCACTATTGCAGCGATACTTTTTTTCAACCATTGGAATAAACTCCTTCACAAGCGCATCGCTCCAAGAACCATTATTGTCACTGTTTGCGTACGTGCTGTGTCCTGTTGGGCAATTTCCGTCAAGAATTACAGTTATACAAGGTGCGTTTTCAAGAGGAATACTTGCTTCTTCTTTACCGGAATATTCGTGATAATCTCCGCCAAAACCAAAAATTATAAAATGAACCGGAAATTTACGAGTGGGTTCTTTATAATATTCCTTTGGGAGAATAACAGCTGCGTCAATGGTAATGTCTCTTTTATAAAATACTGAAAGCAAAGCCGAAGGCACTTTTATTTCTTTTGTAAATTCAGTTTCCTTAAAAGTAGGTTTTGGAATTATCTGGTCGCATTGTATGCTATAAGTTGCCTTTGTATTCCTAGTCAAATTGATTTTAATGGGTTTGCTGTACAAATTTTCTGGGCTGTTGCCAATATTTCGTCCGCCCAAATTTCGATCCCAAACGGCTTGTACATAATATTCCCCGCGTTCTATATTTGATAGTTTAACTGCGTATGAAATTGCGGTATCATCAAATACTACAGTTCCGTTTGGGTTTATATTATTGACATCTATAGCAAAGCATGAAAGTGTGGGTAATCCTATTCCTAAATCTTTTGGGCTTTTACCATCTTTAGAAAGATATAAAAGTACTTTTCCCGAAAAAGCGCCTTCGTATGCTTTTGTGGAGAAGGAAACTTTGATTTGCTGGGCTTGTGTCGAAACACTCAGAATGAATACGAATAGGGAAAATTTAAGTCTAAAATTCATGATTGATTATTTGTAAATAGTATTTCAAAAAGTCATTTAAAGGTTTCTTTTGTGACATTGATTTGTACAAAAGTTATATTCTTTCAAATATACTCAAACTCTTTTTACAAAAACAAAAAACCACTCAAAATCAAATTTTGGGTGGTTTCTGTTTTAAAGATTTAGAAAACTTATATTTCAATAGCTCGGGCTAATCTTCGATCTCGCAACCAAAACTTGGTTCGTTTTACCAAATAAAACATTACCGGAACCATAACCAGTGTCAAAACTGTGGCATACGTCAACCCGAAAATAATCGTCCAAGCCAATGGTCCCCAAAATATTACATTATCACCACCAAGGAATAAGTGCGGGTTTAAATCCGTAACCAGTCCGAAGAAGTCAAAATTTAGTCCAATCGCGAGTGGAATTAAGCCTAACACAGCTGTCAAAGCGGTTAATAAAACGGGACGTAAACGCGATTTCCCACTATCGATAATTACTAATTTTATTTCTTCTAGGGTTAAATCATCGTGACTTTCAACCTCTTTTTCTGCTACTTTTTTATCCAGCAATAAGACAAAGAAATCCATTAATACAATACCGTTTTTCACTACAATTCCTGCAAGTGAAATAATACCCATCATGGTCATTAGGATTACAAAATCCATATTAGCAATTACATAACCATAGAAAACTCCGCTAAAACTCAAGAGCACAGTAAATAATATTACCATTGATTTTGAAACCGAATTAAACTGTAAAACAATGATTATCGTAATTCCTGACAAGGCTAAAAACAAAGCATACATTAAGAAACTTTGATTTTTTCCCTGTTCTTCTTGCACTCCAGAGAAGGAATACGTAATGCCTTTTGTCAATTCATACCCTTTTAATTCGGTTTGAATTTGTTTTGTAATTTCATCTGCATTATAACCCGTTAATACATTAGAATAAATGGTTAATATACGGTTGTAGTTTTTTCGTTTGATTTGATTATAGGTAAACGATTTTTCTGTTTCTGAAACTGCCGAAACGGGAATTTGCATCATTTGACCGTTGTTTTGGTTTCTAAAAGTCAACGACTGGTTGAACAATACATTTTCGTTTTTGCGTTGGTCTTGTTGCATTCTCACTACAATATTATAATCATCATCTCCTTCTTTATAAGTAGAAACTTCTTGACCATAAACGGATCGGCGCAAATTAAACCCAACTTGACCCGTTGTAACTCCGGCACTTCCAGCATTTACACGATCCACTTTTACTTCTAATTCCGGACTTTGCTTATTGACATCAACACTCAATTTTTCGATCCCAGGAATGTTTTTGCTGTCTACAAACGCAATCATTTTGCCTGCTTGTGAGAGCATTTCGTCATAATCATCGCCTGTAAGCTGAACACTTATTGGATAACCTGCTGGCGGACCATTTGCATCTTTTTCGACGGTAACGGTTGCTCCAGCAATACCTTTTACTTTAGAACGAATTTCTTCTAAAATATCGGCAGTGTTGATTCCTTGTCTAAATTTGAACTCGGAGAAATTTACAGTAACTTTTCCTTTGAATGGTGTTTCCGAAGCCGAACCTGCATCAACATTTGGATTTCCAGCGCCAACTCCAACCTGCGAAACGATACTCTCGGCAAGGAAGTTTTTATTAGTTTTGGGATCGATATATTTTTTCATGATATCGATGATTTGATTTTCTACAAATTTTGTGGCTTTATCGGTTTTTTCAATAGCTGTTCCTTGTGGAAATTCGATATAAGTAATGGCTTGATTTGGAATATTATCAGGGAAAAACAATACTTTACGAGGGAAAACACCTAATAAAACTAAGGATAAAAACAACATTCCAATGATACTAGCAAGCGCAATCCAAGCATTTCGTCCGGTTAATATTTTTGCCAAAAACGATTTGTATTTATTTTCCATTTTTGGAAAAAAATTATGCTGAAAATCTTGTGTCCATTGATATAATTTTATTTTATACAACCACATTAATCCTAAAGAAATAATGGATAAATGACCAATAGCTCTTGCTGTTTTGCTATCGTAAAGGTTTCCAATAATCACAAAAATAGTGGCTATTATTCCAAAAATGATAGAATATTTTTTTGCCGATTTTTTAGAAACGTTTTTATCTTCAATTTCCATTGATCCTCCGGTCATAGCTGCATTTACAATCATGGCTACAAATAAGGATGAACTTAATGTAATGGTTAAGGTAATAGGAAAATATTTCATGAATTTTCCCATGGTTCCTGGCCATAAGGCAAAAGGTAAAAACGCCATTAATGTTGTTGCGGTCGAAGAAATAACAGGCCAAGCTATTTCGCCAATTCCAATTTTTGAAGCTTGAATTCTAGGCATTCCTTTTTTCATATTGGCGAATACATTATCGACGACTACAATTCCGTCATCGACCAGCATTCCTAATCCCATTACTAATCCAAAAAGTACCATCGTGTTTAAGGTTAATCCAAAAGCGGACAGAATCGTAAACGCCATCAACATTGATAATGGAATTGCAGCTCCAACAAACAGCGAGTTTCGTAATCCCATGGTGAACATTAACACGATCATTACCAGCACGATTCCAAAAATAATGTGATTGGACAATTCATCAACTTGATGTTCTACTCGAGAGGATTGATCATTAGTTAATTCTAATTTCAAATCTTTGGGCAAATAATTCTCTTGGGCTAATTTGATTTTTTCTTTTACTTGCTCAATGGCCGAAATCATGTTTTGGCTCGAGCGTTTTTTTACACTAAGCATAACAACTTCGATGCCTTTTTCACGAGCATAAGTGGTTTTTTCTTTTTCTTTAAAACTAATAGTTGCAATATCCTTTAGGTAAATGGTACCGTCTTGATGTTTTACAATAATATTTTCGAGTTCTTTTGGGTCTTTTATTTCCCCTACGATTCTAATGTTGTTTCTAGAACCTTGCGAAATTAAATTCCCACCAGAAAGAGTCATATTCTCGTATTTAACGGCGTTTTGAATGTCGTCAAATGTAACTTGAGCCGCAGTCATTTTAAAAATATCAACAGCAATTTCAACTTCTTTGTCATCGACACCAAGAATATCTACTTTTTTAACTTCGGGAACTTCTTCGATATCATCTTGAAGTCTTTCGCCATATTTTTTAAGTTGCTGCGTGGTGTAATTTCCTTGTAAATTAATATTCAAAATGGGCACTTCTTCTGAAATGTTCAATTCAAATACTGAAGGTTCTACTTTACTTCCGTTGTCCAGGTTAGGCCAATCAGTATCGGCTTTTACGTTGTCAACTTTGTCTTTTATTTTTACTTTGGCATCTTCAATAGAAACTTTATCCGAAAACTCTGCCACAATCATTCCGTAATCTTGGAACGAACTTGCTGTTACTTTTTCGACACCGCTTATGTTTTTTATTTCTTTTTCGAGTGGTTTTATGATTAATTTCTCGACATCTTCTGCTGAATTTCCTGGAAAAACAGAGGAGATGTAAACTTTGTTTTCAATAATTTCTGGAAAATCTTCCCGAGGCATGTTTACATAAGCAATCAAACCTGTAACCACTATTAATAATGCAAAGATGTAGACTGTTACTCTATTGTCAACAGCCCAGCTTGATATACCGAATTCTTTGTTTTGATGTGACATGTTTTTAGTTTAAGGTTTCAAGTTTCAGCTTTAAGCGTTTAGAAAACAACTTGAAACCTGAAACTTGAAACAATTATATTTAGAAATTAAGTTTCATTCCTTCTGAAATGTTATTTACACCTTCGGATACAATAATAGCATCGGGAGTTAAACCACTTAAAATTTCAGTTACATTATCTGATGATTTTCCGAGTGTTACAATCACTTTTTTGGCCGTTCCGGTTTTACCATTGCTTCCGTTTACAGCGTATACAAATTTGTTTCCTTGTCCGTCTTCTTGAATCACATTTGACGGAACGGTTATCGCATTATTGTTTACGTAGTCAATGATTTTAAGTTTGGCAACTTGGTTAGGTCTTAATAAATTTTCTGGGTTTGGAACACTTACTTCAATGCCAAAACTTCGGTTGTTTGGGTTTATAAAATTGCCTATTTGGCGTACTTTTCCTTTGTAGGTTTTCCCTAAAGAAGTTAAATACACATCAACTTCGGTTCCTATTTTGAGTTTGCCAATATAGGTTTCAGGAACAGCAGTTGAAACAAACATGTTCGATAAATTTACGATTCGCATTAAGCCTTGTTGGTTTGGGGAAACTACTTGTCCTTTCTCGACAAACACTTCGTCTATAACGCCAGAAAAAGGAGCTTTTATAACTGTTTTTGATAATTGTGCTTTAATTTGAGCAACACTTCTTTGAGCAGAAATCATTTGAGTTTGCGCTTGTAAATATTGAATTTCAGAACCTATTTTTTGATTCCAAAGATTTTTTTGACGCTCAAAAGTAGTTTTTGCTAATGCATATTGGCTTTCTAAACTGGCCACTTGTTGACTCATTCCGCCATCGTCTGTTCTACCCAGAACTTGCCCTTTTGAAACACGTTGACCTGCTTTTACATTTAGATTTATTAAAGTTCCGGGCATTTCTGGTTGAACCAATATAATTTCTTTGGTATTTACATTTCCTTGTATGTCAAGATAATGGTTGAAAACAGTGTCTTTTACGGTAATTACAGAGACTAATGCTTCCTCTTTTTTTGTATCTAATTTTGCCAAAGCTTCTTCGATTTTTGCAACTTCTACTTGCAAAGCCGTTTTCTTTTCTTGTAATGCTTTGATGTTTTTTGTTTCAATTAGACTATCAATTGATTGTTTGTTTTCTTTGTTTCCACAAGATAAAAGCAGTATTGAAAGTGTGGTAAGGATTACTATTTTTTTCATTTTGTATGTATTAAGTCTTAGTTAATGTTAGTTTGTTATTTTTTCTAAAGCGGCTTTTTTATTGATAATATTCACCATGGATTGTAAATAATTTTGTTGAGCTGCATACAATTGTCTTTGTGCCTCACTGAAATCAAAACTGGACGAAAGACCTTCGGTAAATTTTATTTGTTGCTTTTTTTCAATGCGTTCTGCAAGGTTCAAATTAGTTTTTGAAGTGATGAATTCTTCAATGCTAAACTCATACTCGCTCTTTGCACTTGCGTGTTGTAATTTTAATTTTTGTTCGGTTTCTGTGAGTTGGGTTTTGGCTTGTTCTAAAGCGATTTTAGCTTGTTGGGTTTTAGCGCTTCTGCCTAAGCTACTAAAAATGGGCACATTTAAAGCAACTCCAAGATTAGAATAATTGAGCCATCGTTGGTTTCTTGAAAAAAATTCAAATTGATTTCCAAAAGCATTGTAACCAAAATTTAAATTAGTTGACAATGTAGGCAAAGCTTTGCTTTTTTGTAATTTATATTCCAATTGTCTTTGCTCCTGAAAGTTTGTTGCTATAAGATAATTTACATTATTAGCGACATTAAAATCCTTTTTCGATAGCGCCAAGTTTAAATTAGAAGCTGATAAAACATCTAGCTTATCGGTTAGGTTTAACTCATCATTAATATCAATCCCTAATGTGATTTTGAGCATTTTATTGGCAATGTCTAGCAATCTTTTAGTATTGTTTAAATTGCTATTGATTGTCGATAAAGTAATTTGAAGTTGCTCTACATTTTCTTCTTCAATAAGTCCGTTTTTGTATGTTTCTTTTGTATCAAACAAGGTTTTGTCTAAAACGGTTTTGTTTTTTTGAAGAATGGCTATGTTTTCCTCTGCTAATAAAACGTTTCCATAGGCATTGATGACCATTTCTTTGATTTCAATAGCTGTTTTTTGTTTTGCATTTTGATAAAATTTCAAATAAGTTCTTGAAGCTTGCAATGCTACTATATATGAACCGTCAAAAATCAATTGGCTCAAAGTAGCTCGGGCATTCATATTGTGTTTCGTGCCAAAAGCCACTTCTGTAAATTCGCCTGGATTGCCACCAAAAAACTCAGCAGGAATTAGCGATTTTTGCAACTCAAAATTATTTTGATAATCTACAGTGGCATTTATTTGAGGTAAACCTGCAGCAGTGGTTTCCCATTTTTTTTGTTTCGACGATTCAATATCTCGTGTTGCATTAATTGCAGCGTAATTATTTTGTAGCGCGTGATTTATTGCATCTTGAAGCGTAAATGAATACGTTTTTGCATCTTGAGCATTTACATTTAGCGAAAAAGCTAGTAGTATTAAAAATAAGTTTTTCATTATATAATATTGTTTTTTAGTTGTTTTTCGAGTTCGACAATTCCCTTATTTGTTGCCAATGCTCTGGTGTGATATTCTAGAGCTTGCATTTCTAATTTGAAAACTTCAGCTTCTAGTTTTGTAGTTTCGTTAATACTAAAAATTAGGGTATAATAAAATTTCACAAACGAATCAATATGGGTTTCCTTTCTATACAATCCTTGGGAGATACCTTTTATAGTATTTTGTTTAAAAACAGAGATGCATTCGTCAATTTCTCTTGAAATTACTGTTGCATATATATCTGGATAATGTTTTTTTAACTGATAAATAGGCGAAGTGTCGGTTGATTTAAACATTTCTCTAAACATTTTTCTAATCTCGAAATTCTCCTCGATTGCATTGTAGTTTTTTTCGATAATGGCGTTAATGCCCAGATGTATTTGTTCATGAACAATACTTGTACCTTCGGCAATCAAGAGTTCTTTATTGCAAAAATATTTATAAATTGTTTTTTTTGAAATGCACATTTCTCCCGCAATATCGTCCATAGTTACACTTTTAAAACCAAGTTTTAAAAACATATCAGTCGCTTTTGCAATTATTTTTTCTTTCATATTTGTCATTGCGTTGCACGAAGCAATCGCACTTTAAATTTCGATGCAAATGTAAACAGGAAACTTTTAACACGCAAATAGTTTCCAAAGTATTTACAATTATTTAACATTTAAAAGAGGTGGTAGATGGTGGATGGAAGATTGCCAATAAAATTTATTTTAATTATCTTTGTCAAGATTAGATTTTTTTATGAAGTACGACTTTTTTTAAATTGAAAATGTCAAGACTTTCAACATCTAACTTTTAACCTCTAACTTTTTATAATGCATTCCATACAACAGTATCAGGATTTTTTTTCAACTTATTTGCACTCGGAATCTGAAATCAAGGAACCCAAAAACTTGTATGAACCCATACAATATATTTTGAAACTCGGTGGCAAGAGAATGCGACCTGTACTGACTTTACTGATTGCTGAAATTTTCAATATTGATTATAAAAAGGCATTGCCAGCAGCATTAGCAGTTGAGGTTTTTCATAATTTCTCGCTCATTCACGACGACATTATGGACAATGCTCCTTTACGAAGAGGGCAAATTACAGTTCACGAAAAATGGAATACAAATACCGGAATCCTATCTGGAGATGCAATGTTGATTCTAGCGTACCAATATTTTGAGCAATACGAACCAATAATATTTCAGGAATTAGCAAAATTATTCAGTAAAACAGCACTCGAAGTTTGCGAAGGTCAACAATACGATGTCGATTTTGAAACTCGCGAGGATGTTTCTATTCCAGAATACTTAAAAATGATTGAATTTAAAACCGCAGTTCTCGTTGCAGCGGCAATGAAAATGGGAGCGATTATTGCCGAAACTTCGGATGATGACAGGAATTTAATTTATGAATTCGGGTTAAATTTAGGATTGGCTTTTCAGTTGCAAGACGATTATCTCGATGCGTTTGGTGACCCAAAAACTTTTGGAAAACAAGTGGGTGGCGATATTATCGAAAACAAAAAAACCTATTTGTTTATTAAAGCAATAGAATATGCTACAATTGAGGAAAAACAAAATTTATTACAATTATTTTCTGTTCGATTGGAAGATAATTTGGATAAGATTGATGCGGTTAAAGAAATTTTTAATACTTCTGGCGCATCCAAAGCAACCCAAATTGCCATTAAAAACTTTACTTCACAAGCATTTGAAACATTAGAAAAAATCAATATTTCTCAAGACAAAAAAGAAATTCTGAAGAAATTTGGAAAAAATCTAATGAATCGAAATGTTTAATTCAACAATTACAACCCAATCAGGGTTTTAAACCCTGATAGGGTTAAAATCATAAAAATGAATTTCATTTCTCCAATAAACTCCGATTTACTACTTCAAGAAGCCGAAGCCGAAAATTTATATCTAAAATTGATTCAACAAATCAACAAGGATTTCAATTTAGCCAATGAAGGAATAGATTTCCCGAAGAGTATTTCTCCCAATGAATTAAAAATTCAATTGCACGAAAAAATGTATCGATTGATTCAGTATAAATTCGCTGAATATCTCAACTTGCTATACATTATTGACGTTCCCGAAGACCAAATCAAAAAATTAGACGGTTCAGATTTAGTTATTCTAGCCGAAGAAGTCGCTTTTTTAATTCTAAAAAGAGAATGGCAAAAAGTCTGGTTCAGGAATAAATATCAAAAATAAATTCGGACAAATGGCATGAAGGCTTCGCTATAAATGCTTTTAGTATCGTCATGAAGCACATCATAACGCACACCAATAGTTACATTATCAGTTCTGTAACCTGCACCAAGATACAACGCAGTATTCCAAAAATGAATTGATGGTATCCCAAATGACGAATCAAAAGTGGTTCTAACCTTTGTTTCCTCTAACTCAACGGATAATTGTATTTGCTCAATAGGATTTATAAGTCCTAGTATACTTGCTCCATAAATGCTAGATTTATAATTGTCTTTTGACTTAACATAACTTCCCTGTAGGCCTAAACCAATAGCAAAAACTTCGCTTACATTATAAATAGCACTGGGCGAAAGTGAAATGTCAGTATAACCAGAGCCAATTCCTAATCCAATCCCACCGCCAAATTGAACGTTTCCCCAAAAATTATTTGACGCAATCGACTGTTGTTGTGCAAATAATGAGGTAGAAAACAAAACGTATACTACAATCAAAATTGTTTTTGAAATGGGTAAAAAGTGATTTTCTCTCATAATTGTTTGTTTTTTTAACAAATAGCCACGTAAAAGTAAGTAAAAAATAGATTTAAATAAACTCGTTTATTGTACTTTTGTCAAACTATTTAACAAAACGGACATTCACTAATATATGGATAGGTTTTCATTTTTAAATGCAGCACACACCGAATTTTTCGCCGATTTATACGAACAGTATCTCGAAAATCCTGATAATGTAGAGCCAAGTTGGAGAAGCTTTTTTCAAGGTTTCGACTTTGGAATGGCAACTTACAACGACGAAAATCCAGTAAACTACATAGCAAATGTAGCTTCTGGAGCAGTCGAAAGCACATCGGTTTCTGAAAAACTTCAAAAAGAATTCAACGTATTAAAATTAATAGACGGTTATCGTTCTCGAGGACATTTGTTTACTAAAACAAATCCTGTAAGAGATAGAAGACCTTCATCACCATCATTAGATTATACTAATTTTGGACTTACGGCATCCGATTTAAACACCGTTTTTGACGCAGCCAAAGTGCTTAAATTTGAACCTTGTACACTTCAAGAAATTATTTTTCATCTAGAAAACATTTATTGTCAGCACATTGGGGTTGAATACATGTACATCAGAAAACCAGAAGTGGTAGATTGGATTCAGAACAAATTAGGTGAAAATGATAATTTACCCAATTTCTCTTCAGACGAGAAAAAAGCTATTCTCAATAAGTTAAATCAAGCCGTTTCATTCGAGAATTTTTTGCATACCAAATATGTTGGTCAAAAAAGATTTTCACTCGAAGGCGGAGAATCTATTATTCCTGCTCTTGATGCTTTGATTGAAAAAGCAGCAGAAAAAGGAGTCGAAAAATTTGTAATGGGAATGGCGCATCGTGGTCGTTTGAATGTTTTGGCAAATATATTCGATAAGTCTACTCAAGATATTTTTGGGGAATTTGACGGTAAAGATTACGACCAAGAATATTTTGATGGCGATGTAAAATACCATTTAGGGCTTACTGCAGACAAAGTTACCAGCACAGGAAAAAAAATAAATATCAATTTAGCACCAAACCCTTCGCATCTCGAAACCGTTGGTGCCGTAATCGAAGGAATTACAAGAGCCAAACAGGACAAATATTTTCCAGATGATTTCTCTAAAGTATTGCCAATTGCTGTTCACGGTGATGCTGCAATTGCTGGTCAAGGAATCTTGTACGAAATTGTACAAATGGCGCAACTCGACGGTTACAAAACCGGTGGAACGATACATATTGTAATCAACAATCAAGTAGGATTCACTACTAATTATCTCGATGCACGATCTTCGACTTATTGTACTGATGTTGCCAAAGTAACCTTATCGCCAGTATTGCACGTAAATGCTGATGATGCCGAAGCAGTTGTTCACGCCATTTCGTTTGCATTAGATTTCAGAATGCAGTTTGGGTGTGATGTATTTATTGATTTATTAGGTTACAGAAAATACGGGCATAACGAAGGCGATGAACCTCGTTTTACGCAACCCGTTTTATATAAAATTATTGCAAAACATAAAAATCCAAGAGATATTTATGCCGAAAAATTGCTTTCAGAAGGAGTAATCGATGCGGATTTTGTAAAAGGATTAGAAGTAGAATACAAATCCAGATTAGAAGTAAATCTAGAAGCTTCCCGCAAAAAAGATTTGACCATAATTACCCCATTTATGAAAAATGAATGGAATGGTTTTACGCAAGTTACGGACATACAAATGCTTCAAAATGTTGATACTTCCTTCCCGAAAGAAGGACTTACAGCAGTTGCCAATTCGATTTGTAATCTACCAACCGATAAAAAATTTATTAGTAAAATTCAAAAATTAATAAACGATAGAAAGACCATGTTTTTCGAAACCAACAAGCTAGATTGGGCAATGGCTGAACATTTAGCGTACGGTTCTTTATTAAAAGAAGGTTATAATATTCGGATTTCTGGACAAGATGTAGAGCGAGGAACATTCTCTCACCGTCATGCGGTTGTAAAAGTTGAAGATTCAGAAGAAGAAGTGGTTTTGTTACAAAATTTAGAAGGAGCAACTGGGAAATTTAATATTTTCAATTCTCTTTTATCAGAATATGGCGTTTTAGGTTTTGATTACGGATATGCTTTGGCAAGTCCAAATACGCTGACAATTTGGGAAGCACAGTTTGGAGATTTCAGCAATGGAGCACAAATTATGATTGACCAATACATATCTTGCGGCGAAGACAAATGGAACAATCAAAACGGAATTGTTTTACTTTTACCACACGGTTACGAAGGACAAGGAGCAGAACATTCCTCAGCCAGAATGGAGCGATATTTACAACTTTGCGCCAGACAAAACATGTATGTTGCTGATTGTACAACGCCAGCAAATTTCTTTCACTTGTTGCGCAGACAAATGAAAACTACATTCCGAAAACCGCTTATTGTATTTACTCCAAAGAGTTTATTACGCGATCCAAGAGTAGTTTCAACGGTAGAAGAATTTGCAAATGGTAGTTTTCAAGAGACTTTTGATGATACATCAATGAACAAAGCCGATGTAAAAACACTCGTTTTCTGTACCGGAAAATTCTATTATGATATCACCGCCGAGAGAGAAAACAACGGACGAAAAGATGTGGCAGTTGTCAGAATTGAACAATTATTCCCTTTACCGGTGGAGCAATTAAAAGCCATTATAGCAAAATATCCAAACACTGACGATTATGTTTGGGCGCAAGAAGAGCCTAAAAACATGGGTGCTTACAGTTATATGTTAATGAATTTCGATTTAGTAAAATGGAGATTGGCTTCGTTGAAAGCTTATGCTGCACCAGCTGCAGGAAGTTACACTAGAGCAAAACGCCGTCAGGCAGATGCAATTAGAATGGTTTTTGATAAGAATTTGTTCCGTTAGATGCCAACTATTTTTTATATAGATGGTCTACGTTTTTTCTTTTATAGTAATGAGCATTTGCCAAAGCATATTCACATCGAAAAAGCAGAAAAAACAGCGAAATTTAATTTAGAAAGTATAGAATTAGTAAAGTCTTCAAGATTTAACGCTAACGAATTAAAACAAATTCGTAATTTAGTTGAAGAAAATCAAGAACTTTTAATACAAAAATGGGATGAGTTTTTCAGTAATCACTAAATCAAAGCATGCAATTGACATTGTTTTTTCAGATTCTAAAATGATTGTTTTTTTAGAAGATGGAAGAGAATTGTCAATTCCGTTAGAGTGGTTTCCTAGATTACGAAAAGCCACAAATGAACAGTTGAATAAATGGAGATTTATAGGAAGAGGAGAAGGAATTCATTGGGAAGAAATAGATGAAGATATATCCATTGAAAATTTATTAGAATAAAATAAACACCAAATAAAATTATAAAAACATGATTTTAGAAATGAAAGTCCCATCACCGGGAGAATCCATAAAAGAAGTAGAAATCGCAACTTGGTTAGTAAAAGATGGCGATTATGTAGAGAAAGATCAAGCCATTGCCGAAGTTGATTCAGACAAAGCAACCCTTGAATTGCCTGCCGAAGCAAGCGGAATAATTACACTAAAAGCCGAAGAAGGCGATGCAGTTGCAGTAGGAGCTGTGGTTTGCTTAATTGATACTAGCGCAACAAAACCGTCTGGTTCTACCGAAACTTCGCAAACTGTTGCAGTAGCAAAACCAATTGAAACTCCAAAAGCGGAAGCACCAAAAGTTGCCCCAGTTGCAGCAACAACTTATGCTTCAGGAACACCTTCGCCAGCAGCAAAGAAAATATTAGACGAGAAAAATATACAACCATCTGACATTGTTGGCTCAGGAAAAGAGGGTAGAATTACTAAAGATGATGCCGTAAATGCAACGCCATCAATGGGAACACCAACTGGCGGAAATCGTGGTTCAGAAAGAACTAAATTGTCAATGTTGCGCCGTAAAGTAGCCGAAAGATTAGTAGCTGCCAAAAATGAAACAGCCATGTTAACGACTTTCAACGAAGTAAACATGACACCAATTAATACTTTGCGTAACGAATATAAAGATGCCTTCAAAGCAAAACATGGCGGAATTGGGTTGGGTTATATGTCCTTTTTTACAAAAGCAGTTACAAGAGCATTACAATTGTATCCAGATGTAAACTCGATGATGGATGGCGATCACAAAATAGCTTTTGATTTTGCTGATATTTCAATTGCAGTTTCTGGACCAAAAGGATTAATGGTTCCTGTAGTTCGTAATGCCGAGAACTTAACTTTTAGAGGAATCGAAGCTGATATCAAAAGACTGGCAATCAAAGCACGTGATGGTCAAATCACTGTTGATGATATGACAGGCGGAACTTTTACAATCACAAATGGAGGTGTTTTTGGTAGTATGTTATCTACACCAATTATAAATCCGCCACAATCAGGAATACTAGGAATGCACAATATTATTGAGCGTCCAATTGCCGTAAATGGTCAAGTTGAAATTCACCCAATGATGTTTGTGGCACTTTCTTATGATCACAGAATTATTGATGGTCGTGAATCTGTTGGATTTTTAGTAGCGGTTAAGGAAGCTCTAGAAAACCCATTGGAATTATTGTGTGATAACAATCCTAAAAAAGCATTTGAATTGTAAATAAAAAAGGTTTAAAATATATCCCTGTTTTGTTTAATCAAATCAGGGATATTTTATTTTAAAAAACATTTATTTAAATGATAAATATTCAATTATTTATCATTTTTTTTAGAGTAGTGGTTTTTATTTTATAAATAAATTGTTTTATGTGTTTTTTTAAGCGCAATAAAACTATAAATTACCTATACATTACCACAACATATCCACTACACATCCTCAATGTATTCCTTGCTTTACAATATATTTAAAAGGATATGACTGATTACACCCCATTTCTAGAGCAATTTTAAATAGCGAACCACAATATTGCTTCGTATAGTTTTTGCATACTTAAATTTTTAAAGTACAATACAATACAATAGTATATTTGATAAAAACTATAAATCTCAATATTATGAAAAAAATTACTTTATTAATCACACTAATGATAACCTCATTAGGGTTCGCTCAACTTCCGGGCAGCGCAGCACCAACACCACCAGCAAGAGTTGCGACAGACGTAATTTCAATTTATGGCTCTGAATATACCAATATTTCAGGTGTAAATACAAACCCAAACTGGTCGCAAAGTACCGTTGTAACTGAGGTTGCTATTTCGGGTAATAACACTTTGCAATACGCAAATTTTAATTATCAAGGTACAGATTGGTCAGGAACACCACAAAACATTTCGGGCATGGAATTTTTACATGTTGATGTTTGGACAAATGCTCAATCACCTCGAGTATTTGTTATTAGTTCAGGAACAGAAATTTCGACTACCATCTCTAGTGTAGCTGGTTCTTGGCAATCGTTGAACATTCCTGTATCAGGTATTACTGGTAATTTAACTAATGCTATTCAATTTAAGTTTGATGGAGGAAGCGGAGGAACAATTTATCTTGACAATTTATATTTTTGGAGAGCAGCGGCACCAGTGGGAACGCCAGTAATTGGGCCACTTACTGTACCAGCTAAAAACCTCGGCGATGCACCTTTTAATTTAACTGCGCCTACAAGTAATAGTCCAGGTGCTTTTTCATACACAAGTAGCAATACTTCTGTTGCTACAATTTCAGGTAATACTGTAACTATTGTTGGAGCAGGAACTTCAACGATTACTGCAATTCAAGCTGCATCTGGCGCATTCTTAACGGGTAATGTTACAGCAAGTCTTGTTGTTTCCGAAGTGCCACTTGTAGCAGCACCAACACCACCTGTAAGAATATCTTCTGAAGTTATTTCACTTTTTAGTAATGCATATACCAATATAGCCATCGATTCATGGTCTGCACCTTGGGACGATTCTGATATCGTTGATGTACAGATAGCCGGTAATGACGCAAAGAAAATTACTTTTGGCAATTTCCTTGGAGTTGATTTTAGTGGTGCCGGAAATCACAAAGATGCATCAACAATGACTCATTTCCATATGGATTTTTGGTTGCCCAATACTGTTGATTTAACAGGTAAAGTTATGAATCCTAAATTCTCACAATGGGGCGGAACATCAGGTGAAGTTTCAGCTTTATTGCTTACTTATTTACCAACAGAAAAAGGAACTTGGGTTTCTATTGATGCTCCGTTAACAACTTTTGCGGGAAACCAAAATAGAAATGATTTAGCTCAATTTATACTTTCATCAAATACTGGCATAGCTTACATAGACAACCTCTATTTGTATAAAGCAGGTGTTGTTGAACCTCCTGTTCCATCTGAGGTGCCATTAACTGCGGCTCCAACTCCTCCAGTTAGAAATGCATGGGATGTTATTTCGCTTTTCAGCAATGCTTATTCGAATATAGTAATAGATTCTTGGTCAGCACCATGGGATGACTCAAGTCAAGAAGATGTTGTTATTGTGGGTAATGACACGAAGAAAATTACATTTGGAAATTTCCTTGGAGTTGATTTTAGTGGTGCAGGTCATCATCAAAACGCAACCGCAATGACTAAGTTCCACATGGATTTTTGGCTGCCAACTAGTGTAGATTTAACTGGAAAAGTAATCAATCCGAAATTCTCACAATGGGGAGGAACATCAGGTGAAGTTTCATCATTATTGCTTACGTATTTACCTACAGCAAAAGGAACTTGGGTTTCTATTGATGCCGATTTATCTACTTTTGCGGGAAATCAAAACAGAAACGATATCGCGCAGTTCCTAATCTCATCAAATACTGGTATTGCTTACATTGATAATATCTATTTATACAGACCAGCAACTTTGGGTACAACTCAGTTTGATAGATCAAATGTAAAAATGTATCCAAATCCTGTTAAAAACACTTTAACAATTGAGGCGAACGCAAGTATTAACAAAGTATCTATATATAATATTTTAGGACAAGAAGTTATGGTAAGTTCGCCAAAAACAAATGCTACTACTTTACAAACCAGTTCACTTCAAAAAGGAGTTTATGTTGTAAAAACGGATATTGATGGTGCTATTTCAACATCAAAAATTATAAAAGAATAAATTTTTAAATTTACTTTTGCTCGAAAAACATTGGTTTACCAATGTTTTTCTTGTTTTTATAAGTCAGTAAATGCTTAAAGTAACCCCTTTAGATTTAACTCAGAACACGCATTAATTTATAAAACCTGTTTAAGTTATTAAACAGGTTTTTTTGTAGATTTGCGCACCAAGAAATTTTATATATGTCAAAAGACAAAAAGCAAGCAGCTGTAGGTTTTATTTTTATTACAATGCTTATAGATATTACAGGTTGGGGAATCATTATTCCTGTGATACCAAAATTAATCCAAGAACTTATAAATGGAGATATTAGCGAAGCATCTAAATATGGTGGTTGGTTAACTTTTGCTTATGCAATAACCCAGTTTGTTTTTGCTCCTATAGTTGGCAGTTTGAGCGATAAATTTGGACGAAGACCTATAATTTTAATCTCTCTTTTTGGGTTTTCATTAGATTATTTATTACTCGCTTTTTCACCTACAATTACTTGGTTGTTTGTAGGGAGAATAATCGCTGGAATCACAGGAGCAAGCCTTACAACGGCATCAGCCTATATTGCGGATGTCAGTACACCAGAAAATCGAGCAAAAAACTTTGGGATGATAGGCGCAGCTTTTGGGTTAGGATTTATAATTGGGCCAGTAATTGGCGGATTATTAGGGCAATTTGGCTCTCGAGTTCCATTTTATGCTGCAGCTATATTATGCATGGTGAATTTTATATACGGTTATTTTATTTTGCCTGAATCTTTATCCAAAAAAAATCGAAGAGATTTCGACATCAAACGAGCAAACCCAATTGGCGCATTTTTAAACCTTAAAAAGCATCCTTCATTAATGGGTTTGATGGTAGCTGTGTTTTCGCTTTATGTCGCTTCACACGCCATACAAGGAAACTGGAGTTATTTTACTATGTATAAATTTCAATGGGACGAAAAAATGGTTGGAATTTCACTTGGGGTTATTGGATTATTAGTTGGGATTGTTCAAGGAGGATTAATTCGATGGATTAATCCAATATTAGGAAATCAAAAAAGCATTTATTTAGGAATGGCACTTTACACCATAGGAATGTTTTTGTTTGCAACTGCAAACCAAGGTTGGATGATGTTTGTATTTCTTATTCCTTATTGTTTAGGAGGAATAGCTGGACCAGCAATGCAATCCATAATTTCTAGTAAAGTTCCTGCGTCAGAACAAGGAGAAATACAAGGAACAATGACAAGTCTTATGAGCGCTTCAGCAATTGTTGGACCGCCACTTATGACTAGTGTTTTTTATTTTTTTACTCATAAAGACGCCCCATTTCAGTTTGCTGGCGCTCCGTTTGTTTTAGGTGGTATTTTAATGCTTTTTAGTACTGTTGTAGCCTATTATTCCTTTAAAAAGGAGTAAACTACTTCAAATACAAATAATGATTGTAATAATCCACAATCGCTTTACCTTTCATTAAAACATCAGCACCTATTATACCGTGAACCGCTTTTGATTTGTGTTCTATCAAGGCTTCGTTTACATGAGATAAGTCAAAAATAACAACATCAAAATCAGCGGTTTTCCAGTTGCCAACATCTAATTTATTGTGGTTTGCTATTTGAGTTAACATTCCTGTAGCGCCAGCTCCAGAAGCTCTAGTTTTTGATTTCTTTGCTTGCAATAAAAACAACTCTACGCCATCAAATCCTACACAACTATTAGACGCTCCGGTATCAAGAATAAAATTTCCTAGAACACCATTGATTTTTGCTTTTATTAAAAGATGTTGTGTTTTGGTAATTTTAAATTTAATTTTTTTGTACTTTTCTTTTTTAAGAATATCGTGGAGGTTTTTCATTTTCTGTGGCGAATAAAGATCAAAATTAATCCAATTAAAATCAATAACCCAAGAATATAAAAATAATAATTAGTTGGTTTTTCAGCAGTTTCAATTCCGCCATAGTACACAAAAGCACTCCAGTAATAAGGTGATTTTTTTGAGTTTGAAATCGATTTGTTCTTCAAGAAATTCAGTTTGGCATTGGCATTGGCCTCAAAATAAGATTCCCCTTTTTTCATATTTTTATAAAAATCTTCCATAAAAACCGAAGTGGTATAATCGTTTACTTTCCACAACGAAAACAACAAATTTTGTGCTCCAGCAAACTGGAAACCTCTTGCGACGCTCATCGCACCTTCTGATTTGTAGAGTTTTCCAATACCGGTTTCACAAGCACTCAAAACCACTAAATCGGGATTGATGTTGAGGTTGTAGAGTTCGGAATATAAGATTTCTTGATCATAAAATTTAATGCTTGCTGGCGATTCTGTATCACCAGAAGTCGCGTGAGTTGATAAATGTAAAATCGAATAATTGACAGAATTTATTTTAAAATTGTTGAAAGTAGCTGTTTTATTATCGAAAAATTCGCCCTCGAAATTGTTTTTTATCGATTGCATTTCGGCTTTGGAAAACGTCAATTCGTAAGCAGTTTTTTCGAAAACTGGAAAAATACCGAGAACCGATTTTTTATCATTTTTTGTCATCTTGAGCTTGTCGAAAGCCAAATAAAAACCAGCTGAATTATTGTAGGCAATCCTGAAATCATTCAGCAAATAGTGCATTTGGGCAAAATTAGTTGTAGTAGATTCTTTTGTAATCAAGGCTTCGAAAGGCAAGAAATTCAATAAGCCATCGGGAACAATGATGAGGTTTTTATAAGTTGTGTTTTTTGGAAGTTTTAAGTATTCATAAAGGATATTGCCAAATTCATTGTATCCTTTTATATCATTAATGATTGCATTTGCATCTGAAAAATACTGTAGAAATTGATAAATTTTAACGGTCGAATGTGCTGAACCGTCATAAGTATGCATTTTAATCTGGTTGTTAAATAATGTAAAGGAATACATTTTCTCAAAACCCGAAAAATACTCCACCATAATCGCTTTGTCTTTTTCGAGTTTTGAATACAAGTCTTGAATATTCCAATCCGTTTTCGATTTTTTAGATTCTTTTGCTCTTTTGGATTTTAAAGAAAGCATCAATTCGTTTTGTTTTTTTATGGCTTCGTTTATTTTTGAAACATCAGCCAAGTCTCCTTTTTGTTGTTCTTTTACGATTTCATTATTCCAGTTTTGAAGTTGTTCCAAATGCAATTTTTCTTCTCTTGAAGCTGTTTTTTTGTTGGAAAGATAGCTTTTCAAAACTCCTGATTTAGTTCTTTCTGAAAGTTGGAAGGCACTTTCTATATAGCCTATTTTATTTTCTTTTTTGTACAGAAAATCATAGATGGAAATACATTTTTCGGTGCGGTTTCTAATGCGAATTTGGTTGATGATTTTAGAGTTTTCATAAACCAGCAAGTTGGTAAACAAATCCTCGATTTGAAACGAAAGAGCATAAGCTTCCAAGGCTTTTTTGGGTTGGTTTTGTTCTACAAAAATTTCGGCTTGCAAATCCAATGCGACCAGCAAAACGGTTTCGGCATAAAGGGATTTTGGATTGGGTAGAATATTTTTTTGATTGGAATAATTTGGAATTAAAGTCTTGAAAATAGATGACAATATTGTGTTTGCTTCTGAAAATTTTTGTTGTTGAAATAACAGATTGGCTTCTTCATACTTAAACTTGGCTAGTTTCTGAGGCGAAAGATTTGGGGTTGCAAAAAAATATTTTTTGGCTTTTTCGAAATAGAAATTAGCTAATTCGATGTTTTGCCATTGGATATTTAATGCGGACAAGTTTCGGTAACAATTCGCCAGTGTTTCGGTTTGGGTTTTATCTGATTGCAATAATTTAATGGCGGAAAAATAGGAGCTTTCCAATTTTTTAAATATATCTGGAATCGGTTTGGAAGAGGCTGGATTTTTATAACTTAACACATAATTGTTGCCCAAGTTATTGAACAAATTTCCTTTTTGAACAGCTGTTAATTTCTCTGTTTTAATCGTTTTTTCGAGTAATTCGATGGCTTCAGTTATCCGCCCTGTGTTTTGATACACATTCGATAAATTAAGGATTGCTGCTATTTTTTGTCCCGAAGCTTCGGGAGAATTTTTATCGGCATTGGCAATAAAATAATACTGTTTTATGGTGTTTTCAGCACTGTCGTAATCCCCAATAATGGTGTAAAGATTGCCCAATGGTTTCAGGCAATATTCGATTATGTTGTAATTGGAGAGTTTGTGTTTTTGATAAATTTGCCAGGCTTTTTCATAACTCGAAACGGCTTGATTGGTCTTGCCGAATTGATTTTCATAATAGGCTTTATTACAATTTAAAACTACAATTGCCAACAATTCATTCTTTGTTTTTGGCTTTGGATTTTTCCAGAAATCTTTTTCGACTTTGTTTAAAATTTGCAATCCTTCAATGGTTGGGTTTGCGGAAAAAGTATCAATTGAATTATAAATTTTATCCTCTGGCGCAAGCGGATTTTGCCCAAAAATAGTTAGATTGATTAATAACAGAAGATAAAAAATATTTTTAAACATAAGTATATTTTAATTTTAACCATATAAGGCATTTAAGGAAATATAAGATTTAAAATTAAACCCGGTTGGGTGTAATTAGTTTTTAATGATGATTTTTCGTTAGTTCGATTTCTATGACATAACAAAATCGTATCGAGAACAAGAAAAATTTCGTTAAAAACGATTCTCGATACCTGCCTGAGGCAGACAGGCATTTTTTGTTCCGTTTTACTCCCGAAGCTTCGGGACAAAAAACACTCGAATAGACGTTTTTAATAATTGCACACAACGGGTTAAAATTAATAATTAACTGACTTAAATGAACTTATATGCCTTATATGGTTCATTTTCCTAAAACTTCCAAATACCATACAACTGAATATAATTGAAATTGCCTTCGAAATTCAACACATATCTCGCACCAAAACTTGGGCCAATTCTCGCAGCTCCAATGGTTAAATCAAACAACAATCCTGCTTTAAAATTTGTAAAACTTTCACTGTTTGAAACAGTATTTTCTTCAGTTTTAATAATAATTGAATCTGGTTTTTCTGATTCGAAATATTCTATTTTTGTATGTTCTTCTTGCTTTTCTGAAGCGTTAATATTAGCCTGAATTCCCGCACCAATTCCTATAAAATTATTGAGATTGTACCGAGCTAACAATGGTACTTCTAAATTAACATTGTTATTATTCGATACCGTAATTGTACGTTGCAACTGTCGAACTCCATTTGTCCCATTCAAAAAAGTGTCGTTTACCGTAATATCATTATCGAAGGAATGAATGCTATTCAACAATTCTACTTGCCAATAATAACGATAGGATTTATAGGGCGAAATGGTTGCTCCAACAAAATAACTTTTGGAATTGCCTAAATCGGGATACAAATTATACCCTGTTTTTGCACCTATAGAAATTCCCGGTAAGAATCGCGTTGTGGCATAATTTGTAATAATGGGTTCATTTTTATCAAAAATAATAGCGGTTCTACTTTTGGTTTTGGTTTTATGAAAGTCTTTGTTGAACTTCATTGAATACTTAACAAAGCCTTTGGTACTGTCTATTTCTTTAACGTTTTTTTGAATGCTTCCTGGCAAATAGATATTTTTGAATGTAAAAAATATTTGTTTTTGCTTAATGATGGTGTCTAAACAGCTTGTGGTAGGTTCTTCTCCTTTTGGACAAATCGGGCATTTGGGATACATATCTTCGATTTGGAACGTTTTTTTGTCGAACATATCTGGTATATCAGTTTCTAACCGAATCATTCTCGCTGGTCCTTCTCCATTATTCTGGAAACGCGTTTTGAAGTTGACTCTTTTGAAACGCACGAATCTATAATTCATAAAACTTCCGTTAGAGCCCATTTTGTTTGGATCGTGAGAAGTAACAATTTCCATTTCGAGATTTTTGACTTTGTGGTTTTTAAAACTTCTGTTTGGGACAAAAATGCTTCTCATCGTTACCGTGGTACTGGTATCCTTAATCATTTCGGGAGTGGTTTTGTGCGTAAAAAAAACGTTTCGGGTTTCGCCTGGATTCACACCATCAAATTCTAATATGGTTGCTTTTTTATAGGTTTTATAGGCATCCAATAAAGTAGCGTCCAAATCTTCCTCAGTCGTGGTGATTTTGTATTTTTTGGCTGTAGCCAATGCGTTTTCGGAAACCAAATAGGAATCCGAGTTTTCCAAATCATTTACAGCAGCAACCAGATTTTCCTTGACTTCTCTTTCGCCTGAATACGTCCTGAAATCGACCAATTCGAAATTGTCGTTTTTGAATTGTTTTTCGTTGTAGAAAAGATATAATTTTCCGTCGGCTACGTAGTTTTCCATATTTTGATAACTCACGATGACTTCCATTTGCTGGTCGGGAATGGGATCGCAATTTTTTTGGATGGACAATCCGTTTTGGGCTTCGATGGAGGCAATATCAGTAAAAACCTCTTCATCCGATATTTCGGTTATGGAGACTACTTTTGGTCGTGTTGCTGGTGGTTTTCCGTTATCATAATTATTAGTTACGGCAAGTCGAGCATTATAAGTTCCTTTGTTTTTATAGACGTGTTTGGGTTCGGTTTCTTTACTGTAATGTCCGTCGCCCATTTCCCATAAATAGGAATAGGAAGGTTTTGGTGCGCCCGCAATCGGAATTAACGGTGGTGTTTCAGGTTTGAATTTAACTGCATTTCTGTTTTGATTATAGGTGATCTTGGCTTTACGGGTTACGGTATCTTTTACTTTGGTTTGTCCTTCGACATGCTCAGGAAGACAAAAAGAAAATAGAATAAAGAAAATAGAGACTTGTTTTTTCATAATCGATTCGTTTTTAGCCCTGATGGTAGCGACATCCTTTTTCTGGCTTCTTTAGCCAGGAAAAGATATAGCGAACAGCAGGATTAGCTTCAAAATATTTTTAAAAATAGAAAAAAGTGGTGAGCAAATCACCACTTTATCTAAAATTATATTTTTGTTTTATTGTATCGCATTGATTGCGGCTACCATTTGGGCTTCGGTTACTACAGTAGTTTCGGCTAGAGTGAAGGTATACACATCGTTTGCTACTACTGTAACGGCTTTGATGGCGTATCTCCAGTTTCCATTATCTTCGGTGGCAAAAATCACGTGCATTTGTAATCCTATTGGAATTTGACCATAATGTTCGCTGAATTGTTTTGTAGTGGGATTGTAAGTATCTAATTTGGCAAGTGCATTTAGACCTTCACCGTCGTAAGACAAATAAATCGCACTATTGGTATTGTCGTATCCTGTAGGAACGGTTGCTAATACTGTAGTTCTTGGTCTTGGGTCGCTGTAAAATTTATCGACATTGGTCCAACCAAAGTTGCCAAAAGTTACATTATAACTGGTTTGACCAAATTCAACATTCCCATCCTTTTGCCCTCCAGTTCCTGCGGCGTTTCGAGGATTTACCCAAGCTAGATTTTCGGCATCGGTTGTGTCACCTGCCCAAAATAACATTCCGGTGTCTATTGTTCCTGTTAAATTTGCGGGAACTCGAAGCTGGATTGAACCTGTTGAAACTAAATCAACACCACCTTGAGAGGCTTTTATAAAAAACTCTCCGCCCGATTTCAGTAAACTTTTTTTGCCGTCGGGCATCACTCCCATTGTAGGTTTGTTTGTGATAAGCATATTTCCTTTGTCGAAAATTTCAATAAATTTAATGTCGATTGCACCGGTTACTGGATTTCCGTTTTTAGTAAGGGCATTTCCGTTTAATGTAATAACTACTCCTTTTGCAGAGGTTAGCGTGATGATTCCAGCTCCAGCAGTTGCAGTGAAACTTTGGGTGTTGGTTCTAACACCTTGCTCTTTTATTGCAATAAATGACGCTTCAGTGGCTGGGATTGGAGTTGTGTCTTCATTGTTTGTACAGCTTGCGAAAATGATTGTTGCTAAAGCTATTAATCCGATGTTTTTAAAATTTGTGTTCATAATTTCTAGTGTTTAATTTGTTATTTATTGTTTTCTGTTGTTATATCAATTTGGGTTTGATAGTGTTACCCTTTATTTTGAATTATTTTTTATCGGGTTATTAATGCCCAAAGTTTAGTAATGAATTTGATTATTATTTTTTTCATGTTCTAACTAATTTAAATGTTCCAATTATTGATTTATAATGTTATATCAACTTGGTTTTATATTTGTTACCTCTTTTTTTAGTATTTTCGAAAAAAAGTTTTTTATGAGTACTAAAAATCATCCTGACCAAAGCTATATTGATGGACTTGCCAATAATGATTCGGCGATAATTCAATCTATATATAAGAAGTTCGTTCCTAAAGTCGTTCATTATATAAGGAACAATTCAGGCGATGAGGATCAGGCGCAAGATGTTGTTCAGGAAATTATGATTTTACTTTTCAATCAGGCCAAAGCCAAAAAACTGCAACTGACGTGTCCGTTTGACGCTTATTTTTTTTTACTGTGCAAAAGAAAATGGTTGAACGAAATAAAAAAATCTTCGAATAAAGGGGTAACAATCGATGATGAAAGGCTATCTAATACTGAATCTATTGATGAAATGGTTCTAGAAACCGAAGTATTCGATGAAAAACAACATCTTTTTGATTTGATGTTTCAAAAACTCGGCGACAAATGCCAAGAGTTATTGAAATTGAGTTTCACTATCAAATCGATGGAGGAAGTTGCCGAAAAACTCAATGTAACTTATGGATATGTTCGTAAGAAAAAATCATTGTGTGTTGGTCAATTGACCCTGTGGATTCAGGAAACCAGTCGCTTTAAATCTTTAAAAATTACCTAGCCATGAACGAGGAACGCTACATAGTATTTGATCAATATCTTGCTAACGAATTGTCAGCCGAAGAAAAAATTGCCTTCGAAAAACAATTGTCCGAAAATCCAGAATTTGATTCAGAATTTGCAATTTTCAAGGAATTGAATCTTCATTTGGAAAATAAATTTGGAAATGAAACGGAATTGAATGCTTTCAAAACGAATCTAAAATTAATTTCTGCGGTACGTTTTAAAGCAAAAAAATCAAAAGTTATAGCTTTCAAACCTTGGCAATATGCAGCAGCGGCTTCGGTGGCGGTTTTGTTAGGATTGTTTGTTTTCCAGAATACAAACCCTTCTTTTGACGATTATAACAATCCAGAAATGGCAACATTTATAGAAAGAGGCGACGTGAACTCAACTTTGAAACTGGCACAAGATGCATTCAACGCCAAGAATTATACCGCCGCAATTCCCTATTTTGAAGCGGTTTTAGCAGCTAATAAATCCCCTGAAATTCAGTATTTTTATGCCGTTTCGCTTTTGGAAAGTAATCAATTTCAAAAAGCCGAAACCAATTTGTTGGAGTTAAAATCTAGAAATTCTATTTATAAAAACAAAGCAACTTGGTACTTGGCACTTTCAAAATTGAAACAGAAAGAATATACATCTTGCAAGGAAATCCTTTTGACTATTCCTGAAGACTTTGAGGATTACGACCAAGTGCAGGAATTGTTGAATGAATTGGATTAATTTTTTTAACCATATAAGGCATTTAAGGTCATATAAGAAATTTATTCAAAAGCTAATATGACCTTAAATGCCTTATATGGTTCATTTTTTTGAGCAAGATTGTATCTTTGCTATTTAATTTAAGCTTGCAATGATAATTACCGATACGCACACCCATTTATATTCCAACGAATTTGACGAAGATCGCAATGAAATGATTCAGCGCGCCATTGATGCCGGTGTTTCACGATTTTTTATTCCAGCTATTGATTCTGCATATACCCATTCGATGTATGATTTGGAAAAGGCTTATCCCAACACTATTTTTTTGATGATGGGTTTGCATCCCACACACGTAAAAGACAATTATCTCGAAGAATTGCAGCATGTTGAAACCGAATTGTCTAAACGAAAGTTCTACGCCATTGGCGAAATTGGCATCGATTTGTATTGGGATAAAACGCATTTACCAGAGCAACAAGATTCGTTCAGGAAACAAATTCAATTAGCAAAACAATACAAATTACCCATCGTGATTCATTGTCGCGAAGCTTTTGATGAAATTTTTGAAATTTTAGAAGAAGAAAAATCTCCAGATTTATTTGGAATTTTTCACTGTTTTACTGGAAATTATGAACAAGCATTACAGGCTATTTCGTATAATATGAAACTCGGAATAGGTGGAGTTGTAACGTTTAAAAACGGAAAAATTGATCAATTTTTGAACCAAATAGATTTAAAACACATCGTTCTAGAAACTGATTCTCCTTATCTGGCTCCAATTCCTTTACGAGGTAAAAGAAACGAAAGTAGTTATATCCTTAATGTTGTTGACAAATTGTCTGAAATTTACAATTTATCCAATGAAGAAATCGCAAGTATAACAACCGAAAACTCCAAAGTAGTTTTTGGTATTTAAAGTATAATTTACGTAAGTTTTAACTTTTTTTTTGTTCATTTGTTCCCATAAAAAACCCAATCAAAATGCAGAAATTTGACGCTATTCGTCCGTTTTATGATGCCGAAGTAAACGAAGCTATTCAAAAAGTGATACATCACCCTATGATGAAGGCGTTGATGAATTTTTCTTTTCCAGATATTGCAGATGATATTTGGAAAGAACAACTCAAAAAAACACATTCAATACGTGATTTTCAGTGTAATTTTATTTATCAATCGGTTCAAAAAGTGCTGGAAAAAAGCTCCGAAGGATTAACGACTTCGGGTTTCGAAAAGTTAGAAAAAAACACTTCATATCTGTTTATTTCGAATCATCGGGACATTTTGTTGGACACGACTTTGTTGAATGCCGCCTTATTCGAACATGGATTTGTAATGACCGCTTCGGCCATTGGAGATAATTTAGTGAAAAAAGCTTTTTTAGATACCTTGGCAAAATTAAATCGTAATTTTTTAGTGCAAAGAGGTTTAACACCAAGAGAAATGCTGCAAAGTTCTAAATTATTATCTGAATATATTGGACAATTATTACTGCGTGAAAATCGTTCGGTTTGGATTGCACAACGCGAAGGAAGAACCAAAGACGGAAACGACGCCACGAATCCGGGAGTGCTCAAAATGCTTGCAATGGGTTCTGACGAAGCCAATTTGATGGATTATTTCAAAAAAATAAAAGTAGTTCCAGTTTCTATTTCCTACGAATACGATCCTACGGATGTGTTAAAAATGCCGCAATTAATGGCCGAAGCCAATAATGAGATTTATATCAAAGAAAAAAACGAAGATTTCATGACGCTTTTAAGTGGAATCATGGGACAAAAAAAACGAATTCACATACACATTTGCGACATTCTCGATACTGAAATTGACAAAATTGTCGCTGAAAATGACAATACAAACAGGCAAATACAAGCATTGGCGACGGTTATTGATGATTCAATATTGAGTAATTATAATCTTTGGCCAACGAATTTTATTGCGTATGATATCGTCAATAATACCGATGCACATGCTCATTTATACACCGAAAACGAAAAATCATTGTTTCAGCGCAGATTAGAAATGCGAATTGACCAAGAAAACCCTATAGCTTTGGATGGGTTTTTGGCGATGTATGCCAATCCTGTTGTCAACAAATCCAAATATCACAATGTCATCTAAGGCCAAAATACTTTTGATTTATACTGGTGGAACCATTGGTATGAGAAAAGATTTTGAAACTGGTGCGCTCAAAGCTTTCAATTTTAGCAAGTTATTGTTGCGAATTCCAGAACTTCAGCAATTAGATTGCGAAATCGAAACCATTTCGTTTGACAAGCCCATCGATTCATCGAATATGAATCCTGAAAATTGGATGAAGACCGCGACTATTATCGAAGATAATTACGATGCTTTTGATGGATTTGTAGTGCTTCATGGTTCAGATACCATGTCCTATTCGGCTTCGGCATTGAGTTTTATGCTCGAAAGTTTATCCAAACCAGTAATTTTCACAGGTTCACAATTACCTATTGGAGATTTAAGAACCGATGCAAAAGAGAACTTAATAACCGCTATACAAATTGCTTCGTTGCAAGAAAACGGTTTGCCGCTTATCAAAGAAGTTTGCCTATATTTTGAATACAAATTATACCGAGGTAACCGAACTACAAAGATAAATGCCGAACATTTCAAGGCATTTACTTCGCCTAATTATCCAGAATTGGTTGAGTCAGGCGTACATTTAAAAATAAATTCAGAACTTTTTTTACCCGTTCAAAGAGTTAGAAAACTCAAGGTTCACAAACATTTAGACAACAATGTTGCGATTGTAAAAATGTTTCCTGGTATGAGCGAAATGGTTTTGACGGCAATTCTTACTATTCCTAAACTCAAAGGAATAGTTCTAGAAACTTACGGAGCAGGAAATGCACCAACCGAAGATTGGTTTATAAATTTATTAAGCACTGCCATAGAAAAAGGATTGCACATTATCAATGTAACTCAATGTTCTGGGGGAAGCGTGAGTATGGGACAATACGAGACGAGTTCTGCCATGAAAAAAATTGGAGTAATTTCAGGAAAAGACATCACCACCGAAGCGGCAATTACTAAATTGATGTATTTATTAAGTCAAAAAATAGCACCAAAAGATTTCAAAACGATATTCGAAACTTCTTTGCGAGGCGAAATGATATAATATTGATTTTTTACTTTCTAAACTCAATTTTTTTCGTGTTCTTTGCAAACCAAAATAAAAATAGAGAGGTGGCCGAGTGGCTGAAGGCGCACGCTTGGAAAGCGTGTATAGGGCAACTTATCGAGGGTTCGAATCCCTTCCTCTCTGCAAAAATTCGTAAGGCAACTCGTAGAGTTGTCTTTTTTTGTACATTTAAAAAAAATTCTATATGCGATTATTTAGTATATGCTTTCTTTTATTATCGGTTTTGAATGTTTTTTCTCAAGAAAATATTACTTCAGAAAATACTCAAAGAGTAAAAATAGACTCCTTATATCGAGAAGATCAGTTTTACTTTGGGTTTACTTTTAATGTGTTGCAAAATAAGCCTGTAGGTTTATCTCAAAGTAATTTATCAACAGGTTTATCCGCAGGGTTTCTTAGAGATATGCCAATAAATAAAACCAGAACAGTTGCAATAGCGTCAGGAATAGGAGTTACTTATAACAGTTACAATCAGAATCTTTCGATTTATAAATCGGGACAAACCACATTTTATTCTATCATCCAAAACAATATAGGATATGATAAAAACAAATTCTCCCAACTTTTAATTGATGTTCCACTTGAGTTCAGGTGGCGAACATCAACCTATGAAAGTCATAAGTTTTGGAGAATCTACGGTGGTTTAAAAATGACTTATGTTGCCTTAAACAAATCTACTTTTGTTGATGGAAATAATAAAATTGTGGTTAGTAATAACAAAGATTTTAATAAAATACTCTACGGGGTTTATGTTTCTGCGGGTTACAACACTTGGAATGTGTATGCCTATTATGGGTTAAATCCAATATTTAAATCTGCCAAAATTAATACTGAAAACGTTGACATAAACGCTCTTAATATTGGGATTATTTTCTACATTCTATAACCAAAGAAACCACAATGCTACTTGAGGTACAATTCCTAAAATGAATCCAATAATTAATTCTTTTATGGAATGGGCTTTCATTTTCAATCTAGAACTTGCTACCAGGCTATTCAATAATACCATTACTGTAAAACCAACAATGTTTTGAATTTGAAGTTGCAAACTCAAACCAACTACAAATACCGTCAAAGCGCTAATTGCAATCATGTGAAGACTGGCTTTTATTTTAAAAAACAATAAAATCAACGCTACTAAAGCGCTTAATAAACCACCTAAAAAGAAGAAATGTAATTCAGGATAATTTTCCAATGGTACACTTTTCCGTACCAAAAAAATAATCAAAAAACATTGAATAACCAACGGAATTTTGCGCTGTTCAATTTCTACAGCTAGTACTGAATTTATTTTGCCCATTTTATGCAACAACAAAAAAAATAGTATGGGAAGCACAATTGTGATAATCACTATTTGTAAAACAACGAAGTATTTTTCGGAATTTGTATATTTAGAATGGTTGATGATAAAGTAATACAAAGCAGCAAATACCGGAATGAATATCGGATGGAATAAATAGGAAAAAAAAGGAAGTGTTTTTTTTAAATTCATTCTTTCTATAACATTTATTTGTCATTACGAAGTACGAGGACTCAAGCAAAGCGAACATACGAAGCAATCTCAACAAATGAGAACAAAAATGTGATGTCTCCTACGGTCGGAATGACAAAAAGAGTAATTCCAAAATCTAAAATCTTAAATCTTTTTTCTCATTCTAGCCACAGGAATATCAAGTTGTTCTCTATATTTAGCAATGGTTCTTCGTGCTATTGGATAGCCTTTTTCTTTGAGGATTTCTGCTAATTGATCATCAGGAAGTGGTTTTTTCTTGTCTTCTTCCTCAATTGTATTTTTAAGAATTTTCTTGATTTCGAGTGTCGAAACCTCTTCACCTTGGTCGTTTTTCATGGCTTCGGAGAAGAATTCTTTGATGAGTTTTGTTCCGTAAGGTGTTTCTACATATTTGCTATTTGCCACACGAGAAATGGTCGAAATATCAAGCCCAACCATATCGGCAATATCTTTTAGAATCATAGGTTTTAGCTTGGTTTCATCGCCTTCAAGAAAGTATTCTTGTTGGTAATGCATTATCGCGTTCATGGTCACATAAAGCGTTTCCTGACGTTGTTTAATGGCATCAATAAACCATTTAGCCGAATCTAATTTTTGTTTTATAAACTGAACTGCATCTTTCTGTGCATTTGATTTGTCGCGGGAACTTTTATAAGTCTGCATCATTTCCTGATAATCTTTGGAAACGTGTAACGAAGGAGCATTTCTACCGTTTAGGGTCAAAACAAGTTCGTCGTCAACAATACGAATAGCAAAATCGGGAACTACGTGTTCTGTGATTTTGTTGCTTCCTGTGAAAGAACCTCCTGGTTTTGGATTTAGTTTTTCGATTTCGTGAATGGCTGTTTTGAGTTGGTCACTCGAAACCGCATATTTTTGCAGGAGTTTGTCGTAATGTTTTTTGGTAAAAGCATCAAACTGATTTTCGATAATATCCATTGCCAAAGCCACATATTCTGTAGGTGTTTTATGTTTTAATTGCAACAATAAACATTCCTGCAAATCACGTGCGCCAACACCCGAAGGTTCGAGTTCATGAATGATGTGTAACATTTTATCGACCGTTTTTTCATCGGTGTAAATGCCTTGGGTAAACGCCATATCATCAACAATATCTAGAATAGTTCGTCGAATATAACCCATATCGTCAATGCTTCCTACCAGAAACTCGGCTATTTCTCGCTCGTCATCATCGAGTATAAAAGTGTTGAGCTGATTGATTAAATCTTGATGAAAACTGATGGGTGCAACAAGTGGTGACTCGCGTTCCTCATCGTCATCACTGTAATTATTGGCTTGGGTTTTGTAATCGGGAGTTTCGTCGCTGCTTAAATATTCGTCAATATTAATGTCGCTAGTGTCTTCGCTTTCATTGTCATCATAGTCATCAAATTCGTCATTGGTATCATCGTTATTAAACTCGTCATCATAAATTTCTTCCTCATCTGTTCCTGTTTCCAATGCTGGATTCTCGTTCATTTCTTCCAACAATCGTTGTTCGAAGGCTTGCGTAGGTAATTGAATTAACTTCATCAACTGGATTTGTTGAGGAGATAATTTTTGAGAAAGTTTAAGATTTAGAAATTGCTTAAGCATTTTTTATTTGTTTAAAGGTTTAAGAGTTTAATGGTTTAAAGTTGTTCTTATTAAAACAACTTTAAATTTTTTTAAACGACATTAAACTTTTTTTAAAATTCCGCATTCATAGGCGTTCTAGGAAACGGAATTACATCACGAATATTAGTCATTCCGGTTACAAATAATACTAATCTTTCGAATCCAAGTCCAAAACCAGAATGCACTGCGCTGCCAAATCTACGGGTGTCTAAATACCACCACAATTCTTCTTCGTCAATTCCTAAAGCTTTCATTTTTTCGACCAAAACGTCAAAACGTTCCTCTCTTTGTGAACCGCCAACAATTTCTCCAATTCCTGGAAAAAGAATATCCATTGCTCGAACGGTTTTTCCGTCTTCATTCAAACGCATGTAAAACGCCTTGATATTTGCAGGATAATCAAACAAAATTACGGGACATTTAAAGTGTTTTTCTACTAAATAACGCTCGTGTTCACTTTGTAAATCTGCACCCCATTCATTAATGATATAATTGAATTTTTTCTTTTTGTTTGGGGTACATTCGCGTAAAATGTCAATTGCTTCGGTGTAGGAAACTCTTTTGAAATTAGTTGACAAAACAAAGTTTAATTTTTCCAGCAATCCCATTTCGCTGCGTTCTGCTTGTGGTTTTGATTTTTCTTCGTCTAATAATCTTTGTTCCAGGAATTTTAAATCCTCAGGACATTTTTCCAATGTATATTTGATTACATATTGAATAAAATCTTCGGCTAAATCCATATTATCATTCAAATCATTGAAAGCTACTTCGGGTTCAATCATCCAAAATTCAGCCAAATGGCGTGAAGTATTAGAATTTTCTGCTCTAAATGTTGGTCCAAAAGTATAAATTTGACCCAAAGCCATAGCAAAAGTTTCGCCTTCTAATTGTCCGGAAACGGTTAGATTGGTTTCTTTTCCAAAGAAATCTTCTTTATAATTTACTTGTCCGTCTTCGGTTCTTGGCGTATTGTCAAAAGGCAAAGCGGTGACTTTAAACATTTCGCCTGCACCTTCGGCATCTGAACCGGTGATAATTGGGGTGTTTACATACACAAACCCTTTTTCCTGAAAATACTGATGCACTGCAAATGACAACACTGAACGAACACGCATAATTGCACCAAACATATTAGTTCGAACTCTTAAATGGGCATTTTCACGAAGGAAATCCAAGCTCGGTTTGTTTTTGGGTTGGATTGGGAATTTCTCTGCATCAGAGTCGCCTAGGATTTCAAGTTTTTCTACTTTGATTTCAAATTTTTGTCCTGCACCTTGACTTTCGACCAAGTTTCCGGTAACCGAAATCGCTGCGCCAGTTGTGATTCTTTTTAAAGTTTCGTCTGGAGTGTTTTCAAAATCGACAACACATTGGATATTATTGATGGTTGAACCGTCGTTCAAAGCTATAAATTGATTGTTTCTAAAAGTTCTTACCCAACCTTTTGCATTTATTTCTTGTAAGGTTGTTGGACTGTTTAGTATGTCTTTAATTCTGGTATGTTTCATTTTAATTTTAAATTTCTGATTTCTGATTTTAGATTGAAACAAAAAATCACTGTTTCAATCGAATTGCAAATATAATTGATTTATTGTGATTTTTTAGCCTCGATAATAGCGGCATCCTTTTTTAGGCTTCCAGCCTTCCAAAGGCTGGAAACCTAAAAAAGATATAGCGAATAGCGGGAATCAGCTCCTAGATTGCTTCGTTCCTCGCAATGACAAGTTATTCCAATGCTTCAGCTTCTAAAAGATCCTCTTTTATCGCATTCTTTTTTTCAAAAGTTAGCACCAATGCTGGTAATACTAATAAGTTGGCAAACATCGCAAACAACAAAGTGCAGGAAATTAAACCACCAAGGGCAATCGTACCACTAAAACTAGAAAGGGTGAAAATAGCGAATCCAAAAACCAAAACAATAGAAGTGTAAAACGTGCTTATTCCTGTTTCTCGTAATGCGCTGAAAACAGATTTTTTGATTTTTCCGTTATTTTCAATCAGATCGAGACGGTATTTTGCCATAAATTGTATGGCATTATCGACCGAAATCCCAAACGCAATACTGAACACCAAAATAGTTGACGGCTTGAGCGGAATACCAAAATAGCCCATCAATCCTGAGGTGATGCACAACGGAAGTATGTTTGTGATGACTGAAACCAATATCATTTTTACGGAGCGAAACATATAAGCCATTAATCCTGCGATGAGGAAAATGGCGAAAATGAGCGACTCAATGAGGTTGTCAATTAAATAGGATGTTCCTTTTTGGAAAACCAATGCCTTACCTGTCATTGTTACTTTGTAACTATCGTTTGGAAAAATCTGGTCTATTTTCTTTTGTAATTTTCCTTCGACTCTTTCCATTTCTTCGGTGCCAATGTCTTTCATAAAAGTCGTGATTCGGGCATATTGTCCAGTTGAATCTACATAACTTTTCATCAAATTGTCTTTACTGTTTTTTGTCGCATTTTTGGCATACGAAAGGATGAATGCTTGTTCTTGCGAAGTTGGTAATTCATAATATTCGGGGTTGCCGTTGTAATAGGCTTGCTTGGAATATTTTACTAGATTTACGATAGAAACTGGCTTTGATAATTCTGGAATTTCGGAAATGGTTTGTTGCAATTCGTCTATTTTTTTCATCGTGGACAATTTCATTACCCCTTTTTTACGCTTGGTATCAATCATAATTTCCAAAGGCATAACGCCATTGAATTCTTTTTCGAAGAAGAGAATATCCTTGAAGAAAGAAGCGCTTTTTGGCATTTCGCCAATCAAACTTCCAGAAACTTTCATTTGTGAAACACCAATTATGCTGAAAACCAATAGCAATCCATAAATAGTGTAAATAATTCTTCGATTGTGTCTCACGGCATATTCAACCCAGTTTAATACAGCAGAGAGATAGGTTTTACTTAAATGATACAAGTGTTTTTCTTTTGGGATTGCCATGTAACTGGACACTATTGGAACTAATAATAAGGTTAAAAAATAAACGGTCATTACGTTTATCGAAGTTACTAATCCAAATTCAAAAAGCAAATCGTTGCCCGTAATCATAAATGTAGCAAATCCTGCGGCAGTTGTGAGGTTTGTCATCAAAGTGGAAACGCCAATTTTTGAAATAACACGTTGCAGGGCTTTTGCCTGATTGTTGTGAAGTTTTATTTCCTGTTGGTATTTATTGATAAGGAAAATACAGTTTGTAATACCAATAACGATAATTAATGGCGGAATAATTGCGGTAAGAATTGTGATTTTATAGTGAAATAACCCCAATGTTCCAAACGACCAAACAACACTTAAAAGTAGAATAAAAATCGAAATCGAAGTGGCGAGTACAGAACGGAAAAATAAAAAGAAAATTAGAGAAGTGATAAACAAAGCTGCGCCAATAAATAGCGTGATTTCGCCTTTCATGTTTTCGGCATTAACGGTTCGAATGTAAGGCATGCCGGAAACACGAAGATCGATTCCGGTTGTTTTTTCGAATTTCTCGATTTTTGGAACCAGATTATCAACAATAAAAGTTTTTCTTGCGGCAGTATTTACTACATTTTTATCTAAATAAACCGCAGAACGAATACTTCCAGATTGTTTATTGAACAATAAACCTTCGTAAAAAGGCAAGTTGTTGAATAGTTCGCTTTTTATTTTTTCTAAATAAGCTACGTCTTTAGTTTTGCTTTGATCTACAAGAGATATCAATTCAAATTTTTCGGAAATGGTGTCTTTTTGTAATTTTTTTAAATCGTTTAGCGAAACAACGAGTTCTACTTCATTGTTGTTTTTTAAACCTGTCATTAATTCATTCCAAGCAGAATAAGCTTTCGGAGTAAAAAAAGTCTTGTCTTTGAAACCAATAACAATCAAATTACCTTCTTCACCAAACTTGTTTAAGAAGTCTTGGTATTGTTTGTTAACAATATGTTTTTGCGGAAGCAAATTCGCTTCGGTATAAGTCATGCTTAAATTTTTCCATTGAAAACCAAGAAAAACCGTTAGCACAAAAATGACTGCAAGTATTGTTATTCTATTTTTGAGTATTATTCTGGCAATCCATTCCCAAAACCCTACTTTAAAAGTTTTTTTCATAAAATGATTAAAATGCTCGCAAAGGTAAATAAAACAAGAGACAATTAATAATTTGTACCGTTAGATTTAATGATAATTTAATTCGTTTTTTTGTTTACTTAAAATTTGCGTTACTATTTTTTGGTACACTAAAATTTATATCTTTGGTTTTACCATCTTAGTATTGAATTTATATAAAAAGTTGAAAACAAAACCGCATGAAGAATTTTAAAAACGCCATATTTTATTTTGTTGTAACAGGCGGATTTACTGCGTTGATGTATTGGATTATAAAACAAGGTAAATATTTACAAGAGAGTAAAACTATAGTCGTTTCGGTCACTGAAAATGGACATTGGAATGATTTTTTGTCTTCGATGATGCTGAACTTGCACCATCCATTAGCGATACTTTTAGCCCAAATTATCACTATTATTATTGTGGCACGTTTTTTTGGTTGGATTTTTAGAAAAATAGGTCAACCATCAGTCATTGGTGAAATTATTGCAGGAATCGTACTTGGACCATCGTTATTAGGAATGTATTTTCCTGAGTTTTCTTTGTCCTTATTTCCGGTTGCATCTTTAGGAAATTTACAGTTTTTAAGCCAAATTGGGTTAATCCTTTTTATGTATGTAATAGGAATGGAACTCGATTTAAAAGTATTAAAAAACAGAGCAAATGAGGCCATTGTAATTAGTCACGCCAGTATTGTAATTCCATTTGCATTAGGAGTTGGATTGGCTTATTTTGTATATTATAGATTTGCTCCCGAAGGCATTCCTTTTTTGCCTTTTGCTTTATTTATGGGCATTGCGATGAGTATAACTGCCTTTCCGGTTCTAGCAAGAATTGTTCAAGAACGGGGCATTCATAAAACTAAATTAGGCGCTATTGTGATTACTTGTGCCGCAGCAGATGATATTACCGCTTGGTGTTTGCTAGCTGCCGTAATTGCAATTGCAAAAGCGGGAACATTTGTGAGTTCACTTTATATTATTTTATTAGCCGTTTTCTATGTGATTGTAATGATATTTGTAGTCAAGCCATTTTTAAAAAAAATTGGAGAATTGTACGAAGGCAAAAAGAATTTAAATAAACCGGTAGTTGCAATCTTCTTTTTAACCTTAATTATCTCCTCTTACACTACAGAAATTATGGGTATTCACGCCCTTTTTGGAGCATTTATGATGGGTGTAATCATGCCGGATATAACAAAGTTCCGAAATGTTTTTATAGAAAAAGTTGAAGATGTTTCAGTAATATTATTGCTTCCATTATTTTTTGTCTATACGGGTTTGCGAACAGAAATAGGCTTAATAAACGATCCGTATTTATGGAAAGTAACCGGTTTTATAATACTTGTAGCAGTAATTGGAAAATTTATAGGCAGTGCTTTGGCCGCAAAATTTGTAGGTCAAAACTGGAGAGACAGTTTAACCATTGGTGCGTTGATGAATACAAGAGGATTGATGGAATTAATTGTATTAAACATTGGATTAGAGTTAAAAATTTTGACTCCAGAAGTTTTTACCATGATGGTTATTATGGCACTTGTAACTACTTTTATGACCGGACCAGCTTTAAATTTAATCAATTATATTTTTAAAGAAAAAGGGGATAGTATTGTAGATGAAATGGAAACTATCAGCAAATACAAAATATTAATATCGTTTGGAAATAACGAAAAAGGAAAATCACTCTTACGCTTAGCGAACAGTTTAATCAAAAAACAAAAAGAGACAACTACCATAACGGCAATGCACCTCACATTGAGCGACGAAATGCATTCCTTTAATTTAGAAGATGTAGAAAAAGATAGATTTTCACCAATAATTAAGGAATCTCAAGCACTCAAACAAGAAATTACAACTATATTTAGAGCCACTGTTGACATTGAAACGAATATTACTGAAATCGCAAACAATGGCGATTATGACTTGCTGTTGGTAGGACTCGGTAAATCAATATTTGAAGGAACGCTACTGGGTAAAGTTTTAGGATTTACAACAAGATTAATTAATCCGGACCGATTAATCGATAAATTTACCGGTAAAGAAGGCTTGTTCGAAAATTCACCTTTTGACGAAAGAACAAGGCAAATTATTTCGAAAGCTAAAATGCCGTTAGGTATTTTGATTGATAAAAAATTACAGAATTTTGACAATGTTTTTATACCTATTTTCAGTTCTGAGGATGCTTTTTTGTTTGATTACGCTCAAAAATTAATTTATAACAACGATTCAAAAGTTGCGGTTTTAGATGCGAATAATCAAATAAATATACTCGATGTAGTGAAACAGTCTTTAATTTCATTAGATCAAAAATATCCTAATAAAATCACATTGATAGATGAAAAAATTATTAAAAAAGAGTTTCTTTCGAAACAAGATTTAATGATTATAAGTCTCGAAAGCTGGAAAGCACTTGTAGATTCGCGAAGTATTTGGTTGAGTAGAGTTCCTTCGGTTTTGATTTTAAAACCGTAGTTTACAATCCTAAATTTAGAACAAAGCTTATTTTTATAGCAATATTATCCTCGAATTTTGCCAGTTGATTTGGACCATAACGGTAAAAACCGCCCAAACCTATGCCTTTATATATTTGATTGAGTTCAATTCCAGATTCAAAAAAACCTTTGTTTAGCGTTTTGTACGCTATGCCAACATGTTGCTCTGGATTTTTCATATTTCCCCACGCCATACGTGTAACCAAGACTAGTGATGGCTTTACATTCTTGAACAATGTGACTCTGTTTGACCCATGTTTCATCTGAAAAAATAAGTATTCACTCGAGAAGAACTCGTTGAAAAACATGGTTTCAAAACTATTTTTACCGGCAAAAGTAATGCGCTGCAAAACACTTTCTTTGGTCAAATTATTAGGCGACGTATTGTACAAATGCGTTATTGGTAAATTACCAAAAGCTGCTCCAGCTTCAAACAAAAGGGTTGTTTTTTGACCGTTCAAATATTTTTTTTCGTACTCTGTTCTAAAATCTATTTTGCTAAATTCAAAATCATTATTCCAGATTTTTGGCAATGATTTTGTAAACTGAAAAGTAAACTTTGGGAATCGTTTTTCTATTTCAATCCTGCCTGTTGGCGTTTGCATATAATCGCTAAACGGATTCCATCGCAACGAAACCATCGCGGTTGTCATGGTGAAATTTTCGTATAATTTTCCGTTTAAATTATAAGCGTAATTAAATTTTGGTGAAACAGCAGTATGCGAAAGTTCCCATAAGCTTTCGGTTTTTGGAATTATTTTGGTTTCTATAAATGTTTTCCAACTTACATAATTATAAAAAGTGCTGATGTTAAAAGGTCTTGGATCATATATTTTGAAGGCTTTTTTATCAATTGCAAATGTGCTACTGGCAATTTCACGAACATCATCAGTATACGAAACACCAATCCAAGAATTGGAGAATTTGCCCACACGTGTACCAAGCCCTAAACTGTATTTGAAAGCGCCATCTTTGGTTCCATAAGCGGTGTAACCTTCGATTTTATATTTTCTTGAAAATCGCTCGTTTGTAATGCCACCTATACCTAAACGAAACCCTTCGTAATTGTTGTAGCTAAATAGTTTGCGTAGATCTAAATCTAAAAATCCTATGGGCAAATACCCGTTTATTACTTTTCGTCCAAGGGTTATTCTGCTTTCTAATCGTTTTTTTAAGGCAACGCTATCGAGTAAAATATAGGTTTTTTGGCTTCGGAGATCCAAGCTGTCTTTCCTGTAATTGTTCCAAAAACTCTCGGGTTTGTTGATGGCATCGTCTTTAATCTCGATAAAAATGGATGATTTTTTTATTTGCAAAGGAATGTTGTACTTGATATCAAAATTAGTACTTCGAGAAAGTAAATAAATATAATCCGATGCTTCTCTTTTTCTCCCCATTTCGTTTTCCATATCACCATCAAACTGAATTGTTCCGCCAAGGATTTTGATATCGTCGTCGTTATTGCCTTTTACAATTTTAAAGGTTTTATCACTTGGAAACCATAATTTTTCCTCAGGAATATAGTTGAATTCGTGCGTTCCGCTAATGTCAAGTACACCTTTTATGCGCATTACAGCTTTGGCAACGGCATAATTATTTTGGTCTATATACAAAACACCTTCGAGTCCAGCAGCTTTGCTTTTTTTCTTGTTTTTAAAATAAATCACATCCGTATTTCTACCATTTATAAGGACTGTGTCTAGTAATTTATAGTTGTAATCCAATGGTGAATCAATCGAAATTGGACTATTGTAGCGGGTTTCAAAAAGCTCGTAATAATTGTCGTAAATAGAAAAAGACTGTAAATTGAATCCTATAATTTCATAAACAGGTTGCTTGAAACCAGCCATTTTTGTGCCTAAAATAGTTTCTTTTAATTTTGAATTATTAAATTGATATTGCGACACTTTTTCGGTTTGAAATAGATGTTGCTTGCTTATTACTTCTTTAAATTTATAATCCGTTGAATCTATTTTTGAGAATTCTCTCCCTATAGATTTTTCGATAAATACGGAATCTATTCGTCCTTGAATCGAATCTGGATTTGCGGTTACAATAAGTTTATTGTAGGATTTAAACTCAAAACTGGATAGTTTTTTTTGTGGATCATTACTATTTTTATTTTCAATAACCTTTTTGATAATTGCCAAAGCTCGAGTATTACTCTGAATGATAACTTCCTTTAATTCATTGGTTTGAGGAGAAATAAAAACAGAATAGTAGTTTTTGTTTTTTTCGATATCGACAATTGTTTTTTTGAATCCAATGTAGGAAACAGTGAAACTCGTGGTGGTTATTTTTGTGAGAATACTAAATTTTCCGTCAACATCGGTAATGGAGTTTGAACCGTCATTTGAGATAATTGTAGCAAAAGGCAACGGTTTATTTGTAGTTATTTCTTTGACAATTCCGGTTAATTGAAACTGCGCTTGAAGCGAAAGCGTAAAAAAGAAAAACACTAAACAAAGTTGCTTCATATAAAGAGTTTATTTCAAAACGAGTAAGATTTCGATTTATTAGCACAAAAGTAAGAATAAAAAAATCCGCTCCCTTAAAAGAACGTATTTTTAATGTTGTTAGAAAAAACTTGTGATTTTTAATCTTTAGGCGGACTAATTACTTTTTACCTGATTTCAATTAGGTTCCCATAATTCTCAGCATCATCTTTTGTCCAAACTAATTCCTTTCCTCTAGGTCTTTTCTCCCAATGCCAATCTATAGGTTCTTTTACATAAACATATAACGAAACTCTATCTTCATAGTTTCCCCCATTTTTTTACGTTGCTCTAAAGTTCTAAATCTAAACGAGAAAAACTGTTGACCCACTTCATTACTCGCACAGGAAGTTTTTATTTCGGGTTTTAATTCTTTTAGTAAATCTTTTAAAGATTTATTGATAAATTGCTGTTCGATTATTTTTAACTTGTAAACATCTTAGGTTGTTTGAACTATTTGTTGTGCTTTGCAACAAAAGTTTGATAAAATGAATAGTATTGCGAGAATTTTTATGTTTTTTCATGTTTTTTATTCAATAAAATTTGCTAACTCTTATTCCTTACCACTTACCTTAATCCTTATTACAGTAAGGTTGCCAAATTTCTCAGCATCTTCTTTGGTCCAAACTAACTCTTTTCCTTTAGGCCTTTTTTCGTAATGCCAATCTATTTGTTCTGTTACATAAACATATATAACTACAGGTATTTGATTAATCCTTCTTTTCCTATGTTGTTCACGATCTATGAATCTAAAAGAAAAATAATCAGGAAAATCTCGGGTAGCTTCAGCCATTTTAATTTCGGGTTTTATCTCTTTCAGTAAAACTTTTAGAGGTTTGTTAATAAACCACTGCTCATTTGTTTTTAATTTATGAGTTTCATTAGGGGTTTGCACCATTTGTTGCGCTTTGCAGCTATTGTTTAATAAGATGCATAGTAGAGCGAAAATTTTAAGTGTGTTTTTCATGTTTTTTGTTTTAGTGTTAGTTACAAGGTTTTGGGGTATATGTTTTGGCACCATCTTGTTGTATATTTTCTTCCGTTTTAATGGAGTTGAAATTCCCAGCACTGTCTTGTCTCAGTAACGTTATTCCTGCATTATATTTGTCCAAAACAAAAGCTATTGCAGTTGTGCGTGCCTCTGTATCATAACCCATATCCGATTTGAGAGCGTCAATTTGGTCAAATATAAAGGTAGGAAATTCGGGGCTGTAACCAGGTAATACATCAGCGGGATAACTGACCACAAAGGCTTGAGCCGCCACTAAGTCGGTAACTAATATGGCGTAGATTACTCCGTCTGGCAAAACAATAAATGAAGTTGTGAAATCACTGCGCAGTGAATTTAGCTTTACACTAGCATATATATCTCCGGCAGATAGCGGAGTAGCTACCACATGATTGTGTATAGCTGCAAAAGCTCCAGGCCAACTGGTGTTTGTTGCCACATTATATTGACCGCCAGTGTTCATAGGCGCTTGGGTTGTTTGTCCATTGCTATCCCTTCCTAAAGTAATGCTGTGCTCTTTTCCATCAACACTTGCAGCTAAAATACTGGAAAGTGCAGAGCTGTAGGTAGTACTTTGTGAGGTGTTTGTAGTTGGTCCATCCGGACATGGATCTCCTTCTTCAGCTGTTGTAGAAGTTCCTCCGCCATTCGCCATCCACCATAAATCGGTTTCATCAGAAACTGTTGGATCGGGATTTGTAAATTCCATCCTAACAAATTTCCAATTTGGATTTTGATAATTATTGTAAATGATTACTTCGTCTAATTCAATTCCTGCAGCAAAAATATCGCCTCCAGTAAAACTGCTTTTACCCGTTTTTATAGTTTTATTTTTTGTGGGGACTAAATCGATTACATAGTTATTGTTTTTCAATCGATAGGCTCTAATAAAATCGCCCTCAAGAGTAGTCATAATAATGATGCCGCTAAAGAAATTTTTTGTAGTTGTTGCATCTGGATATTCAGTATAAACAATAGTTTGAATGTTGTTTTCTATCTTTAATAACAACGCACTACTTATTTTGATTTTAGTGTTAGTGCTAAAAGGCACCACAGTGAGTAATTGATCTGTATTGGTTAGTTTTTCGTGTGTGATTTTACTGTAATCAAAGGCTGGCGTTTCTATTTTAGAAAGTACTCTATTTTTAACAGTTTTGATTTTTAAGAACGAAATTGCCTCTTCTTTAGTTACTGTTTTTATTTTTGAATTGCTACCTCCAATTGACTCTTCGATAGAACAACTATTTAAAATGACGATAAAAATTCCTAGTTGTAGAACAATCCATTTAAGGCGGTGCTTTCTTTTTTGTTGGTTTGTTTTCATAAAAAGTTTGATAATTAAATTTTATAAAAGTAAGAAAATATAACTAAAATAAAGTGTGTGGTTTTCATGTTTATTTATTTTAATGTTATTAGTAGCAAGGCAATAAAAAAATCCGCCTTGTTAAAATAACGAGACGGATTTGATTTTGTTTTATGGTAACTTATACTTTCATGATTTCAGCATCTTTATGAACTAAGAGTTCGTCTATTTTCCGAATAAAAGCGTTGGTTAAGGTTTGCACTTCTTCTTCGGCAGTTTTACAAATATCTTCAGAAGTTCCTTCTTTTTCTAGTTTTTTGATTTCGGTATTGGCCTCTTTTCGAGAATTTCTAATTCCAATTTTTGCGTCTTCGGCTTCTACTTTGGCTTGTTTTGCAAGATCACGTCTCCGCTCTTCGGTTAGTGGCGGAACACTTATTATGATTAAATCACCATTATTCATTGGATTAAACCCAATGTTTGCAATCATAATCGCTTTCTCGATGGTGTGAAGCATGTTTTTTTCGAAAGGTTGTAAAGTGATGGTTCTCGCATCTGGCACACTAATTTTTGAGACTTGAGAAAGCGGAGTTGCAGAACCATAATAATCTACAAAAACACTGCCAAGCATTGCCGGTGAAGCTTTTCCTGCTCGAATGTTCAAGAAAGCTTTTTCTAAATGTTCGATGGAACCTGTCATAGATTCTTCGGCACTTTCTAATATAAATTCAATTTCTTCGGTCATAAAATTTCAGATTTCAGATTTCAGATTTCAGTGTATTTGTAAACTGTTATCTGCGGTCTGGTTTTTATATATTTACTAAAGTTCCAATATTTTCGCCTTCGCAAATTTTCAATAAATTACCTTGTTTGTTCATATCAAAAATCACGATAGGCAATTTATTTTCTTGACTTAATGTGAATGCGGTTGTATCCATTACATTCAATCCTTTTTTGAGGACATCTTCGAACGAAATATAATTAAATTTTGTTGCCGAAGCATCTTTTTCGGGATCGGCGGAATAAACACCATCAACTCTTGTTCCTTTTAGAATTACATCGGCATGAATTTCGACACCACGTAAAACAGCAGCAGTATCAGTTGTGAAATAAGGATTTCCTGTTCCAGCACCAAAAATTACGATTCTGCCTTTCTCGAGGTGACGAACAGCTCTTCTTTTTATATACGGTTCAGCGATGGCTTCGATTTTGAGTGCGGTTTGCAATCGGGTAAGAATTCCTTTGTCTTCGAGCGCACCTTGAAGCGCCATTCCGTTGATAACTGTGGCTAACATTCCCATATAATCGCCTTGAACGCGATCCATTCCGTTGCTTGCTCCAGCAACGCCACGAAAAATATTTCCTCCGCCAATTACTATAGCAATCTCAACACCTTTGTCATGAATTTGCTTGATTTCATCAGCATATTCAGCTAATCTCGCGGGATCAATACCGTATTGTCTGTCGCCCATTAAAGCTTCACCGCTTAATTTTAGAAGAATTCTTTTGTATTTCATGATAGTATTAGAATTTTGAGTCCTGATTTTACAAGCTCAAGTCAGTATTTTGTTTTGAGTTGTGCAAATATAATCATATTCTTTTTTTATTAATACGACTTCAACGAGATTTAAGTAATTAGAAAGATATATTGTCTTAATATCAAAATAGGATAAAAAGTTTTTGCCACAGATTTGAAGGATTAAAATGATTTTTTAAGCTTTGTGACGAATCAATCTGTGTTAATCTGTGAAATCTGTGGCAAATTAATTTAGTGCTTCACTAAAATGCGACATTAAATTTTGACTTTTACTTGCCTATTTATTTGATGTAAATTTTCGAATCATCATACTCATAATAATTACAAGATAAAATTGCCCAGCTAGTCCTAATATGGATGAAACCATTTTAGCGTTTTGGCTTATGGGAAGCATGTTTGCAAACCCAATACTCGTAGCGGTATTGGTGCAGTAATATACAAGATCAACATAAATACTGGTATGATGTTCTAAATCAATATTAGTCAAAACACTACTGTCTTCAATTAGAAATAAAATAAGAAAGATTCTAACTGCAATTTCAATTAGCAATAAATACCCAACGATTGTGCCTGATATTAAGGCTTTGTCAATACGATGTGGTGAAAATAAAAAAGAGAATGTATAATAGGTCGTTATTATCAAAAAAATTAGAAATGAAATCTCTCTTAAATATTTTAATGAGATATAATTATTTAAATAAAACAATCCTGTATTACAACAAAACGTAAAAATTAAAATTGCACCAAATAATATAGAAATATTGTTTTTCCTATGAAAAAAACTATTTGTAGCAGCTAAATACACCAGAATAACATTTCCGATACGGAAATATTTTTCATAAAAATTTAAATCATAAAAAAGCACACTTCCGTAGAGATGAAATAGTAAGGTAACTAATAAAATTTCGTAGCAATATTTATAAATAAATACTGAAAACAGTCGTTTTTGCGTTCTTATTTCCATTTTTACTCGGTCTTTTGGTAACGATTTATTGAAATGAATTTTGTAAATATAATCAATTTACAAATCTTCAAAAACGAGTGATTGAAATTCCTACACTTACACTTGGAACGGTGTTAAAATTATTGTATTTCAAGCCGTGTTCTGAGAGTTCAAGAAAGAGTGCAATGTGATCGTCTGTTTCAATACCAATACTTATTTTTCTATAATTTCCAGAAAGATTTCCTCGTCCAAGTGCAAATGATTTTCCGAAACCAATGGCAATAAATATTCTAGTTTCATCATTTTTGGAGAGTTTAGGGCTGATTTTTAAACTACCAAAAACAGGAACAGCTACAAGTTTTTCTGTGATTTTCCAGTTGATTCCTGAATTTATTCCAATAGCAAGCCATTGATTTTTATGAATTCCAAACCCAACAATCGCATTTAAACCATCGGGGATAAACCAATATCCCTTTTCGTGAGTGTAGGGATCGACAACGTCTCTATCAGGATTTCCTGTTAAGGGAATTGAAAAATCAAATTGAAGGAAAGTGGGTTTAGATTTTGTTTTCTCTCCATCATTAGTTTGATAAACGGTTTGAGAATTTGAATTTATTGCGAATAGCAGGAATAGAAGTGCAAAGTGTTGTTTTTTTAAATCAACTTTCATTGTTTGCGTTTTTATTTAAAAAATCTTCAAATTCATTTACATCAATCGCATTATTCACCTGATAATCGCCAATTTTTGTTCTTCGCAAAACCGTTAAATGGGAACCTGAATCCAATGCTTTTCCAAAATCAAAAGCGAGCGAACGAATATAAGTTCCTTTGCTACAAACTACTCTAAAATCAATTTCTGGAAGTGCAATTCGTGTGATTTCAAATTCATGAATGGTGGTTTTTCTTGAGGCGATTTCTATAGTTGCTCCAGCGCGAGCATGTTCATAAAGGCGAACTCCATCTTTTTTTATAGCGGAAAAAATTGGTGGCTTTTGGTCGATTTCGCCAAGAAATTGTTTCACTGTTTCGTGAATTAATGCTTCGTCAATATGCGAAGTTTCAAAAGTTTCATCGATTTCGGTTTCTAAATCATACGATGGTGTTGTAGCTCCAATGTAGAAAGTTCCTGTATATTCTTTGGCTTGGCCTTGAAGTTCCGTAATTCTTTTGGTAAATTTTCCGGTACAAACTAGCAATAATCCTGTTGCTAATGGATCGAGCGTTCCAGCATGACCAATTTTGAATTTTTTTGGCAATCCAACTTTATTGATGAGCAAATATTTTAATTTATTCACTGCTTGAAACGAAGTCCAATGCAACGGTTTGTCTATCAATAAAATTTGTCCGTTTAAGTAGTCGTCGTCAGTTTTCAAAAGAAATTATTTTAAATATGAAAAGTAAAGCAACAAAAGGATTCCCACAATAATTCTATACCAACCCCAAGGTTTAAAACCGTATTTTTTGATGATTTCAATAAAAAATTTAATTGCCAAAACGGCAACTACAAAAGCTACAACGTTTCCAATAATGAAAAATTTTATGTTCTCCTCTGATTTTAAAATGAGTTCGTAACCTTTCATCTGTGAGGCTTCGTATGTTTTTAAAAAAACGGAATAGCAAGTAACTGCCAGCATTGTTGGAACTGCCAAAAAGAACGAGAACTCTGCTGCAACCTGACGCGTTAATCCTTGTTGCATGCCTCCAATTATTGATGCTGCCGAACGACTTGTGCCAGGCATCATGGCTAAACATTGCCAAAACCCAATAATTACAGCTTTCTTAACGCTAATATCTTCTTCTTTATGAATGCTTGGGTTTTGAAAACGACTGTCTATAAAAAGTAAAATTACGCCACCCAAAATTAAAACGATGGCAATAGGAATTGGATTTCCTAGAACGGCTTCGATTTTATCGTCGAATAATTTTCCTAAGACTAAGGCTGGGATAACAGCACAAATGAGTTTGCTATAAAAATTGATTTTAGAAAAATCAAAAAATTTCTTCCAATACAAAGCGACAACGGCCAAAATTGCTCCAAACTGAATAGAAACTTGAAAAAGTTTCACGAAATCATCTTCTTGAATTCCAAAATAGGAACTTAAAAAAACCATGTGAGCCGTTGAGGAAACCGGAAGATATTCGGTCAATCCTTCTATAATTGCAATTAGAAAAGCTTGTAATGTATTCATTTTTAGTATTCAGTGATTAGTATTCAACGATTAATTCAAGTTATTCCTGCAAATTGAACACTGCAAACTGAACACTATTTTTTAGGATTTTTTAATATAGAATAAATTGTAATTCCAAAACCTATTAAAACAACTGTTGGAGCAAGTCGAATTCTTCTAAAATCAAAAACCGATTCATTAAATACTTTAGGATCATCACTTCCGCCACCAGACATCAAAATAAATCCAAAAGCTATTACCGCAATTCCAATAAGTAGCAATTTATAATTTATATTTTCAAAAAGAAATTCTTGTTTACTTTCGTTATTTTTCATAATTCATAGATTAATAAAGGTCATCTGTTCTTAAGTTCAAAAAGCGCTGTGTAGCAAAATAAGTACTCAGCCATGTTATTAGAATTCCAAGTCCAAAAACGACTATTAAAACAATTCCTATCAATAATTTATCATCCAAAATTCCTAAATCTGGAAAATTAACTTCGAGATAAACTAAAACACCAATCAATGCAAGAATAGCTAATCCTGCGCCAATCATGCCTAGTTTAACACTTCGCATTACAAAAGGTTTGCGTATAAATGATTTGGTTGCACCAACCATTTGCATTGTTTTAATAATAAATCGATTGGAATGAATAGAAAGCCTTAAAGAACTATTAATCAATAAAACAGCTATGATGGTCAAAAATATACTGGTTATTAAAATCCACATACTGACCTTTTTGATATTATTGTTTACTAAATTAACTAATTGTTTATCGTAAACAATATCAGAAATCATTATGTTTTTTCGCAAGCCAGCTTCTATTTTTTCAATGCTATCATTAATCACAAAATCGGCTTTTAAATGAATATCAAACGAATTTTGAAGTGGATTTTCTCCTAAAAAAGTTAAAAAATCCTCGCCAATGATATCAGTATGTTGCTTTGCAGCAGCTTCTTTAGAAACGTAATCATAGGATTTTGCAAATTTGGCGGTTTTTAATTCCCCACCAAAAGCTTTCAAAATACTATCATTTGCTTCGCTTTTGAAAAATACTGTCATGGCAATTTTTTCTTTGAAATCGTCTGCTAGTTTTTTAGAATTTATAATAAAAAATCCTAAAATACCCAACAAAAATAACACTAAGAATACACTTAATACTACTGAAAAATAAGAGGAAATTAATCTGCGTTTTTGAAATTTATCAAAGGAAGAACTCATAGTTTATTGAAATTATGGCGTAAAAATAATAAAGAATTTCTTTATTTGAAGTTAATAACGCTCAAAGTTTTAACTTTCGTACAATAAACGTAAATTTGGCACCTGATTATAATGTCATAAACACTTAGAACCTTAGCTTCTTAGCTTTTTAGAACCTTTTTAATGAAATACAATCCAAACGAAATAGAAAAATATTGGCAACAGTATTGGGCCAAAAATCAAACATTTGCCGCCGAAAATCATACTGAGCTTGACGAAGTACAAAAACCCAAATATTATGTGCTCGATATGTTCCCTTATCCGTCTGGAGCGGGATTGCATGTAGGTCATCCGTTGGGTTACATCGCATCTGACGTTTATTCTAGATACAAAAGACATCAGGGTTTTAATGTTTTGCATCCAATGGGTTACGACAGTTTTGGATTGCCAGCCGAGCAATATGCCATACAAACCGGGCAACGACCAGAGGATACAACCCGTGTCAATATTGATGGTGGTTTTGACAAAGAAGGAAACGAAATTGCAGGTTATAGAAAACAACTCGACAAAATAGGATTTTCGTTTGATTGGAGTCGCGAAGTGCGCACATCGAACCCAGATTATTACAAACATACACAGTGGATTTTCATCCAATTATTCAATTCTTGGTACAATAAAAACAGTGATAAAGCCGAAGCTATTTCGACTTTAATTTCAATTTTCGAAAGAGAAGGAAATACAAATGTAAATGCAGTTTGCGATGATACTATTGTTAGTTTTTCATCAAGCGAATGGAATGCATTTTCATCCGAGGAACAACAAAAAATCCTTTTGCAATACAGATTAACCTATCTCGCAGAAACCGAAGTCAATTGGTGTCCAGGATTAGGAACGGTTTTAGCCAATGACGAAATCGTAAATGGCGTTTCAGAACGTGGTGGATTTACAGTTATTCGCAAGAAAATGACCCAATGGAGTATGCGAATTTCCGCTTATGCCGAACGTTTGTTGCAAGGTTTAAACGATATTGATTGGAGCGAAAGCATCAAAGAAAGCCAGCGAAACTGGATTGGAAAGAGTGTTGGTGCTATGGTTGAATTTAAAATCCTCTCCCCAACCCTCTCCAAAGGAGAGGGAGAATTTGCGGGTTACATGACCGGAGATTATCAAACTGCGTCAATATTATTAGGACACGCAAAAGAAATGAGAAAAGAACCAACATTAGAAGAAGCAATGTTGTGGGATGCAATTAGAAATAGAAAATTAAATGATAAATTTAGAAGACAGCATTTGATTGGAAAATATATTGTCGATTTTGTTTGTCTTGAAAAAAGACTAATTATCGAGGTTGATGGAAAATATCATAATTCAAATGAACAAATAGAGTTAGACGAGGAAAGAACATTAGAACTGGAACAAAAACATTTTTTTAAAGTGATTCGATTTTCAAATGAAGAAGTGAAATTTGAAATCAGTAAAATTTTATCAAAAATAAAACAAGTATTAATTTCAAGAAATAATTTAGCTCAAAACAGTCAAACCTCGTCTCCCTCTCCTTTGGAGAGGGTTGGGGTGAGGATTTTCACCACGCGTCCTGACACCATTTTTGGAGTTACCTTTATGACCTTGGCACCAGAACACGAATTAGTTTCTCAAATCACAACACCACAACAGAAATCAGCAGTCGATGTGTATATCGAAAAAACCGCAAAACGTTCCGAAAGAGAACGTATGGCGGATGTAAAAACCATTTCGGGAGTTTTCACAGGAGCTTTTGCAGCACATCCATTTACGAATGAGCCGATTCCGGTTTGGATTGGCGATTATGTTCTTGCAGGTTACGGAACTGGCGCAGTTATGGCTGTTCCTTGTGGCGACGAAAGAGATTATGCGTTTGCCAAACATTTTGGAATTCCAATAAAAAATATTTTTGACAAAGACATTTCCGAAGCGGCTTTTGGAGCCAAAGAAGGTTTTAAATTGGTAGATTCTGATTTTTTGAATGGATTAGGTTACAAAGAAGCAACCAAAAAAGTTATCGCTGAACTCGAGAAAATAAAACAAGGAAAAGGGAAAATAAATTACCGTTTGCGTGATGCTGTTTTCTCTCGTCAAAGATATTGGGGTGAACCGTTTCCGGTATATTATGTCAATGGTTTACCACAAATGATCGATGTGCAACATTTGCCAATCGTATTGCCTGAAGTAGAGAAATACTTACCAACCGAAGATGGACAACCGCCTTTGGGGAATGCAACGGTTTGGGCTTGGGACAGTAAAAAGTTGACGGTTGTTAGTTGTGAGTTGATAGACAATGTCAATATTTTTCCTTTGGAATTGAACACGATGCCAGGTTGGGCAGGAAGTTCTTGGTATTGGATGCGTTATATGGATGCACACAATGAGAACGAATTTGCAAGCCAAGACGCTTTGAAATATTGGGAAAGCGTGGATTTATACATTGGCGGAAGCGAACACGCAACCGGACATTTATTGTATTCCCGTTTTTGGAACAAATTCCTTAAAGACAAAGGTTTTGCTCCTACCGAAGAACCATTCAAAAAACTTATTAATCAGGGAATGATTTTGGGAATGAGTGCTTTTGCATATAGATTACTTATTATTGATATTCCAAAATTTAAAATAAGTACAACCTTACCGTCGAAATTTCCAACTTGTTTTATATCATCTAAATTGAAAAACTCTGAAAAAGGCGAAATTTTAATTAAGGATCTTATTTCTAAAAATTTAATTTCAATAATAAATGATTTAAAATTAACACTTAAAGATAGTTTATCCGATGAGCAATTAAGTGGTATTTCTTGTGCTGATATTGTACTTTCAGATTTAAGTTTTATTCCTATACATATAGATGTTTCATTAGTAAATTCTTCGGATGAATTGGATGTTGAAAAATTCAAAGCTTGGAGAGAAGATTATAAAGATGCAGAATTTATCACCGAAGAAAACGGAAAATACATCGTCGGTCGCGAAATCGAAAAAATGTCGAAATCAAAATACAATGTAGTTACGCCTGATGATATTTGCAACGAATACGGAGCGGATACTTTGCGTTTGTATGAAATGTTTCTTGGTCCATTAGAACAAGCAAAACCTTGGAACACGGCAGGAATTTCGGGAGTTTTTGGGTTTCTTAAAAAATTATGGCGTTTGTATTTTGACGAAAATGGTTTAATCGTAAATAATGAC
>NZ_JANNXH010000068.1:0-3376 GCF_031409475.1 Flavobacterium sp. | reverse complement strand
TTTGTCTAAAACTTTTTGTAAGTCGGATAATGCAATGTGTTTATCCATTGTTATTGTTGCAGTTTCTAAATCTTTTGAAACGGCAACATTTGTAACGTTTTCAATAGTTATCAAAGCCGATTTTACTTTTGCTTCACAACTCGAACAAGTCATTCCTGTTAATTTATATGTGTGTGTCATTTTATACTATTTTAAAAAAAGACAAAGCCATTTATGACTTTGTCTTTAGATCTGTTCTGTTTTATTTTGCTTGCTCAACAACTAAATCTGTTAAAGGCATTCCACATTTTGAACATATACTGTTTAATTTACCTTGAACTTCTGGGTGCATTGGACAAGAATAAATAGTTTTTGCAACTTTTTTATCGGTTGTTTTTTCTGTTAATTCCATACCACATTTAGAACATTTATCGCCTTTCATTCCCGTAATTTCTGGGTGTATTGAACAAGCGTGTGTTTTCATTTGGGTATCTCCATTCATCATTTCTGAACCATCGTTCATCATATGAGTATCTGTAGTTCCTTTTTCTTCTACTTTTTTATTACACGAAACAGTTACTAAAGCCAAAACTAAAACTGCTAAAATTATTTTTTTCATTTTTTCTAATTTTTAAAAACAATACTAAATGCTTTTTGATAAGCATTTAGTATTGAATTGATTACTTTTTACATTTTGCAAGCTTCTGCACATTTTGTGCACGCCTCTGCGCATTTTTTGCAACATTCCATATCGTGTTTTTTGCACTCGTTTGCACAATCTTCACAACATTTTACGCATAATGCACAAAGTGCATCAGCAAATTTTGAACCTCTTGCATATAATCTCGCACAAAGTGCGCAAATGTCGGCACAATCACGACACAATTTTACGCATTCTTCGTGTCCTTGCATTGTTAAACATTCTGTTGAACATTTTTCACATTCGACCATACAAGCCAAACAAACTTCGATACTTACTTGAACATTTTTCATTTTATGAATTTATTAATCGTAGATTAATTTCTACATATAATAGTACAATGTATTTAAGTTTAGAATGTTACAGTTTTATTTATTAAAGTTGTTTAATTCACACCCATCTTTTTACTTGCTGTATAATAAGAGAATGTTCCTATTATTGTGTTAATAGATTTTATAGTTTTTACATTTGAAAACCCTGCATTTGTAATAAATGTTGGCATCAAACCTTTAACATTATCATTTGTTGTTTTGAAACCGTCAAGAAGTTGAACAAAACCAAAAGTAAATCGCATTAATTTATTTTGTGCTTTGCCCCAATCCGCAATTATGAGTTTGCCGTTAGGTTTAAGAACTCGATGCAATTCTTTTAAACAATTTAGTTTAGTTTCGGCATCGAGTTGATGAAAAACCAAGCAACTATATATTTTATCAAATTGATTTTCTTGATATGGAAGTGTTGCACCATTGTATAAATCTAAAGGAATTGATACATTTTGTTTGTTTAATTTGTGTAATGCAATTTCTCTAACTTTTGGGTCAATATCAACTCCTATAAATTTTGTATTCGTGTTTTGTGCTTTTGCTAAAATTAAATTTTGCCCTGTTCCAAAACCAAACTCTAAAATTGTTTCGTTGTCCTGCGGATTTATCGCATCTATTAACAAACCTCTGAATTTATTTTCGGGCATTGTTAATTTGATTGCTAAATCGTAAAATACGGTTAGAAAATCATAGCCTAATGCTGGGATATATTTTTGTTGTTCCATAGTTACTGAATTAAAAAGGCGAAGCCTTTTTTGGCTTCGCCCAATTAAATTTATTTGATAGTTTCTGTTACTTTTCCGCAACTCAACATCATAGAACCATAGTAAGGATTTTTAACTACATTTTCTTTGCTCAACCAATTTGCACCTTTACCATTGTTTGCCATTGGGCAAAATTGGTAATAAGTTGGCGTTTCTTGTTTTGAAACTTTGATTAACTCGTAGAAGTTTTTTGATAGCGTGTCAAAATGGTCTCTTTGGTGTTTTGCATCTTTGGTTTCTGCAATATGTTCGGCATCTTCTTTTATGTTTTTCAAAACTTTCATCCAAACATTGTGTTCGTCTGTTTTTAAAGTTTCCATTTTGACAGCGTTGATTGCCGAAAGTAATGCTGTTGCTTTTGATGATGCAGTGTTTCCGTCTGTTTTTACTAACGCATCTTTTACAGCAAAATAATTGTCAAATATGGCTTTTAGTTGGTCGGTGTCTTGAACTTCAACTTTTGGTGTTTCAGTATGATTTGCGTGATTGCTATGATCTTCTGTTACGGTTTCTGTTTTAGGTTCCGTTTTCACAGGAACTTTTGCTACTCTATCGTATTGGCAACAACCTGGCAGTTTTGAATATGCGTTATCAGGTGCAAGAAATTTGTCGCTATCGTAACCACTTAATGCAATACGTTTTAAAATTGCATCTTGATTGGTTTTTTTACTATCGTAAGTTAAAGTTGCCATTTTCGTATCTACGTTCCAATCTACTTTGGCTATTTTTTTAAGATCACCTGCTTTTTCAATTGTTTTTTCGCACATATCACAGTTTCCATAAATTTTGACTGTTTCAGTTTTTGCGTTTTTAATTTGTGCATTACACGATGTGAATGATAACAATATTGTAATCGCTACCAATATTTTTGATATTAGTTTCATTGTAATAAAATTTTAATTTTTGATAATAAATAATTTTTGAAAGCAAAGTATTTGCTTTCAAGAAGACAGACTTATGGCTGTCAAAAAAATGTTTAGCCTATTTTAGGAATGAGCCAAATGGAAGTAAAACCCGAAGAAATAAAGGTTTTTGAATTATAAAATTTTGGTTTTTCGGCAGAAAAATCAAAAGAATTATTTTTAAAATTAATTTCGTAAGAAGAAACTATACTAAAATTTACTGATGTTGACGATGTGCAATTTGAATGTCCACATTTTCCCCCACAACTTTTGTCTTCGTCTTTCGAGTGTTTGCCTTTACAACAATCTTTTTTTTCGGTTTTAGAAGTTGTTTCTTTTTTGCAACACGATTTTTCGGTTTTAGTTCCACACGCATAACTCAAAGTTGGCGACAAAAAGAAGCCAAGTGTTAGAATTATAATTATTATGTGTAACTGTTTTTTCATTTAGCAAATATAAGGTGTAATTCTGAAATATTATGTTAATTTTTTATCAGGATTTTTTCAACAGTTCCTGTAGCTCAAGGGTATCATATAACGTCTCGTGGCTTGCAGAAGTTGGGGATTCGGTTAGCCAAATGTATCGATTTAAAAACCAACTTGCAAGTACAAAACCAACTTTAAAGTTTGCCTAAAACCCCAATTGCGCCAAACCGCTGTTGTGCGTAGTTTTTTGATACTATTATTATATTATTAAGAACTTCAACCC
>NZ_JANNXH010000067.1:0-100276 GCF_031409475.1 Flavobacterium sp. | reverse complement strand
AATTTTAAAAGGCGTTTCACTTATTTTAAGAAAATCATAGCTATCTGAACCCATGAAGTGGGCTATCTAACTCTTTTTTTCTATGTTTCTATGTGGTAAAATTATTTTTTACTTGTTTTTATTAATTGCACCCAACGGGTTAAAAATTATATCTAAATAAAAAAGACAACCGTTTCCAGTTGTCTTTTGAAAATTTTATGATTTTTATTAGGCTAATTTAGCGTCTAGATTTTCTTTGATGGCAGCTAAAAATGCTTCGGTAGTTAGGTAATCAGCAGCAGTTAAACCTTCTGGTTTTACTAACATGGCTAAATCTTTGGTCATTTTTCCGCTTTCTACAGTGGCTACACAAACTTGCTCTAGGGTTAAACAAAAATCAATTAAGGCTTGATTATTATCTAATTTACCTCTGTGTTCCAAACCTCTTGTCCATGCAAAAATAGAAGCAATAGGGTTTGTAGAAGTGGCTTTTCCTTGTTGATGTTGTCTATAATGACGTGTTACAGTTCCGTGCGCAGCTTCGGCTTCAACGGTTTTTCCGTCAGGCGTTACGAGTACAGAAGTCATTAATCCGAGTGAACCAAATCCTTGTGCAACAGTATCAGATTGAACGTCACCATCGTAGTTTTTACAAGCCCAAACAAAGCCGCCACTCCATTTCATTGCAGAAGCAACCATATCGTCAATCAATCGGTGTTCGTAAATAATTCCAGCTTCGGCAAATTTTGCTTTGTAATGTTCTTGATACACTTCTTCAAAAATATCTTTGAAACGTCCATCATACGCTTTTAAAATTGTGTTTTTTGTCGAAAGATACAAAGGCCATTTTTTTGTCAATGCCATTTGGAACGAAGAATGAGCGAAACCAAAAATACTTTCGTCTGTGTTGTACATTGCCATTGCAACGCCATCGCCTTGAAAATCATATACTTCCCAAGTTTGAGTTTCGCCAGCGTCTGGAACAAAAGTCATGGTTAGTTTCCCTTTTCCTTTAATAACGGTGTCAGTTGCTTTGTATTGATCTCCAAAAGCGTGACGACCAATAACTATAGGTTGTGTCCAACCTGGAACTAAACGAGGAACATTGCTCATGATGATTGGTTCGCGAAAAACAGTTCCACCTACGATGTTACGAATGGTTCCGTTTGGTGATTTCCACATTTTTTTCAAGCCAAATTCTTTAACTCTATCTTCATCTGGAGTTATAGTAGCACATTTGATTCCAACATTATATTTTTTTATAGCTTCGGCTGAATCAATAGTAATTTGATCATTTGTGGCATCTCTACTTTCCATTCCTAAATCGTAGTATTTAATATCCAAATCTAAATAAGGAAGTATCAATTTTTCTTTTATGAAAGACCAAATAATTCGTGTCATTTCATCGCCATCCAATTCAACTACAGGGTTAGCTACTTTAATCTTTGCCATGCTATTTTTATATTAGTTTAGTGTCTTAAAAAATCTGGGTGCAAATATAATGAATTCGTTTATAAAATGTGTATTTCAATTGCTATATCGATTGAATTATGAATTTCGTAAATTGTAGTTTGTAAATTGTGAAAACAATAATTTAGGGCATTTGTTTTTATTAAAAAAAAAAGTCCTGACGATGAAGTCAGGACTTTTATGATAAAACAAAAGAAGGTATTATCTTCTTTTATCTCTAATTTTTGCTTTTTTACCAGTAAGTTCTCTAAAGTAGAAAATTCTAGCTCTACGAACAGCACCTGTTTTATTGATTTCAACTTTTTGTAAAGCAGGCAAGTTTACCGGAAAGATACGTTCTACTCCAATTGCACCTGACATTTTACGAATTGTAAAAGTTTCAGTATTTCCTGAACCTCTTCTTTGAATTACAACTCCTTTAAAAAACTGAGTTCTCGTTTTTTCACCCTCTTTAATTTCGTAATAAACGGTGATGGTGTCTCCAGCTCCAAATACAGGGAAATCTTTTCTTGCTACAAATTCGTCTTTTACGAATTTCATTAAATCTGCCATGATACTATATAATTATGGTTTTAAAAAGAGCAACATTCACGGTTTTCGCCAGAGGTTGGTCTAATGTGGGCGCAAAAGTAATAAATAATTGATAATTAACAATGAATAATTAATAATTTTTTAACTGTCAATTATACATTGTTAATTATCCATTATCTAACAAGTCCGGTCTCCTATTCTTAGTATGTTCGTATGCCATATCTTCGCGCCATTTGTCGATTTTGGCAAAATTTCCGCTGGTTAAAATTTCAGGAACTTTCCAACCTTTGTAATCTGCAGGTCTTGTATATATTGGTCCAGACAATAAGTTATCTTGGAAACTATCTGTCAATGCTGAGGTTTCATCGCTCAATACTCCAGGAATTAATCGGATTAAAGCGTCGCATAAAACGAGTGCGCCTAATTCTCCGCCTGACAAAACATAATCGCCAATAGATATTTCTTTGGTAATAAAATGGTCACGAACACGCTGATCGACACCTTTATAATGGCCACAAAGAATAATAATGTTCTCGTACATCGACATGGTGTTCGCCATTTTTTGGTTCAAAGTTTCCCCATCTGGCGACATATAAATAATTTCGTCGTACGTTCTTTCGGATTTTAAATGCGTGATACAATCATCAATGGGTTGTATGTTCATTACCATTCCTGCGCCACCACCATAAGGATAATCATCAACTGACTTTTGTTTATTGGTTGTGTAATCTCTTAAATTATGAAAATGTACTTGGACAATTCCTTTATCTATAGCACGTTTCATCATCGAAGCTTCAAACGGACTTCGTAATAATTCAGGTAATAAAGTGATGATGTCTATGCGCATGATTTAGTTTTGAAAGTGCAAAGGTACGAAGTTTTAGAGATTGAAAAGTTCAAGGTTTTCAAATTTCCAAATTTCCTATTTAATTCGTAAATTTGCACCTCAATAAAAAATCACAAACATGGAAAACGGAATATACGCTAAATTCAACACCACAAAAGGGTCGATTTTAGTAAAACTAACACACGATTTAACGCCTGGAACTGTAGGGAATTTTGTAGCACTTGCAGAAGGAAACATGGAAAATAAAGTAAAACCTCAAGGAACTAAATTCTACGATGGATTAAAATTTCACAGAGTAATTCCTGATTTTATGATTCAAGGTGGTTGTCCACAAGGTACAGGAACTGGTGATCCAGGATATAAATTTGACGATGAATTTCATCCTTCGTTAAAACACAACCGTCCAGGAGTTTTGTCTATGGCAAATTCTGGACCAGCAAGTAATGGTTCACAGTTTTTTATTACTCATATTCCAACGGATTGGTTGGATAACAAACACACCGTTTTTGGACATGTGATAGAAGGTCAAGATGTTGTTGATGCAGTTGAAGGAAATGATGTTTTAGAAACTCTAGAAATTGTTAGAGTAGGAGAAGAAGCCCAAAAATGGAATGCAATCGAAGCTTTTATAGCTTTGAAAGGTGCTCGTAATAAGCGTGATGCAGCACTGAGAGCTGAAGCTGAAGCAAAAATGGAGCAACTTGCAGCTGGTTTCGAAAAAACCGAAAGTGGTTTGCGTTACCAATTTATTCAAAGAGGTTCTGGTAAAAAAGCCGAAAACGGAAAAACTGTAGCGGTTCATTATGAAGGTTCTCTAGAAAACGGAAAAGTTTTCGATTCTTCTTATCCTCGCAAAAAACCAATTGAGTTTAGATTAGGTCAAGGTCAAGTTATTGAAGGTTGGGATGAAGGAATCGCTTTATTGCAAGTGGGAGACAAAGCCCGTTTTGTAATTCCATCACATTTAGGTTATGGTTCTCACGGCGCTGGAGGAGCAATTCCGCCAAACGCAACGTTGATTTTTGATGTAGAATTAATGGACGTGAAGTAATATACAATTTAGCATATTTGATTTATAAAAATCTCAATAACGAATTTTGTTATTGGGATTTTTTTATATTTACAATTCAAATTTAAAGAATTTATGAGTAACGAAAAACAACCAGATATTTCTTGGCAAGATTTTGAAAAAGTAGAAATGCGAGTTGGAACAATCCTAGAAGCCAATGATTTTCCAGAAGCTCGAAAACCAGCGTATCAACTTACAATCGATTTTGGAGCTGCTATTGGTATTCGAAAAACTTCGGCACAAATAACGGTTCGTTATACGAAAGAGGATTTGATAGGAAGGCAAATTGTTTCGGTTGTGAATTTTCCAAAAAAACAAATTGGAAAATTCATGAGTGAATGTTTAGTGCTAGGTTCTGTTGGAGAGAACAACGAAATTGTTTTATTAGCTCCCGATTTTAAAGTTGAAAACGGATTGCGAATTGGGTAAAAAAAAGTCTAAAACTCTTTCGAATTTTAGACTAATTGATTTTAAAATTGTATTAAAAAACTAAATATCGTCAAATTCAATATCAGTAAAACTTGAAGTTGAAGGTAATTCGTCCTCTGTTTTTTCATAGGAAACTTCTTTCTTGAAATCCTTTTGGTGTCTTTCAGAAATTACTTCTTCGCCTTTGTGGTTCAAAACATACGAAGTCATGTCGTCAAGAATTTCTGCAAAAGCACTAAAATCTTCTTTGTATAAATAAATTTTGTGTTTCTTGAAATGAAAAGATCCATCTTCTTCGGTGAATTTTTTACTTTCGGTAATTGTTATATAATAATCATCGGCTTTAGTGGCTCTTACATCAAAGAAATAGGTTCTTCTACCAGCTCGAAGTACTTTCGAAAATATTTCTTCTTTTTCTAACATATCATTTTCTCTCATAATCGCTCTCTCAATTTAGTGTTGTTAAGTTATAATCAAAAATCTAAAAAATATATGTATTAAACAACAATTATTGTAATTCTTTTTCTGAAAGTTGTTTAAAATATAAAGAGGCATAATAACCGTCTTGCTTTAATAATTGATTATGAGAACCTTGTTCAATAATTTTACCTTCCTCTAGAATGATGATGTTATCCGCATTTTTTGCCGATGAAACACGATGACTTACTATAATCGTGGTTTTATCCTTACATATTTCTTGTAAATTAGTCAAAATCGCTTCTTCTGTTTCTGTGTCAACTGCGGATAAGCAATCGTCAAAAAGTAAGATTTTTGGATTTTTTATAATAGCTCTTGCAATTGCAACTCGTTGTTTTTGCCCACCAGAAAGTGTGATGCCTCTTTCGCCCAAAATGGTTTCGTATTGGTTTTTAAATCCAATAATATTTTCATGAACTACTGCTGTTTTGGCAGCATTTATCACTTCAAGATCAGTTGCATTTTCTTTACCAAATTTTATATTATTTCGGATACTATCCGAAAATAAAAAAGCATCTTGTGGTACAATTCCAATACTGTTTCTTAAATCATATAAATTTAACGTGCTTATTTCTTGTTCGTCGATATTTATTTGCCCGTGAGTTACATCATACATTCGTGAAATTAGTGATAGAATAGTAGATTTTCCGGAACCTGTATTTCCTAATATGGCCAGAGTTTCGCCTTCGTGAACTTTAAAGGATACATTTTTTAAGGCTTCTATATTTGTATCTTCATAAGTATAGCTCACATTTTCGAAAGAAATAAAGCCTTCAATTAATGAATTTTTAGCGTTATTATTTTGGATTTCGGGTTCAATTTTCAGGAATTCATTGATTCGTTTTTGTGAAGCTTCGGCTTCTTGAACCATGGATGAAACCCAACCTAATGAAGCTACTGGCCAAGTAAGCATGTTGACATATAAAATAAATTCGGCAATGGTTCCAATACTTTTTATAGTTCCTTCGATATACATTAAACCCCCAAAGTAGATTACAACTAGATTGCTTACACCAATAAGCGCGATCATTAAAGGACCAAATAAGGCTTGTATTTTTGCCAAATTTAAACTCTTGCTTTTGCTTTCATTGGCTAAAGCTATCATGTTATTTTGATGTTGATTTTCTAATGAATACGCTTTGATAACTCTAATTCCTGAAAATATTTCTTGAGTAAAACTAAATACTTTAGATAAATATTCCTGAAAAACGGTACTGCGCTTATTAATCTCGGAGCTTAGTTTAAATATGGCATACGACAGTAGGGGTAAGGGAATTAACGTGTACAAAGTAAGTTGTGGCGAAACTTTGTACATGTAAATTATTACAATTGCAAACCTGATAAAAGTATTTATAGTATACATTACTGCAGGACCAACGTACATTCTCACTTTTGAAACATCTTCACTAATGCGATTCATCAAATCTCCCGTTCGGTTTTGTTTGTAAAAATTATGCGAAAGGTTTTCATATTGCTTGAAAACTTCATTTTTTAAATCAAATTCAATATGGCGTGACATCACTATTAAGGTTTGTCTCATCAAGAATGTAAGGAAACCCGCAACAATTGTCGTAGCAATTATGAGTAAAATATTCGAAATTAATTCTTTTTGAACAACAGTAATTGGAACCGTTTTGTCTATTTCAAATGATTCTATTATTTTAAAGGATTTACTAATTAATTTTGGAGTAAATAACGAAAATATTTGAGCAATTATAGTGATGAATATTCCAAGGAGAAAGCTGTATTTATATTTGAAAAAGTATTTATTTAAATAGCGTAATTCTTTCATGTGATTTAAGTATTCTTAAGAAATTCAAAGGTAATATGAATTTAGTTTATTTTTCAAGTTTAATTTTATTTTAAAAAATGAAATTCATACTTTTGCGCTCTAAATAATAAAAGTTCTTACAAGGTGGTAAATAGAAGACATATTCGCGTTAAGGTCATGCAATCCATATATGCGATGCATCAAAATGGTTCGGATGATTTAGAAAAAGAGGAAAAATTTCTGTTTCATAGTATAGATGCTATTCAAGATTTGTATCTAATAATGCTGTCGACTTTAATTGAAATTTGCAAAAAAGAAACAATTTTTTTGCATAAATCCAGTCAAAAACATCTTGCAACTGCAGCAGAACTTAAACCCAACGAAAAATTTATTAAGAATCGTGTTTTCCAAATTCTTACCGAAAACAATTCTCTTTCGATAGCTTTAGAAAATCGTAAAATTAACAATTGGATATTAAACGATGATTATATTTTAATCTTGCTCGATGCTATTAAAAAGAGTAAATTGTATCATAAATACATGAGCAATACAATAAACACTTTTCAAGAAGACAAAGATTTTGTCATTGATATATTTACTGAAGTGATAGTTACCAATGATAAATTATACGACTATTTAGAAGATAATAAATTGACATGGATAGATGATATTCCTATTGTTAATACTCACATTATCAAGCAGTTTAATTCGATTAAAGATGTAGAGGAAGGTAATTTTAGAGTTCCAAAATTATTTAAAGACAATGAAGATCGTGATTTTGTGAAAGATTTGTTTAGAAAAACGCTTTTAAACGAAAAGGAGTTTGCCAAAGAATACGATGATAAAACACCCAATTGGGATAGTGATCGTATTGCAGAAATCGACACCATTATCCTTAAAATGGCGATTTGCGAATTTTTAAAATTCCCATCCATTCCTATAAAAGTGACACTCAACGAATATTTAGAAGTTGCCAAGGAATATTCTACACCAAAAAGTAGTATTTTTATAAACGGAATTTTAGATAATTTAGTAAAAGAATTGCAGTCTAGTGATAGAATTATAAAAGCGGGTCGAGGATTAATGTAATCCTTAATTAAATTTGATATGAATAGAAAATTCCTTTTTTTGTGTGCATTCTCTATGCTAGTTTTACTTTTTTCTTGCAAGAAAAAAGAAACTTCAATGGAAATGAATATGAATTTTGCCAAAATTGATTTTTCAAAAAGAGTGCATGATTTTGGAACAATTAATGAAGGAGATAAAGTGAAAACAAGTTTTTCGTTTACAAACACTAGTGATACAGATTTGATTATTACACAGGTTTATGGTTCCTGTGGCTGTACCGTTCCTGAATATCCTAGAGAACCTGTAAAAACAGGAGAAAAAAAGAATATCAACATTTCATTTGATTCACACGGTAAATCAGGTGTTCAAGATATGAGCATAACCATTATTTCAAATACCTATTCAGGCATTGAAAATCTTGGTATTAAAGCAATCGTAACCCCAAAAAGTGGAGTTGCACAATAAATAAAAACAATAAAAATTAAAATTATGGAACAATTAAGTCAGTTTGCACCGTTTCTGTTAATGTTTGTGGTTATCTATTTCTTTATGATTAGACCACAACAAAAGAGAGCAAAAAACGAAAAAGAATTTGAAAGTGCTTTGAAAGTTGGTGATAAAATTATTACAAAAAGCGGTCTTCACGGCAAGGTTTCAGAACTTGCAGAAACTACAGTAGTTATAGAAACTATGTCAGGAAAACTTAAAATGGAGCGTTCAGCAATTTCTATGGAATTGAGTGCTGCTTTGAACAAAAAATAGTTTTATTGAAATTAGTAACCGTAAATCCGCAAATTATATTCAATAAAATCAATTGATTTAATATACGAATTTGCGGTTTTCCTTTTTTTTAAATAGAGGCAAATAATTTTAGGAATCTGTTTTTTTTAATAGTTCTAAAAACGAGCTGTCCATCTCAATTCTGCGCCATTAAAATCTAATACTTCGTAACAAATTCCTGCGTTACAAGCTGGTCCTCCTCTGCGTTGTCCTCCAAATAATTGTAAACTATTGGATTTATTTAATTGGTATTTTACGTTTGCACCAATCCAAGATTTCAAATTGTTTTGTGTTATAAACGAGTCGTTACTCAACTCAGTAACTATATTGAATACTAATTTCGATTTATAGGCATAACCAAGTGTAAGCACATGATTTTGAATATTTTCTCCAGTTCTACTAAAAGTTTGAAACTCATATTCGGTTTTTAAAGTGGCTTTTTTAAAGGCTTTCCATTCAAAATACGTTCCAGCCGAAATTCTATTTTCTTCGAGTTTAAATGGATCTTCGGCATAATCCAGAAATACTTTGGCGTCATGTTTCTGCGCAATTGCAAAACTATACTCTGTAAAATATTCTTTAAACACAAATTCTTTCCCCAGTTTATTTCGTGCAATTGCATTGTTAAATGTCAAGGTTGACGCATCTGGAAAAGTATAGTACATTTCGATTTGATATCCTGTTTCGTTTAATGGTTGCACCACGTGTGTACTTCGATTGAGGACTTTATAGCTGTGTTCTTTGATTAATGCTGGTGGTTCATTAATTCCTGCGCCAACATTAAAATCGTTATAATCTTTGTATTCCGCACTGATTCCTAGTTTTTCAAACGTAAAATTGATATTTCCGTAATACCCATGAGACGATGTTTTAGAGAAATCAGAAAAATTAGTATCGCCGGTTTCTTTTGCAAATTCGGTATAATAAGAAATTATTGGCGATACTTTTCCGGATACAGTTGCCATGCCATATTGTTTATTTCCACTAGCGTTGGAAACATCAAGAACGGCAATTCCTAGAGTTTGTTTTTTAAAGGAATAGTCAGAATAAATCGCTTTTATCTCATCTGAACGGCGCAAACTATTAGATTGTGTTGGTGGAAAAACATTGTTGAGTGGTTTGCCGTAGATAATTTTTGTTGTAAAATTCTTGAATTTTAAGTTTGCACTAAATCCTAAAATATCTCTTTGAAAATAATTTCGGGAACGATAACTCAAATCCTCAAGAATGGCACCAAGAATTTCAAAAGACCGCAACAATAATCCACGTCCTATTGTTTCTTGAAAATTACCCAATTTTACCGTTACAATTTTAGAATTATATTGCAACGAATATTGTGTGAGTTGCGTATAATTTCTTTCTTGAAAAGGCGTGTAAAACTGCTCCCAAGTGATGCCTGCTTTGAAAGCATTATACGTGTATCCAACAACCGCTCTGTCATAAAAACTTGAAAATTTTGAATTATCACTTGGGAGTTTTCCATACTGATATTCTAGTAGATTATTACCACTAATCTGGGCTACTAAAACATGGATAGAACCAAAAAATAAAGCCAAGAGCAATACTCCTTTTTTAATTTCTTGCATATCAATTTGCATTTAGATTTCGTTCTAGTTCGTTAATAATTAACTCCGCATCTCCCGAAACGAATCCTTCGTGTATCCAAATAATCTTGCCCTTTGAGTTGACTAAAATGAGTGTTGGAAAAGCCATTAGATTCAAACGATTCTTGATTTCTGAATCAATATCTAACAAAATTGGATATTGTATTTGAAGTGATTTACTTAATGGTGCCACTTTTGCAATGCTTCTTGGTCCATCACAACTAATGCCTATTATCGCAACTCCTTTGTCTTTATAAGTGGCGTATATTTTATTTAATTCTGGGATTGCTTTGTTACAAGGTTTGCACCAAGTGGTCCAAAAATCGATTAAGGTTAGTTTTTCTCCTTTTAATTCCGAAAAATCCCGGCTGGTGTTTTCAATATCTTTCAACTGAAAATCAGTAACCGTTTGCGCTTGAATACCCATAAACGCAAAGGTTACAAATACTGCTATCCATTTTTTCATTATTGCTCTTTTGAATTAGTTAAAACTAAGATTCTATACGTTTAAAAGATATAAATTGAATTTCTAACCAAAGGATTAATTTATAAGAGATTGAACTTTTAGTTTAACGGCATCAACATCGCCAGCCGCGCCTTGTGTTCCTGTGAAAACAATTTTTCCAGCTTTGTCAATAACAACAAGTCGGTCGTAAGTAGTTTTGTAAGAAGCTGCAACACTAGATGCAGTTAATAGTAACGGAAATGATACGCCAGTTGCAGTTTTAAAACCTTGAACCGAGCTTGCATTTCCGTCCCATTGATCCAATCCTAAAATTTGATAATCTGTTTTTGAAGCAAAAGGGGTAACTAATTTTGATTCAAAACTTGGAGCAATAGCTTTGCAGGAAGGACAGGTATTTCCGAAGAAGAAAAGCACAACGACTTTGTTACTATAATCAGACAATTTAACTTGTGTATTGTCTAAAGAGGTTAACGTGAATGCGGGTGCAGTTGTCCCAGATGGAGTTGGAGTTGGATTTGTAGTTGCATCGTCACTACCAGAACATGCATTTAGAGCAAAAAAGATGATTATTAAAAAAGATACTTTTTGAATAGTCGAAAAAAGTATTGTTGCGGATTGAATTTTTAATTTTTTCATGATATTTTTAATTTTAGATTTTTAATTTTTTTATAGTCACTAGCTTTTAGTAACATTTTAATTTAAAGTTAAAAGAGCTGCCTGAATTTTCTACACTTATTAAGTCAAGAGTAGAGTTGTGCAAGTCCAATATTTTTTTTGCAATAGCAAGGCCAAGACCAGTGCTGTTTTTTAAATCGGTGAAATTGTTTGCTTTATAATAACGAGCAAAAATTTGTTCTCGATCATTTTCTGGAATTCCAATACCGTTGTCTGATACTGTAATTTCTACATTGTTATCCGTACTTTGTGCTGTTTGGATAATTATTTTTCCACCTTCGGGAGTGAACTTCATTGCGTTATCTATAAGATTTTGCATCACACGTTCGATTAGCGAAACATCAGCATAAACAGGCGGCAATTCTTTGGACAAAATGGTGCTTATAGATATGTTTTTAGTTTGTGCAATGAGCTGGTATTTGCTACTTATATCGCTTACTAATTCACTAATTATGAAAGGTTCTTTCTTGGCTTGGACTTGATTTGCTTCGAGTTTTGAGAGTTCAAAAAGTTCGTTTACTAGTTTCTCTAACTTTTCGGCACTTTCTCGAACGGTATTTATATAGCGTTTTCGTTCTTCGGCAGTGATGGTTTCTTCTTTCATTTGCAGGGTTTCTACATAACCGCGAATAATAGCAATTGGTGTTCGCAAATCGTGAGAAACATTAGCAATAAGTTCGCGTCGGAGATTTTCTACTTGTTTGAGTTTGTCAATATTTGTGGTCAATATATCCGCCATTTCATTAAACATTTCGCCCAGTTGTTTTTCATCGCCAGTGGATTGTAATTGCACACGAGCAGTCAAATCTCCTTGTCGAAATTTTTGCATTACGGTAAGTATTTTCGAATAATTTTGGGTTATAATTCGAATGATTAGTAAACCAATTACTAACGTAAACAAAAGCGTAACGAGCATTGTTCTAGCACTGAGTTGTAACATATAACTTCCAAAAACGGAATCCGAAGCGACTTGATGTTCTTGACCTTTTAACACTACATAAATGTATGCGTAAAGCATGTTATTCATGGTTAATGGTGAGGCCGAAAATACTTTTTGCGTACCTGGATTTAATGGATCATCTCCTTTGATAAATTGATTTGTACTGTCATTTATAAACAGAAGCACCGGTTTCAAATTGATCGATTCCATTGCAATTTTCTTTTCTGGCGGATACCAAGCAATTATTTTTCCTTTTGGGTCAACTAGATAAACTTCAAGACTTGGATTGATAGCTCTAACGTGATGAAACATTTCCTCTAAAGCAGGTTTTATAACCTCTCCATTATAGAAAGGTGTTGAATTTTCGACAATGTTCTTGGCAGTGTCGTGATTCAATCGTTGATTTACTTCGTCTAAATAGTTATCAGAATACCCAAAACTAATATAGATGTACATTAATCCAACAACCGTTAGTAGTATAAAAAACACGGCCGAGATTTTCCAGAATAAGCTATTGAAGGTTTTCTTTTTCATATAAATTCTATTTTATTTCATCAGTAAAGCGATAGCCAATTCCCCATGTTGTTAAAATGTATTTTGGGGAAGCGAGATCTGTTTCTATTTTAGTTCTTAATCTATTAATGTGTGAGTTTACCGTATGTTCATATCCCGAGAATTCATAACCCCAAACTAGGTTTAATAAGTTTTCACGTGAGTAACTTTTGCCGGGATTTGACATGAACAAGTAGAGTAAATCAAATTCTTTTGGTGTAAGTTCGACTTTAGCGTTGCTCAATGTTACCTTTCTTTTTTGCGGGTCAATTGATAATGAATCACAGGTGAAAACTTCTTCGGAAATGCTTTTCTCTTTGTTGTCGATTTCACTTCGACGAATAATTGCTTTTACACGTGCTATAAATTCTCTTATACTAAAGGGTTTTGTCAAATAATCATCGGCTCCAGTTTCTAAACCTATGATTTTGTCTATTTCTTCGCTTCGTGCTGTGAGCATCAAGATGGGTGTGAAATTTTTTTCGGCACGAATTCGTTTGCAAATTTCGATTCCATCAATATCAGGAAGCATAATGTCAAGAATGATTAAGTCATACTTATTCTTGGAAGCGTAACGCAATCCATCGGTTCCATTGTTTGCTTTAGTTGTTTGACAATGAATGTCTTTCAAATGAATATCAACTAATTCAATTATGGAAACATCATCTTCGACCATTAAAATATTTTTCATCAATGAAACTTTATTAGTTTTTTAAAATTGGCACAACTCAAATCTACATATAAAATTAAACTCTTTTGCAAAAAAATGCGATACTATTTTGAGTATGACTTTTCTGATTTTTAAAATTTACATTTTAATAATTATTCAGCTGCCATGCCAACAGCACCTGCAAGTAAACCGGATACTGTTCCTATATTTGTAAGTCCACCTTTGTTATTGATGCTAAAGATACTTATAGAATGACCGTTTGTGTTTAGCACATATAAATAACGCGAGTCGCGACTTAAATACATATCAATTGGTCCATCTCCAGATACTACGGTAATTCCGTTTGCATCAATTAATTCTAAAGCACCTGAATTTGTTATTTTGTATCCTGAAATGTTATCGCTTGCAGTATTTGTAGTATAACAAAAACGACCGTCATTGGTTACAACCACCCAACATGCAGCAGCTTGAAAATTTCCTATTGGACCAGAAATGAGATTTAAATTTCCGTTATCGTTCAACGAATACGAAGTTAAAGCGCTTAATCCTGCGGCTCCACCAAAAGCATCCGATACAATAAGAGTATTGTTTTTTCCAAATTCAAAACCAAAAGGCGTTTGTCCAACCGAAGCATTTACAACAGCATCGCTTGGTAAACCAGATGAATTTACTGTATAAGTTAGAATGTTATTTGTTGCTTTTTCGGTAACAACTATCTGACTTCCTGATTCATTAAACTGGATTTGTGCTGCACCAGCACTTGAACTACTCAAAGGTTTTGTTGATGCCACAATTGGATATAATTTATGAGAATCAGAGATTGTAAAACCACTAATGTTACCTGTTCCACCAGCATTCAAGACATAGACTAAATTATCATGTGTTGTAATGCTTACAGGTCGCATTCCGTTGGAAGAAATTTTATCAACAAGCGTTAAGCCAGATTTACTAATATGCAAAATAGATATTTCATTACTTCCTGCATTGCAAGCATATAGATACTCTTCTTCGATGATTAGTGAACCTTGAGATCCAAGTCCACCACCAGAACCATTACCGCCAGTTGCATAAGTTCCGGCAGCGGTAAGTTGCCCATTAGAACTGCGATTGTACACTACAATGTTGTTTCCGCTAGTTGCATTGTCCATTACATAAACTGCTCCTGTACTGTTTTGCCCCACTCGAGCAGACGAAGCAGAAGTCGTGCTTTCAAGAGGTGAAGCACTTTCGTCTTGACATCCGTTTATAATAAATAAACACAATGTTAATCCTGTTAAAAAGAGATTTGATTTTTTCATAATTAAATATTTAAAAGTTATTAATTTATTATGAAGCAAATCTCGTTTGAAGTTATCACGAAATTATTGCAGAAGTATAAAGTTTTTATAGAGCTGTGTTTTTAAAATGCTAGATGTCTTTGTTAAAAAAAAATCAGCTCCAATTCATGACTTGAATTGGAGCTGATTTTATAGTTTAAAACTATTTTTTCTTGCTTTTATTTTTTTTATTTTGCTTTGCTTTTTTAGATTTAGCTTTAGCCTTTTTTTCTTTTGCTTTCGCTTTTACTTTTTCTTTTTTAGCTTTTTCTTTTTTAGCTTTATTTACCTTTTTTGCTTTAGCCTTAGCTTTTTCTTTAGTTTTCGCTTTTTTAGCTTTTTCTTTCTCTTTTTCTTTCATCTTGTTGTTTTTGTTTTTCTTTTCTTTTTTGATTTCTTTTTCTATTAGAATAACCACTTCTTCTGAAATAACTACTTCTTGATTTTCATCAGCTTCTGGAATATCAATGTTTGTCTCAACTTCTTGGGTTGGTTTGCTAACCCTTGGTTTTCTTAGTTTAGGTGTTGCTACTACCTCAATGGTTTCTGGGGTAATTTCATTTGCAATTTCTTCCTTGTTTTCGTCCATAACTCTCTTTTTAAAATGATTTATTTCTAATGTAAATTAATTGTTAACAAATATAATCATTAAAACAATCCGCCAATGTTAAGTTTTTTTACCTGATTTTTCTCCACAAAAAAACCATCAATAGATGGTTTTTAATTAAGTTTGATGCTTTTTTATTGTTTTATTTGACATGAGGTTTGGCTGTTAATTCGGCGATTTTTACAATTACTTCAATTGCTTTTTGCATGCTTTCAACGGGAACATATTCGTATTTTCCGTGAAAATTATGACCGCCTGCAAAAATATTTGGGCAAGGTAACCCTTTGTATGACAATTGACAACCATCGGTTCCGCCTCGAATGGGTTTTATGAGTGGCTTTATCCCTAGTTCTTTCATGGCTTTTTCGGCAATATCTACAATATGTTTTACGGGTAAAACTTTTTCTTTCATATTATAGTATTGGTCCTTTATTTCGGTAATAATAATATCTTCACCAAATTGCTTTGTAAATTTTTTATTGAATTTCTGGGCAATTTTGGCAATAAATTCTTTACGTTTTTCAAATTTTTTCTTGTTATGATCACGTATAATAAGTTCCAAAACCGTTTCCTCAATGCTTCCTGAAAGATGGTGTACATGAAAAAAACCTTCGTAACCTCTTGTTTCTTGGGGTGTTTCTTTTTTAGGTAATTCGTTTATGAAATCATTGGCGATAAGCATAGAATTTATCATTTTGCCTTTGGCATAACCTGGATGTACGCTTTTTCCTTTGAAAGTAATTTTGGCAGAAGCCGCATTAAAATTTTCGAATTCTAATTCCCCAACTTGACTTCCGTCCATGGTGTAAGCCCAATCGCAACCGAATTTTTCGACATCAAAATGGTGTGCGCCACGACCTATTTCTTCATCGGGCGTGAATCCTATTCTGATTTTTCCGTGTTTGATTTCGGGATTTTTAATAAGGAATTCCATTGCGGTAACAATTTCGGTAATTCCGGCTTTGTCATCAGCGCCAAGAAGCGTTGTTCCGTCGGTCGTGATTAGGGTTTGCCCTTTGTAAAGTAATAAATCTTTAAAATAGGATGGTGACAAAACGATATTTTGCTGACTATTTAAAATAATATCTTTTCCGTCGTAATTGGGAATAATTTGAGGTTTTACGTTGGCTCCAGTAAAATCTGGTGTGGTGTCAAAGTGGGATATGAATCCAATTGTGGGAACATCATGTTTAACATTGCTTGGCAAAGTAGCCATGATATAGGCTTTCTCGTCAATAGTAACGTCTTGCATTCCAATGGTTTTTAGTTCTTCGACAAGTTTATTGGCTAAGTCCCATTGTTTTGCTGTACTTGGTGTGGTATCGGAACTGGAATCGGATTCAGTATCAATTGTTACATAACTGACAAATCGATCTATGATGTGTTGCATTTTGTTTTTGTTTTACGCAAATATAAACTTTTTTTTAGGAGTTTTTTATTGATTTGGAAATTCAAAAACATAACTTTTACCTACTATAAATAGTAAACCATGAATAATTGATTCTGGTAAAAATTCTAATTTATCCAATAAATAATCATAGTTTTTATTGTTGTAATTTGTAATTACAAAAAGTGATGAATTCGATTTTAAAAAGACATTATTTATATTATCATCTTCAATTTTGCTATTTGAAAATAGATCTATAACATTTATTTCTTTATTCTCTTTTTTAAATTTTATAAACTCAAAAGCAGATAAGGGTATGTTTTGATTCGCAACTTTAAAAACAATTGATTTACCCACATCGATCATAATCCACTTTTGAAATTCATTGCAATAGACTTCATTAAAGGAATGTCCGCCAGAAATAGAGGAGTCCTTTGAGGAATTTTTCATCCCCCATTCTTTTACTTTTAAATCATTAATTACACAAAAATTATTGAAAACTTGTGCAACATCACTGCAAACACCGCCTTCGCCTTGAATCATTTTTTTTAAAGCTGTCGTTGACGATTTACCTAACCCTGGTCCGCCTTTGATATTGTTTTTTAACCAAAGTGTGATTTTTTTTGCCTTTTCAAAGTTGGTTAAAGTTTCACTATAATTAGCGAATATTTTTGTGTTTAATTCATAAAAAATTGAAGAAACATTATTTTTCTTGTTGATGTCATTATAGCAATAGTGCTCTACGGAAGATAAAGTGGTGTTTTTTGAAACTAATCTAAACCTAATTTTATATAATAAAGGATGTCGTCTTAAATACCATTGAATAGATCTACCCATTTGTATGAATTTAAATGAAGTTGCTGAAATTTTATTCAGCAACAAACTGTTTTACAAACTTGATTTGGGGTAGTTTAAGTTGTAATATCTTACTAAAGTAGTGTTTTATTATTAAAAACTTAAAGGGAATATAAAATATTTTATTTTTTTAATATTATACAATTATATGCCCCCAATTTTCTCCAGATTTGATTCTGCGAATTTGCATTTCGCTAACACCAAACTGTTTTGCAATCATTTTAAGCCGTGTTTTTTGGTCTGGCTTAGCTAGGATTTTTTTTATGAGCATAACCTTTGTTACGGTTAATTTTTTTCCGTCTGATTTTATATTGTGCTCTAATAAATTTTTTTTGGCTTGAATTACAAATGGGCTTTGCCTGCTGTGTTCTATCATTTCATCTCTAGTCGCCCATTTTAAATTTCGATAATCGTCATTGTCACGCTTTCTATCTAAATGTAGGACAAATGTTTGTTCTTCAGAACTTTTAGGTATAAAAAATTCCGCAATAAGTTTTGAAAAAAACAAATGCTTGTTGGATACTTTTCCGTCTGTGTAGATTTTGTATTTAAAAAGTTTATAACCGTCAGAAGTTCCTCCTTTTAAAATCCTGCCAAATTTCATGTCTTTTACAAAACTAATCAATCGGCCTTTGTTCGAAATTGCATAGCGTAACTTTAGTTTATCTTCAATTATAATTTCCCTAAACTCTTCGTTGGGGTAAATTCTAATCATTTTCATAGGTTCTAATTTCATACGAATTATAAATTATTTTTTTAAAATTATGTAAATTTTATAACGTCTTGTGGCTTTAAGATAATAGTGATTTTGCTACAAAAAAAAGTTTAACTTTCAAATATACAAAACAAATTTTATTTGTGAGACTTTTTATGACCTAAATGGCTAATGAAGCCAGAATAATCCCTAGTATTTTGATATTTATTAATACGTAAAAAGGGGATTTTAATTACTAACAATAATTCTATTTTAGGAGTTTTTATTTAATAAACGATTCCTATTTATAAATAAAAAAATTCTCCTTGATTAGGAGAATTTTTTAGAAGTAGTGATTTTTTAAAATTATTTCAAATAACAATTTTATCAGCATCAAGAATTACTAGTGTTCCAATCTATTTTTCTAGAAAAATACATCACTGCCGAAAGTATTGCAAACAATCCGATGCTTCCTACTATCAAAGCATAATTTTCTAATTGAATAATTACATATAGAAAAGTATATAATGCGCTAAGAGAGAGAGCAATAAATACCGGAAATTTTCGATTCTTTAAAATTGAAACGGAATAAAGTGCAATTAATATAACAACCGCAATTCCAGAAATAATATAGGCATTCCTAAAACTGCTATGCTCCGTAATTGAAATGAGTAAGGTGTAAAATAGTATTAGTGCCAAACCAATCATTGAATATTGAAAGATATGAATCCTGATTTTGCTGATGGATTGTATCAAAAAGAAAATTAGAAATGTCAACCCAATTACTAGAAAACCATATTTAGAAGCGCGTTCGTTTTGCTGGTATTGATTCACAGGAATTACAAAATCAACCCCAAAGGCATATTGACTTAAATCAGGTAAGTTGTCAAATGATTGTTGCGAAAACGCTCTGTTGATATGTAATATTTTCCAATTAGCTACAAATCCCGAATTTGTAATTTGTTTGGTCTTGTCATCAGGAAGAAAGTTTCCTGTAAAACTTGGCGCAGCCCAATTTGATTTCATACTTACTTGTGTAGTTTTGCCTATAGGAACCATTTTTATTTGCTGGCTTCCGTTGTAAGTAATGTCAAAATTAAAATTAGTTTTCCCTAGAACTAGGATTTTTCTTAAATCAATATAACCCGTTTCTAATGCTTCGGTGCTGTCTTTTGTGGTGTCGCTATAAACGGGTTCAAAGGTGAAATTGGTGTTTCTAAATTTGATTTTCACTTCGTCTTTTATGCTTTTTAAATTGGTTGTTTTTATCAAAACTGTAGCTTTGTCCCATTGAATATTTTCGTTTTTAATGTTTTTGCTACTGAAATCCGGAAGATTATAATCGCCCTCAAACTTCATTTTTGAGCTAAAAACTACGGATTCATAATTGTTTCTGTTCAATACTTTAGTAGTTACATTTGTGTTGGCTTTTAATTCCTCAGGAAAAAAATACGCATAGTTAGTGGATGCTTTTTTTTGTTTTACGGTTTCTTTTGTCTTTTCGTTAATCGAAATTGTTTCTTCGTAAGATGTATAGGGAACTTTTAGAATTGGACCATAAAAAAATACGTTTTCGCCCCATTTGTCATTGATTTCAGTAATAACTTCGTTTTGGCGCTGCGACCGTTCTATAATTAAGTCTTTGACCAGTTCAAGAGGAATAAGTAAAACGAGTGTCAGTAAACCTACCATAATCATTTTGGCAGTATTAGATTGAAAAAAATTTGATTGATTTTGATTTTCTGATGTTTCCATTTTTGTTTTTGTTTAAGGTTTAAAATTTAAGTTCATTGTTCAATAGGTTTATTATGATATAGAGGTAAAGTGTCGCAATAGGAATGTTGCTTATCAGAATCATGATTTTTATAGCAATAAATTCTCTTTGATTTGGCAAAATAATGTAGTGGTAGAGTAATATTAAGAGTAGTATTCCATTCACGAGAACAGCAAAAAATATGTAAAATAATCCTGTAATTAGTAGCTCCGATTTATTTGGAAATATATAATACAATAGAAATAATATGGTTCCAATGGCAAATGTAGTAATGGCAATTTCTGTAGAAAATGCTCCTTGAAAATCTTTTTTTTGTTTTTCTAAATTTTTCATAATTTTATTTTAAAAGTACTTTGAAATTCAAAGTAAATAATTAAAAAAATAGGATTATTTTTTTTGAATTAATTTTTCGAGTGCATCAATATGTTCTCTAAATGCTTTTTTTCCATCAATTGTAGCACTATAACTGGTGTTTGGTTTTTTGCCAATAAATTGCTTTTCGATGGCGATATAATTCTCTAGTTCTAATGCTTTGGTATGACTGGCAAGATTACCGTCAGTAACACCCAAAAGTTCTTTTAGTGTACTAAAATCTGCTGATTCATTCACCATCAAAACCGACATGATTCCCAGTCGTATTCGATGATCGAAGGCTTTGTTTATATTTTGGATAATGTTTTTCAAAACTATTTTCTATCATATTTATAATACATTATTGAACCATAAAGTATGTGGCAAACCCCGAAACCTAGTGCCCAAAATAGCAAACCATATCCTAAAAACCAAGTGGAAAGCAATCCCAAAAAGATCATAGTAATTCCCAAATAGCGTACATCACCAAGTGTGTATTTACTCGCATTTACACAGGCTAATCCGTAAAAAATTAATGTTAAAGGAGCAACTAATCCCAAAACTTCTTTTTCGATTAAAAACAAAATAAAAAAACCACCAGTTGCTAATGGTATCATAAAGTTAATGACCAATCGTTTTGAAGAAGCATTCCAAAGTGTGTCATTACTTTTTTTAGCTTTTCTAATACTCAAAACGATTGCTGTTAGTATTGACAACAAAAGAACTGTCGAAGCAATCATAGAAAGTTTGATTAGTGCAGTTTCTGTTACAATCAAATCGCTATAATTCCCTAAAGTTGTTGTGTCAAAATAAATTATTTTATACACCAACCATGCTCCAATTAAGGAATACACGCCAGCCAAAATTCCTGAAAGTCCACTCAAAGAAATGAATCGAGAAGATTTATCCATTAAATTTTTTATTTCGGAAATATCACTAAGGTATTTTTCTTTTTCCATTTTTAAAGTACTTTGAATTGCAAAGTAAATAATAAAAAAAATAGTTACCAAAAAAAAAGGCAACTATTTTATAAACTGTCTAAAAAAAGTTCTAAATCTTAAAAATTCCACCAAAAGCGATAATACTTTGGAAAAAGAAAAATTCCTGGGAAGCACTATCGGCTGTGCTTTGTGTAGTTCGAATGTCCTGCATATTGATGTATCCGCCTTTTAATTCTCCCTGAATATAAAAATGTTTGTAGAAGGTAATATTTACACCTGCTTTGAGAGAAGTTCCAAAACCCGAAACATTAAAATCATCATAGCGTGTTTTGCCTAAAAGTGTAGCGTTTGTCTTTGGATAAAGCAACCCAACACCAACTCCTTCGGTTAAATTAATTTGGATTTTATCCGTATTTTTTATTTTAAACAAAGCCGAAACGTCATCATGTCTCGAAAACTCCGTGTTTACATAATTCAAACCATCAGTATGTTCAAACATCATAAAATCTTGGGTCATTACTGTAGAATTATGGTTATAAATTCCGTTATATACAGCACCAGGTTCGGTTATAGGAAAGTTTATTTCTCCAGTTACATTCACGGTTTGGACTTGTGTCAATACATATTTCATGTGATCCCAACCTATTGCAATGCTGTAATGATCGTTTATAAAATAGCCCATTCTAAAATTAGTTTGCGGAATGGTCATTCTCGCAGGATTAAGATAATCAACATGCCAACCTTTTGGTTTGTCGTGTGCAACTGCATTTTCTAAAGTAAAATTATAGTCTTTACCTCGAAAATTAATATCTGATTTTGAGTAACTGTCTCTGTTTCCGCCCCAAGAAATAAAGAATTTTCCTTTGTTGTGAGCGGTGTATTTGTCTTGAACTTTGATAGTTTCTTGAGCAAAAGTAGTTGCAGAAAAAGCCAATATAAATACTGAATATAGAAATATATTTTTCAAGGAATTAAATTTAAAACTGATTTATAGTTTGTCTAATGGCTACTAATTTAGTCATCAAATCTTCGAAATAATCGAGATGTAACATATTTGCTCCATCACTTTTTGCATTTGCAGGATCAAAATGGGTTTCTATAAAAATTCCATCAACGCCTACTGCGATTCCGGCTTTTGCAACGGTTTCAATCATATCGGGTCTTCCGCCAGTAACACCAGCAGTTTGGTTGGGTTGTTGTAGCGAATGGGTTACATCTAGAACTGTGGTGGCATAGTGTTGCATGGTAGGAATTCCACGAAAATCCACAATCATGTCTTGGTAACCAAACATGGTTCCGCGATCAGTAACCATCACATTTTGATTGTTGCAATCCAACACTTTTTGTACGGCGTGTTTCATGCTTTCGGGACTCATAAATTGTCCTTTTTTCAGGTTTACGACTTTTCCGGTATTGGCTGCAGCCACGACTAAATCCGTTTGACGTACTAAGAAAGCTGGAATTTGCAAGACATCTACGTATTGCGCTGCCATTTCGGCATCTTCATTAGTATGAATATCAGTAACGGTTGGAACTCTAAAAGTTTCGGAAACTTTTCGAAGTATCTTCAATGCTTTTTCGTCGCCAATGCCCGAAAAACTGTCAATTCTAGAGCGATTTGCTTTTTTGAAAGAACCTTTAAAAACAAAAGGAATTTGTAATTTATCTGTAATTCCTATTAGTTTTTCGGCAATTCGCATCGCCATTTCTTCGTCTTCAATGGCGCAAGGTCCAGCAAGTAAAAAGAAATTACCACTCTTAGTATGTTTGATTTGCGGAATATGGTGTATGTTCATAATGTGATTTTTGATGGTGCAAATGTAATTAGGAATTACGATTTATGAATTATGATTTAGGGTTAATTTACCTTTTTTTTAAAGTAAGACCAACAGGTATCATCACGAATCCTTTTTCGTAAATGTTCAAATAGAGTAGGAGCGGTTTGTTTAGACCTTCCCATTTTATTTCGTAAACGTCTAGAAATCCTGCTCCCATATCGCTTCTTTTTGTGGGAAACGGACAGCAACTTTCGAGTCTGGTGTAGGTAATTTTCTCTCCATTTGGTCCAGCCAAAGCACTCAAATAACGTTCCTGATTGATGGTTTCTTCTTTGCTGTTTCTATAAAAAACATTCACCGGATAATCTTTATTGTACCCATATTTTGAGTCTTTGCTGTTTTCAGTAATTACAAAAGTGTTGTCATTAGTAAGTTTTAGATTCGGCGCATTGTCATCGACATTTTTCAAAGTTGATTTTGTACTTCCGCAAGAAACCGTTGCTAAAACTATAGCAATATAAGCCAGAATGTTTTTCATAAATGTATTTTTGAGCGTGATTTTTAGATCCTTTTGATGATTGAAACAAAGATAATAAGTCTTTCAAACACAGCGCAACATAAATCAATAATTATGCCTAATTCATACTATTTTTAAAAATTAGATTTCCTATTTTTGTTTCATAAAATGTACACTATGAATCTACTTTTTCAAACTTGGTCTTGGTCTATTTCGGGATTTTTGATTGGCATGATTATGCTTTGTCTGATTTATTTCGGAAAAACTTTCGGAATGTCATCTAACCTTCGCTCGCTTTGCACCATAATTGGTGTTGGCAAAAAAGTGTCTTTCTTTGATTTCGATTGGAAAGCGCAACGCTGGAATTTGGTAGTTGTGCTTGGCGCTATGCTTGGCGGTTTTGTAGCGGTTCATTATATGAGCGATGCTTCGAATGTGGCTATTAATCCAAAAACGATTGCGCAACTCGCAACACTTGGCATCGATGCGCCAAACGGAAAATTAGTTCCCGATGCTCTTTTTGGAAGCCAAATTCTCGAATCGCCTTACCATATTTTTATCTTAATTATTGGTGGAATCTTAATAGGCTTTGGTTCACGATATGCTGGTGGTTGCACGTCAGGCCACGCTATTACAGGCTTGAGTAGTTTGCAATTACCTTCTCTCAAAGCGGTTATAGGGTTTTTTGTTGGCGGATTAATTATGGCTCATTTTATTTTACCCTTACTTTTTTAGATTATGAAATTTATAAAATATTTACTCGTTGGTTTTGTTTTTGGAATTGTTCTCACAAAATCCGAAGCTGTATCTTGGTATAGAATCTACGAAATGTTCCAGTTTCAGTCGTTTCACATGTACGGAATCATTGGCGTTGCAATTGCCACGGGATTGATAGGGATTCAAATTATAAAACGAAAAAACATCAAAGACATCAATGGCGAACCCATTGTAATTCCTGACAAAGACAAAGGCTCAGCTCGATATTGGATTGGCGGATTATTTTTCGGTCTCGGTTGGGCATTGGTTGGTTGTTGTCCTGGACCTATTTTTATTTTGCTCGGTGCAGGATTTTGGAGTGTTTTATTGGTGCTTTTTGGTGCGTTGGTAGGGACTTTTATTTATGGGGTTTTGAAAGATAAATTGTGGCATTAGAAATTATATTTTGAAGATATTTTATGGATTCCACGTTACCACACTTGTGGTTGTGATTATGTATGAACTTATATTTTGGTTAAAGGTGCAACAGTACAAATAAATTTAAATGATGCCCAAACCTGAAATAGCGTAAATGCCTGTTAGCGAATGTTTTAATCTCTTGTCCAAAATTCTTCTGTCAAATAAAAAACAGTATCTATAAAGTACAAAATATCATTTTGAGTAAGTACGTTTTCGTCATGCAAATCCTCAAGGATTATTCCTAATTCACTATTAAAATAATCGTTGTTACGGTTATTTTTAAATCCGTTTAAAGTTAAAAATGTTTTTACTTTAAATAAATCTGTATTGGAAGTAGCAGTGACATAATTTTGTTGGACAACAGCGTATAAAGTTTCACTGTCTTTTGTGAATCCGACTAACTCATAAGCTGTGTCAGCGAAGAAATAATTGTGAAGTAATAAGTTGTAAAGATAATCTTTCCAAGAATTGTAATATATCGCATCGTTAAGTTTCAAAACGTGTTCGCTGTCTTATAAGTAAACTTTCTGTTCAGCTCCTTCGCTAACATATTGTGAAAAGTCTATGTTCTTTATCCAAAGATTATTCTCAGAAATATATTTTTCTAACTTCTCTGCTTCTTGTCTTTTGAAATGCTTTTCGATTTCAATAGTTTGGCCTGCTTTCTCGCCATCGTTAAGGTAACTGGCGATTGTTTGGATAACTGTTCCAAACCTAATTTCGCTCTTTCCTGAAAGGACATAGTGTAGTTCATCTTTTAAATGATTTTGCATTTACAAATATAAACAAAGAATTGATAAGTAGAATGTTTCGATAATAGCGGTTCAAAATAGTCGCTAAACTCTGGGTATACATGGGTTTGGTAATAAATTAAGCCCAATTTTCGGATTTGCTAAAACTCCCAAATACAAAACCAACTTTCTATTAAGCCAAATGGACAAATCCTTTGTAACTGTTAGCAACTGGCTTTTATTCTTTTCTTTAGTTCAGATTTAGCTTGTTCTAAATCAATCAACATTTCATTTTCAATTTCTTGTATTAACTTTTTTCCATATTGCCATAGAAACTTATCAATATCGTAATTCGAGTAGCTTTCTAAACCTAAATCTGTTTTAAATTTTTCAAATGTTGCATAAAACTCTTTGAAATTATTTGGGTTTTCAAATGAAATCTTTTCGTTATTTTTTTGACCTAAATATCCATTTATAATAATCCAAATATAACTATCGTAAATTGGTGTTTCAAAATCGCTTAAAAAATGAACGTATTTGGTTGAAAAAGATAAGTTATTCCGTTCAAAACATTTTCCTTTTCCATTTGTCCAATTAACTTTAGCTATTTTATCTACAAATGTAATATATTCAGTTATTGTTTTTGGATTTGATTCAGAGATAGAGGTTTTATTTATTTGGTCAACTACTGGATTTATATTAACGATTGCTGTTGAGTAAATTTTATTTAATGATGCAACTTTTATTAAAACATTGAATTTGTTTTTATCATCATTAAATGTTTTAAATAATTTAAGAAGATTTTTATCAAGTTCGTAACCATCTTCAACTGAATATTGTTTAAGAATTTCATCAATGAATTCTTTCGTTGGGTTTTTTAGTTTCATTTTTTTAAGCTTTCAGGTACATATATATTACCACTATGTTTTTTCCTCATTCAACTTCAAAATCCCAGCGACGATTAAATACTGTGCTACTAAATACGTTGCCATAATTAGAAAATTACTCATTGGAATTGGAATGTAAAATTTATCGAAAGCCAGAATACTATCTGAGCTTACAAAAATAATTGCACCCAATAAAATATAATTATTTGCTGGTTTTTCCCAACTCAAACTCCGTTTGAAAGCAAAGAAAAGCATCGTAGAAATCACCAAAGCATACACCACAACAGGAATTTTCAAATCACCCAAACTCGGTAATAAAGTAGCCAACATTAATGCTAGATAAGCCAGAATAGCTACAATTCCAATCCACAATATACTTTTATTTGAATGGTTTTCGGTTGGTAATTGTTTGCTAAATAAAACAATATAAACAAGATGTGATAAGAGGAAAGCAACCAATCCAAAGATGAAATACAACTCACCTTTGTCAGCAAACATCAAAATTACATCGCCAATCCAAGAGAAAGTCAAAGCAAGTAAAAGCAACTTTTTAGTTGGAAAAGGTTCAGAATAATATACTGCCAATAGCAAAAAAGGAAGCAATAATGGTTTCAAAAACCACGAAATGTTGTCCTGCCCAAAAAGGATTATCAAAAGATAAAAAGCGCTAAAACCAATAAAACTTTTTAATAATAAAGCATCTTTCATAAACTTAAATTTGAGCCAATGTTAGTTTTTCCTTTTCGAAATTGACACTTACAAAGTAAATTGTAACCAATAAGGACAAAGTCAAATAGCTAATAATGATATAATTAGTAAAAGGAAATACTGCGTTCAACCCAAACCAATCACCATAATACGAAATAATTGCAATCCCAAACACAAACCGAATACTTTCCCAAAACAAAGAAAATTTTCGAGTATCCATCAGTTCCGTGTAACTGTAAATCGTTGCGAAAACGAATGCGCCGTAAACAAAAACATTTGGCAAACCAATTTTCGCAATCGAATCATACATATATGTAATAAGTAACAAGGTAACCACCGTTTGTGTAATTGCCCAATACATCAATTTTTTAGAGTGTTGCGTGCCGTATTTCTCGAAATTATAAACATTGGTAATTTTGTGTGCAGGATATTTCTCTTCGAAATTTTCCGGTCGCCAACCTGTGGGTTTAAACCAAATAGTGAATTTGTCTTTCCAATTTTCGGCGTACCAAGCATCGCGAATCAGTAACCACAAATGCTGAAAATTAATCCGAATGGGGTTCCAAGTTTGTGCTGGTCTCGTGATGCCATAAACTGCTGGAACTGTTGGTAATTCTTCCTGAAAAGTGCCAAATAATTTATCCCAAATTATGAATATTTGCGAATGATTCTTGTCCATATATTCAGGATTGATGGCGTGATGCACTCGATGATGTGATGGCGTTACAAGGATTTTTTCTATAAAACCCATTTTTTTGATGTGTTGGGTATGATACCAAAATTGCAAAAACAATTGAATAGGTAAAGTAATGGCAATCACGACTGGCGGAACGCCAAAAAAAGCTGCTGGAATTAATAAAAAAGTAAATAAATTCACAAAACTGGAAACCGTTTGGCGCAAAGCACAAGCCAAGTTGAACTCTTCGCTACTGTGATGAATAGCATGTTTGTTCCACAAAAAATTAATTTGATGCGACCATCGATGTGTCCAATAGCCATAAAAATCGATTACTATAAAACCTATAATGTAGGCCAAAACTGTTGCTTCGAGATGAAAAATAGCAATTTTAGAATACAACCATTCGTAGGATAATAAGGAAATACTAATTCCTAAAACGTCTTTCACAGAATTTGTCATACCAGAACTCACACTCGAAACTGTATCCATATATGGCGCTGTGTCTTGCCCTTTGTAGTAACCGTAAATTTTTTCTATTGCAATTAGTAATAAAAATATTGGCATAACGAATACTAAAATTTTAGCGTATTCTTCCATAAAGCATGATTTTTATACGAATATATGATAAAAGACAATGCAGAATTAATTATTGTGTAAAATTAATTCTGCATTGCGATTGTATCAGTAGTTTTTTAAATAATCTCGGCGCTTAAACCCGCTTCCAGTAATTGCGAGCATTGAGGTTTAAGTTTGTCGATAGTGCCTGTTTTTACGGTACATTTTCCGTTGTAATGCACAATCAAAGAGCATTGTTCTGCTTGTTCTGAGGTGTGATTACAAACCCGAATTAGGGTGTCAATTACGTGGTCAAAAGTGTTTACATCATCATTATAAACTACAATTTCGTTGTTTATGGATGTAATTTCTTTTGTAGTTGTTTTTTCTCTTATTTTTTCTTTGGTACTCATTTTTAAATAATTTTAGAGGTTAAATAAAAATACAGTTTGGTTTATCTTTTTTTGAAAATACAAAACGTAAAATTTTGTACGGTTTCAACAGGAGTTGTATGATCTTCATTGATACATTTCAGTTTTTCAAAACCATCCGAAAATTCATTTTCGAGAGCAGTTTCGGTATATTGTTTAATTTCAAGTCCGCTACATTTGCTCGGCCCATTTTCAGAAAAAGTACCAATAGTTACAAAACCAGTTACCCATTTTTTTGCAATGGCATGATAGGAATTGAGTTGTTCGCGGGTTGTCAAAAAATGAAAAGTTGCGCGGTCATGCCAAATATCATAAGTCGTATCAGGTTTGAATTCTGTGATATCCGAAACAATCCAATTTACTTTTTTGGCGTTTTTTCCGAGACGTTTTTTTGCTCTTTCTAATGCCTTTGCAGAAATGTCTAAAACAGAAATATTTTCGTATCCGTCAGCTAACAAAAAATCTACTAGATTGCTATCACCACCACCAATATCAATGATTTTAGCTGATTTATCCAGTTTAGTTTCTCGAATAAAATCAAGTGATGTTTTTGGAATTTCTTGCGTCCAACTTACTTCACTAGGAAGTTTTGTTTCATAAACGGTTTGCCAATGATTTTTTCGGTTGGTTTCCATTTTTTAGTTTTCAGTACTAATTTACATATTTTAAAGATACCCAATTGTTTCTTTGGAACTTTTTAACATACGTCAATCCTTTTTCGGTGCAAGATGCATCAATAAACGGAATGTCTTCTTCATAAAAACCACTCAAAAGTAGCGTTCCATTTGGATTCAAACAAGCAACATAACTTTGCATGTCGTTCAACAAAATATTTCGGTTGATGTTTGCAATAATGAGGTCGTATTTTTTGTCTTTTAATAGTGCTGCATCTCCTTCATAAACGGAAATATGGTTGCAATTATTACGTTCCGCATTTTCGATAGAATTCAAATAACACCAGTTGTCAATATCAATTGCATCTATTGGTTTTGCGCCTTTCATTTCGGCTAAAATTGCCAGAATTGCTGTTCCGCATCCCATGTCTAGGGTTTTCATTCCAGTTACATCGATTTCTAATAAATGCTGAATCATCATGTGTGTGGTTTCGTGATGACCGGTTCCAAAACTCATTTTGGGTTCGATTACAATATCAAATTCGGCGTTTGTTTTGGGGTGAAAAGGTGCGCGAACATGGCAATTTCCATCAACATCAATTGGGTCAAAATTCTTCTCCCATTCTTCGTTCCAGTTCACTTGTGCTATTTCTTCGAAAGTGTAATCGATTTTAAATTCATCGGATTGTAGAATGTAAATGTCTTCTAGAATTTTTTCGTCCCATAAATCTTTTTGTACAAAAGCCGAAATTCCAGTTTCGGTTTCGGTAAAACTTTCGAATGCTTTTTCTCCTAGTTCGGCAATCAATATTTCGGAACCAAGTTCTCTTGGCTCAATTGTAAAATGATAGCCTATATAAATGTTTGACATGTTTATTTTTTTGCAAAGATAATAATTCTAGTTAAGGTCAGAAAGTCAAGAATCATATTGCTGTAAGTAGAAAAAATTCTAAATGCAAGATTGAAATTTTTGACTTAACAATAAAAAATAGTTGTTAATTTGTCATTCTGACGAAGGAAGAATCTCAACAAAATTAAGCAACAAGATGAGATTCTTCCTGCGTCAGAATGACAAATAATGGGTTTAAATTTCCGTTGAAAATCGATTTATAGCAATAAAAAAAAGTCAAAAATTTCCATGACGAAAATTTTTGACTTTTAACTCATAACTTCTTTTAAATAGCATTCACAATCGCAACAAAATCGTCAGATTTTAATGCTGCTCCACCAATTAAACCTCCGTCAACATCAGGTTTAGAGAAAATTTCTTTGGCATTATCAGGTTTTACACTTCCGCCATAAAGTATCGAAACATCTTCGGCAATGTTACTGCCAAAAGTATGACGAACAGTTTCTCTGATGAATTCGTGCATTTCTTGTGCTTGTTCTGGACTTGCTGTTTCGCCAGTTCCAATTGCCCAAACGGGTTCGTAGGCTAAAACTATGTTTTCCCAATCTTTTGCTTGTAAATGAAATAAACCATCACGCAATTGATTTTCCACAATGTTAAAATGATTTTTGGATTGTCTGTCTTTCAACTCTTCACCAAAACAAAAAATTACGGTCATATCGTGTTTTAAGGCCGTATCAACTTTATATGCAATTATAGAATCGGTTTCATGAAAAATCGCTCTGCGTTCTGAATGTCCTAGAATCACTGTATTCACACCAATACTTTTGAGCATATCTGCTGATATTTCGCCAGTATAAGCTCCACTTTCTGCTTGGTGCATGTTCTGTGCCGCAACGGTAATATTTGTAAATTCTAAATGCTCAACTGCTGATGATAAGTTGATAAATGTTGGCGCTACAATTACTTGTGCGTTGCTATCAGTTGGTATTTTTGCTATTAATTCGTTTAATAAATCTTCGGTTTCTTCTGCGTTTTTGTGCATTTTCCAGTTTCCTGCAACAATTTTCTTTCTCATTTTAGTTGTGTTTGTGTTTTTATTATTTTATTGTGATTGCCATTGAAATTGCTATTGATTTAATCCTTTTAAAGTGATATTGATTTTATCAAAATCAGTTTCAACTGCTCTATAAAGTGCAATTTTACCTGTTTTGTCAATAATGATGTATCTTGGAATCCAATCTAAATCGATAGCTTTTCCAAATACACCTTTCATTTGGTCGTTTGCCATAAAATGATCGCCAATAATTTTATGTTTCTCGATACCAATTTTCCATTTTTCAACAGTTTTATCCATTGAAATAAAAACATAAACAACTTCGGGATTTTGTACTTGTAATTCATGAATTTTTGGCATGGCTTTTACACAGTCGCCACACCATGAAGCCCAAACTTCGATGACTACGGTTTTGCCTTCATATTTTTTTAGGATATCCCTAAAAGCAATTTGTTGACCATCTCTGGATAATAATGTTTCTTGTAAAGCTTCGTTTGAAAAATCTGTTTTCTGAGCATTAGTGCAAGAAATAGATATTAAGGCGACTAAGAATGCGGCTATTTTTTTCATTTTATTTATTTTGGTAAAGTTACTTAAACGATTCTTTATAGTATTAAATTTTAATTACTGATTTATAATTTCAATTTATTAATATCATGATGATGTACTTTTTGAATTACAGTTCCATAATTTAAAATCACGATACTTGGGTTTGCTCTTTCAATAGTTTTTAAAGCTGTTTCATCACAAAAGAAGAAATCAAATTTTAGATTGTATTTCTTTTTAGTAACATCAATAATGGCTTTGGTAGAACCTGTTAATAATCCAACATAATATCCTTTTGCTACAGCATCTTGATATAATTTATTGAGTTTTTGAAGGCCTTCGGGACAAGATTTCTCTAGATTATATGCAACAATTATGAGGTTTTTTTCTTTTGATAAAATTACTTGAGTGTTGTCTTGACCTTCTAGTTCAAGTTTAAAATCGTGAATAGGAGGAAGGTAACCTTGAACAATAACTTTGTCTTTTCGATCCACAAATTCAGCTCCAGCTGGCAATGACATCAAATCTTTTTCTGTAAATTCTGTATCAACTCCATTTACTTTGTAGATAAAAACCATTTCAACCACACTTTTTGGAGCATTATCTGGAATTTCCATTGCTTTTTGAATATTTATACCCACTTTGTAAGGTCTAAAATCAATTAGAGGCAAATGATTAATTACCCAATATCCTAAAAAAGCACACAAAATTAAACTTGTTAAGGCTAAACTATTTTGGGTTTTATTACCAAATAATGGCTTGATTAATTTTTGATTAAAAAACAAAATCAGAATAAATACCAATAAAACAATATCCTTAGTGAATGATTGCCAAGGAGTTAATTTTAGTGCATCACCAAAACAACCACAGTCTTTTACAACATCGAAATAAGCGGAATAAAAAGTCAAGAAGGTAAACATCACTATCAAAAGTAGCAAACTCCAAATTGTAATTTTTGATTTATATCCAATGAGTAACATAACACCTAAAACGACCTCAAGTATAACCAATACTAGCGCAATTGCTAGTGCGAATGGTGCAAAAAATGGCATATTAAAAACAGGCTCACTAAAATACTCTGTCAATTTATAAGAGAATCCTATAGGATCATTGAGTTTTATTAATCCAGAAATAATAAATAAAATTCCAACAAAAATTCTTGAGAATTGGGTAATACTATTTTTCATAATTAATTTTTAAGTGCAAATATAAACTAGATTACTTTTTTGGGTTGTTAACGATTTGTTATTTATTAAATTCCAAAAAACAAAAGCCAAATAACAAATAAATTCCAAATATTAATTTTCAAAATTCAAAAATTAATAAACTCAAAATTATAAATATCAGGATGATTTTTCGATTATAGAAGAAAATATTTTTTTTAGTTCTTCAGATTCTTGTATTAAGATATTCATGTCTGTTTCAAATTCTAAATTTGTTGCCTTCAATATTTTTAACCAATAACTACTTTCTTTAGCTTCCTTTCTACAAATTTTAATCCTGTAGCAAAAATCTTTTTTGCTTAAAGATTCATTTGCTTCAATATAATTTGCCCCAACTGAACCAGATGATCAAACATATTGTTTTGCATCTTCAATATTGGAAATTGTACGTGGTAATTTTTTAAAAAATAATCTAGAGTTAATTGCAAATTTCAAAGTTCGTTCTTCTAAATCGTATTTTTTCGGTTCCATTAGTTTCTGAATTTTTAGATTTAGAATTTATTTGTTATTTGTTATTTGTTATTTGTTATTTGATTTTTGCTATTTTACTTTTTCCATTAATATCAAAGCAAATACGGCGTAATTTATCATATCTTGATAATTTGCATCTATACCTTCTGAAACTAATGTTTTGCCTTTGTTATCCTCAATTTGTTTTACCCGAAGTAGTTTTTGCAAAATCAAATCGGTGAGTGAACTTACTCGCATTTCGCGCCAAGCTTCTCCATAATCGTGGTTCTTATCTAGCATTAAATCTTTGGTCAATGTAACTTTATCGTCAAATAATTGTGTTGCTTTTTCAACATTTAAATCGGGTTGTTCCGCAACGCCAAGCTCTAATTGAACTAGTGCCATTATAGAATAATTGATGATTCCTATAAACTCTCCTGTTTCATCCTCGTTTATTTTACGAACATCATTTTCTTGTAAACTTCTAATACGTTGTGCTTTTATAAAAATCTGATCGGTTAAAGAAGGCAATCTCAATATGCGCCAAGCACTACCGTAATCTTTCATCTTGTTGACAAATAGCGATCTGCAAATTGCTATTACTTTGTCATATTCTTGTGAAGTAGTATTCATTTATGCTTTATATTTGTATAAAATTTCTTCAAAAATAAGCATAATTTTTTTGATTTTAGCTCGAACTTTTGGGAGATGATTTTTGAACCTTGATTTTTCAAGTATTTATATACTAAACTAGATTTCTATTCCTAAAATGACAATTAACTGCAAAGGTAAACTCGTAGATTTATCAATTCCTAAAGTGATGGGAATCTTGAATGTTACACCAAATTCTTTCTACGATGGCGGAAAATTTATTGGAGAAAAAGAGATTTTGGTTCATGTCGAAAAAATGCTTCTTGATGGAGCAACTTTCATTGATATTGGAGCCTATTCAAGTAAACCAAAAGCCGAGTTTGTTTCTGAAAAAGATGAAATTTCAAGAATAATTCCAACAGTCGATTTAGTTTTGAAACATTTTCCAGAAACCCTAGTTTCGATAGATACTTTTAGGAGCGAAGTGGCCAAAATTTGTATTGAAAATGGAGCGGCAATGATAAACGATATTTCAGCAGGAAATTTAGACGATAAAATGTTTGAAACAGTTGCTAAATATAATGTTCCATACATTATGATGCACATGAGAGGAACACCTGAGAATATGCAGAACATGACCAGTTATGAAAATATAATCAAAGAAATACTATTTTATTTTTCAGAAAAAATTGCAAAAGCGAGAAGCTTTGGTCTCAATGATTTAATTGTAGATCTAGGTTTTGGTTTTGCTAAAACAATAGATCAAAATTATGAAATTTTACAAAAAATGGAATTGTTTGACCTGCTTGAATTGCCTTTACTTGTGGGTTTTTCAAGAAAATCCATGATTTATAAACCATTAGAAACTAAACCTGAAAATGCTTTAAACGGAACCACAGTTTTAAATACAATTGCCTTGACTAAAGGAGCTAAAATCCTTCGTGTTCACGATGTAAAAGAGGCAATGGAATGTGTTACGTTATTTAATAAAATTAATAATCTGTAATAAAGTATTTTAGTTTAGTAATCCTTTTTTGCGATGCTTTCTTTTGGAGATAATCAATTTTTGTTGCCAAAATCGAATGCGACCCTCGTCTCAAATATGTTAGATCATGCTCCGATTTAATTTTTTTTTTGAACAAATAATTTTGATTTTTTCTCTGTAATAAACCAATTGTGCCAAAGTGTTTATAAGACCCAATCCGATTGCAAATGTTAGATTCATTTATACCTTTTGTAGTAGAAACAAATCCATGCGAATGGTGATTTTCTAATACTAATTTCAAATATTCAGGCCAAATGTATATTCATACTTAACTTTTCTTTTCATAAAAAATGCCCCAAATAGTGTTTAACTTTTTGGGGCATGTTCATTAAAATAATAAATTATTGATATCTTAATTCAAAAATTAAGCAAAAATATTTTATTGTTTGGTTAGATTCCCTCTAATTTCTCCTCCAGGAAACGCAGCGCTGTGCAAATTTACATAATAAAGGCCAGCATTTAAATCTGCTTCTTGTTCAGCAGTAAGTGCTGCACTAGTATACATTATTGGCGAAACTAAACTTGAAAACGGAAAAACAACAGGTCCATTTGCGCCTGCTGCAGCTTTGTGAATGTGACCTACTGTAGGTGATGCAAGAGTATGTACTACAGTGATGGTGAAAATTTTTGTTGTTGTGTTAAAGACAAGTGTTCCAGTTCCAGTTGCTGTTGAAGAATTTGGTGTCGTCTCATTAGCACCACTCAAAGTAGCTTTATAAGTTACATTAGGATTTGGTTCATCATCATTACAGGATACAACAAAAGTCGAAATAAGTGTAAAAACTAAAATTTTAAATAGGTGTTTCATAATTTTTTTTGTTTAAGATTTTTATACAATTCTTAAACAAATTTAGTTTTAATTACTTCATCAAAATATCAATCAGAATAACTTTAATAAACTTTTAACGTTCGTTGAAGTTCATTTTGTTCACTTTTTTTATAATCCAGTCATAATGATAGAACTGCGATTAGTAAAAAAAATATATTGATGTTCAATCTTTGTTTCGTTTGAAATAAACCACTTCGATTTAAAATCATTGATGATGATACGGTTCGTTTTTTAAAATCGTAAATCCTCGATACAATTGTTCAATAAAAAATAAACGAACCATTTGGTGTGAGAATGTCATTTGCGAAAGCGAAATTTTACCATGCGCTTTAGCATAAACAGTTTCCGAAAAACCATAAGGTCCACCAATTACAAAAACTAGTGTTTTAACACCTGAATTCATTTTCTTTTGCAATTCTTCAGAAAAACTCACACTCGAAAAAGTTTTACCGTTTTCATCCAATAAAATAAGTTGGTCGGTTGCTGTTATTTTAGCCAAAATTAATTCGCCTTCTTTTTCTTTTTGTTGATTTTCGGATAAGTTTTTGACGTTCTTAATATCTGGAATAATCTCTAAATCGAACTTGATGTAAAACGACAATCGTTTTAGATATTCATCTATAAATAGTTGCAGGTTTTTATTGTCGGTTTTACCTATGGCAATGAGTTTAATGTTCATTTTAGTTTGAAAATTAACTTTTTAGTAAGTTTTAGAATTACTTTTTTGATAGTTTTGAAAATATAAAAAATACTGCCAAAGCTTCAATAATCATCCCAGTTATTAAAAAAGAATTGGAGAGTATTACAGATTGATGCATAATTTTAAAAAGTGCACCTAAAACAGTAATTACAGTCCCTAATAAAAATAAAACTAGTAGTGGTATATTTCTCATTTTTTAAATATAAAAAAGAGACAGCTAATTTATTTGCTGTCTCTTTCGCATTTGTTTTACTTTTTTTCTTTATCCAAAATTATCGCTGGAATCTGTTTGCTCTTTACAAAGTCATTAAATTGGGTTATTTTATTTTCAGTAATGTCTTTTACTTTGGCTACAGCGGTATCAATTTTTGCAGCTAAATCTTCATAAACCACATAAGCACTTTTTATGGGTTTGGTTTCGGCAGAGGAAACATTAGAACCTAATCCAGCCATTTTATCGTTTAACATAATTGGAAACGCGAGAACATCTTGTGGTGCAATTGCTTTTGGTTGCATTAATGTTGATTCAATTTCATCAATAGATTCAAGTATAGGTTTTGTGATTTTTTTCATCTCATTTACAAGAGTTGAATCTTTTACGGAACCAACATAGCCATTTATTTGAGTTCGAATTTTACGAATTTTATTAATAGCAATATGGGCTTCATCTACTTTTTTGTTTATTTTTTGATGAAGATTAAATTGTTCTGCCAAATCGGAATCACTTACTGTTAATCTTGGGTCTTTTTTAATTTCGATAGGTTGTTCTCCTATTATTTTTCCGTCTTCGATTAAACGAACTTTATAATTTCCAGGGACAACTTTTGGACCAACTCCAGAACCTGCCCACATTACATTTGTACCATCTACTTTAGTCACACTAGGATAACGCATGTTCCAGTTAAAAGAGTTCATGCCTGATTTTGAAGTTATAAATCCAGCTTGTGTTTTAGTGGGATCTTGGTGAAATTCTTTGGCTATTTTCATTGGTTCGCCTTTCAAATTTTTGGTCGAAGAATAGGAGATAATAGTATCATTTTTTTCATTCAAGAATTGAAGTTTTAGTTCTTTAGAAGCTTTATTTTTCAAATAATATCGTACCAAAACCCCATTTGGTGCATTAGTTCCTGAGTTTTTCGAATCACTTTGCCCACCTTGCATTCGATACGCAGGTCGAGGTTTGAAAAGGTGTTTGCTTGATTTAACTGCATTGTCCATGATTTCGTAAAGTGGACTAATATCGTCCAAAATCCAAAAAGCACGACCGTGAGTTGCCACGACTAAATCTTTTTCGCGTTTTTGAATTTGCAAATCACGAATAGGAGTAAGTGGTAAATTTAGATTGAGTTTTTGCCAAGAATTTCCATCATTGAAAGAAACATAAACACCTCTTTCGGTTCCAGCGTAAAGTAAACCCGCTTTGTTTGGGTCTTCACGAAGCACACGACAATACTCGTCCGAAGGAATTCCAGTAGTTATTTTTGTCCAAGTTTTACCGTAATCAGCAGTTTTAAATAAATAGGGATTTCTATCTCCGTACATGTATTTGTTGGCTGCTAAATACGCTTTCCCTTTTGCATGATCTGATGTGTGAATCATGCTTATTAGAGAAAAATCAGGCAATTGATTTGTTGGGATAGAAATGTTATCCCAATTTTTTCCATTGTTTTTTGAAACATGAACCAAACCATCATCTGATCCTGTCCAGAGCACACCTTGTTCTAATTGCGATTCTGCCATTGTAAAAATAGTAGCATAAACTTCGGCTCCAGTTTGATCTTTAGTAATTGGTCCACCAGTTTCGCCTGTAGTTTTAGGATCATTACGTGTTAAATCTGGGCTTATAATTTCGAATGAATTTCCGCCATCTTCAGTAACATGTACTACTTGTGATGTCACATACATACGTTTTGGGTTTTGTGGGGAAAAAACGATAGGATATGTCCATTGAAAACGATGTTTTTTGGCACTAGATGGTGCGCCAATATTTGATTCTGGATACGGAGAAATATCTTGGTATTGATTTGTTTTTTTGTTATACTTGCTTAATGAACCATCATATTCGCCACCATAAGTAATGTCTGAATTACTTGGATCAGCTTGAATATAACCAGCTTCACCTCCAGCTACTGGAAACCATGAATCTTTGTCGATGCTATTGCCATCGGTTCGTGAAGCAATTTTTATAGAAGAATTATCTTGCTGTGCGCCATATACATTATAAGGAAAATCATTATCTAATGAGACATGATAAAACTGACTTGTAGGAATATCTATATCCGAAAAAACTTCGCCACCATTAAAAGTTACTTCGCCGCCACCATCATCACCTATTATAAAATTATCAGGATTTTTTGGATTTATCCAAACATCGTGCGTATCGCCATGACGAACTGGAATTTCTTTAAAGCTTTTACCTGCGTCGCTAGATTTCCAAGCATTTACATTCAATACAATTAGCCCGTTTTCATTTTTTGGATCTGCTTGTAAATTCATATAATACCATGGTCTTTGCCAAAGGTTTTTATCTTCATTGATTAATTCCCAGTGTTCACCAGCATCATCTGAACGGTACAATCCACCTTTTGTATTTTCGATTAATGCATACAAACGATTAGAATTTACAGGAGAAACAGCAACGCCTATTTTGCCTAAAATTCCCACAGGCATTCCAGGTTTTTCGTTTAAACAAGTCCAAGTATCACCACCATCAATAGATTTGTACATTCCAGAACCTTTTCCGCCAGAGGACATTGAATGCCCGTTTCTATAGGCTTGCCAAAGTGTTGCGTATACAATTCGAGGATTATTTTGGTCAATTCGAACACACATTGCTCCAGTGCTTTCATCTTTAGAAAGTACTAATTGCCATGTTTTACCTCCGTCTTTACTACGATAAATTCCTCTTTCAGGATTTGTATGAAACGGATTTCCCATTGCTGCAGCAAATACAATATCTGAATTTGTAGGATGAACTTCAATATTTCCGATAGCATCTGCTTTTTCAAGTCCTATTTTTGACCAAGATTTACCCGCATTTACAGATTTATACATTCCATCGCCAAAAGAAATATTAGAACGCATATCTGCTTCTCCCATTCCCACATAGACTACGTTTGGATCAGATGGTGCCACAGTTATTGCACCAACCGATGAAGATTTGAAGACGCTGTCAGAGATTGGTTTCCACTCATTTCCTCCATCAGTAGTTTTCCAAACTCCACCGCCAGTAGCACCAAAATAATAGGTTAATGGTTGGTCTGCATGTCCAGCGACAGCAAGTGATCGACCTGCTCGAAATGGACCAATATTGCGCCATTTCAAACCATTAAATACACTATCATTTACAGTAGTGGTAGTCTTTTTGTTTTTTTGTGAAAAAACCGAACCGGAATTTAAACTGATAAAAAACACTAATAAAATACTAAATCGGATTCCTTTTGTAAAGTACTGTTTCATAATTATTGATTTGAAAATTTATTGATAAATTTAGTTAAATTAAACTATTTAATGTTGAGAATATATATTTTACTTATTTGGTCTAGTTTTGGAAATTTTTTTAATAATTGAGCATAATTTAATGGATTTACTTTGCTCATGGTTTCATTTCCATATCCTGAATATAATTTTTCCACTACCTCCATTCCGTTTATCACGTTTCCAAAAGCGGGAAATCCTTTGACTCCTTGATAATTTAAGGTATCAAGGCGAGGGTTGTCTGTCAGATTTATAAAAAGATGATCGTGTCTGGTTTCTTTTCCACCTCTAGCAAAACTTAACGCCCCTTTTATGTTACTTTGACGAACTTCTTCATCGGGAATTTTTGATTTTTTCCATTGTGCCGTTTTTGTAGAATCACTTATTCCAAATTGAGCTACAAAATCGGGTACAACTCTATAAAAAATCGTTGTATCAAAATAATGATTTTTTACTAATTGATAAAAGCGATCAACCGCTTTTTGAGAACTTACTCTGTTAATTTGAATATCAAATGTTCCTTTTGAAGTTTCAAATCTAGTAACGAAAGTATCAGGTGCTTTTGCCGTTGTCCATTTGGTTTTATATACAGATTTACTGCAACTAAATAATAGAATTAAGGAAAAGATAAAAAATAGTTTTTTCATTAATTTAAAAATTAATTACAAGCCAATCAAAAGTAGAAATAATTATTTGGTACGATTGTGTTTTTGATATTTTTATTTGTTAATTATTAGTTAAATCAATGAATAAAAATCATTTTACAGCGAGTTAAAATTATTTTTGGTATGAATTAATCTTTAAAAACCATTAAATGAAAAAATATTTCATTTTCGCAACAGCAATTATTTTTAGTTTAACAACGATAACTTCATTTGCTCAATCTAAAAAAGATAAAAACAAGAAATCAGAAGTTGCTCCAACCGTAGTTCCCGAAAAAAAGAAAGATGGCGCAATAAAAGAATACAGCCAAGTAATAACTAAAGATGCTGTAACGGATGATGGTTTATTTAAAGTGCATAAAGTGGATAAAAAATATTTTTTTGAAGTGCCTAATAAATACTTGAATAAAGACATGTTGCTTGTAAGTCGATTATCAAAACTTCCGGCAAATTTGGGAGGTGGATTTGTAAATGCGGGTTCTGAAACTAATGAGCAAATGGTAGTTTGGGAACGATTTCAAGATAAAATTCTTTTGAAATCAAAATCATTTAATGCTGTAGCAAATGACAGTTTACCCATAAGCATATCCGTTAAAGCTAATAATTATGCGCCAACATTGTTTGCTTTTGACATCGTAGCATTCAGTAAGGATTCAGCAAATACCGTTATTGATGTCACTAAATTTTACAGTAGCGATGTAAAAGCCATAAGTGGTTTATCTGCAGGAATCAGAGAAGCCTATAAGGTGAAAGGTTTAGATGACACTCGAAGTTTTATTACTACTATGAAAAGTTTTCCGTTAAATATCGAAGTAATTCAAGATTTTACTTACAATGCATCAAAACCATCAGTGCTTGAAGACACAGAAACCATTAGTATACAAATGAATCAATCTATGATTCTTCTTCCAGAAAAATTGATGACACCAAGAATTGCCGATCCGAGACTAGGATTTTTTACAGTAAGTCAATACGATTATGGTAGTGATGCTTTAAAATCGGATCAAAAAACATACATTCGACGTTGGAGATTAGAACCCAAAGACCCAGAAGCTTATGCACGAGGAGAACTTGTTGAACCTATAAAACCTATAGTTTATTATTTAGATCCTGCTACTCCAGAAAAATTGCGAAAATATATAAAACTTGGAGTCGAAGAATGGATAAAACCGTTTGAAACAGCAGGCTTTAAAAATGCTATCATTGCCAAAGATGCTCCAACCAAAGAAGAAGATCCAGATTTTAGCCCAGAAGACATTCGGTATTCTGTAATTCGATACGTAGCCAGTACAACCCGTAACGCAGTTGGACCAAGTGTTTCTGATCCACGAACTGGCGAAATTATCGAAAGCGATGTTATCTGGTATCACAATCATTTGCGTTCTTACAGAAATCGTTATTTATTAGAAACTGGCGCAGCAAATCCTTCGGCTCGAACATTAAAAACGAGTGATGAGGACATGGGAAACATGATGCGCATTGTAATTGCTCATGAAGTAGGTCATGCACTTGGTTTTCCTCATAATATGTGTGCAAGTAATGCTTATGATGTAGAGCGTTATAGAGACGGTGCTTTTACACAAAAATTTGGTATAGCTGCCAGTTTGATGGATTATGCCCGATTCAATTACATCGCACAACCTGGTGATAAAAACATTCGATTTTTTAGACAAATGGGACCATATGATCATTATGCTACAAATTGGGGTTATCGTGTGATTCCAAAAGCCAAATCTCCAGAAGATGAAATAGCTACATTAGATTCATGGATACTTGAAAAAGTAGGTAATCCAATCTATAAATATGGGAAACAAAGTAGTGATTTTGATCCAACAACTCAAACAGAAGATATTGGTAGTGATGCAATAAAAGCCAGCGATTATGGAATGAAAAATTTGAAATATGTGGGTCAAAATTTAGCCCAATGGACTAGCGATGCAACCAATAATTATGAGGATTTGAACGAACTTTATGGTGAATTTTTAGGAACTTGGAGTAGGTATGTGGGTCATGTTGTAACCAATGTGGGAGGTATTTATGAAAACACCAAAAAACCAAACCAAAAAGGATCTATATATGAAATTGTTCCAAAAGCAAAACAACAAGAAGCCATGCAGTGGTTGCAAAATAATGCTTTTAATTCTCCCACGTGGTTAGTTAATCTATCAACATTGAAAAGTATTGATTTTACAGGTTATACCGAGCGATTTAGAAGTTTACAAGCAAGACATTTAAATAATGTTTTGAGTTTAGAACGAATAGGAAGAGTATTAGATGCTGAAATTTCAGGGACTACGAATTATAAAGCATTAGATTTAATAAGCGATATGCGAAAAGGAATTTGGAAAGAAACTACAACATTGTTAAATGTAACAATTTATCGTAGAAATTTACAACGAACATTTATTGAAAGAATGGGATATTTAATGACCGAAGAATTGAAACCAGCACCAGGTGTTGTTTATTTTAATGTGCCACAATCTGATATTCGTGCCTTAGTTCGTGGAGAATTAAATGTGCTAAAAAACCAGTTAACCCTAGCTAAAAACACCGGGATTAATACAGAGACAAAGTACCATTACGAAGATTCGATTAAACGAATCGATTTGATTTTGAATCCTAAATAATAGTTTTTTATAGTTTGAAAAATAATTTAATGCTACTTTTTTAATTAATCAAAAAAAATGAAAATATATCCAAAATCTGGCATCGATAAACTCCTTTTTGGGATGAAACAAACCGATGTAATTGTTATTTATGGTAAACCAAATAAGGAATACAAGGATGAAGACAATAACTTAATTCTTGTTTATAACACCTTAAAAATGCGTTTGACTTTCTATAACGATGAAGCATTCAGGTTGGGTTATATTGTAGCTTCAAGCCCTGATTTAGAATTATTTCAAAATACAATTATTGGAAAAAACATCAAAGACCTAATAAAAGAATTGTCACTAAAAGGTATTTCTAAGTTCACTCAAGAAGCCTTTGATACTTATGAAAACTACTTTAATGAGGATAATTGGATAATCTTGCAAACGGAGTTTGATGAGGTAGTAAAATTCGAAATTGGCGCAATTATAAACGAAAAGGATGAGTTTGATTGGAAATTTGGAAAGAAATAAAAAACACTACTATTTTTGAAGTTGAGAATAAAATAAAAAGGGATTGTCTAGCCTAGACAATCCCTTTTTATTTATAACTCTTTTTTTTATTGCTTTACAGCAGTTGGCGCCGATTCAAATATTTCTAATTCAAAAATAATAGTTGCGTTGGGCAAAATTACATTTCCAGCTCCACTTGCACCGTATCCTAAATTTGAAGGAATATATAAAGTTGCTTTATCACCAAAGGACAATAAATTTAAACCTTCTAGAAAACCAGGAATTAAACCCACCTTTTTACCCACTTCGAATGGAAAGGGTTGGTATCCGTTTTGTGCGGCTCTATTTGGATCAAATTTCCCATAAGCTTTGCAAATTTCTTCATAGCTACTGTCAAATAAGCTTCCGTCTTCAAGATAACCTGCATAATGAACCTTTATAATTGTACCATCAACTGGTTTTGTTCCTGTACCTTTTGTAATACTATATGCTAAACCAGAATCACTTTTTGTGGCAGTAGTTTTGAGTTGTGCTAAGGCCAAAGCTTTTGCAGAAATGACACTTCCGTATGTTTCAAAATATACTTTTTTAGCTTCGGCTGCAATTGCAGCTTGTTTTTGTTGGTTTTCTGCATCAATAACAGCTTGTTTTTTTGCGTCTTCGGCTTTATTAGCATAGTAATCTGAAAACACTTTTGGAGCATCAAATTGTTTTGCCAATGTTCCTTTTCTGGTAATAGTCACTTTCAGAATTAGGTCATCTTGTGCAATTAAGTTCACCACTTCCATCCCTTTTGTAACACGACCAAAAACAGTATGCTTACCATCAAGCCAAGATGTTTCCTTGTGTGTGATAAAAAACTGGCTGCTATTTGTGCCTGGACCAGAATTTGCCATGGAGAGTATTCCGCCTTTATTGTGTTTTAAATCAGTAAATTCATCTTTAAAAGAGTAACCACAACCACCAGAACCATTTCCGTTTGGATCACCACCTTGAATCATGAAATCCTTAATTACTCTGTGAAATTTCATTCCATCATAAAAAGGTTTTCCTTTTAGCTTTTCAACCGTAACAAAGGTGTTCGTTCCTTCTACTAGCGATACAAAGTTTGCAACAGTTACTGGTGTTTTTTGGTATTCTAATTGTACTTCAATAATCCCTTTATTGGTGTTGAATGTTGCAAAAATTCCTTCAATTGCTACAGGAGCTTTTGGAGTTACTTTAACTGCTGTTTTTACAGGAGCTTTAACGGTTGTCAATGGTTTTTTAACGGGAACAACTTGCTTTTTTTTAACTTGTGCTTGTACGCTGAATATTCCTAAAAATAGTAATAATAGAATTTTTGATTTCATTTTGTTTAAATTAAAGTCTGACTTGATTTTATGGTTATTTTTTTTCTAATAATTCAATTTCAAAAATGATATTAGAGTTTGGCGGAATCACATTTCCAGCTCCAGCTTCACCATAGGCTAGGTTCGATGGAATAAAAAGGATTGCTTTGTCACCAAAAGATAATTGCTCTATTCCTTCGATAAAACCAGGAATCATACCTGTTTTTGCTCCAGCTTGAAACGGTATTGGCTGATAGCCTTGTTGTGCTGCTCTGCTTTGATCAAATTTTCCAAATGTTTTTGCAACGGTTTCAATGCTGGTATCAAATAATGTTCCGTTTTCTAAAAAACCAGCATAGTGAATGAAAATATTTGTGCCAGCTGCGGGTTTTTTACCACCTTTTTTCTCTGTAATTACATAGTGTAAACCAGTTGAAGTTTTAGTCGCTTTTGCAAATAAAGCTTTGTAATAAAAAACTTTCTGGTCTTGAACCACTTTATATTTAGCTTTATATTTTTTTTGATTTTCAGATTCTACTGAAAAATAATTCGAAAATGTTTTAACAGCATCAAACTTTTTTGCAGCATCGCCATTTCGTATAATTGTAATTTTTTTGATGAAATCATTTTGCTCAATCAAGTTGACAACTTCCATTCCTTTTTCGACAACATGTCCAAAAATAGTATGTTTTCCGTCGAGCCAAGGCGTTTCAACGTGAGTAATAAAAAACTGACTGCTATTAGTTGCAGGACCATTATTTGCCATTGCTAGAACGCCACCTTTATCAAATCTCAAATCAGAAATTTCATCTTTAAATTTATAACCGGTATCGCCAGAACCTGTTCCTAGTGGATCGCCACCTTGAATCATAAATTGTTTTATGACTCTATGAAATTTTAAACCATCATAAAAAGGTTTGTTTTTTAAATTTTCTAAAGTGATAAATTCATTTTTGCCTTCGACTAAAGTAACAAAATTAGCTACAGTGATAGGCGCTTTTTCATAATTTAATTGAACGGTTATAACGCCTTTACTGGTTTCAATTTGTGCATATAAACCATCAGGAAGAATGTTTTTTTCGTTTTTACAAGAATAAAATGTTGAAATTGTAAGGAATAAAAATAGAATGCTTTTTTTCATTAGGGATTGATTTAATTTTAATTTGTTACTGTGTCTTTGATGTTATTTTGGTCTAGAGTTAAAGTATCTTTTTTTAGTTGAATTTCTTTTTTAAATGCCACTTCGGATATGAAATTATTTAAAGTAACGGTACAAAGTAACGGTTGATTTGTCCCTATTTTTTTATCATCCCCATGATATCCAAAAGCAATATGGGAAGGAAATAAAAAACTAACTTTTTCCTTTTTATGCATTAATTTAATGCCTTCTCTCAATCCGGTCATTATATTTTGTTTATCAACAAGATAGGTTTGAGGCTTTAACTCGAGTTGCGAGTAGATAATACTACCTTTTAAATCTCTAATTTCATAATCAAAAAAAGCCACGTCACCCTTTTTGGGGGTTAAAGTATCTACTGTATTTACTGTTAGATATGTATACCAATATCCTTTTGTCGAAGCTAGGTATTTTACTTTTGGATTACTTTTTATTAAAGCATCAATTTGACCTTCTTCGCCAGCAATAAGTTTTTTATTGCGTTCTGCTGATTTTTTCATAAAACTTCCCGAAGCTTGAGAAATTGGCCTTCTGGCATCTTGTTGCTGTTTGCAACTGCTAACAATTGTTGCAACAAGGAATGCAATAAATAGTATTTTAAAATTTTTCATAATACTTTATATTTTTAGTTCTAAAACCAATTCTTCAAACTTTATTAAGGTTTCTTTCATTGAAACTTCGGATTTTCCACCTGCAGCATTGCGATGTCCACCACCATTAAAATGGTCTCTCGCAAATTGATTTACATCAAAATTACCTTGTGAACGAAACGAAATCTTGATGATTTTTTCGGCAGCGTTTTCTATAAAAATAGCTGCAAAAACAATTCCTTTTATGCTCAATCCATAATTTACAATGCCTTCGGTATCTCCTTTTTTAAAATTAAAAGTGTCTAACTCTGCTTGTGTGAGTGTAATGTAGGCTGTTTTTTGAGCTTCTAAAATTTTCATATTTTGAAGCGCTCTTCCTAGCAATTGCAAACTACTATAAGAACTATTATCAAAAAGAAGTGTTGGAATTTGAGTATTTTCGACACCTAAATCTATCAAATCAGCGATGATTCTATGGGTTGTCCCAGTTGTTTTTGGAAACCGAAACGAACCTGAATCAGTGAGAATTCCAGTATAAATGCAAGTACCAATGGTCTTGTCTATTTCGAATTTTTTTCCAAGAAATGAGATAAAATTATGTACCATTTCACAGGTTGAACCAAACCCAATATCCGAATACGTGTAAGCAGCATAATCATCCGGTTTTTCGTGATGATCAATCATTATAAAAGGCGATGTGAGTTGAGCAAGAACATGCTCCATTTCGCCTACACGATGCAATGCATTAAAATCTAATGTAAAAATAAGCTCTGCTTCTTCGAGTATTTTGGTGCAATTTGCTTTGTCTTTTTCGAATATTTTAACCGTTTCTGAACCTGGTAACCAAGCTAGAAAATCAGGAAATTCATTTGGAGAAACAACAACTGGGAGATGTTTATTTTTTATCAAAAAATGATACAATGCAAGTGTTGATCCCATAGCATCACCATCAGGATTGCGATGCGGAATTATGGCAATTTTTTTTGGAGTTGCTAATAGTAACTGTATCGCTTGAATATCTTGTGCTTTCATATGTGTAAATTATATTTTTTAGCGGTCACATATGGTATCGCTTTTTTTCTTAATTGGTGTTTGCTTAGGCAAACTTCTGGTTCGTGGCGATTTCATAGTTTGCGAATTTACATTTTTTTAATGTAATGTTGATATCATTTCAAGATTTAACAAACTTTTACCAAACTAAAAATCTTGGACATTTTGCCTTTTAATCCGTTGGTACAAATGGTATTTTGCTCCTTTTACAATTTGAGATTTGTAAACACCTACAATTCCAGAACAAAAGTAAGCAATACCGCAAGCTATGCCAATATAAATTCCGCTTTCTAGCCCAAAAAGTTCCATTCCCAGTACCGTACAAGTTATAGGTGTGTGAGTTGCACCAGAGAAAACCGCCACAAATCCCATTCCTGCTAAAAGTGCAATTGGCAAAGGAACTACAAGCGATAAAACACTACCTAATGTTGCTCCAATGAAGAATAGCGGTGTTACTTCACCTCCTTTGAATCCTGCGCCAAGAGTAAATCCTGTAAAAATTATTTTGAGCAGAAAATCATAGGACTCGTTTGGAGTTGAAAATGAATCGACAATTGTTGGGATTCCCAAACCAATGTATTTTGTAGTTCCAATAAAATAAATAGCTGCAGCCAAAATAATTCCTCCAACAAACGGGCGAAGTGGAGGAAATGGTATGAATTTCGAAAATAGGTAGCTCCAAAAATGAGTGGTTTTAGAAAATAACATTGCTGTCAATCCAAATAAAATTCCAACCAAAACAATCCAACCAAAATTCAGTATAGTTATCTCTGGAACAACAGGAATGTTATAAAGTGTATGTTTTATGTGCCAAAATTCAACGGCGAAATAAGCTATATAGGCTACAAAAAAAGATAAAATCACACTTTTAAAACTGATTTTGCTAAAATATAAAACCTCTAAAGCAAACAATGCACCAGCCAATGGTGTTCCAAATATAGAAGCAAATCCTGCGCTAATTCCTAGAATGATAAGCGTTTTTCTATCGGAGTTATTGAGTTTAAATAATCTTGTGAATTGATCAGCAATTGCGCCACTCATCTGAACAGCTGTGCCTTCACGACCTGCGGAACCTCCAAAAAGATGGGTAATTAAGGTTCCAATTAAAACCATCGGTGCCATTTTTAGCGGAATGGTTTTTTGAGGGTTTTCGTATTCTTCCAGCAATAAATTAGTGCCTTTTACAACATTATTTCCGTAATAATGATAAGATAAACCTATTAGTAAACCACCAATTGGCAAGAGCCATATTATCCAAGTGCTTTTTTCTCTAAATTGTGTTACCCATTCTAAAGTCACCAAAAATAACGCTGATGCTGAACCAGATAAAACACCTATCAAAACACAAATGAAAATCCATTTGAAAGTAATAATGGTGATTTTTTTTAAGTTCATTGGGTAAATTTTTGCCAGTGCGAGGAATGAATCAATCCAATTTTTTTTATATTTTATTAGAATAGCTTTACATTATTTTGTCATTGCTTCGCCAGTTCGAGCTTTGCTCTCGGGTCTGACGCAGGAAGAATCTCAACCAGAGAGAGCAACAAATGAGATTGCTTCGTGCCTCGCAATGACAAATAGTTTGGTTTGTTTTTTTTAATATTATTCCTCAGCGATAGCTGTAAATTCTATTTCTACTAGATATTCTGGAGCTACAAGTTTGCTGATTTCATAAAAACCGGTTGTAGGTTTTACGTCTTTAAAGTAAGATGAATGTGCTTTTGCAACAGCTTCAAAAGTGGTTATGTCAGTTGTGAAAATGCGTGTCCGAATTACATCTTTCATTCCTACGTTCAAGTCTTCCAAAACTTTTTCGACTCTTTCTAGAATGTTTTGAGTTTGTGCAAAGGCATCGTTAGCTTTAACTTTTTCTCCGTCAACAATAGCTACTGTTCCTGACACTTCGATAATATTACCAATGCGAACCGCACGACAGTATCCCATTTTGTCTTCCCAAGGTGAACCCGTCAAGATGTTTTCTCTTTTCATTTTAATGAATTTAATTGAAGTTGCAATTTATAAAAAAACGCCAAGTAAAAACAAAATTTTACAGGGAAAGTATTTAATTTTTATGGCATCAATTTTGATTGTTTGCCACCAAATGATTTGTAAATCGAAAAGCAGTATGCAACTTTTTTTTATGCTATTTTTGTGATTTTTAATCAAAATTTTCTATTATTTTTATTTTTAATTTTGTTTTTTCAGTATTCGACGCTTATGAAACCCATTTTGTTTTTAATTTTTATACTTAGTGTTGCTACCAATGGATTTGGACAAAATGAGTTTAGTAAAAAATTCAAAGCTATTCCTCCCATTGATATCAAAGTAAATCCCCCAAAAGAAACTAAAAAAGATTCTCTATCTCGTATAGATTTGCCAAAAATTATCACACCTAATGTGTTTGATAATTCAAAAACAAAGCCCAATAACTCCTTTCAAATGGGAGTTAAAAATGATTTCTCTTTGGCACCAAAAAATAAATTTATAAATCCAGGAGATGCTATTGTTCAAAAATTAAATAAAAAACCTGAAAGTGAAGATGGCTTTGTCTACAGAAAGAATCAAAATTTAGGAAATTTCAAGACAAAGTCTACTACTGCAAAAATTTTATACCGCGATTTTGGTGAAGTTGATGGCGATTTTATCCAAGTTTACTTAAATGATAGTATAATTATACCCGAAATAATTATGGATAGTGAGTTTCAAAGCTTCGAAGTTACTTTAGAAAAAGGCTTTAATAAAATAGATTTTAAAGCACTTAATCAAGGAAGTTCTGGACCTAATACAGCTGAATTTCAAGTTTATGATGAGAAAGGAATTCTTATTTCGGCGAACCAATGGAATCTTGCTACTGGTTTTAAGGCTACTATTATTCTAACTAAAGAATAATATTAAATTTTTCCAAAATTCAATTTTTCAATTCCGATTATAAAAAGTATTTTTGCGCATGCAACACAACGTACTTATTTTAGATTTCGGATCACAATACACACAACTTATTGCCCGACGCGTTCGCGAATTAAATATATTCTGCGAAATTTTTCCTTACAATCATTTTCCGAGTGATTTATCAAGCTATAAAGCCGTAATTCTTGGTGGAAGCCCTTTTTCTGTAAGAGGAGAAGATGCACCACACCCAGATTTATCACAAATTAGAGGCAAATTGCCAATGCTTGCCGTTTGTTACGGAGCACAATATTTGGCACATTTTAGCGGTGGCGAAGTTGCCGCTTCGAATACTAGAGAATATGGCAGAGCTAATTTGTCTTTTATAAAACAAAATGAAACTTTCTTTGAAGGTGTTTCAGAGAATAGCCAAGTTTGGATGAGCCATAGCGATAGTATAAAATCATTACCAACGAATGGAGTGAAACTTGCTAGCACTCATGATGTAGAATTTGCTGCCTATAAAATCGAAGGTGAAACTACGTATGCAATTCAATATCATCCCGAAGTTTTTCACTCAACCGATGGAAAACAAATGCTAGAGAATTTCCTAGTTAAAATTGCGCATGTTCCTCAAAATTTTACGCCCAATGCTTTTGTTGAAGAAATGGTTGCAGAGCTTAAAGAAAAAATTCAAGATGATAAAGTAGTTCTTGGACTTTCTGGTGGTGTAGATTCTACAGTAGCCGCAATTTTATTGCATCAAGCTATTGGAAAAAACTTATATTGTATTTTTGTAAATAATGGTTTACTTCGCAAAAATGAATACCAAAGCGTTTTAGACCAATACAAAGGAATGGGTTTGAACGTAAAAGGAGTTGATGCTGGTGATCGTTTTTTAAGCGAATTAGCTGGAATTAGTGATCCAGAAACCAAACGAAAAACAATTGGTCGTGTTTTTATCGAAGTATTTGATGACGAATCACATCGTATCGAAGATGTAAAATGGTTGGCACAAGGAACCATTTATCCTGATGTTATTGAATCAGTTTCGGTAAAAGGACCATCAGCAACTATAAAATCGCATCATAATGTGGGCGGTTTGCCTGATTATATGAAACTGAAAATTGTAGAACCACTCCGAATGTTATTTAAAGACGAAGTTCGTCGAGTAGGTGCAACATTAGGCATAGATGCTGCGTTATTAGGAAGACATCCTTTCCCTGGACCAGGATTATCAATTAGAATTTTAGGAGATATTACACCAGAAAAAGTACAAATTTTGCAAGATGTTGATGCTGTTTTTATTGATGGATTAAAATCTTGGGGATTGTATGACAAAGTATGGCAAGCTGGAGCAATCTTACTTCCGGTAAATAGTGTAGGAGTAATGGGCGATGAGCGAACCTATGAAAAAGTGGTTGCACTTCGAGCCGTTGAATCTACGGACGGAATGACCGCAGATTGGGTACATTTGCCTTATGAATTCTTGATGAAAGTGTCCAATGATATTATCAATAAAGTGAAAGGTGTCAATAGAGTAGTGTATGACATTAGCTCAAAACCACCAGCAACTATAGAGTGGGAATAAAACTTAATTTCAATGGCAATTACAAAAATCAATTTCAATAGCAATAAAGAAATTGATTTTTTGTTTTTATATTGATTTTGAAAACACTATTTTTATTGACAAGGAAAATTTTTATTACTATTGCCATTGAAATTGTTATTGAATAATTTTTAAAGTATTTGAATTATGATAAATAGAGTCGTTTTTATTTTTATAGTAGTATTTTCTTGCTCTGTATTTGGACAAAAATACGGTAAGCATATAGTAGAAAAAGGAGAAACTATTGCCCAAATTGCTCAATTATATAAGGTAACCCCATTTGATATTTATCAATTAAATCCTGATGCTCAAAGTGGTTTAAAGCCAAATAGTGTTTTGTTAATTCCTAACAAAACTGATAATACCAAAATAGTTTCAAAAATAAAAACGCATAAAGTGGAGCCAAAAGAGACTTTATTTGGTATCGAAAAAAAATACAACATCTCAGAGGAAGCCTTAAAGAAAGCCAATCCATTTCTTGAAAAAGAGGGATTGCAAATAGGACAAGTTTTACTAATTCCTTCCAATACGGGTTCTAAAATTGTTGTACCAATACAAGAAAAAGTAGTATTTCATGAAGTGCTTCCTAAAGAAACGAAGTATTCTATTGCCAAAAAATATGGGATTACAGTTGAAGAATTAGAGCGCAAAAACCCCGAAGTTATTCCTAATCTAACCATTGGATATAAATTAGTAATAAAAGGAATTGCTCCAAAATTAGACAAGAATCCATTAGCAGTTGAATCTAAAAGTGAAATTGTAAAACCAATTTCTGAAAAAATCACTCCAGCAAATAATTATATTGATTATGAAGTAAAACCAAAAGAAACGCTGTACAGTTTGTCTAAAATGGCGGGATTAACCCAAGAAGAATTGATAAAACTGAATCCCACTTTGACCAATGGAGTTGAGATAGGAATGATTCTAAAAGTACCTTCAATTATTGCTGTTCCTACTGAAAAAAATAAAGTATATGCTACTTTAACAAATAAAAATGGGAGTAATCAGCGAAAAAAGTTGGTTTTATTATTGCCTTTCAATTTGTCTAAAATCGAAAGTGACACGATCAATTCGACAACTGCCCGTTTGAAAAAAGACAAGTTTTTGAACATGACTTTGGATTTTTATTCAGGTGCTTTGGTAGCGATTGATTCGGCAAAACAAATTGGACTTGATGTTGACATTCAAATATTCGATTCACAAGAAACCAAAAATTCTTCGAATGTTGCAACAATTATTCAAGAAAATAAATTGCAAAATGTGGATGCTATAATTGGTCCTTTTTACCAAAATAATGTAGAGAAAACAGCCGAAATACTCAATAAGAATAATGTGCCTGTGATTTCACCATTGTCAAAAGATATAGGTAATTCCTTTCCAAATTTATTTCAAACGATACCTACAAATGAAACTTTAAAAAATGCAATGTTCTCTTACATGAAAACAAAAGGAGGTAATATAATTGCAGTAATTGACCGCAAAAAAGAATCGGCTAGACAGTATATTCAGGAAAATCAGAAAGGAGTTCAATTTGCTTCACTGCAAGAAAACGGTAGCTTATCTACAGAAAATCTGAAAAGTTTGTTTGTAAAAGATAAAATCAATTATGTGGTTTTAATATCCGAAAATACTTGGATGATAAAATCAACAATGGCAACAATGATGAGCGCTATGAGCAGTTTCAAGTTGCAATTAGTAATATTAGAACCCAATGAAACTTTAGATACTGATGAAATAAATTTTGAAAATCTAACCAAATTAAAATTAATGTATCCATCAATGACTCGTGAAAACGAATCGGCAGGAGCATTAATTTTTGATAACGAATACAGAAAGAAAAATAAAATTTTGCCAAGTACTTACGCTACTCGTGGATTTGATGTTACTTTTGACACGATGTTGCGATTATCACAAGGAAGTACATATCAAGAAACTATTGGTGCTACTGCAACTGAGCAAGTAAATAATAAATTTGAATTTTATAAAAAAGAGGGCGGAGGATATGTCAATAAAGGCGTTTATATTTTGTATTACGACGCCGATTTAACTATAAAAGAAGCGAATTAAGAATTAAGAATCAAGTATTAAGAATTTCGATTAAAGTAAACAGATAACTCATAACTCATAACCTATAACTTCTAACCTCAAACTTCAAACTTCTATTATGACTTCTAAAATAACATATCTAGGCGATTTAAGAACCACATCAACCCATTTGCAATCGGGAACAGAAATTCTTACTGATGCACCTACAGACAATCACGGGAAAGGGGAAGCATTTTCTCCAACGGATTTAGTTGCTAATGCACTGGGCAGTTGCATGGTCTCAATTATGGCAATAAAATCAAAAGATTTGAATCTGGATTTAAATGGCTCAACAGTTGAAGTAACGAAGGTTATGCAAGCCGAACCTAGAAAAATAGCTAAAATCGTTATTGTCTTAAACATGACTATTGCTACAACCGATAAAAATAAAATTATCCTCGAAAGAGCCGCAATGATTTGTCCTGTTTTCCTGAGTTTGAATACTGATATTGAGAAAGAAATTAGTTTTAATTGGTTGTAAGTCATTGCGAGGAACGAAGCAATCTCATTTAAGTTTAAAGATTAATCCATAAAACTCCCCTTGAACCCAGACCAAAAACAACTCATTAAATTAGCACATACCAAAATGCCTTTTGGCAAATACGAAGGTAAATATCTTATTGATTTACCTGAATATTATGTGGTTTGGTACAGCAATAAAGGTTTTCCAAAAGGAGAGTTGGGGGAACAACTGCAACTGGTTTATGAATTAAAACTCAACGGACTCGAAGATTTAATCCGAAACATTCGGAAAAAATATCCAAAACCGAGTTAATGTTTGTATAACCCTATCAGGATTTTAAACCCTGATAGCGTTAATTTTATTTAGTTACAATAATCACGATTTTATTAAAATCGGCAGCAGCATTAATCACCGCTTTGTAGTCCTCAAATTTGTTTAAAGGATAATTCATGACTTGATAAACCTCGGTATTATCAACGGTGATTTCATCTCCTTTTATTGTGTATTTGCTAACAAAAGAAGCAATAGTTTTACCATTTACTTGTGTTTTATAATCCATTACAAATTTTTCTAGGTTTTTTATAGTGGCTCCTTTTGGTAATAAAATTTTAATTTTTCGTGTGTACAAGTGAGGATAGTCAATTTCTACAGGTAAAATTCGTTTATTTTCTTGGTAAAATTCCATTTGTTTACCAATGGTTTGCCCTATCGAAAACAAGTAATTTTCACCTGCTTTTTGAGTAAGTTCCTTACCTTCATAAGTTAAGTTGAGTACAAAAGGTTTTTTGCCTATAAATGCTGTGCCTTCATTTTCGGCGGTCAACGTTTTATATTCTGTTTCTACGGTATAATTTTCAGCAACATTTTTTAAAATTGTTTTGTATTGTTCTGCCGATGCAAAATCTTTGATGGGTTGAAAATTTAAACCTGAATAACCACCAAAAGTGAGATTACTAGTAACTAATGGATTTTCTATATCCTTTGTAAAATCTACCGTAATATCCATGATATCATGCGTAACTTCGGATCCTGGAATTTCTATAAAATTAATTTCACCAATGCCCATTGCGACATCAGCAAATATTTTTTCTTTAATGAACAATCCATTATTATTGGCTATTGTTGGTGGAAATAGTGGAATGCGGTATTCAATTTCGGTTGGAGTTAAATATTTTTTTAGTGTTGGAAAATAAAATAAAAGTTCACTCAGGTTTTCGTAACTCTCAAAATCCTTGTCAAACGGAACTTTATAACGGTTTGAAGTAAAAACAACATTGTTTTCAATTTTAAAATTTTTAAAAACTGCCAAATATATTTTTAAAATATCAGATTGATTGGCTTGTTTTGAATCTATTACATCCGAAATTGCCAGCTGAGGTTTTGTATAGCGATTGTATGTTATAGATTTTTTGATTTTGTTTTCGATGTTCCATATTTGCTCTTGTAAATCAGTAGATTTGGGGATTGTCGCACAATAATCAGCGAGGGCTTTTTGTTGGCGTTTATCAAATTCAGGGTTTAATCTTTCGTAAACATTTGTGGCAAACTCTTTAAAATTATTTAAATTTTTTGCACCACTATTTAAATTGCCATCCAGCTTGTAACGAAACAATTTCAATTGCACTTCCCAGTTTGCATATTGTTCGTTATTATCCAATGCAACGGTGTTTTTTTCGGAAACAGTAAGGTATGTTTTTTTATTAATGGTATCATTTTCTATTTTGGGTTCACTCAATCCATTGTAGGATTTTGTTTTAAACACCAAAAAATTAGGATATATTAATTCTAAATTTAATTTTGCAATGGGATATTCATCCTGCATTTTCAGCGTTCTGCCTTCTAATTCAGGTTCTTCTTCTATGACATATATTTTTTCTATTACTGCTCCTTTTTCAAGACCATTTACTGCAAAATACTTGTATTTAATTCCTTTTTCTTGATCGGTATCTTCCTTGATATCGTTTTTATCAAGTGTGATTACTTTGCCATTTTTGAGTATAACTCTAGCTTTGTTGATCAATACATTTTCATTTTGACTGAATGGAATGTATATTTTATTATTTCGTTCAATAGCATCATCAGAATTGATGAGTATTTTTTCGTGTAGTAATCGATATTGAACCGCATTTTTCCCTTCAACTACAATTTCTATTTTTGTAACTCGGTCAAGAATTACTTCATTTTCATTTTTATATTGTTCCGGAATTTCTATGGATGTGTCTTTCTCGTTCCAATCATAGTTCTTAAACGAATATTCTTGCCCAATTGCTATTGAAGTGCAAAGTATTGCTCCAATTATATAAAAGTTTTTTAGGATGTTTTTTTTCATTATTTTTCTAATAAAATTATAGTTTCTGTGTAATTATTTTTTATTTTTTTTATGGATTCATTCCAAGGTTCAAAATCAGTTTTAGTTAGCATTAATTTTTTATTTTTTACTAATACATTCAATACTATCTTGTTGTTTTTGACTTCATAAACAAAATCAGCTTTGACATAATCGTTATCTAAATTAAAGTTCTTTGGTATATATTTTACGGTACAATTTTGAGGAATTGTAAATTCGTATTGGTTATTAGTTGAAGACAAAAAGTTAAATTCAAAATCTGAAACCCTGTCTTTTTCTATGGTTAATTTATCATAAATTTTGTCTAAAAATAAGTTGATGTATATTTCTTTATCCGCTTTGATAATGTAATTGCTTAAATCAAAATTGTAATTAATCAGGTACGGTTTGTCTCTGTCTTTTATGTTTTCTTCGGTGAAATCTTTTAAAATAAACTTATTATTACCTTTAAGAACAAGGCTTTTTATCATTTCAAATCTTGTTTTATTTGTTGCATCTCCTATTCGAGAGAGAATGTTGCTTCTATTGTAACCGTTGAATTGAATTTTTCCTGAACCTACGAGTTTGTCTTTTTCAAGAGTCAATTTTACACGCTCATTTATTTCATTTTTTTCAGATGCAACAATTGGTACTGGAATAATTTTAAAGGAATCTCCATCAGGTATCAATGCTTCTTTTCCTTGTATAAAAGCGGTTGGAATTCCGTACAATGTTTCTTTATCCGTAGCATCAAGAAAGAGGTATTCGTTCCCTTTTTTGTAAACTGCAATCATGTGATTGTCAACTGCTGGTGTGGGTAATTGCGCGTAAGAATAAGGAATTTCGCGAGTTCCTATCCACGAAATAGATACCTCTTTTACGTTGGCATATTTTGCCATAGCTGAAATTATACTAGCCATATCTTTGCAATCGCCAAATTTTCTCTCGCAAATTAAACTGGCTTCTCGTGGAATAAATCCTTCATAGCCATTTTCGAAAGCAATGTATTTGATGTTGTCTTTTACCCAATAAAAAATACTTTTAATTTTATCCTCATCATTGGTTTTATTTGCTGTTATTTCCAATGAAATTGCTTTCAAGGTTGCATCATCAGTTTTGTTTAAGTTTTTTGTAAAACCTTTGTAATACTCATATAATTTTTTGGTATCGCCCAAAACTTCAGTTTTTACATCATCAATTGTATAATCTTTTATATAGACATTGATGTGTGGAATGATGTATAAAAAACCAGGTGAATTTCCTTCTAATTTTACAGGTTTTATATCTTTTAAAGTCCATTTATAAAGCCATTTTCCTTTTTTTTCTGTTTTTGAAAATTCAATTAAATTTGAGGCGTCATTAAATATTTCATAACCTATGTTTATGTTTTTGTCGGTTTTAATTTCTAAACTGGAGTTTTGAATGGGTAAACCACCACCAAAAATAGTTTTATGCAATAAAAACGGATCAATGAACTCTGTTTGATAATTGTACACTTTTTTTGCTCCAGCTTCAAGATTAGGAAATAGGAGTTGTTGCTGTTTCACATCATCATAAAACACGGAACTTCGATCGGATTGAACTTCATTTGTTTGAGTGATTTTTATTTTTTTTTCTTTACCATTTTCGTTAATCAATGTATAAGCGTCATAACTTTTTAGTTTCACTAATTCAGAGTAGGTAAAGGATTCTTTGTTGTTGTGAATTCCGTTATCTGATAGAATTAGGGATTCATAATAATTGTCCTGAATGATTTTTAGTTTTTTATTTTCAAAAGAAAAATCATACGATTGAATGTCCTTTATAACAAGTTCGTTATAATCAGGATATTTATTTTTGTACTCTTGAAAGGTATTTTGTGCATAAAGGTTTGTGCATAAAACGCCACCAACAGCAATACAAAATGCTAGTTTATTTGATAATTTCAACCAATACATCTGAATCATATTTTTTTGTTGTTACTAGTTTTCCTTCTTTATAAATTAAAGTGTTGCCATGAATTTCGTCATTTTTATATTCAGACGAAAGTAACGGTTTCCCGTCTGAGGTAAAATAGTGTTGAATTCCTTCGAAATCGTTTTTTACAAACTGTTCGCTTTTATAAACGTTACCATTGGCATAATATTCTGTTCGTTTTCCTTCTAATAAATTTTTGACATATATCGCTTCAAATTCTGGTTTTCCGGATTCATTATTTACTACAAAATCTCCTTCTAGATTCCCTTTTTCAAAATTAATTTTAATAGCGGTTTTTCCGTTTGGATAGTCACTTGTAATAGCAGCAGTTTCATCGATTACCACTATTTTTTCAGTGAGTTGGCCAATTTTACTTTTTTTGATGTAGTATTTAATACTATTGTTTTCATACCCAATGACTAAAAGAAGTTCTCCTTTTTGATTGTAATAATTGCTTTCGCCTTCTAACAAGCCGTTTAATTGATTGTACTCGTTCATTTTTATTTTATTGTGATAAAACCGAGTTGTCTTTCCGTTTTCGTTGCCAAAAGTCATCTCATCGGTTAAACGTAAATTACCCGCTAGATCATAAACTTTGTATGAACCATTTAATTTTCCTGAATAATAGTTATTTTCGAGTTGAATGGTTCCGTTTTGACTGTATATTTTTTCTAAATTATGCTTTACGCCATTTATAAATTCCGATTCCATAATCAGGGTATTAAATTTGTCTTTTATCAAGAGTTTTCCATTTAATTGGCCGTTTGTTATTTCTGCAACTTCAAGAATTGTTCCATTATTATAATTTGTTGTAAACTTTCCTGTTCTATTTTTATAGTCAATAGTGTTTTCTTTCTCGCCTTTATTATTATAAATTATGGAGTTTGTTAACATGCCGTTTAGATATGATTCTTTTTTTGAAATCAATCCGTTTTGCCAATAGCTGAAGGTATCAAAATTAAGTAAAGCATTTTGAAAATTGCCTTCATTGGAAATACTTCCATTCGAATAAAATGCTTTATATGGACCACTCTGATCTCCGTTTACATAATTATATTGACTGGATAATCTTCCGTTTTGGTACACTTCATAAAGTCCATTAATAGTATCGTTTGTATAATTTATTATTGAGGTCAATAACTCATTTTTTGAATAGGATGTATTTAATCCATTTTGTTTTCCTTTGATATGATTTTCTTTAATTTTTAGGATACCTGTTGGATAATAATAATTCCATTCATTTATTTTTTGTCCTTTTTCTAAATCTCCTTTTGCTAATAATTTTCCGTCAAAATCAGTCATAACAAATGGTTTTTTTGTCATACTTATTTCAATAGGTTTAGGGTTGTTTCTTGTATATTGATATCCAATTTTTAATTCACCCGATTTGTATTTTTCTTCATAATATTTGTCTTCATTACTATCATACGAAATATAGTTTTCTATTTCTTCTTTATCGTTATAGGCTGATTCTATTGATTTTTTGCCATTTGCAAAATAGGTTATTGATTTTTTTATTTTTCCATCAACATAATCGTTTTTCATTTCTAAAACTCCATTGCTGTAGTATTTTTTGTAGCTGTTTTGAATTTTTCCGTTGCTATAAACGGCCTCGGATTTTATTTGTTTTCCATCATAATATTCAGCGTAGTTGCCTTCTAACAAATCGTTAGTATACTGGCAAGATTCTATAATATCGCCTACTTCATTATAATTTATCAAAGGACCATTTAATTTTCCTGAACTGTAATTTGTTTCAGTTTTCACACTGCCATTTATATACAAACAAATCAATTTCCCGTCACGTTCTCCATTTACAAAATTGACTTCACATTGTTTACCACCATTTGGGTAATAAGATGTGTTGAGCCCATTTAAAACATCTAATTTGAAATTTTCGGTCAAACTTATTAAACCATTGGGCAAAAAATCGGTTCGTAAACCATCTACTTTTCCGTTCACAAATGTTTTTTCTTCTGTACGATTTCCTTTTTCGTCAAAATATTTTTGAAAACCATGTAACTCATCGTCCTTGAAGTTTAATTCCCCTATTAGATTTCCATCCTCGTTGAGGTATTTAACTTTTCCATCCATTTTTCCATTAATTTGTGGACTTATAAAATGTGGGTTTCCATCTTTTAAAGTTATGATTACTTCTTCTTGTTCCCCAAAATGATCTAGAGTTCTTTTGCCATAAGTTTTCCAAAAATCTTTAAGCAAGTATTCTTCATAAAATGCATTTATTTTTTTCTTTTGTGAAGTTAGTTTTTTGCCGAGTTGAGTTTCCATTCCTAATAAAATGTAATACGAAAAGCCCTCAAATTGTTTCTTTTCGATAACGTTTTTAATCCAAGGAATATAGGTGTTTTCAAAAAAACCATCACTCATTTTATGTGCTACACTGTACTCTGCAACAGCTTGAATTTGACGAATAATTACGTCGTCAATTTCAGATTTTATTTTGTAAGCAGGTTTTAGAGGCAATTGATTTCTTAATATAACTTCAATATCTTCAAAATTATCACCTGATTTTGAGAAAATAAGTTTGTTGCTTTCAAGATAATTTTGTCCAAATTTTGCATTTAAATTCAGTATTGCTTTTTCAGCAAATTGACCTGTTGGAGCAATAATTAAATAGCTCATTAAGGCTAATGTTCCTTCGACTATTTTGCCGTTGTCAAGTGCTAATGCTCCAAGCAAATAGTGGGCTGATGCATGATTAGGATTAGTAGTAATTATTCTTTTCAAAAGGTCAACACTTTTTTGAGATTCTTCTTTTCTATAATATAAAATAGCAAAATTGTATAAAAAATTAGAAGAGTTTGAAAGGTATTTTTCTCCTTCTTTAAATATTTTTTCAGCTTGGTCATACTCTTTTTGGTTGCTCAAAAAACTTCCATAAAGTGTGTACAAAGAGGGGAATTCTGGCATAGCATTTTTAGAATATAAATCTTCAAAAAACAATTTTAAATCATTCTTTTTGTCCAATGCAGAAAGTGCTAGTGCTTTTTCGTGTTGTGCGTTTAAAAATTTAGGATCTGCTTTACCTATTTTATCAAATTCCAAAATTGCAGCTGTATATTTTTCTTCCTCATACAATGAAATTCCTTTTTTAATAATAGAATCATTATTGTACACAAAAGCATAATCAGTTTGAGAGTAGGTTGTTGTTTTAAAAACAATAAAAAACACAAAAATAATTTTCTTCATATTAGGGATTTAATTTTTTCAAATATAGATTTTTTGAAAGAAACGTGTAAGAATTTAAGTTATTTTTAAGTGTTGATTTCTAAATCCCGAATGTAATCGTCGTATTCTAAGTAGAAAAGTTCTAAATCATTCATTTTTTCATTAAAAAAAATAAATATTTCGTCCCAATATTTTCTATTACTAACACTAACATCTAGTTTTTCTACCCATATCTTACTTATAATTTTGCCGTTTTCGAGTGTAAAGTTTCGTTCAAAAATCAAGTCTTTTATAAATTCATCCTCTAGAATATCTTTTAGAGATTCTAGTTTTTCAAAATAAGCAATACGCGTGGCATCATTTTTATTTTCAATTGCGATATAGACTTGAGCTTTTGTGTTTTCTACAAAAAATTTCAACGAAAAATCTTTAATTTTTGTATCGTATAGCAACCATTTTCTGGGGTATTTCTCTGCAAATGCAATCCAGAATTCCTGTTTTAATCGCTGCGTTTCTACTTTGCTGTACATTATAGTTAGTTGTTTATTACCGTTTTCATTGAAATACTCTATGTATATTTTCGAAAAGTTGAGTGTAATTTAAATTTGTTTAATTTTTAACACATAGACCTGTCTGCCGACAGGCAGGAACATAGTTTTAATTATTAGCTAAAGACGTTTCACTTTTTTAAAGCAATACATAGCTTTGTGACCGAGACCAGAGGTCGAACTGGCGAATAAAAATCATGAATTGGTCTATCTCGTTCTTCTTTCTATGTATCTGTGTGTCAAAAATTCTTTAAACTAAATCCAATGGGTTAATTTTTATACTATATTTATAGAACATTTCAATGTACAAAAATAGACTTTGATTATGAATTTCCAAGACTTTTTAATACATGTTCCAAGATTTTTAGAAGTTGAGCTTGGTTCTAGTGATGCTCATTTTAAAATGGCTCCTTTTGAAAGAATTGAATTTTTAAAAAATCTAACTTTAGAAAGTAAGACACCGAAAATTGCAGCTGTTATGATGCTTTTTTACCCTAAAAACAGTATCACACATTTAGTACTTATTGTACGCAATTCATACAAAGGTGTTCATTCTGCTCAAATTGCTTTTCCCGGCGGTAAATTTGAAACAAGCGATGAAAATTATGAAAAAACGGCATTACGTGAAACCCATGAAGAGATAGGAATTCATCCTCAAAGTATTGAGGTAATTAGGGCTTTCACCCATTTATACATTCCTCCAAGTAATTTTATGGTCTATCCTTTTATGGGAGTTTGCAAAAACGAAGTTGATTTTATTCCAGACAGTAGTGAAGTTGCCGAAATTATTGAACTCCCATTAACGGTGTTTTTAAGCGATGAAATAATTGTAAATACAAATATATCAACTTCTTATGCAGATAACATTAGTATTCCAGCATTCAAAATAAACAATCATATCGTTTGGGGCGCAACGGCTATGATGTTGAGCGAGTTGAAAGATGTACTGAAAAAAGTACTATAAGGATAAGTTTTCGTAAGTTTGTAATCCAAATTCACAAAAATCAATTTTTTTATGGGATTATTTAAACGCAATCCATTTGGCCATATCCTTTTTATCAAGAAATTTTTAATTCGGATTTTTGCATGCTTAACACACAAACGATATCGAGGCTTTAATGATTTACACATCGAAGGATCAGAAATTATTACTTCGTTGCCAGATACAAACGTGCTTTTTATATCCAATCATCAGACCTATTTTGCCGATGTAGTGGCTATGTTTCACGTTTTTAATGCCAGTTTAAGTGGTCGTCAAGATTCTATTAAAAACTTAGGATACATTTGGCAACCCAAAATGAATATCTATTATGTTGCCGCGAGCGAAACCATGAAATCGGGTTGGCTTCCCAGAATTTTAGCTTATGTTGGTGCAATATCAGTTGAGAGAACTTGGCGTGCTGGAGGAAAAGACGTAACCGAAAAAAAAGAAGTAAACCCAAACGATACCGAAAACATAAAAATTGCTCTCAACGATGGTTGGGTAATTACTTTTCCGCAAGGCACAACTAAATCCTTTAAACCCGTTCGAAAAGGAACTGCACATATTATAAAACAACACCGACCTATAGTAGTTCCAATTGTTATTGACGGTTTCCGTCGCTCATTCGACAAAAAAGGATTGCGATTAAAAAAGAAAGGAATTCTCCAGTCCTTTATCATCAAAGAACCACTCGAAATTGATTATGATAACGATACGATTGATCAAATAGTCGAAAAAGTAGAATACGCCATCGAGCAACATTGCTCTTTTCTAAAAGTAATTCCCGCCGAAGAAATTGTAGCGCAAGAAGAGCTTAATAAATTAAGAAAGTGGGAGTATTAGTTAAAACATTTAATTTATAAATCTATTTTCTTCAATTCCTTATAGTTTGCATTTAATTTTCTTAAAAACCTTCCATATAATAATTTATAAAATAGCCATACCAATCCCATTATTAATAATGCCATAATAGTCATATTAATATAATTTATTTCTAAAATACCTTTAGTGTTTTCTGTACGATTACTGCCTTGATTATATCCTTCATTAAAACTCTCAATCCCACTCATTGCACCTGCCAAACCTCCTATTAAAATATTCCAATATATATAGAATGTAACAATTTTTCGAGTTTTTAAAATATGCTTAATGAGTGTTTTAGATGAATTTAATACAGAAATTGTTTTATAGTTTCTGTAGAATAAATAGATAAATATAATTATTACTAAATAATTAAATTTTTCTAAAAAATTCATAAATGGATGCGAATTCAAAAAATCATCGTATGATTTATCATTCAAAAATAATGCAACTCCGTTCAAAATAACAAATTCCAATATACTCACTATCAGTATCCACTTCACAATCGAAGATGATTTAGTATGCAACATCCTGTAAATTTCTTTTTCTGTAACCTGTTCAAAAGCAGCATTCTTTTGCCAGTCTTTTTTCAATAAATCCAACTCTTCCATAATCACTAAGGATTTAATATTTTTCTTAATTTTCCTTTAATTCTATTCATTTTTACCCTCGCATTCACCTCGCTTATTCCTAAAGTTTCAGCAATTTCGGTATAATCCTTATCTTCCAAATACATAAAAACCAATGCTTTTTCAATATCATTCAACTGGTGCACCGCTTGATACATTAATTTCAAACGCTCTTCTTCCTCATAATTATAATCGTCTTGACTAATAAAATACTGCTGCGATTCATAATCCACAGTCTTTACCGTTCGGGTACTTTTTCGATACAAAGTAATCGCCGTATTCAATGCCACACGATACGACCAAGTCGAAAATTTGCTATCGCCACGAAACTTAGGGAAAGCCTTCCAGAGCTGAATGGTAATTTCCTGAAACAAATCCTTGTGTGCATCAGCATCATTAGTATACAACCTACAAATCTTGTGGATTATATTCTGATTCGTCCTCAATTGCTGTACAAATGATTGCTCTAGATTTTCGCTCATATTCATGTTAGTGGTATAAGTCCCGTATTTGTTACAAATTAAGTGTTTTTATTTAGGAGCACAAGCATCCTGCACTTCAATTCACAGTCGTCCCGCTTTTCGCTATATCTTTTTTTAAAGGCTTCCAGCCTTTAAAAAAAAGTATACCGCTTCAAACGAAGTTCACTGAACTCCTATGGAAGTGGAAACAAAGTGAAGTAATCGGGGCTATTTTTATGACTTTTTGAGTTTTTAAAAACCTTTCCTAGAAAAATTAGAGTATTGATTTTTAAAAATTCCAAAACTTATATTTCCTTAAATTCCTTATATGGTTCAAAAATAATTAACTTCGTCTTTTTGTAAAACAACATTTTACTATGAACATTCCACAATCAAAAAATCCCAGAATTGTCATCATTGGTGGTGGTTTTGCAGGCATAGCATTAGCCAAAAAACTACGCAACCAAAACGTGCAAGTTGTATTGCTCGACAAACACAATTACCACACTTTTCAACCCCTTTTGTACCAAGTTGCCACTGGTGGATTAGAAGCTGGTTCTATTGCTTACCCAATTCGAAAAGTCATTCAGGAATACGATGATTTCTATTTTAGGCTAACAGCTGTCAAGGAAATTGACACCGTGAACCAAAAAGTTATTGCCGAAATTGGGGATTTGAGCTACGATTATCTCGTTATTGCCACAGGTTCTAAAACCAATTATTTTGGCAATAAAGAAATTGAGCGCAATGCCATGTCCATGAAAACCATTCCGCAATCCTTGAATATCAGGAGTTTGATTCTCGAAAATTTTGAGCAAGCGGTTCTAACCAAAGATGTTGCCGATAGAAATACGCTCATCAATTTTGTTCTCGTTGGTGGCGGACCAACAGGCGTGGAACTTGCTGGCGCTTTGGCCGAAATGAAAAAGGCAATTCTTCAAAAAGATTATCCCGATCTCGACATCGATAAAATGGAAATCAATCTCGTGCAAAGTGGCGATAGAATTCTAAATACCATGAGCGAGAAATCTTCCGCCGAAGCCGAAAAATTTCTCAAAAATCTAGGTGTAACTATTTGGAAAAACGTTCGGGTGACTAATTATGACGGAAGAACCATCACCACCAATTCTGATTTAACTTTCGAAACCGCCACAGTGATTTGGACTGCAGGTGTTCAAGGTGCAATCATTGCTGGATTAGACGGAAAATCATTGGTCGAACGAGTAGAGCGCATTCGAGTTAATGAGTGCAACCAAGTTGTGGGTTACAACAACATTTTTGCTCTTGGCGATATTGCTTCAATGGAAACCGTAACGTATCCGCAAGGTCACCCTATGATGGCGCAACCTGCGATACAACAAGGTGATTTGCTGGGCGAAAATCTAGTGCGCTTATTGAATAACAAACCCATGATACCGTTTGAATATAATGACAAAGGTGCCATGGCAACCATTGGTCGAAACCTCGCTGTGGTCGATTTGCCAAACTATCATTTTAGTGGAATTTTTGCTTGGTTTGTTTGGATGTTTGTGCATCTTTTTTCACTAATTGGCTTCAAAAATAGAGCTGTTGTTTTCCTGAATTGGGTCTACAATTACGTTCGTTTTGACCGTGAAGGACGATTGATTATTCGACCGTATAAAAAGAAAAGTTTTGTTACTTTTACGAGTGATGAGGTTTAGTTATCAATCTATCCTGAAAGGTTTCCAAAACCTTGTAGGTATTATTTAATTATTTTTTTATAATAATATACATCCAAATTCACGGCTATTTGTCATTCTGACGCAGGAAGAATCTCAACAAACATGCGCAACAAGTTGAGATTCTTCCTGCGTCAGAATGACAAAATTATATAAAGCTATTCCAGTAATCCTGACACTTCGGGACAAAAGTAAAAGATATAATAATCGTAAAATTTTAGATATCCTTGGGTATAAAACTCATAACCCATAACTCATAACTCATAACTCTTATAATAATTCACCATTAAATTCACAAACTTGCTATAACTTTCCATGCCGTCATTTTGCTGATTCATTTTTAAGAATTGATCATAAAAAGCATGAAAACCTTTATCGATAAAGCTATCGTATTGTTCCCAAAACAACTCGCTTTCTTTGTAGTTTTCTATAATTCCGGGATTAATTTTTGCTTTTAAAATCTTGAATTTCGTCTCGTCTTTCATTCCAATATTTGCCATGCAATACCGCAAGGCATTGGCATAAGCCGAGTATTGAAAATACAAATTTTCGTTTTTTATACAGGCCAAAAAACCAATAAAATTACATTCGCTTTCGCTAGCAAAACCCATTTGGTGCGCCATTTCGTGACAAACTACATTCGGGAAACCATACATGGGCAATTTATCATTCACTTGCGCTTCATTGGTAAACGGATTCAAATAACCACCAAAACCCATATAAGTCAACGGTAAGCTGAATAATGATTTCTTGATGCTAGGTGTTTCGTATTTAAAAAACGGGTATTCTTGAGCTAAATTATCATAACCATTTTGAGTCATTCTAAAAACAGCATCTTGTGAATACGGACTAATAACTTTTAGGTTTTTGTTTTGTGTGATTTCGAGTTGAACAGTGTTTGTTTTAGCAATCAATTTTTCGGTAAAAGCTACTAAATCACTCTCCGTATATTCCCGTTGAATTTTCATTTTTTCAAATAATGGAACACGATAATAATTCAATGCCCAAAGAATATGAAGCAAAAAATAGGCAACTGACAAAAAACTTAAAACTTTTAAAACCGAATCTTTCCAATTCGTTTTCCAATTTTTTCTCGTTTTCCAAATAGAAATCAGGGGGTAAATAATCACAATTCCATAGAGTAAATCCCCAACCGAAAATGGAATTTTTCCCAAAGCAGTTCGTGAAATTTTCGAAATCGAAACATACAAACCGTTGCTGTAAAAACGCTCCACAACTTCAGGAAAAAAAGCTATTATTTTCAAGAAAATAATTTGGAATACAAGAAATAATGGGAGTAGGTATTTGCGTTTCACGGTTATTCTTTTGGTATAAAAATACTCATAATTAAAGAACTCGTAATTCTTTTTTGTAAATTTGTAACTCAATATAAAAGTTATGACACAAATCACTTTGAATATTCCGGATAATGAATTGGGTTTCTTTATGAAATTGATAGAAAAATTTAATTACGAACCTTTAATTAATGATTTTTCTATTAATCAAGAAATGAAAAATGTATTAGATGAAAGAAGAGCTACTTCAAGCAATGAGGATTATGTGTCATGGGAAGAAGTTAAAAAACAAATTCGTTTTAAATCTAAATAATGAGTTTCAAAATTGTATTCGAACCTAGATCAATTTTTGACATTCAAGACGCAGTTGATTATTATGATTCCCGTCAAATAGGATTAGGTGAATATTTTTATGAAACTTTAGAAAAACATATTGAAGTTATAATCAAATCTCCATTTTTTCAAGTTAAATATAAAGACTATCATGGTCTTCCAATTAAAAAATTCCTTTTATAATTTTTTATTTTATAGATGAGGAAACGAAAACTGTTTATATTGTATCCGTTTTTAACACCTCATTGAATCCTTTAAAATATCCAAAATAACAAATCACATATAATGAGCCAAGAAATTAGAAACCTTGAACCCAAAGACCTTTGGAATAAATTTGCCGATTTAAACGCAGTTCCACGACCTTCCAAAAAAGAAGATAGAGTCATTCAATTTATGAAAGACTTTGGAAACTCTTTAGGATTAGAAACCTTTGAAGACGAAATCCGTAATGTAATTATTCGGAAACCTGCAACTGCTGGAATGGAAAATCGAAAAGCAGTAGTGCTTCAAGGACATTTAGACATGGTGCACCAAAAAAATGGTGATACCGTTTTTGATTTTGACACACAAGGAATTGACATGTATGTTGATGGCGATTGGGTTCGTGCTCGTGGTACGACATTAGGTGCTGATAATGGTCTTGGAGTTGCCATGATTATGGCAATTTTAGAAAGTAAAACTATCCAGCATCCAGCAATCGAAGCTTTGTTTACTATTGACGAAGAAACCGGAATGACGGGAGCTTTGAATCTAAAAGGTGGCGTGTTGCGGGGCGATATTTTACTCAATATGGACACCGAAGAAGACGACGAAATCGACATAGGTTGCGCTGGCGGAATCGATGTAACAGCAACTCGTACCTATCACGAAGAGGAAACTCCCGAAGGTTCTGTGGGACATATTATTACTGTAAAAGGCTTGAATGGCGGACATTCCGGAATGGATATTCACAAGGGTTTGGGCAATGCCAATAAAATTATGAACCGTTTGTTGTTTGACGGATTTGAGAATTTTGGACTTCAAATTGCCGAGATTAACGGCGGGAGTTTGCGCAATGCCATTCCGAGAGAAAGCGTTGCCAAAGTGATTATTTCGGCGATGTTTGATGAAGCATATATTTTTGATATGCAAGAAATCATCAACGACATCAAAACCGAATATAAAACAACCGAGCCCAACTTAACTATAGAAATCGTGAAATGCGATTTGCCTACAAAAGTAATGGATTTGGGTGTTCAAGAAGGAATTATTCGTTCGATTTATGCCGCGCACAACGGAGTTTATAGAATGTCTGCTGATATGGAAAATTTAGTCGAAACTTCCAATAATGTGGCACGAGTAATCATCAAAGACGGGGAAATATCCGTTGGCTGTTTGACGCGATCTTCGGTTGAAACTTCAAAATTCGACTTGGCAAATGCCTTGCGATCTACTTTTGAATTGTGTGGTTGCGAAGTAACTTTTGGCGGTAATTATCCGGGTTGGACACCCAATGTAAAATCCGAAATTCTGGATGTTTTGACTGCAATTTATGAAAAACAAAACGGCTCCAACGCTAAAGTTGTCGCCTGTCACGCCGGTTTAGAATGTGGAATTCTAGGTACAAATTATCCTGATATGGATATGATTTCCTTTGGTCCAACAATTCACGGAGCGCATAGTCCAGACGAAAGAGCATCGATTAAATCTTCGCAAAAATTCTATAAATTTGTGTTGGAAATTCTGGAGAAAATCCCTTTTAAGTAGTGTTCAGTATTCAGTAAAAAAAATAGTGTTCAGTAAGAAACTGAACACTATAATCTGATCACTGAACACTAAAAACTAGTCTCTTTTAGGGCTGTTTTTTTTCTCTCTTTTTTCTTCTTTCTTTTCCTTTGCGGTTTTCAAAGGTTCTTTTTTTACGGTTTTTTTTGCGTCTTGACTTTTTGCCATGATATTGAATTTTAGATATTAGATATTACTTTTTGTTGAAGTAAATATAAAAATAATTTTTGATACCAAATAGGGATTTTGCTTTTTACTTTATTTCAAAAAATCGCCATCAATTATTAATAACACAACTCCTTTTGCAGCAATAGACCGATGCGAACTCAAATCGTCTGAAACAATATACGTCATTCCTTTTGAAAGTTTGAATTGTTCACCGTTTTTTAGTTCGCTAACAAATTCACCTTCCAGACAATGTACAATATGCCCTTTCTGACACCAATGATCGGCTAGATAGTTTTTGGAATATTCTACTTTACGAACTCGAAGACCAGCATATTGCATGGTTTGCCAATAAGCAATTCCAGTTTCGCCTTTCTGTTCTGTTTTTTCTATGTTACTCCAGTTTATGGTTTGGAAAGGGATGTTCATCGTTAATTTTTTTTATTTGCATAACAAAAGTACATAATTCAAAAAAATCCCCAACTATTTTCGTAATTGAGGATTGAATTATTTTCTCTGTATGTCATCTGCAAGCTGAAACACTTCAGTAATTTGGTGTCGCTTAATAGTATGGAATCAAGTGACAATTTTGATAATTTTGTCATTCTGACGCAGGAAGAATCTCATAACGTGAGCAACAAATGAGATTCTTCCTGCGTCAGAATGACAAATAGTTGATGTTATATTCTTCTCAAATTAAAAAAAATCCCCAACTACTTTTGTAATTGAGGATTGAATTATTTACTCTGTATTCTAACTTCCAACTTCTAACTTTTTCAATTAATGAACTAAAACCCAAGTTCCGTTAGCAATTAAACTTTCGGCTTTCTTGAACTTTATTTCTTGCGTTTGTCCGTTGGCAACATTTTGTATGGTTACTGTATCGTTGCGATTAATTTTTGGTTGGTCGCGAACTATAGTTTCTGTAACCTGACGTTGTTGTGTTTGTCCCGCTTCGCGATTCGCACTTTCGCTAGAAACGATTTCGTCTTTGCTGGTTTTGTAATTTTCTTTAACTTTAACTTCTTTTGCTTCCTGAATTTTAGGAGTGGTTTGTTGTGGCAAATCACCTTTAAACAAAAACGAAATCACTTCCTTGTTTACACCATTAAGCATCGAACTAAACAAATTAAATGCTTCGAATTTGTAAATAAGCAACGGGTCTTTTTGTTCGTGAACCGCTAATTGTACGGATTGTTTTAGCTCGTCCATTTTGCGTAAATGTTTTTTCCATGCTTCATCAACGATGGCGAGAGTGATGTTTTTCTCAAAATCTGCAACAAGTTGGTTTCCGTTTGATTCGTAGGCTTTTTTCAAATCAGTTACCACATTCAATGATTTTATTCCGTCAGTAAACGGTACGATGATGCGCTCAAACTGATTGTTTTTATCTTCATAAACATTACTAATAATTGGAAAAGCTTCTCTGGCGCTGCGTTCTGTTTTTTCGGCATAAAAAACCGAAGCGGCTTTGTATAATTTGCCAGTTAGTTCCATTTCTGACAATTTACTGAAATCACTTTCAGCAATTGGAGAAGTAATAGAGAAATACCGAATTAGTTCAAATTCAAAGTTTTTGAAATCATTTGTCGCTTTATTATCATTTACAATTAACTCGCAAGTGTCGTACAACATGTTTGCAATATCGAGTTTCAAACGTTCTCCATGCAACGCATGACGACGACGTTTGTAAACCACTTCACGTTGTGCATTCATGACATCATCGTATTCTAACAATCGTTTACGAACACCAAAATTGTTTTCTTCGACTTTTTTCTGTGCACGTTCGATGGATTTAGTCATCATCGAATGTTGGATCACTTCGCCTTCTTGCAATCCCATTCGGTCCATTACTTTGGCCACTCTTTCGGAACCAAATAAACGCATCAAATTGTCTTCGAGTGAAACATAAAATTGGGAACTTCCGGGATCACCTTGACGACCAGCACGACCACGCAACTGACGGTCGACACGTCGAGAATCATGGCGTTCTGTTCCTACAATTGCTAATCCGCCAGCAGCTTTTACTTCGGCAGAAAGTTTAATATCCGTTCCACGACCTGCCATATTTGTTGCGATAGTTACTACGCCTGGTTTTCCTGCTTCTTCCACAATTTGGGCTTCTTGTTTGTGCATTTTGGCATTCAATACGTTATGGGCAACGCCACGCATTTTTAACATTCGGCTCAATAATTCCGAAATTTCTACTGATGTTGTACCAATTAAAACGGGTCTTCCTGCTGCGGATAATTCGGTTACGTCTTCAATAACCGCATTAAATTTTTCTCTAGTAGTTTTATAAATAAAGTCTTCTTTATCTTTTCTAACCATCGCTCTATTTGTAGGGATTTCTACAACGTCTAATTTATAGATTTGCCATAATTCGCCAGCTTCGGTAGTTGCTGTTCCAGTCATACCGCCTAATTTGCTGTACATTCTGAAATAATTTTGAAGCGTTACAGTGGCAAATGTTTGGGTTGCATCTTCGATTTTTACATTTTCTTTGGCTTCGATTGCTTGGTGCAAACCGTCAGAATAACGGCGACCGTCCATAATACGACCGGTTTGTTCATCGACAATCATAATCTTGTTGTCCATGATTACATATTCGACATCTTTTTCGAAAAGGGTATACGCTTTCAATAATTGTGTCAAAGTATGAATACGCTCACTTTTGATTCCAAAATCTTGAAACAATCTTTCTTTCTCTTCCGCTTCTGCGTCTTTGGCTAAATTTTTCTTTTCTATGAGTGCAATTTCGGTTCCAATGTCTGGAAGAACGAAAAAATCACTATTTGTATCTCCCGACAGAAATTTAATTCCGTTATCCGTTAGTTCTACCTGATTATTTTTTTCTTCAATTACAAAATACAAAGCTTCATCCACTTTTGGCATTTCACGCTTGTTGTCTTGTAAATATTGATTTTCGGTTTTCTGAAGCAATTGTTTTATTCCTTCTTCACTCAAAAATTTAATTAAAGCTTTGTTTTTTGGTAAACTTCTATAAGCTCTAAACAATAAAAAACCACCGTCTTTTGTATTTCCTTCCTTGATTAATTTTTTGGCTTCGGACAGAAAACCATTGGCTAATTGTCGTTGAAGACTAACTAAATTTTCAATCTTTGGTTTTAACTCATTAAACTCATGACGATCACCTTCGGGAACAGGACCAGAAATAATAAGTGGCGTACGCGCATCATCAATCAAAACCGAGTCGACTTCATCAACAATTGCATAATTATGTTTGCGTTGTACCAAATCATTTGGCGAATGTGCCATATTATCTCTCAAATAATCAAAACCAAATTCGTTATTTGTACCATAAGTAATATCAGAATCATAGGCTTTTTTGCGACCTTCAGAATTGGGTTGGTGGTTGTCTATACAATCTACACTCAAACCATGAAATTCGAATAATGGTGCTTTCCAAGTGCTATCTCGTTTAGCCAAATAATCATTTACAGTTACTAGGTGCACACCGTTTCCAGTCAAAGCATTTAAATATAAAGGTAAAGTTGCTACCAATGTTTTCCCTTCACCCGTTTGCATTTCGGCAATTTTTCCTTCGTGCAAAACCATTCCGCCAATTAATTGAACATCATAATGAATCATGTCCCAAGTAATTTCTTTTCCTGCCGCATTCCATGAATTTGCCCAAATGGCATTGTCGCCATCTAGTGTGATGTAGCTTTTTGTAGCCGAAAGTTCTCGGTCTTTTGGTGTTGCAGTTACTGTAATTAGAGTGTTCTCTTTAAAACGTCTGGCAGTTTCTTTTACGACTGCAAAAGCTTCAGGAAGAATTTCTAATAAAGTTTTTTCCGAAATTTCATAAGTTTCTTTTTCTAATGCATCGATTTCAAAATAGAGGTCTTCTCGTTTATCAATATCCTCAATTTTTTCTACTTCTATTTGTAGTGAAGCAATTTTAGCATCTTTTTCAGCACGAGCTTGTTTTATTTTTTCTTTAAAAAAAAGGGTACGCGCTCTTAATTCATCATTAGATAAAGATTGTAAACTATTTTCAAAAGTCTTTATTTTGTTTAAATAAGGTTGTAAAGCTTTGACGTCTTTTTGAGATTTATCCCCAACAAAGACTTTGATTATACTGTTTATGAAACTCATAATTGGTGTGTATTTCTAATTATAAAAGTGTGTAAATTTAACCAAAAAAAAAGCCTCTTTAGAGACTTTTAATTGATAATATTATTTTTAATATTCATCCTCATTCCAAAGATAATCTTCGTCAGTAGGATAATCCGGCCAAATTTCTTCCATTGATTCATATATCTCGCCTTCGTCCTCTATAGATTGAAGGTTTTCTACTACTTCAAGCGGCGCACCAGCTCTAATAGCGTAGTCAATAAGTTCGTCTTTGTTAGCAGGCCACGGTGCATCACTTAAATAGGATGCTAATTCTAATGTCCAATACATAGTTGTCAATTTAGTTTTGTGCAAAAATAATTTTTTTACTGAAAAAGACAAGTAAAAAACGATTTATTTTTAATTAAAGTTAAGAACGTGTTATTTAGTTGGCAGTGGTCAGTAAAATAGTGGTCAGTTGTGTGGCTTTAAAAGCTTTGTTTAAATCTAAAAACTGAACACTTCAAAGCTGAATACTGAACACTATTTCCTCGGTATCCATTTCACTTCGTCAGCGTTTAAATCTGAGGACAACTTTCGTGCCAATACAAAAAGGTAGTCAGAAAGTCGGTTGAGGTACTTGATTGCAATTTCGGCAACAGGTTCGTTATGGCTTAAATGCACTGCTAAACGTTCGGCGCGACGACAAACGCAACGAGCAATATGACAATATGACACGGTTGTGTGTCCGCCGGGTAAAACGAAATGGGTCATTTGTGGCAACGAATCTTCCATTGTGTCGATTTCGTTTTCTAAAAGTTCGATATCACTTTCTATAATCCCCAGTTTTTGAAGTCGTAATTCACCGTTTTTCATAACTTCTTTTTCTGGTGGTGTAGCGAGAATTGCGCCTACCGTAAACAATCGATCCTGGATTTCTGTAAGGATTTCTTTGTAGTGTGTATTCATTTCTTGATCCCGAATGAGTCCGATGTAAGAATTTAGTTCATCGACAGTTCCATAACTTTCTATCCGAATGTGGTCTTTTGAAACTCGTGTTCCCCCAAAAAGTGCTGTTGTTCCGCCGTCTCCAGTTTTTGTGTATACTTTCATTTTTATAATACTGTAAAATTAATTTACTTACAATTGTAATAATAGATGTTTTGTGTGCTATTTCTCGAATTATCATCCGGATAAGAAACCATTGAAATTATTTTCCATTTTTGATTTTCTTGCACAAGAACCCTGCTTTCGATACTTTTATTTACGGCAACATCTTTGTTCTCATTAGAATATTTAAATGATACATAGGCCATATTATTGTTAGTAGTTATTTTTAAATCTAAAATTTTAAAATTTGCTTTTTTATAATCAATTGGTTTTGGATTTTCTTTCATCCAGTCACCAACAAATTTTGACAAATCTTTCCACCCATTTGCTCTTAATAGAAATTCTGGTTCAACACAAATCCAATAAACGTTTTCGTTGTTAACAAAATTGGATGACCACTTTTTGAAATCTTTTTCATAAAAAGTTTTGGTTTCGTTTTCGATAACTTTTATCAATTCAGAATTTTCAGGTATCGTATTTTTTTCTTGGCAACTAGTAAAAAAAATACACAATGTAATAGTAAGTAAACAAATTGATTTTTTCATGTTTATTGTTTTATTTAATAGTATCACTTTCGATAATTCCGTCGCGTAAACGAATAATTCTATGCGCATAAGCTGCGATTTCTTCTTCGTGTGTTACAACAATTACGGTATTTCCGTTTTTATGGATTTCGCCAAAAAGTTTCATGATTTCTAACGATGTTTTGCTGTCGAGGTTTCCTGTAGGTTCATCAGCTAGAATTATCGATGGGTTGTTGACCATTGCTCTGGCAATTGCTACTCGCTGACGTTGACCTCCCGAAAGTTGGTTGGGTTGGTGATCCATCCTATCATTTAATCCCACTTGAGTTAAAACTTCGGTAGCACGAATTTTTCTTTCGGATTTTGAAAATCCAGCATAAATCATAGGTAGTGCAACATTGTCTAATGCAGTTGTTCTTGGTAAAAGATTAAAAGTCTGGAATACAAAACCTATTTCTTTGTTACGGATTTCGGCTAATTCATCGTCTTTCATTTTACTAACATCTTTATTGTTAAGAATATAAGACCCGGATGTTGGCGTATCTAAACAACCTAAAAGGTTCATTAAAGTAGATTTTCCAGAACCACTTGGTCCCATTAAGGCTACATATTCTCCTTTGTTTATTTCTAAATCAATGCCTTTAAGCACATACACGATTTCATTTCCGAGAACAAAATCTCGTTTAATATTTGTTATTTTTATTAATGGATTCATTGAGATTTTGAATTTTGAATTTTGAATTCAGATTTTAAAAGTACAAAAGACTTTTTAATAATTGTAAGTATAGAAATAATGATTTTTGTTACAATTTTTCAAATCAAAAAACTTTGATTACTTTTGAGTAAAAATAGAATTATGTTAAACAAAGAATTTCAAAATCAAATTCCCGAAGTAATTTTGTTGCTTAAAAAGCATAAAATAAAAAGTGCCTTTGTTTTTGGTTCCGTTTTAACCAAAAAGTTTAATAAAAAAAGCGATATTGATTTTTTAGTAAATCTTCAAGACGGCTTAGATCCAGTAATTGCGGGTGAGCATTTATGGGATTTAGGGTATGAATTAGAATATTTATTAAAAAGAAAAATAGATTTATTAACAGAGCGGTCTCTAAAAAATCCTTTTTTTATAAAAGAATTAAATGAAACTAAATTTTCGATTTATGGATAATCGTTTGATGAAATTATTGAAAGACATTTCGATTTGTATCGAAAATATAGATAATTATTTAGGAGAAAAAAAGATTTTTGAAGATTACGATTCTAATTTTCTGGTGCAAGATGCCGTCGAAAGAAATATAATTACTATTGGTGAAGCAATGAATTTAATTTTGAAAATATCACCAGATATTGAGATTTCAAATTCACGAAAAATAGTTGATGCTAGAAATAAATTAACTCACGGTTATGATGAAATTGAAAATTTGCAAATTTGGAACATTATAATCAAACATTTGCCGGTTTTAGAATATGAAATTTCAAAATTATTGCGCCCTTAATTTCATACCCGAATCACGAAATGCTCTTTTTCTTGCTCTTTTCTAAAAAACACTATTCCCCATTGAAAGGTGTCAATGGTTACGGTTACTTTAGGATGGTTTTTGATGATTTCCCAAGCATTTTCCATGTCTGGAGACCAATGAATATCATCAAAAACCCAAACGGTTTCGTTAGTAATTGTAGGAAGCAATAATTCGAAATATTCTAAAGTAGATTGCATGGAATGATTTCCGTCAAAATAAATCAATTGATAATGGAGAGTTGATAATTGATAATTATGGAGAAAGTCTTCAAATTTAATTTTATTACATTCTACATTATTGAAATTATATAATTGCAATTGTTTTTTTGCTATTGCCATTGTATTAGGACAACCTTCCAATGTTGTAACTAAAGCATTTTTATTTCCTATTGAAATTGCTGCAGTCGCAAGACCTAATGAAGTTCCAATTTCTAAAATAGTTGAAGGCTGAAAATAAGCTACCATTCTAAATAATAATTTTGCCCGTTTTGAGGAAATCCCTGCCGTTTTTGCAATTTGATTTATCGCTCTGTTATTTGATTTAAAAACGCGTGAACCAACACCAAAATCACTTACTTCAATAGTGTTTTTATTTTCTAAAAGTGAATTTCTGTAGGCTTTGAGGATTGCATATTCAGGGTAATTTTTTTTGTCATAAAAACATTTCGTAACCAAATCATACACAAATGGCGAATGAACTCCGTGTTCGTTTTTGGAGTTCCAGAGGAATTTAAAGTAAGATTTTATGATACGCTTCATTTCTACCACGAATTACACGAATTTACACGAATTAAAGTAACTTCAAAAAGAAATTCGTGGTTATCTTTTATCCTTCAATTTTTGCAGAAAGCTCAAACCAGCGTTCTTCTCGATCTTCAATTTTATTGTTGATGTTTTCTAGTTCTTTTGCTTTAGCAGAAATATCTCCATCGGCTACTTTTCCGTCAGTGAAAAGCTGTTCGATTTTGGCTTTTTCGATTTCTAAATCCTTGATTTCTCGTTCGATTTTCTGGTATTCTTTTTGCTCGTTGAACGTTAAATTCCCAGTAGGATTATTTTGTTTCCAATCTTTTTTCTCGGCTTTGTTGTCTTCTTTTTGAGCTACATCGGCACTGTCTTCATAAGCTCTAAAATCAGAATAATTACCTGGGAAATTTTCTATTTCGCCTTGACCTCTAAATATAAATAAATTGTCCACTATTTTATCCATAAAGTAACGGTCATGAGAAACCACAAGTAAGCAACCAGGATAATCCAATAAGAAACTTTCTAATACATTCAAGGTTACAATATCTAAATCATTTGTAGGTTCATCGAGAATCAAAAAGTTAGGATTTTGAATCAAAACCGTACACAAATACAGTCGTTTTAACTCACCACCACTTAATTTTTCGACATAATCGTATTGCTTTTTTGAATCAAACAGAAAGCGCTCCAGCAATTGTGAAGCCGAAATAATTTTACCTTTCGTAAGCGGAATGTATTCTCCGTATTCTTTGATGACGTCAATTACACGTTGACCTGGTTTTGGGTTAATACCACTCTGTGTGTAATAGCCAATTTTTATAGTGTCTCCCACAACCACTTTCCCACCATCCAGCGGCAGTGTTCCTGTTAATAAATTCAAGAAAGTTGATTTTCCGGTACCGTTTTTCCCAATGATTCCAATCCGTTCTCCGCGTTGAAAATCAAAACTAAAATTATCCAAAATCACATGGTCTTTAAACTTTTTTGAAATTTTGTGAAGCTCAATAATTTTGCTTCCCATACGTTCCATGTTGATTTCGAGTTCGACCACGTTTTCGCGACGGCGACTTTGTGCTTTTTCTTTAATCACATAAAAATCATCCTGACGGGATTTACTTTTGCACGTTCGCGCTTTTGGTTGGCGACGCATCCATTCCAATTCTTTGACGAATAGGTTTTGGGCTTTGTCTACACTCGAATTTTCTGAAGCAATGCGCTCTTCTTTTTTCTCTAAATAATAGGAATAATTGCCTTTGTATTGGTATATTTTTCCGTTGTCCAATTCGATGATTTCGTTACAAACCCGCTCTAGAAAGAAACGGTCGTGTGTTACCATAAACAAGGTAATATTTTCTTTGGCAAAATAACTTTCCAGCCATTCAATCATTTCTAAATCCAAATGATTCGTGGGTTCGTCCAAAATTAATAAGTCAGGACGATTGATCAAAATAATTGCTAATGACAAACGTTTTTTCTGTCCGCCCGAAAGATTTTTCACCTTTAATTTAAAATCTTCCAACTTCAATTTAAACAATATTTGCTTGTATTGCGTTTCAAAATCCCAAGCATTATGTTGGTCCATTCCGTCAAAAGCTTTTTGATAGGCTTCTTCATCTTCGGGGTTTTCCAACGCTTTTTCGTAGGCTTCAATGACCTTTAAACTCTCGTTATCTGAGGCGAAAATGCTTTCCTCAATTGTTAATTCGTCCTGTAATTTATTATCTTGGGACAGAAATGCCATTCTGATGCTTTTTCGAAGCACAACTTGACCTGTGTCGGGTTCGTCAAAACCGTTAATGATGTTCATTATGGTGGTTTTTCCAGAACCGTTTTTGGCTATAAAAGCAATTTTTTGATCTTTATTAATTCCAAAAGAAATGTCTTTAAAAAGGGTTCGCTCTCCAAAAGATTTTGATATATTTTCGACTGATAAGTAATTCACAAGAGTAATTTTTTTGCAAAAGTAAGTCATTGCGTGTAAGGAAGCAACCTTTTAATTTTTTAGCTTTTTCGAATTATTTCGTACATTTGGTTTTAAATTAAAATGCAATGGATAATTCAAACAAAAAATATAAAACTACAGATTCAATTATTTCTAAAGTTGAAGAACCAGCCGAAGTTCATGGAGAAATTTTAAATCAATCACAAGTTGATTCCGAAGCAGAATGGGATAAAATGCCTGTTGTTTTGAAAAAACTTCTGGAAAAAGGAATTAAAGAATCGGAACAAGGATTGGGGATATCTCATGAAGAAATGATGAAAAAAGTCAAAGCAAAATATCCTTTTATTAATGGAATATAAAATAAAATGGCTAATCGATTCTTCAATATCCTATCAAGATGAAATTGATTTTATATATTTAAAATGGAATTATAAAGAGGTAGAAAAATTTATTTTATTAGTTGATGAAAATTTAAAAAGATTATCAATAAACCCTTTCATTGGAATTCCTGTAAAAACAATTTTCAGAATAGTTATTTCAAAACAAACAACATTATATTATAAAGTTGTTGAAAACGAAAAACGAATCGACTTATTGATTTTCTGGAATAACTTAAAAAAACCTGACGACTTAAACAAGTTGCTGTAAAAGTGGACTATGCAACTATCAGTAGTTATAATGTGCGCTATTTGTTTAGTTTTCCAAAACAATAATTAATTCGTATATTTGGTTTAAATTAAACACAATGGATAATTCAAACAAAAAATATAAAACTACAGATTCAATTATTTCTAAAGTTGAAGAACCAACTATTGTTTATAATTCAGAGAAAACGTATGCAAATATTGAAGATCATCCGCTATTTGCTAAAGTAATTGAAAAGTCTAAAAAAGAAGCTTCAGAAGGAAAAGGATCAACAACTGAGGAAGTGATGAAAAGAGTTAGCGAAAAGTTCTCTTTTTTAAAATGAGTTATAAAATACTTTGGCAACTTAATTCTGAAATCACATATTCCGATGAAATCGATTATATTTATTTAAAATGGAATCATAAAGAGGTTGAAAAATTTCAGGAGTTAGTTATTGTAAACTTAAGTAGAATATCCATAAATCCACTTATTGGAAAATATGATTCTAATTTGAAACTTTATTTTTTTGTAATTTCTAAACAAACAACATTGTATTATTCGATCAATCAAGATACAAAAAATGTGGATTTACATCTCTTTTGGAATAATCAAAAAAATCCTGACGACTTAACCAAGTTGCTATAAATTCCGAAAAAAATGCAACTATCCGTAATCATACTCAATTATAACGTTCGCTACTTTCTAGAACTTTGTGTTTTAAGTGTCCAAAAAGCACTTGAAAACATCGATGGAGAAATTATTGTTATTGATAATAATTCTTCTGACGACAGTTGTGCGATGATAAAACAACGTTTCCCGAATGTAAAACTCATCGAGAATACAGCTAATTTAGGTTTTCCAAAAGGCAATAATATGGGAGTTGCTCATGCCAAAGGCGAATATATTTGTATCTTAAACCCTGATACTGTTGTCGCTGAAGATACTTTTATAAAAGTTTTGGCTTTCGCCAAAAAGCAAGAAAACATAGGAATCGTAGGTTGTAAACTCATAGATGGAACAGGAAATTTCCTACCCGAAAGCAAACGTGGCGTTCCAACACCATTTGTAGCATTTACTAAAATTACAGGTTTGTATACCCTTTTTCCAAAAACATTTGGAAAATATTATGCGCAACATTTATCAGAAAATGAAACGGGCAAAGTTGATATTCTTGTGGGCGCTTTTATGTTCTTGAAACGGGATTTGTACAACGAAGTTGGTGGTTTTGACGAAAATTGTTTTATGTATTCTGACGATATTGATTTGTCTTATATGGTTTTAAAAAAAGGAAAATCAAACTATTATTTCCACGAAACTACAATCATACATTATAAAGGCGAAAGTACGATTAAGGACGGAACGTATATGAAGCGATTTCAGGAAGCCATGAATTTCTTTTACAAAAAGCATTTCAAAGTGTATTTTCTTTTCTGGGTTTTTATGAAAATTGGAATTCTGTTTTTTTCCACCGTCAAAATGTTTCAAGGAACTCCATCCCGAAGCTTCAGGACAAAGTCAAGCCCTGAATATTTTATTCTAGTTTCTGATTCCGACGCTTCGGGAGAGGTTTTGAGGGATAAATTAGAAAATCAATTTAAAAAATTAGTGAAACGACAATTAATTACGAAATCGTTTGCGAAAAATGCTAAAGCAGAAATCCTTTTTGATCAAAATAATCATGATTTTAAGACTATAATCAAGGCTTTCGAAACAAATAAAAATAAGAACTTTACTTTTAAAATAATACCTAAAGTATCTGATTATCTGATTGGTAGCAACAGCAGTAACGATAGAGGTGAGGTTGTAACTATTGAGGCATTTTGAATTCAAGTAAATTCGTGATTTATACTAAAAATTATTACTAATTTTGCAGTCATAAAATCAATACCACCTATTGGGTAAATACTATGGCAAGATTTGAATTAAAACTTCCAAAAATGGGAGAAAGCGTTGCAGAAGCTACTATTACGAATTGGTTGAAACAAGTTGGCGACAAAATCGAAGTTGACGAAGCGGTTCTTGAAATCGCAACTGATAAAGTAGATAGCGAAGTGCCAAGCGAAGTTTCGGGAATTCTAGTAGAGCAATTGTTTGGCAAAGACGATTTGGTTCAAGTAGGTCAAACCATTGCAATTATCGAAACCGAAAGCGAAAATGGAACTACTGCAATCAAGGAAACAGTTTCATCAGATGTTATTGCTGAAGTTCAAAAAGCGATAGAAATATCAAAAGAATCGGTTTCAGCACCAGCAAATTTTTCTGGTTCAGATAAATTCTTTTCTCCTTTAGTAAAAAATATTGCAACCGCAGAAGGTATTTCTCTTGTTGAATTAGAAAAAGTTTCGGGTTCAGGAAAAGACGGTCGCATAACGAAAGAAGATATTTTGAAATTTGTTGGAAGTAGACACGAGCTTGCAAAGCGAACTGGCGAAGCAAAGTTGGAACTAGGAAGTACTAATCCAGTTGTACAACCTAAGTCAGCTGTTCAACCACAACCCATAACTCATAACTCACAACCCATAACTACATCTTTAAACGGTGGCGACGAAATCATAGAAATGGACCGCATGCGCAAGCTCATTTCTGGTTATATGGTGGCTTCAGTACAAACATCGGCACACGTACAATCGTTTATCGAAGTTGATGTGACCAATATTGTAAAATGGAGAGACAAAGTCAAAATTGCTTTTGAAAAGCGTGAAGGCGAGAAATTGACGTACACACCAATATTAATGGAAGCAATTGCCAAAGCTTTGAAAGATTTTCCGATGATGAACATTTCTGTCGAAGGCGATTATATCATCAAAAAGAAAAATATCAATCTCGGAATGGCAGCAGCTTTACCAAACGGAAATTTGATTGTTCCTGTTATCAAAAATGCGGATCAATTGAATCTTGTAGGAATGGCAAAAGCAGTAAACGATTTAGGAAATAGAGCGAAATTAGGTAAACTAAAACCAGACGATACACAAGGCGGAACTTATACGGTGACAAATGTGGGGACTTTTGGTAGCGTTTTTGGAACTCCAATAATCAACCAACCACAAGTGGGAATATTGGCTCTTGGTGCCATCCGTAAAGTGCCAGCAGTAATAGAAACTCCCGAAGGTGATTTTATAGGCATTCGTCAGAAAATGTTTCTTTCGCACAGCTACGATCATCGTGTAGTAGATGGCGCACTGGGCGGAAGTTTTGTAAAACGAGTTGCTGATTATCTCGAAGCTTTTGACGTGGACAGAGATTTTTAAAAATAATTTACATGTAAAAACCGACAAATTTATACTTGTCGGTTTTTTTAATGAAAATAGTTTGATTTTTTTTTAATTATCGATGAACGGTAACTTCAAAAAGATATATTTGCCATAATAAAATTTATAAATGGAGCTCAAACTCAACAAACCAATCTGCTTTTTCGACCTCGAAACTACTGGAATAGATGTTGCCAAAGATAGAATTGTAGAAATATCAATTTTCAAAGTTTTTCCAAACGGAAATAAAGAAAGCAAAACTTGGTTGGTCAACCCAACTATTGCAATTCCTCCACAATCAACCGCCATTCACGGTATAAGCAACGAGAAAGTGGCTAACGAGCCAACATTCAATGAATTAGCTTCTCAGGTTTACAATATGATTAAGGATTCTGATTTAGCAGGATACAATTCTGATCGTTTTGATATTCCCTTACTTGCTGAAGAATTGCTTCGCTCAGGAGTAGATTTTGATATGAAAAACCGAGTTTCGGTAGATGTACAAACCATTTTTCACAAAAAAGAAGAGCGAACATTAAGTGCAGCCCTAAAATTTTATTGTAATAAAAACATCGAAAATGCCCATTCTGCCGAAGCAGATACCATGGCAACTTTCGAAATTATGAAAGCACAACTAGATCGATATCCCGATTTAGAAAACGATATAAAATCACTATCAGAATACACAACCAGAAAAAAAATTGCTGATTTTGCAGGAATGATAGCGTTTGATAAGGATGATGATGAGATTTTTACCTTCGGAAAACACAAAGGAGTTAAAGTGGATAAAGTTTTAGAAACAGAGCCAGGCTATTTTAGTTGGATACAAAATGCTGATTTTCCGTTATATACCAAAAAAGTTTTAACGGCCATTAAATTAAGAAAATTAAACACGAAGTAAGTTAGAAGTTGGAAGATAGAAGTTAAAAAAAATGATTCTAACTCCCATCTTCCAACTTCCGACTCCCAACTCTTAAATCATGAAAATAATCTGCATCGGTAGAAATTACGTCAATCATATAGAGGAGTTGCAAAATGAGCGACCTACAGAACCAGTGATTTTTATGAAACCAGATTCAGCAGTTTTATTGAAGCAACATCCTTTTGTAATTCCAGAATTCTCTCAAGATATTCATCATGAAATTGAACTAATTGTTCGAATAAACAAAGTAGGGAAATACATTGATACTAAGTTTGCTCACAAATATTATGATGAAATAAGTGTGGGAATAGACTTTACTGCTCGTGATTTGCAGGATCAATTAAAGTCCAAAGGATTACCTTGGGAAAAAGCGAAATCGTTTGATGGATCGGCAGTAATAGGTGAATTTTTACCAAAAACCCAATTTAGTTCATTAGAAAACCTTACTTTTGAGTTGACAATAAACAATAAAACAGTTCAAAAGAGCGATTCTAGTCATATGTTGTGGAAAATTGATGAACTCATTTCATACATTTCTCAGTATTTTACATTAAAAATTGGAGATATTATTTTTACGGGAACTCCAGAAGGAGTTTCTGCTGTAAAACCAGACGATGTTCTGGAAGGATTTTTAGAAGGAAACAAACTATTTAGAATACATATAAAATAATGGCAATACATTACAACCTTGCAAAAGTGTACGCACTATCAGATAACGACCCAGAATTTGTAAATCAAATTATTGGATTATTTGTTACGGAAATTCCTGAAGATTTACTTGAAATTAAAGAAGGAATAAAAAAGAAAGACCATAAACACGCTTATGCTTATGCTCATAAAATTAAGCCAAGTCTAGATTTAATGGGATTAGATGTAGCATTTCAGGAAATACTTCAAATAGAAGCTTGGACAAAAGCCGAAGGAAAAAAGAAAGAAATAGAAGAGATCTTCAAAAGTGTAAACAATCAGGTAAGTGACGCTGTCAAAGAGTTAAAAAAAGATTTTAATTTGTAAGAAGCTAATCTGCTACACGTTTAAATTTTTTCGAAAACATTTTTCATATAAAAGTAAATAATAAAGGAGCTTCCGTTGGTCGCTCTTTTTTATTTAAAAAGTAGTAATAACAAAACATCAAAAATGAAAGCAGCCATAATTACAATAGGTGACGAAATTTTAATAGGTCAAATTGTAGATTCTAATTCTGGTTATATCGCCAAAAGTTTAGATAAAATAGGAGTAGAAATCACCGAAATGATTTCGATTTCGGATAACAAACAGCATATTCTTGATACTTTTTCAAAACTTCAAAACACGGTTGATTTAGTCATCATAACGGGTGGACTTGGACCAACAAAAGACGATATCACCAAGAAGACATTTTGCGATTATTTTAACGATGAATTAGTTGTTGATGATCAAGTTCTCGAACATGTAACCCAGCTTATCGAAGGGTTTTACAAACGTGCCATTACACAAATTAATAAAGACCAAGCACTTGTCCCATCAAAATGCATCATACTTCACAATAAAGTAGGAACAGCGCCAGGTATGTGGATGAAGAAAGAAAACACAGTATTTATTTCGCTTCCAGGTGTTCCTTACGAAATGAAGTACCTTATCGAAAATGAAGTTATCCCAAAAGTGGTTCAGGAATACAAGCGACCTTACATTATTCACAAAACAATCCTTACCTATGGTTTAGGAGAAAGTTTGATAGCAGAACGAATTGAAGATTGGGAAAACAATTTGCCAGAATTTATAAAATTAGCCTATTTGCCAAGTCCAGGAAGAGTGAGATTACGTCTTTCGGCACGAGGAATAAACAAAGAAATATTAGTCAAAACCATTGCCGAAAATGTAATTTCCTTAACCAAAATAATTGGAGATATTATTGTTGGTTTTGACGATAGCGAAACCATAGAAGTGGTATTAGCGAGACTTTTATCACAACAAAATAAAACCATATCAACTGCCGAAAGTTGTACAGGTGGAAAAATTGCTCAATTGCTAACCTCTGTTTCAGGAGCTTCAAAATATTTTAAAGGAAGCGTAGTTTCGTATACTACTGATGTGAAAATAAATGTTCTTGGACTTGCTGCAGAACTCATAATGGAGCACAGTGTTGTGAGTGAAGCCGTGGCAAGACAAATGGCAGTAAACGTAAAAAGTTTAATGAAAACAGATTATGCCATAGCAACTACAGGAAATGCCGGTCCAACAAAAGAAGACGGAAATGCCAAAGTTGGAACCGTTTTTATAGCATTGGCAACGCCTAATGAAGTTATCGTTACCGAGTATGATTTTGGTCAACCCCGTGAAAAAGTGATAGATAGAACCGTAATTAAAAGCTTGGAATTATTGCAGAAAGAAATTTTAAAAAATGTGTAAAATTTTTGTTGCTTAATAGGTTTATTTTTCTTTTCTTTGCACCCTGATTTTGAATAACGATAAAAGATAAGACAATGTCAAGAGTTTGTGACCTTACAGGTAAAAGAGCGATGGTAGGAAATAACGTTTCTCACGCTATGAATAAAACTAAGAGAAAATTTTCTGTAAACTTAGTAAAAAAGCGTTTTTATCTTCCAGAAGAAGATAGATGGATTACGCTAAGAGTAGCTGCATCTACGATAAAAACAATTAATAAAAACGGAATCGCTGCAGTTTTGAAAAAAGCACAGTCAGAAGGATTTATTAAATAATCTTTTCTAAAATAAATAAATAGCAAGATGGCAAAGAAAGGGAATAGAATCCAAGTAATTTTAGAATGTACTGAACACAAAACAACAGGTGTTGCAGGAACTTCAAGATACATAACAACAAAGAACAAAAAGAATACTCCAGACCGATTAGAGATTAAAAAATTTAATCCAATCTTGAAGCGTGTAACCGTTCACAAAGAAATTAAATAATAATTAGAGATTTTAATAAAAATCTTAAATATACAAATTTGAATCATGGCAAAGAAAACCGTAGCATCGTTACAGACCTCTTCTAAAAGATTATCAAAAGCCATTAAAATGGTGAAATCTCCAAAAACAGGCGCATATACATTCGTAGAATCTATTATGGCTCCAGAAGCAGTTGATGAATTCTTGAAAAAGAAATAATTAACTTTCATATTATATAGAAAAGCTACTTTCACTCGGAAGTAGCTTTTTTATTTTCTATATTTGCTTCGCCTGTTCGTTATCGCTCGGGTGTTTGTTAAATTTTTAGAAGCTATTCCATCAGGGCTAATAGTGTTATAAAATTTAATTGTTTGTCATTCTAATACCTTTGACTAAGTTCAAAACTTTGTCAAAGGTGGTTTTAGTAACAAAACGATATGAAATCAAAAAAATCGTTAATCTGCAATCAACAATTCGATGAGTTTTTTTAAAAAAATATTTTCTTCCGAAAAAAAAGAGTCTTTAGATAAAAGTCTCGAAAAATCAAAAACTTCTTTCTTTTCAAAGTTAACCAAAGCCGTTGCTGGAAAATCAAAAGTTGATGATGAAGTTCTGGATAATCTGGAAGAAATTCTTGTTTCATCAGATGTTGGAGTTAACACGACATTAAAAATCATCAACCGAATCGAGAAACGCGTCTCCGAAGATAAATTTCTTGGCACCGATGAACTCAACCAAATTCTTAGAGAAGAAATTGCAGGTTTGCTCTCTGAGATTGATTCTGGCGAAGCTACTGAATTTGTAATTCCTGTACATGTAAAACCGTATGTTTTAATGGTGGTTGGCGTAAACGGTGTAGGCAAAACCACCACTATTGGCAAACTCGCTTACCAATTTAAAAAAGCAGGATACAAAGTCGTTCTTGGTGCAGCCGATACTTTTCGTGCAGCAGCAATTGACCAACTACAAATTTGGGCTGATCGAGTAGGTGTTCCATTAGTAAAACAAAATATGGGAAGCGATCCTGCATCGGTAGCTTTTGATACTTTGCAATCTGCTGTAGCTCAAGACGCTGATATTGTAATTATTGATACCGCTGGTCGTTTGCATAATAAAGTGAATTTGATGAACGAATTGACCAAAGTAAAACGCGTAATGCAAAAAGTGATTGCGGATGCACCACACGATGTCATGTTGGTTATTGATGGTTCAACAGGCCAAAATGCTTTTGAGCAAGCCAAACAATTTACCGCTGCCACCGAAGTTTCCTCACTAGCGGTTACAAAACTTGATGGCACTGCCAAAGGTGGTGTTGTAATAGGAATTTCGGATCAATTTAATATTCCTGTAAAATACATTGGCGTTGGCGAAGGAATTGAAGATTTACAGGTTTTTAATAAATACGAATTCGTAGATAGTTTTTTTAAATAATTAAAATAAACGATGATTGATTTTTTCAAAAATAGCAATCCAATATATTTTTATTTTGCTAGTATTTTTTCCTTTGTAGTAGCAAATCTTATCAGAGAAAAGAGCATAAGTTTCTATTATTTCTTATTAATAATTGGCTTGGTGTTCTTTGTTTTAGGTTTTATAAAACGAATGAAAAATAAATAGTTTTACTGGTACAAAGCACTAATTTTTGTCCAAAGTATTTCGTCAAAATCGGATAGCGCCAGGTTTACATTATCAGCTGCGTCTCCCATTCGTATCACTACCAATTTTTTGCTTGGAACAACATAAATTTTTTGGTCATTTTTACCCAAAGCCATAAACATATCGTTTGGTCCATTAGAAATTAAACTTCCATTAAATTGTAATTGTGACTGTGGCAAATGATAACTTGATTTTCCGTTCAACCACCACAAATAACCGTAACCTAGATTAATATTTTGTGAGGAATTTGTAGCTGTATTAAAAAATGTTTCATTTAAAATTGTATTGGTTTCCCATTTTCCTTTGTTGAGTAGTAATAATCCAAAACGCGCCATGCTTCGTGTTGTACTGCCATAAACAGAATTATTTCCAGACTGAAACCAAGCGCCATCCATGCCAATTTTATCTTTTAGTTTTGTGTTGAAATAAGCACTCCAATTTTGTCCACTTGCTTGAGCAATAACATCTTGCAGTTTTACATAAACGTTGTGATAAGCCCATCGTGTTCCAGCATCGGCTTTGTAAGTTAAACTTGCTGGGTCAACGGCATCTCCATTGGTAATATCTTCGATTCCAGAAGTCATTGAAAGTAAATGCTTGTTAGTGATTAGATTTTCTTTGGCCAACGGCATATTTGTCCAGCCCGTTCCTAAATAATCCGATACTTTGTTGTTGATGCCAATCAGACCTTCTTGCGCTGCAATTCCAGTCATGGTTGCTGTTAGTGTTTTTCCTGCACTTGCCCAATACCAGTTTGTAGTTGCTGTATGCCCATTAAAATAATTTTCTAAAACAATCTTACCGTCAACCAGAATTATAAATCCTTTTGAATTTTTGAGTGCTAAATAATCCAAAAGCGGTTGTACTGCTGCTTGTTTCCATCCCAAAGTGGCGATGGTTTTTGTCTCCCAAGTTGTTCCTGATAATGGTGGAAAATAGGTCGTTTCTGGTGGAATTGGAGTTGGCTCTACCGATTCAGAGCCGCAACTGATACAGAAAAAAGCTATACACAGACTAAAAATTATTTTTGACATAACAGATTGATTTATTGGGGTAGGACCAAAATTATATAAAAAAGTTTAATGTGTTACCCTATTTTGTTTTTCTTTAAATTTAATAAAGTTAACTTTGTTGTTGAAAGAAAATAGCTGTTATCTCTAAAGTTCTAGCCCTGATGGTAGCGGCATCCTTTTATTTTTTTTCTTTAAAAAAATAAAAGATACAGCGTACAGCAGGAACTAGCTCCTAAAAAAAATAATTTTATGAAGAATATCGTTTGGTTTTTATTGGTTTCATTTTTTTTTATCTCTTGCGAGCAAAAGATAAAACCTTCGGATATTTCCAAAATAAATGGTTATTGGGAAATCGAAAAAGTAGTTTTTGATAAAGGTAAAGACAAAGAGTATGGCATGAACGAGAGTTATGATTATTTTGAAATAGCTAATAATAAAGGGTTTCGGAAAAAAGTTATGCCACAATTAGACGGCACTTTTGTAGTAAATAACGCATACGAAAATGTTTCAATACGAGTAAAAGAGGATCAGCTGTTTTTAGATTATGCCACTCCTTTTATGAAATGGAGTGAAGAATTAGTGGCGATTTCGGATGACAAATTAGTACTCATCAACGCTGAAAAAACAGAGTATCATTACAAAAAAGCTACAGCAATAAATTTACTAGACGATGGCAAAAAGGTTAAATAATCAAAGTTCTGTTGGCGATGTGTTGAAGCAAATTATCCAAGTCAACAAATTGCAACCTGGTATGGATCAAATTGATGTTAAGGAAGCATGGAAAAATTTGATGGGAAACGGCGTGAATCATTATACTAAAAACGTGGTCTTAAAAGGAAGCACTTTGTATGTAGAACTTTCTTCGGCGGTATTGCGGGAGGAATTAAGCCACGGAAAATCTAAAATCGTAACGATGATTAACGAAGAATTACAGCGCGATGTTGTGAAGGATGTTGTTCTTAGATAGTTTGCAGTATTCAGTCCCGAAGCTTCGGGATTAGTGTTCAGTTATCAGTGTAAAAAAAAAATTCCGTTTCTCCCGAAGTGTCGGGATGAAACGAAATTTTCTATTTTGTATAATTTTTAAATCTTAATTCAAAAATCGTTACTCTTCAATCATAAATCTAGAACTGCTCTCTTCCAGCAAAGTGAAAAGCACCTTCTATTGCTGCATTTTCATTGCTATCAGAACCGTGAACTGCATTTTCTCCAATAGAAGTTGCATACGCTTTACGAATAGTTCCTTCGGCAGCTTCGGCTGGATTTGTAGCACCAATTAAGGTTCTGAAATCTTCAACTGCATTTTCTTTTTCTAAAATTGCGGCAACAATAGGACCACGTGTCATGAATTCTACTAGTTCGCCATAGAAAGGTCTTGCGGCGTGAACTGCATAAAATGCTTGCGCATCAGCCACTGTTAATTGTGTTAATTTCAAAGAAACAATTTTGAAACCACCGTTTGTAATCATTGCTAAAATATTTCCAATGTGTCCGTTTTCGACACCATCAGGTTTAATCATTGTAAAAGTTCTATTCGAAGCCATTATTTTGTGTTTTTTAAATTTTGTGCAAAAATAAACTTTTTTGTGTATTGATTTTAATAATTATGCAATTAAATCAGAAAATAATGGCGATTTTATACTACGACAACTTCAAATATGGTGTTCAATGGTTGGAGTTGGTCTATTGTTTTTTGAATAAAATTTTCGCCATATTCTACATAAAATTCCGAAAAATTAGTTTGTCGTTCCTGCAAACTTTCATTGGGAAATAATTCGTTTTGTAGATCAGTTGTGCGTTGTAGTATTTCAGCAAATTTCTTTTTTTGCGCTTTTAGCAAACGCTTTTCTAGATTTTCTAAACCTTTTGTTTGTTTTATTTTTTGCGCTTTTACAGCTCCAGCAAAGGATTTGTCCGTATGATTTGCAGTTTCAAAAAGGAGTTCGAATTGGAGTTGCAATTGCTCTTTTAAAGCGGTTAAATCTATGGGAAATTCTGATAATTGTTTGGTTTTATTGGTAACTAAATTGGATTGTTTCGAAAACAAATCTGCCCAACTTAACTCTAGTTTTGCTGCTTTGTGAACTTGTTTCTGGGTTGCTAAAAGTACAGAATTCCGAACTAAAAGTATAGGAAAAGTAACTTTGGCGGAAGCGAAAAATGATTTTAATTCGAGCCAATACGCAATTTCTCCACCGCCACCAATGTAGCATAAATTAGGCAAAATAACTTCTTGATACAACGGACGTAGAATCACATTGGGGCTGAATTTCTCGGGATAATTTTCTAGTATTTCTAAAATTTCGGATTCTTGAAATTCTATTTTGGTGTTATTTATTTTGTATTTTCCGTCCCTATTGTTATCAGGATCAAATAGAATGCGTTCGCGCAAATTAGCTTCAATGTAGAACAAATTAATTTCACGAGGATTAACTTGAACGGTGTAGTTTTTTAATTTTTGGGCGGTTTCAAGTACGTTTTTATACGAAGTTTGGTGCAATAATTCTTCTTTTACATAAGGAATAAAACTACGTTTTAAGGCTGCATTATCCGCGTCAAGAATGACCAAACCCTGTTCGCCAAAAAGCACATTGGCTAAATATCGGGTGGCATCGGCTAAATTATTGTGGTTAAGGTACGATTCCTCAAACATTTTTTTAATACGCTCTGCATTGGAACTAGACCCAATTTCTTGAGTGAAAATTTCAAACAAATCCCCTAATCCTTCTGTTGATAATCGCCCAACTGGTCCAGCACTTTCGATATTCCAGCGGAATTTTTTTCCTTTAAAATTGAAATAATTAATTTCCTCAAAATCATGATCTTCGGTAGCCATCCAATAAATGGGTACAAAATTATAAGTTGGATATTTCGCTTTTAACTCTCGGGTTAAATTAATGGTCGAAATAATTTTATACAAAAAATACAATGGTCCACTGAATAAATTGAGCTGATGTCCTGTGGTTATTGTAAAAGTGTTGGAATTGTTTAAAAGTTGAATGTTGTTTAAAGTTACAACCGAAGTTGCAACTTTTGTATATTGTTTTTCTAAAACCGAAACTAAAATGCCTCTTTTTGTATTGTCATTGCCATTGAAATTAATTTTTTTTTCAATGATTTGCGCTTCAAAATTTTCAAGGGTAGGAAACCGGTTGTATAACGATTTTAATTCTGGTTTTTGGTCTAAATAATCATTCATCAAAGGGGAGAAATACCCAGAGTTTTGATACGTGATACGGTCAGTTGGCATAGTGAAATTTATTTTTGTAAAAATACTTAAAATTCAAAGGTGTTTTACATTTTGAATTTCCTAAATAATAGTTAAATCTTAACCTGTTGGGCGTAGTTTTTTTATTTAGTCTCGACTTATCAAAATTAATATATTATGATTGGTTTTTTGTGATTAATTCAAATAGTTTTTTAGTAATAAAATAAAATTACTACATTTCGTCCATAAAAAATATTTATGCAACCGTTACAACTCATTTCCATTGGTGGAATAATGACAGGAGGAACTACGAGACCTGTCAATATAATTGCATTAGATGAAAATGGTAATCCGAATAAATATATAATGAAGGTTTTTACCGAAAAAAATATATTGCAAAATGTTTCGGTAGCTAAAGAGATTATTTGTTTAGAGTTGGCGAGAGAGTTTGATTTAATTTGTCCAAATTATAGTATAATAAACTTCGACCATTCAGAAATTATAGATTTATATGATGAGCATAAATATATAACTTTAGATAAAGGTTATAAATTTTGTAGTAAATTTGTTGAACAAAATGCAATCTTTAATCCATTAGTAACTAATTCTTTTTTAAAAGATTATGAGGCTGCAAATATTTTTGCTTTTGATTTGTTTGTTTATAATGTTGATAGAGGAGGAGAACATAATAAGCCAAATTTATTAATTAATGATGCGAGTCTTATTTTAATTGACCATGAGTTAACTTTTCCTTTTATAAACGAAACAAATCAGATTGTTGATTATGAGATTTTTTTAGGAAATTATCAATTTCAAAAACATATATTGATAAAACATTTGAGGTCTTTAAGAAACAAAGAAGGAATTTTTGATGGATTTTTAGAAATGTTAAAACATTTGAATATTAATAATTTAAGTGTTATTTTTGATGAAATGGATAAATTTAATATTCCATATGTTGAAAGACAAAAATTTATGCATTACTTTGCATGGGCTAAAAATAATGTTATTATTTTTGAACGATATTTAAAAGGAATGATAGGATGAAAACTAATTTTTATACATACTGTATTTTAAAGTATAAGCACTCACCTTATTTAGATGAGAGTATAAATATTGGCGTGCTTATTTATTTTGATGACACTCAAAGATTTTTGTTTAAATATTCAAAGACTTTGAATAGGGTAAAAAGTATTTATAATAATGTGCCTGAAAAAACAATTAAAGAATATATTAGACAAATTGATAGACATTTAAAAATTTATCAAAACACGTTTGATACTATTTTTCCTTTAAATGATTTAAATTTAAAAACATTTTTATCTCGTTATATTTTACCTAATGATAGTTCTGTTTTACAATTTTCACATTTTAAAACTGAATCTCTAAGAGATTTTAGTGAAGAATTTATTGAAAAAATTGTTTTGGATAAAGTGTTTATTGATGATTTAAAGGCACAAATTAGCCATCAGCAAGAGCCTAAAATTATATCAAAACTTTTATCTACTTTAAAAGATTCTGGACTAAATCAATTTCGTCATAAAACTAGTAGATTTCAAGAAGATTATGTTTTAACAAATGAAACTGGAAATGAGTTTAAATTTGATATTGCATGGCAAAATGGTACACTTAATTTAGTTAAACCTATTGGTTTTGATTTAAAAGAAGGAATAGGTATTGCAAATAAAGCGCATAAAAATTTTGGTCAATTTTATGATCTTCAAAGTGAAGCTGAAAAAAATAATTTATGTTATGATTTAATTTTAGGAAAGCCTACTAATCGAAATCTTTTCAAAGATTATGATCATGCCGTAAAGCTTTTGCAAAACATAAAAAATTCAAGATTAATAGATGCAGATGACCTTAAGGAATATTCTAAAAAAGTGATTACTGCAATTTCAGAATAGCTAGTTTTTCTGCGTTTCTCCTAAACTTACCCCCAAAGGGTTATACTAAATAAAATTTTTGCATACGTTCTAAATTTTGTACAGAAAATCCTTTTCCCAATTTTGTATGTAAATCTTCAGCAACTTGTTGTAAAATTTGTTGCCCATAACTGGCTCGTTTTTCACCTTCCTGAATTTCTTCTACACACTATTTTTTCCAATTTCAAAATAGGTAACAACCATCGCAAAATTGGCATAACCAGCAACTCTAATTCTGGCATTAGTAATTAAATCAATTATTTTTTTGCTTAAATCAATCATTGTTTTTCTTTTTTATAAAAATATTGACTAAACTTAAATCTCAATCCCATCAATCTCCTCCATAATCCTACTGGTTTCGCTCAAAGCGACGATGATTTTTTGATAGTGCAAAATATCTTCATAACTCAATTCTCTGCCTTTGCGGTCTTTGAGCCATTTTTGTGCGGGTTGATAACCACCTATGTAAAAGTTCCAAGCCACTTCGGGTACGTTCGCAAAATATTGAGTTTCGTTGATCCACACTGTCATTGCGAGGCACGAAGCAATCTCATCATTAGTAGCGATTGCTTCGTCATTCTTCCTCGCAATGACTTTGCCCACCACATTATCGCCATCTTCGGGATATTGCGTAATGTAATTTTCTACAATTGGGCTTTCCAGCAAATGAATTTGGCGCAATTGACTTCCTAAATCTACTAATTTCCAAAATTCATTAATTTCTTCTTTTGTACAGACGCGATGAATCGCGTCTCTACCTGGATACGGAACTCTGGGGAAATCTATTTTTAAAAATTCCTTATATTTCTCTCTGTAACTTGGCGAATGCAACACCGCGTAGATGTAATCCAGCAAATCGATTGGAGCAAAGGTGTTGTGGCTTTCTTTGTTGGTATCATCTAACCCAGTCAGGGTTTTAAACCCTGACTGGGTTGTTTTTTCCGAAACAAACGGAATTCCTAGTTTTTCCGAAAATTGTTTGACAATTTCTAGGTTGAGATTGGGCGTTCTAATTGGATTTTCGTTTTCTAATCCTGTCAGGGATTGTTGGGCGGTGGTTTCGGGGTAGAGATAAAGAGGGAAAGCCATATTACCTCCTCTGTAAAAGAGATTTGTGTCTAATATGAGATTTGAAATGGAAACTAAGTTCCATAATTCACTTCCAACTGCCTGTCCTTGTCTTCCGAGAATTAAACAATGGTTGTTTGTCTTTTGATGAATATTTCTAAGTGTTTTATAAAAAGGCCTTCCAAGTAAATCTTTATCATAATATATCTTGCGAAAATCAAAAGGTCGATATAATAGGTCGCAAATATAATTTTTTTCAAATTTGCTATTTTCAATTTTTCTCAATAAAGGATATGAGGAGGAATCTTCAATTTTAAATTCACTTTTAAATTCATTTGTAATATTTTTTGATAAAAGATGATTAATTTTTTTTGACAAATTATCATAATAGAAATCTATAAATAAATTATCTCTTTTTGTTTGAACACCATTACTACCCAATTGAAATAATTCTTGAACACCAAATAATGACTCTTTGTATTTTAATGATTCTATATTATTTTGTTCAATAAATAGATATTCATTTTTTGTTGGATTTATTTTATTCCATAAGATGTTTTTTAGATTGTTTTCATTTAAAAAATTATATTTTTCATCTCTTTTACCAAATGAATTAAAATTATATACTTCGGCTAAATCTTCGTTTTTATTTTTTCCAGTTTTTACAAAAATATTTATAGAAACGCCCTGCATTATATCAAATACATTTTGGTCGGGTGAACCATCAGGACAAACTTCTTTTTTCTTGGCGTTGCCGTGCAAATCAAGAATATAAATCTTATCAAAACTTTCTAATAAATGTTTTCGCATTTGACGGTGAATGATTCCATCAATAAAACTATTGTTAGAAATGTAGGCAAGAATTCCGCTGCCATTTTTATCAATAAAATGTTGTCCAAAACGAATGAATTTTATGTAATCGTCAGAAAGTGGCTGTATATTTCTTTCGTTTAATTCTTTTTTATAATCCGCTGTCAAACTTTCTATCCATTTACTTTTATTGGCACTGCTAACACTATACGGAGGATTTCCCATTACGACCATAACTGGTGCATCGCGCTTGATGGCGTTGGCTTGGTCTGCTTCGTCCGAGAGCCACGAACTAAAAAGCGTTTGTGTATCAGGATGTGCTTCTTCGAGTGAGTTGGTCAAGAATATTCTAAAGCGTTGGTCGTCTGTGGGTTTGTAGCCAGTTTCGGTCAGTAGCATGTCCATTTTGAGATGTGCCATGGCATAACTCGCCATCAATAATTCAAAACCGTTTAATCTTGGAATTAAATCGTTGGTTACATATTTGCTCCAAATGCCTTGTTGTCCTTCAAATTTTTTATGAATGTGTTTGACCACTTCGGCCAAGAACGTTCCTGTTCCTGTGGCTGGATCGAGTATTTGTACTTTGTGTACTTCAATTTCGGTTTCTACTTCTTTAATTTTCGAGTTGGTTCCTGTTCCCGTTTGGGTTACGGCTTTTTTCTTGATTTTAATTTTACTGGTATCGGCCAAACCTTGTGGCAAATCGAATTCGGTTTTCAAGATATCATCTACCGCACGAACTATAAAGTTGACCACAGGTTGTGGTGTGTACCAAACGCCACGCGCTTTTCGCAAGGCTGGGTTGTATTCGCCCAAGAATGTTTCGTAAAAATGCACTACTGGATCTTCTTGTTTGGTGCTTTTGCCAAAATTTTTTAGAATTACTGCAACATCACTTGCCAAGAAAATAGAAACCAATTCGTCTACAATCCAAACCAAACGATGGTCTAAATCATAGCCTGCAATATCTTGAAACAATTTTCGTAAAAAAGGATTGCTTTTTGGGATAAGCGTGGCTGCTTCTTCCCGCGAAAATGTGGGCAAAGTTGGGTCGTGATACCGCGCAGCAAACATTCCGTAAGCAATAGTTTGTGCATAAATATCGGCGAAAGCCTTGTTGTCTATATCGTGAATGAGCATTTGCTGAAACGACAGCATTTGCGATTTTATTTGGGAACGTTTGCCTTCTTGGTCGTCATTATTCAAAGATTTTTCGATAACATCTGCCATCAATTTTGCTTTTCCTGCCATCATTTGCGCCAGTTTTGTAGGCGATTTAATGGTTTGCGAAACGGTTTGGGCAAAGTTTACTATAAGATTTGTAAACGTCTCAAAGTTCTCGGGTTGCGGAATAATCAATCCGTTTTCGACTGAAGCGATGGCAATTTTAGTTACAAATTCACCCTCTTTATAAAAATGGAAATCCATATAATCGGTAAAAATCAAATTCGACAATCCAGATTTGTAGCGGTCAAATTGTTCTTTGAGTTTTTTATCTTTTAAATCGACACCAATATCTTTGGCTTCGATGTAGCCAATAGGAACATCTTTGCGTGTCAAAACATAATCGGGTGCGCCACAATCCACTCTGGCAGGTTCATTGGTTACCAAAACATCGGGCAAAATTGCCATTATCAGATTTTGTAAATCGCCACGATAGGAGTGTTCTCGTGCGTTCCCTGTTTTGTGTAAGGTATCTATTTTAGAAAGATACTGTTGAATCGTC
>NZ_JANNXH010000066.1:0-247064 GCF_031409475.1 Flavobacterium sp. | reverse complement strand
TTTAAAAACTTATCAACATTCCTACGATGCAAAATCAGGAGTTTTGCTTCGTTTATAATTTTTATTTATTTGTTTATTGTATTGTAAATGAACTTCTTGTGGTTTTTTAAAATCCAAACTCCAGTGCATTCTTAAATTATTGTACAAATCTACGGCTTGTGCGACCATTTTCTGTGCAATTTCGATAGATTTTATGGTATTTTTTAGACCAAACTCGTATTTTAAAATTCCGTTAATTCGCTCTGCTATTGCGTTTTCATACGGATCATATTGTTGGGTTGTGCTTAGTATAAATCCTTTATTTTCTAAATATTGTGAGTAATCTGGGCAGCAATATTGGATTCCTCTATCGGAATGATGAATAATGTTTTTGTGATTGAAAATACAGTTTTTGTATGCCATATTCAAAGCGTCTTTTACCATCGAAACTTTCATATTGTCCTGCAAACTCCAACCCATTATTTTCCGAGAATAGGCATCGGTTACAAGAGCTAAATAGGCGTGGCCACTATCGGTTTTAATATACGTAATATCGCTCACAAAGACTTGTTCACTATGTGTTATCTTCAAATCAGTCAGTAAGTTAGGTGATTTATAAAAGAAATGTTTGGAATCGGTTGTAATGAAATAACGTTTTGTTTTTTTAACCAGCATTCCACGAGATCGAAGTAAATCGTTTATGGCATCTCGTCCCATTTTTATGTTTTCTTGCATCATTTTTGGTTGTAAATATTCGTATAATTTTCTGGTTCCAGTTTTGGGTAATCTTTTTCGGTATTCGATGACCCAATTGATTATTTTTTCACGTTCTGCATCTCTAAGCTTTTCTCTTGTAATTTGCTGATAATAGGCTTGTTTGCTAATCCCGAATGATTCGTAAATCCATTTTATTTTAAAAGCTTTTTCTTCTTTTTCTGAATTTCGTTTGCTAACCATTCGGGCAGATACTTTTTTGAGAGTTCTTCTCCTGTAACTTTCTCAAATTCAACAATTAATTCTTGTTGAAATTCTTTTATACCTTCTAAATCTTCGATTCGTTCTTTGAGTTTTTTTATCTCGTCATCCTTTGATATAAAGGCTTTTTGATTGGAATAATTGCTTAATTTTTTCATCCAGTAGTGTATTGTTGCTCGTGAAATGTTATACTTCTTGGAGGCAAAGTTAGCTGATATTTGACCATTATTGATTTGGTCAATGACAAAAAGTTTGTGCTCGAAAGTAACTTTTTGATAGCTGTTTTTTTGACAGGCTTGATTTGTGGGTGTTTCCATAGGATACTAAAAGTGTTTAATTTTTAGTCAACCTATTTTAGGACGAGACATTTACTAAAATAGCTACCAACGTTCCGCCGCTTCTCGTCAGTTGCGAATTTCGGAACGAATTATTTTCTGTTAAAGATAAAAATTCTTGCGAAACGCAAACGTGAACTTACCACAAAATTCGCAATTGCGAGAAACCGCTGTTAGCGGATGTTTTTATTTTTTAAAATAAATTTTCATTATAAATTCTATTTTTTCAGTTCTGCTTTTCGGTTCTTTTTTGTTATTATCTGACAAACTTATTCCAATTAATTTGCTATTTCTTACTCCACTTAATATGAAACTTTCAATATTTTTATCTATGATTTTTAATCTCCAAATTATATATTTTTCAGTTTCATTAACTTCTATTTTTTCTATTTCTACATTTCCGTCATCTTTTCCCCAAAATTCGGTTTCCCAAATATAGAACTTATTTAAAAATTCAAATTCGGTTAATTCTTTATTATAAAAGTCAAATATTTCGGTTTTTCTAACCGAAATAAGCAATCCTAATTTCAATTTTTTGTTTGAAAAACTATATTGTCCAGAATTTTCAATTTTCCCAAGATGTTCCCATTTACCTGGTAATTCAAATAATTCATTATTTATCAAAAATGGCGATTTAGTTTGTCCAAAAGACAGATTTGAAAATATAAATATTGAGAAGAATATTTTTAAAAGTTTCAATTTCATAAATTTATTTTCAATGTTTCTATTTCGGTTTTTCTAATATTTCTTTTTTAGCAGATTCGGTCGAAAAATATCCGCCAACTATAGGCTAGGACTGACAATAATACCAATTTATAATCTATTTTTTTTATTTTTTACGGAAAGAATCCATTCGTTAATATGATTTTCCAATACGTCTAATGGGATTGCTCCGTTTTCTAAAACAGCATCGTGGAAAGCACGAATGTCAAATTTATCTCCAAGTTCTAAAGTGGCTTTTTTGCGCAATTCTTTGATTTTCAGTTCTCCAATTTTATACGCTAATGCTTGTCCTGGCCAAGTAATATAACGGTCAATTTCTACGGTAATATCATGTTCGTTTTTAGCTGAATTAGCTTTAAAATAATCAATAGCTTGCTGTCTGGTCCAACCCAAACCATGAATCCCAGTATCGACTACAAGTCGTATGGCTCGCCACATTTCGTAGGTAAGTTGTCCAAATTTTGAATACGGATCTTTGTAAAATCCCATCTCTGTACCTAAACTTTCGGAATACAAACCCCAACCTTCAATAAAGGCAGTGTAGGAACTATTTTTTCGAATTTCGGGAACATTTTCTAACTCTTGTGCTAATGCAATTTGTAAATGATGACCCGGAACAGCTTCGTGAATACTTAATGCTTCCATTTCCCATTTTGGTCGTGTTTTTAATTCATAAGTATTGGCGTAGAAATTTCCTGCTCTTCCTGTTTCTGGAGAACCTTGACTATAATAAGCAGTGGTTTGAAATTTTTCGTCAAACGCTGGAATCGCAATTACGCCATAAGTTAGTCGAGGTAATTTTCCAAAAAGCTTAGGTAATTCAGGATCAATTCTTTTGCAAATAACCCTGTAAGCATCAATAAGTTCTTGACCTGTTGCAAAATAAAACTGTGGATCTGTTTTTAGAAAAACACAAAATTCTTCGAACGAACCTTTAAACCCAATGGTTTTTATTAAGGAATCCATTTCTGATCTAATGCGTTTTACTTCAACAAGTCCAATAGCATGGATTTCTTGATAGGTTAGTCTTGTGGTCGTTTGTTGCTTTATGTTGAAATTGTACCAATTTTCGCCATTGGGTAAATCTTTATAACCCACAGAAGTTCTTGATTTTGGAATGTATTTTTTTTCCAAATAATCTTTCATTTTTTGTAAAGCAGGATTTACATTCTCAATAATTTTTTTAGTTGCTAAATCATCCATTTCTTTCTTTTTTTCTATCGAAAGTGTTTTGGTGTATTCTTTGTAGCCATCAAGAAAACCGCTTTTTGAAGCATCAACAGCAATCAGATTCTGAATTTGTTCTGGTACACCAAGAAGTGAATTTCTTGAAGGTGTAATTTTTTTCTTCAAGCCTTCCTCCATTAAAATTTGGAGTTGATTGAACAAAACCGAAACATTTTCAAGACGTTTCAGTAAATCATTGGCATCTTTATCATTTTTTATCGTAGTGTAAGTCACGGTTTGCATGATTTGTTGTTGCATGCCATTCATTATATCGAACGGCATTAACTCACTCTCAAATTGTTGTCCAGTTTTACCATCATTCAATTTATTTATGAGTAAATCAAAATTCAATTTTCCGGCGGCATCTAATTTCGCTCTATTTATTTTTTCAATGGCTTCAATAAATAATTGATTGTTCTTTTTGCGTTGGTTTATAGCTACTTTTGACCAATCTGTCCATCGTGAATTATCCGAAGGTTTACCAACTAAAACTCCCATTTCTGGGTAATTTTCTAATTGATAATCAAAGATAACTTGATACAATAAATCGATTTTTTCTGCATCAGTTTTATCGTTTTGTTCTAATTTAAGGTTATCTAATTTTTTAGAAAACAATTCTTGAGCAATCAATATGTTAAAACAATTTATAAAGATAAATAGGAGTACAGCCGATTTTTTTTTCATGATATTGTCATTATTTTTTAAATCCCCAAAAAATTACTCGGAGTTATCTGCATTAATTCGGCTTTGATTTCAGATGAAACTTCCAGTGTTGCGATAAAATTATGGATTGCTTTCTTGTCAATAGCTTCATTGGTTCTGGTCAATCCTTTCAAGGCTTCATACGGATTTGGATAGGCTTCTCGACGCAAAATAGTTTGAATGGCTTCGGCAACAACTGCCCAGTTTTTCTCTAAATCTTCATGAAATTTTGGTTCGTTCAACAGCAGTTTGTTCAAGCCTTTTAGTGTAGCTTCAAATGCGATTAAAGTATGACCCATTGGCACGCCAATATTTCTTAAAACAGTACTATCCGTCAAATCACGTTGCAATCTCGACAACGGTAACTTCGCCGAAAGATGTTCGAAAATAGCATTAGCAATTCCTAGATTTCCTTCCGAATTTTCAAAATCAATTGGGTTTACTTTGTGTGGCATTGCAGAGGAACCAATTTCGCCCGCTTTGATTTTTTGTTTGAAATACTCCATAGAAACATAAGTCCAAATATCTCGATCTAAGTCAATGATAATGGTGTTTATTCTTTTTAATGCATCAAAAAAAGCAGCGAAGTGATCGTAATGTTCGATTTGTGTAGTCGGAAAAGAATGGTGTAAACCTAGATTTTCTTCGACAAAAGTGTTTCCAAATTTTCTCCAATCAATTTGTGGATACGCCACGTGATGTGCGTTGTAATTTCCGGTTGCACCGCCAAATTTTGCCGCAAACGGAATGTTGAACAACAATCGCATTTGCTCTTCCAAGCGTTCTACAAAAACACCTATTTCTTTACCCAAACGCGTTGGCGAAGCAGGTTGTCCGTGCGTTCTTGCTAGCATAGGAACATCGCGCCATTCTTGACTCAACTCTTTTAATTTTGAAGTTAAAGTGATTAATGATGGCATATATACTTTCTCGAAAGCTTCCTTTGTCGAAAGCGGAATCGCCGTATTATTGATGTCTTGTGAGGTTAACCCAAAATGGATGAACTCTTTATACTCAGATAATCCTAGTTTTTCAAAAGCATCTTTGATAAAATATTCTACCGCTTTTACATCGTGATTGGTGACTTTTTCGGTTTCTTTAATCCAAAGTGCGTCTTGCGTAGAGAAGTTTTTATAAATGTTGCGTAAACTATCAAAAAGAGTTGCGTTTACGTTTTTTAGCTGCGGTAATGGAATTTCGCAAAGCGCAATAAAGTATTCAATTTCTACCAAAACGCGGTATTTTATTAGCGCTTCTTCAGAGAAGTATTTCGAAAGTGAACTGGTTTTGCTTCTGTATCTTCCGTCGATTGGCGACACAGCATTTAATTCGGTTAGTTGCATTTATGGTGTTGTTTTTATGGTGCAAAGATAACATTTCAGATTTTAGATTTCAGATTTCATATTTAAAAATTTTGCTATTGAAATTGCCATTGCCATTGAAATTACTATTGTAATTTTTTCAGTTCTTTTTGAACGATTTTCATTCCTTTAGAACCCGTTGTGGCGATTACTTTAATATCATTTGGCAAATCATAAATAGTTGCAGGTTTTGGATCAATATAATATACAGGAATATTGGGGTTGGCAAAATTCATTAAACTTGCCGCAGGATACACTTGTAACGAAGTGCCAATGATGATTAGAATATCCGCTTTTTCTACTATTGAAACTGCTTTTTCTAGCGCTGGAACTTCCTCGCCAAACCAGACAATGTGCGGACGCAATTGGTTCCCGTTAGAGTCTAAATCGCCTAAATTCAAATCATCTTTCCAATCGAGAATGTAGTTTTTATTTGCGGTGCTTCGCACTTTTAATAATTCGCCATGAAGGTGCAAAACGCTTGTACTTCCTGCTTTTTCATGGAGATTATCTACGTTTTGAGTTATGATTTGTACCTCGAAATCAGCTTCTAATTCGGCTATAATTTCGTGTCCTGTATTTGGAATAACAGTTTGTAGTTGTTTGCGCCTTTGATTGTAAAAATCAAGAACCAATTCAGGATTTCTGAGCCAACCTTCGGGCGTTGCTACATCGTTTACATTATGACCTTCCCAAAGTCCGTCGCTATCGCGAAAGGTTTTGATGCCACTTTCGGCAGAAATTCCAGCACCACTTAAAACAACTAGTTTCTTTTTCATGTTTAATTTATTAGCTACGAATTATAAGTAAAAGTCAAAATTTAATTTCGCATTTTAGTGAAGCGTTAAATTAATTTGCCACAGATTTCACAAATTAACACAGATTAATTCATCACACAGCTTAAAAATCTTTTTAATCTTTCAAATCTGTGGCAAAACTTTTTATCCTATTTTGATATTACGACAATATATCTTTCTAATTACTTATGCAATAGAAATTAAATTTAGTGAATTTGTGGCGAAAATAGTTAGTATTTTTGGTAAATAAATTTTTATAAAATGATTGATCTCGATTACCTCAATTTTCTCGAAAACATACTTACCGAAAATCGAAAAGAAAAATTCTTGACAGTATTGCAAAATAGAACCAATCATTTTACAGTTGCTGTTGAAGATGTTTTTCAAATGCACAACACGAGTGCCGTGATGCGCAGTTGTGAGATTTTTGGAATCCAAGAATTGAATGTTATCGAGCAACGCTACGGCAAAAGCATTGATAAGGAAATTGCGATGGGCGCACAAAAATGGGTTGACATCAATACCTTCGATAGTATAACAAATTGTATCGATACTATAAAAAATAAAGGGTATCAAATCATTGCTACAACGCCACATGAAAGTGATTGTTTGCTCGATGATTTTGACATTTCTAAACCAAGTGCTTTATTTTTTGGCACAGAAAGAGACGGATTGTCACAAGAAATTTTAGATCGCGCCGATGGTTTTCTTAAAATTCCTATGGTGGGTTTTACGGAGAGTTTGAATATATCGGTTTCGGCGGCGATAATTATCCAAAATGTGATGAATCGTTTGCGAAATTCAGACATTGAATGGCATTTATCTGAAACTGAAATTTTGGAAAAACGTTTGGCTTGGGCTCGAAATTCGATTAAGGATATAAAACGAATTGAGGAACGGTATTATAGTGGTTTGTAAAAAAAAAAAACACTTAAATTGTCCAAGTGATAAATTTGAATTTTATGCCTTACTATACTATTTAGCAGTCCAATATATTGCTTAAATTAATGATTTTGTGGTAACTATAAAAATTCAGTTGTAGATTTGGCAGACGAAAAGCATCGATTTAAATTCGAGATTTCTAGTAAAAAGAATACTTCAGTAGATAACAAAATTCGCAATTGCGTGAAACCGCTATTGTGCGAACGGCAAAATAGGCACTATACTTTTTGAGTAATTCCTGGTTTTTTTTTGGATACTTTTTGAGTTTCCATTTTTTTGTTTTCCTCTTTTTTGGATTTTATGTATTCACTAATTTCTTTACGTTCCAAATCTGATAATGGTTCGCTTTGAATAATAAAATCAATTCCAATAGGTTCTTTAATAAATCCCATAACTTTAATTTTTAAAATATTTTTCTACTAAAAATTTTGCTGATTGAGTTTCAATAATCATTCTTTGATTTTTGAAATGATTTGCGCCTAAAGTTTTCTCATAATGTGCTATTAATTTAGTTTTTGCAGTAAAACCAACAAAACCTTCAAATCCTTTTTGGAATGAAAGTTTACAAGCATAAGCAACTAAATTTCCTGCAACACCTTCATAAACCTTATTTTTGCCAATATTGAAAGGAGAACTTTCTAGCAAATCCATATAAATGTGGTCAAATTCTATTGTCAGACTTAATAAGCCTTGTATAATTGATGGATTACCCTCAATTGTCAATTTATAAACTTCTTTTTTTATATCGTCAAATTCAGTTTTACAATTAAAATTCCAACCGATTTTCTTTGTTACATTCTTCAAATCCGCTCTTGTTAGCAAAGAAATTTCTGTTTGAAAACTATCGCCAGAAGTTGTATTTAAAATAGAATTTGTCAATCTATCAATTACAAAATGTTGCTCTATAATTTTCTTTTTCTCCATAATCCAAATTTACAAATTTTCATCAGAATACAGATTTTTTAATGATTTTTTCTGGCCTACTTTTTTCATTGTTCACGTGCTACTTGCATTCCGGCGCTTGGCGAGGTTGCGAGTTTCGGAACCGATTATTTTCTATCAAATATAAAATTTCTTGCGATAAATAAACGTGAATTTACTACAAAATTCGCAATCTTGCCAAACGGCTGTTGGCAATAGTTATTTCAATTTTTCTAATTTTTTGATAAAATCTTTGCCGTCTCCTATTTTAATTTTTCCATTTTCATCCTGTTCATAAGGAATACCATACTCAGAGTATTTTACAATTCCGTCTTTATCTAAAAATAGATTTACTGGATAAGATTTTAATTGCAATTTGTCTGTAAATTCTCTTGCATCAACTATATGTAGGAATTTATATAAATGTGTTTTTAGAAACTTATCTACCTGTTTTTTAGATTCATAGGTAATAGCTATGAAATTATATTTTTCTGTATACTCATCGTAAATTTTGTTGAGTATTGGCATTTCATCGATGCAAGGTGCGCAAGTAGTAAACCAAAAATTTATTAAGGTTGGTTTTCCATTTAATTTATTTATTGGTATCTTTTTTCCATTTATATCTGTTAAAATCATTTCAGGAAGTTTTTTGCCTACATATTCTGATAAAGGACCTTTAGAAGCATTAGGATCATTAATTTCAAATTTAACAAAATGGATAATAGAATCTGTTTTAGTTTCTGTATTATCAATATTAAACTCGACAAACACTTCTTTATTAGATATTTTTTCGTATTTTGTTTTTAACTCAGAAGTTTTTACGTCAAGTTCTGCTTTAGTCAGCCTGTTTTTTCCATTTGTCGAATAATATTCTGTTTGAGAGAAACAATTTAAAGTTGTAATCAAAAATGTTGTTAAAATTAGTTTTTTCACGTTTTAGTTTTTTTATAATTGTTGCCAACTCGCAGCTTGTAGCTACTTTCTTTTTTATTTCATTTCAAATATAAGCAAATTAGTACAATCCAAAACGCAGTTATTATACATTATTGTAATTTAATCGTACACTCAAATTTTGATTAAAATGTCATCTTGTCATATACATTGTAGCGAAAACTGACAATTGCTTGTCATTTTTCTATTGGCACAAAGATTGACTATTGCATCTCAAGTTGTTAAAACAAGTATATAATAAAAATTTAATATAATAAAAATGGGAAAAATAATCGGAATTGATTTAGGTACAACAAACTCTTGTGTTTCTGTAATGGAAGGTAACGAAGCAGTTGTTATTCCTAACGCAGAAGGAAAAAGAACAACGCCATCGATCATCGCTTTTGTTGAAGGTGGCGAAATTAAAGTAGGTGATCCTGCAAAGAGACAAGCGGTAACTAATCCAACTAAGACTATTGCTTCTATCAAACGTTTTATGGGTCACACTTTTGCTGAAACTACAAACGAAGCAAAAAGAGTTTCTTACAAAGTAGTAAAAGGTGACAACAATACACCACGTGTGGACATTGATGGTCGTTTGTATTCTGCTCAAGAATTGTCAGCGATGACACTTCAAAAAATGAAAAAAACGGCTGAAGACTATTTAGGTCAAACCGTTACTGAAGCCGTTATTACTGTTCCAGCATACTTTAATGATGCACAACGTCAAGCTACGAAAGAAGCGGGAGAAATTGCAGGTCTTAAAGTAATGCGTATCATCAACGAGCCAACTGCTGCGGCATTGGCATACGGTTTGGATAAAAAAGGAACTGATCAAAAAATTGCTGTTTACGATTTAGGTGGAGGTACGTTTGATATTTCTGTTCTTGAACTAGGAGACGGAGTTTTCGAAGTTCTTTCTACAAACGGTGATACTCACCTTGGTGGAGACGATTTTGACCACGAAATTATTGACTGGTTGGCTGACGAATTCAAAACTGAAGAAGGTATTGACTTGCGTTTGGATCCAATGTCATTGCAACGTTTGAAAGAAGCTGCAGAGAAAGCAAAAATTGAATTGTCTTCTTCTGCTGAAACTGAAATCAACTTGCCTTACGTAACTGCTACGGCTTCTGGACCAAAACACTTAGTTAAAAAATTAACTAGAGCTCAATTCGAAAAATTAACGGATTCATTAGTAAAACGTTCTATGGCACCAGTTGCTAAAGCGTTGAAAGATGCAGGTTTATCTGTTTCTGATATTGATGAAGTGATCTTGGTTGGAGGTTCAACTCGTATGCCAAGAATTGCTGACGAAGTAGAAAAATTCTTTGGTAAAAAAGCGTCTAAAGGAGTTAATCCTGATGAAGTTGTTGCCATTGGAGCAGCTATTCAAGGTGGAGTTTTATCTGGAGATGTAAAAGATGTATTGTTATTGGACGTTACACCTTTGTCTTTAGGTATCGAAACTATGGGTGGCGTTATGACTACATTAATTGAGTCTAACACAACTATCCCTACTAAAAAATCACAAATTTTCTCAACAGCTGCAGATTCTCAACCAACTGTTGAACTTCACGTGCTGCAAGGTGCAAGAGCAATGGCAGTTGATAATAAAACTATTGGTCGTTTCAACTTAGATGGTATTCCACCAGCACCAAGAGGTGTTCCTCAAATTGAAGTAACTTTTGATATTGATGCTAATGGTATCATCAAAGTTTCGGCAACTGATAAAGGAACAGGAAAATCGCATGATATTCGTATCGAAGCTTCTTCGGGATTGACTTCGGAAGAAATCGAAAGAATGAAAAAAGATGCTGAAGCAAATGCTGGAGCAGATAAAATCGCTAGAGAAAGAGCCGAAAAATTGAACGAAGCAGACGGAATGATTTTCCAAACCGAGTCTCAATTAAAAGAATTAGGAGAGAAATTGACTGATGATAACAAAGTGGCTATTGAATATGCTTTGACTGAATTGCGAATGGCACATGCGTCTCAAGATATTCCTGCAATTCAAACCGCATTGGATAACATCAACGCAGCTTGGAAAACAGCTACCGAAGCAATGTATGCACAAGGAGAACAAGGTCAAACTCAAGATGCTCAACCACAAGGAGAAGCACAAGGAGACAATGTGCAGGATGTTGAATACGAAGAAGTGAAATAATGCGTTAGAGACGCGATTCATAGCGTCTCTTTCAAATTTTATAGTAAAAAACCGAGTAAGCAATTACTCGGTTTTTTTTGGATTAAAAATTAAAAAGAAATAATAGTCCATTCATTTAAAAATCACTTTCTAATTTATCGTATTTGTTGTGTATCGCCAATATAACGATACCAAATACCACCGACATTACTATAAGTATTACATTTAAGATTCCATCTGTACCGAAAGAAAGTTTAATCATTATCGTTGAAATTATAAAACCCGAATTTCTTATTACTTTACTGAATTTATCCGAGTGTAAAAATGAAAATAAAAGTAAAAAAACATCGACTAAAATTAATAATGTAAAAAAATCATCAAAAAATATTTTGTTTACATCTTTAAACTCATAAACCAACTTATCAATAGACGAAAAGCTGTCCAGCAACCAATTACCGAGACTGTAAAGCGATAAAATGAAAACAATTGGAACTAATAGAGTAGCGATATATTCTTTTGTTTTGATGAATTTTTTTACTTCGGTACTAATTTTACTATCATTTTTTCGACTGTTAATGCTGTTTTGATCATTTAGTTGATAAAACTTAAAAATAAGATAAAACAATGTTATTACTGCAGCAAGATCATACATAAAAATAAGGTCGTACTTCACATTGAACCAATTATTTGTAAATTCTAGGTTTGAAATGTCTTTGAAAATACGTCGGATGACAATTAATAATATAATTTCATATTGTTTGCCGATATATATTGAAGTAGATTTAGGTAAATAATACACCAACAGGTAAACCTCATAAATAAGAATAAATGAAAATGGGGTATAAATCGCAGCTATAGGATGAACAAATAATTTAGATAGTTCTCCTAATTGAATGATTTGCAACTTATTTAAAATAATAAAAATCAAGTGCAACAAAAAAGAACTGATAGATAAAAAGATAATAATCTTCTCAATTTTTTTCTTAAAATTATCAGATAACAAAAACACACACAATGAATCTAATTTTGTCATAATAGTTTATTTTTTAAAATTTATTTTATCATTTTAGTTTGATCTTGTTTTTTGTGATGCAATTTTAATTTTCGCAGTTATTATCGGTGTAAATTTGATTCACCAAATTATTAAAGTGAAAATTAGGATGCATAACCTGGAATAGACTTAATGCTTATTTAGTATAAATTCAATATACACTTAAAATTATAATTTTTAATTTCTTAATTTAATAAACAATAGTTAAAATTGTAATATTGTGCTATTCTGTAATAATTTTATTTACTTTTGAAGTAATTAAAAAAAAATAAAGCAATATGTTTACGAAATTCAAAAAATCGGAGTTATTTATTTTGTTATTGGTTTTGGTTTTGATATTTATATCGGAATACCATTATTTGGTTTTGAAAAATCCAGAAAGAGCTATTTTTATTGGATTATGGCCTCCAACTATTCTTGGGTTTTTAATATTTTTAAATCTTAAATTAAAAAAGTAATATGGAAAATATAGAAATCATTATTCTTAACGTTATAGTTTTGTTCTGTTTTTTTGCCTTTTTCGTTTCGACTTTTAGAGCTTTTGAAGAAGTAGGAAAGAAAGGTGTCGACTACAAAGCAAAGCGAGGTATAATTTCCAGAATATTATCCTATTTCGAGAGTTTATTTTAATGTTTCAAAACGTTATATAATGTTTCATGATATCATAATTTTATTATAAGTGTGAATATAAAATCAAAACCGAGTAAGCAATTACTCGGTTTTGTTGTTTCTAGTGATAAACATTCTTTCGATAACGATAACATGAGGAAAAGTTATAGCAGCTAAAAATGAGAAAAATATAGAATCAAATATTTTATATTCTTTGAGTATAAAATACAATACGATAATTCCAACTATTGAAATTAACCAATAAATAAATGCAGATTTTAAATAGGATTTGAAATTGGTCGTTGAAACTTCGCCATATAAAAATTCGATTTGGTCAATCAAGGATGGAATACTATGCCAAAAGATGAAATAAATAGCAAAAGCCCAAATCAAACTGCCTACTTTAAAAATAATAGCGAATACTAATAAATATAACAATTCAATTGCACTATTTTTTTGAAATACTTTAGAAGTATTATAATTATAAAAAGATAGAGCGACTAAAATAAACCCGATTAGTTTTAATAATAACAAAATATTAATAAAAGATAATTCTATACCGGTAATTCCATGCATTATATCCAGAACTTCTTTTTCATGAAAATTAAATAATAACAGTAAAATGAATAAACCATAAATAGTTTGAAATAATTTAATCATCAAGGGATTACTGTAAAGTCTTTTTTTATTCCAATGTTGCTCTCCAAAATGATAACTACTCACTATTATAAATAAAAACATTGCTAGCCATGGAATAAAACTAAATAATAGTACAGCTGTTAAAACAATCGTTATATAATTGATTAAAATTCTCCAATATGTAATAGTGTTTTCGCCTTTTATTTTTCTAATTAAGAGTAAATCATTTGCTCCATGAACAATTCCAAAAGATAATATTAATATAAAACCTACAATTATTTGTGTTTCATTTTTCAGAAACGAAGTAAGCCATAATCCTAGAAAGCTTGCTAATATTGATAAATTGGCAATTTTTGGCATAATAAATTTATTATTGTTTAAATATAATGAAAAATAATCAAACAAAAGTATTTATTATTTGTTTAATCTTTTGTACATTTGATTAAACAATAACTTTTAATCTTTATATTATGACAAATTATTTTATGTCTTCAGCATTGATTACAAAAATGCTCCCTACTGATTATGTAGGATTTACTTTTTTTGTGGGCTGTATGGCTATGATGGCTGCTTCAGCTTTTTTCTTTTTATCACTAAGTCAATTTGATAAAAAGTGGCGTACTTCTGTTTTAGTTTCAGGTTTGATAACTTTTATTGCAGCAGTACATTATTTCTACATGAGAGATTATTGGGCAGCTTTCCAAGAATCTCCAACATTTTTTAGGTATGTTGATTGGATATTAACTGTTCCATTGATGTGTCTTGAGTTTTATTTGATTCTTAAAATTGCTGGTGCAAAACAGAGTTTACTATGGAAAATGATTTTCTATTCTGTAATAATGTTGGTAACCGGTTATCTGGGAGAAGCAGTTTATCCAGAAAATGCAGCTCTTTGGGGATTCATTTCAGGAGTAGCTTATTTCGCTATTGTTTATGAAATTTGGTTAGGTGAAGCTGCCAAATTAGCTAAAACAGCGGGCGGAAATGTTTTAGCAGCACACAAAATATTGTGTTGGTTTGTACTGGTAGGATGGGCTATTTATCCTTTAGGATACATGCTAGGAACCGAAGGATGGTACACAAATATGTTGGGTAAAGGCAACGTGGATGTTGCCTACAACATTGCAGATGCTATCAACAAAATTGGTTTTGGTTTAGTAATTTATTCTTTAGCAGTAAAATCTACTAAAGATTAAATTTTAATTTGTTTATTCATTAAACCGGGACAGCAATGTCCCGGTTTTTTATTATTATAAAACCCGACAAGTTTTTGAAAGTGTCGGGTTTTATTGGTCTCAAATATAGTTTAAAACTATGCACTTTTAGTGCATTTCCCTTTTAGGTTCTAAAAACTTTGCCACGAATTTCAATAATTTCCACAAATTAATTCGTGCTAATTTGTGTAATTAGTGGCAAAAAATTAAGTGTTACAACCCTGCATACTTTTAGTTTGTTATTGACATACGCATCGCCTCTTTACAACAAATAGAATTTCTAAATGATCGTAGCGTATCAATGATAAAATCAAATCAAATGCAACCTAAAAAAAGGGGGAAAATGTTGTTGACATTTTCCCCTTTTTATTCATTTATTTAGGATCTAAAGCATCACTAATTCTCGAAACTAAATCTTGTAAATGATATCTACTCATTCGATCAGTCATTATTGATGAGGCTAATTTCATTTCGTTTTTCAAACTATTAAGTTGACCTCTTGCAATAGAAGGTAAATCAGTTTGAGCTAAATTTACTCTTCGTGTTTTGAAACCGTAAGTAACTCCTACAGGAACTGATCGAACCATGGCTGTACCCGGTTTTAGTAACTCAATCATTTTGTCAACATATATTTTTTGAATGTTTCTGCGATACACATCAATTGAATTACTGCCTTTCAATTCAGAAAAGATTCCATTTTTTAGATCGGTTACTAATTCATCAGCTGTATAATTATTTTTATTTAATGAAGAAGTTTCAATAAGGCGAACAAATCGCTCTCCATCTAATAAACTTGATAAAGTCCCATCTTGCATTGCTTTGATTGCTTCAACTCCACTTTCTGGATTTATTTTAGAAAGGATATTTTGATCTAATAACCATTTTGGAGTTGTAAATAATTGCGTATTCAAGAATAAAACCGCATCTTTTTGAATCGCTCTTGGAACTACTTCGAATTGATTTCCTGACATGTCATACGTTTTTGGAGAATCATAGATTCCACCTACGTTTTTAGTAACATGTCCCATATATCTTCTGAATTGTCCTGTGAGTGCGCCATAAAGTTCATCTAGCTCCGCATAGCTTTCTCCGTTTTCTTTACTCCAAACCAATAAATTAGGCAAAATTCTTTTTAGATTTTTGATTCCATATTCAGAAGCTCTCATGGCATTATCTCCAATATCTTCGGTTTGATATCTTGGGTCATAAGGACTCGTTTCCGTTCCAAACCATAAACGGTTATTTTTATAAGCTTCCTTTGTCATTTCATTCAACTTCGCTTTTTCCTCATCTTCAGATTTAGCTTCGTCAAAATAGGAATAACCCCATTTAATAGCCCATTTGTCATAATCCCCAATTCTAGGAAATAAGGATGTTACGCCATCTTCAGGTTGTGCTACATAATTGAAACGTGCATAATCCATTATAGACGATGTATGTCCGTTTTTCTCTTGGTACACCTTATCTCTAAGTTTTTCAACTGGAGTTGCAGAACTTGCTCCCATGTTGTGACGTAATCCTAAAGTATGACCTACTTCATGAGATGAAACAAATCGAATTAGTTCTCCCATTAATTTATCATCAAACTTTTTAGCTCTTGCTGCTGGATCAATGGCTGCAGTTTGAATCAAGTACCAGTTTCTTAAAGTACTCATGATATTATGATACCATCCAATGTGGCTTTCTAAAATTTCGCCACTTCTAGGATCATGAACATTTGGTCCGTATGCATTTTGAATTTCAGCTGCAAAATATCTTAATACAGAAAAACGGGCATCTTCTAAACTCATAGTTGGATCGTTTTCTGGCCAATATTCACCACGAATCGCATTTTTCCATCCCGCACTTTCAAAGGCAACTTGCCAGTCGTCAATACCTTGTTTGATGTATTTTTTCCATTTTTCTGGAGTTGCAGGATCGATGTAATATACAATTGGTTTTTTAGGTTCAATTAATTCCCCTCTTTTTTGTTTTTGAGCATCTTCGTCAGATTTTGGTTCTAAACGCCATCTTACTGCAAATACTTTTGTGTCAGATTTATGCGATTCTTCTTCAAAAACGCCATATTGATTCGCAAAATAACCTACTCGCGCATCAAATTCTCTTTTGCGCATGGGTGTTTTTGGCAATAAAATCATAGAAGTATTCATCTCTACGGTGATAACGCCAGCATCTAAAGCGGATGGTAAATTAACCCCAATTTGTGGTGTTGGAGTAGTTGAAATACGAGGCGGTGTAGTTGTAAATGTTTTTACACTTCTAATTTCAGTGTTTATTGGATAACTACTGATTTTAGAAATGAATGATTTATCCTTTTGAAACGTTACGATGTTTAATAATTGTTTTTTTATTGGATCTAATGAAAAAGTTTGAATGTCTCCGTCAAAAGTACTTGTTAAGTCGATTACATAACCGGTATTATTTTTTCCGGTGGAATCTTTTTTGAATGCCAATACATCATAGTTTCCAATAATTGGGTCTGAAGTTGAATTTTTTACAGCTTGTGCCAATGGTTTGTCTTCGTCTGGAGACATAATAACATAAGTTATTGATCGCAACAATATATTGTTGTTCAGTCCTTTTTCCCAACGAACAACTTGTCTGTTGATTTCTTCTCCTCCAAAAATTCCGCCTCCAGCAGGAGTTTTAGAATATCTGGTTATAGTCATTATTTCACTACCTAAAAGAGAGTCCGGAATTTCAAAAAGATATTTGTCATTAATTTTATGGATATCAATTAATCCTTTTTGTGTAACTGCGGTTGAGTCAATAACTTTTTTGTACGGTTTTGGTTCTTTTTTGCCGTCTTTGGATTCAGGTGCTTTGGCTTCAACTTTAGCCGGAGCATTTTTGTTTGCTTTTTCCTTTTTTTTATTTTGTGCAAATGTCCCTTGTGCAAAACAAAATAAGAAACAGGTAATAATTAGAGTTAATTTTTTTTTAGCCATTTAGTTAATGTATTAAATACTATTTATAATTAGATGTAGTTAACAATACACATTTTATTGCGTTTGTTACGATTTAAGTTCAAATCTATTGATATATTTTTAAAAAAAAATCATTTTGAAGTTCAATTTTAAATAATTAACAATATTTAACACTTGTTGATTAATGACTTTTACTCTGTTATTTTATAATTTTATGTAAGAAAGGAATAATTATTACGAGTAATCTTTACTTTTTGAATTCTAAATTGCTCTTATTTTTTTATTTTAGAAATGTCAAAAGAGACTAAAAACTTTATTTTTATTAAAGATTTTCGTAATATTACTACATAAAATAATTTAGATGAGAAAGATTAAATATAAGAAAGGAAGAAAAGTTTTACCCTATAATTTAGAATACACAGGAATTCATAAAAAAAACGAATCTGAAATGCAATTGTTTGTATATGATGATTTTGATATGACAGAATATCAAGATTCTAGTATATCAGATTTAGAAAAAAGTATTGATTTTCAAAAAACAAACTGGCTCAACATTCATGGCTTGAACAATATAGACTTGATTAAAGCAATTGGTTCCTATTTTAGAATTGATAATTTCATGCTCGCCGATATTTTGAATACTACAAAAAGAACCAAACTTGAAGAACTCCAAGACACTCTTTTTTTTAATATAAAATCACTCTTACCAGCTGAAAATTCAGATAATATTAGCGTTGAACAAATTAGTTTTTTGATAAAAAACGGCGTTTTGATTTCTTTTCAAGAAAAGCGATCTGATTTTTTTGTTCATATTAGAGAACGCATTCGAACCCATTCTGGGATTGTTAGAACTAAAAAATCCGATTATTTGCTCTACTTACTTCTTGATGCCGTTATGGAAAATTTCTATATTACCATTGAGAACGAAGAAGACAAAATAGAAGAATTGATTAATCTCACCAAAGAAAATACTAATCCAATTATATTAGAAAAAATTGAAAAGCATCGCGATAATTTTAATTTTTTGAAACGTTCGATAATTCCACTTCGTGATTCTTTGTTTGATATAAAAAGTATCAAAGATGACAATGTGTTTAATGAAATTGAACCAGAAAATTTTAGTTTTTTTGCTCGATTGCATCAAAAAAGCCTTGAACTTCTGGAACAAATTGAATCGGATATGGGTTCGTTAGAAAGTGCTTCTAATTTTTACTTCTCGGCTCAAAGTCATAAGATGAATGAAGTTATGAAAACATTGACTATTGTTTCGGCCATATTTATTCCGCTAACATTTATTGTAGGTGTTTACGGAATGAATTTTGAGAATATGCCAGAGTTAGGCTATCAATATGGATATCATACTGTTATCGTAATGATGTTTTTGATAGTTTTAGGGATGATTTATTATTTTAAAAGACGCCGTTGGTTTTGATTCATAAAAAAAAACCAGCAACACAGTTGCAGGTTAATTATCAATTGTAAATTATCAATTATTTCAAACTTCCAACCATTTCTTCGGGTTTTACCCAAGCATCAAAATCTTCGGGAGTTACATAGCCTAATCGAACCGCTTCTTCTTTGAGCGTTGTTCCGTTTTTGTGTGCAGTTTGTGCAATTTCGGCCGATTTGTAATAGCCTATTTTGGTATTCAATGCCGTAACCAACATTAAGGAATTGTCGACTAATTCTTGAATTCGTTTGTAATTTGGTTCAATTCCGCTTGCGCAATGTTCATCAAACGATAAGCAAGCATCTCCAATTAATTGTGCTGATTGCAAGAAATTTGCCGCCATAACGGGTTTAAAAACATTCAATTCATAATGACCTTGCATTCCTCCAACGGTAATGGCGACATCATTTCCTATAACTTGAGCGCAAACCATAGTCAATGCTTCGCATTGTGTTGGGTTTACTTTTCCGGGCATGATTGATGAACCCGGTTCGTTTTCTGGAATAATGATTTCGCCAATTCCAGACCGTGGTCCAGAAGCTAGCATTCGAACATCATTGGCGATTTTATTTAAAGAAACCGCTAGTTGCTTCAAAGCGCCATGACTTTCTACAATAGCATCGTGCGAAGCCAAAGCTTCGAATTTATTAGGTGCAGTTACAAAGGGATGACCTGTGAATTGCGCAATATATTGGGCTACTTTTATATCGTAACCTGCTGGAGTATTTAATCCTGTTCCAACTGCTGTTCCGCCCAATGCCACTTCGGATAAATGCGACAAGGTGTTTTTAACAGCTTTCAATCCATAATTCAGTTGGGCTACATAGCCTGAAATTTCTTGTCCTAGAGTTAGTGGTGTTGCATCCATTAAATGGGTACGACCTATTTTTACTACGGTGTTAAATTCAACTGCTTTTGCTTGAAGTGTATCTCTTAGTTTTTCGACTCCTGGAATGGTAATTTCAACAACCGCTTTGTAGGCTGCAATATGCATTCCTGTTGGGAAAGTATCGTTTGATGATTGTGATTTATTCACATCGTCATTGGCTTTGATGAATTGTTCTCCTTCGCCAATAGCGAATCCTTTTATAACTTGGGCGCGATTTGCAATTACTTCATTAACATTCATATTGCTTTGTGTTCCTGAGCCTGTTTGCCAGATCACTAATGGAAACTCATCTTCTAGTTTTCCTGCTAGAATTTCGTCACAAACTGTGGCGATTGCATCTCTTTTTTCTAAAGGCAAAGCACCTAAATCGCAATTTGCATAAGCGGCAGCTTTTTTTAAATAAGCAAATCCTTCAATAATTTCTTTTGGCATTGAAGCTGATGGACCAATTTTAAAATTGTTGCGAGAACGCTCTGTTTGTGCACCCCAATATTTATCCGCTGGAACTTGCACTTCACCCATGGTGTCTTTTTCGATTCTGAATTTCATTTTGTTTGTTTAAGAGTTGTAGTTGTAGCGATAGTTTAGCCCTGATAGTAGTGAAAATCCTTGTGAACCGGTGTTCGGTTTACAAGATTGTAACGAATAGCAGGAAATAGCTCCTGAAAAAAGCTAAATATTGAGTTCAAAAATACGGATAATTCTCTTTTTATGAAAATTGATTTGGTTTTTTATTGGTAAGAAAAAATATTAAACTTACATTTGTACCTACATTCAAAAATCTCTGTAACCATGTTTGAATTTTCACAGTATTTAGGTTTTTTACTTTTTTTAACCATCCTTACAATGGGGTTTTGGTTGATGTTTTTTCTAGTTAGTTTCGTATCGTATTGGGTAGGAGGTTATACTTGGGAAGCTTTTAAAGAGAAAAGAGCAAAAAAGAAACTAGAGCAATCAGTGTAATCTAATTGTTTGATAAAAAAAAGGAACTCCAATTGAGTTCCTTTTTTTTTTATCCTTGAAAATCGTCGCCACCATCGGAATCTCTTCTTGGTTGTCTTTCTCTTTCTCCTTTTTTCTTATTGAATCTATAAGTAAAGGATAGATTAATTTGTCTTAGTTGTCTTTGCATTTCGCTGTATGACATCACTACACCGGGAATATTACTATCCCAGATTCTTTTTCTAGAGTTAAAAACGTCGCTGATGTTAAAATTAATAGTTCCTTTATCCTTTAAAATGTCTTTACTAAAAGCTAAATTGGCACTAAATACACCATAACTTTTACCTTGAGCATTGTTCTGCGGTCCATTATAAGTTGCATTAGTTTGCCAATCGATTTTATAGGGCAAAGTGATTTTTGATGTAATTCTAGTAAACCATGATGTGGCAATGTTATCAAAATTTTGAGTAATCACTACATTATTAAAATTGGTGTAGACATAATCTCCTTGAGTTTCGTTTCTAAAAAAGTTAAAATTACCATTTAATTTCCACCATTTGTAGGGAGAATAGTTTAATGTAAATTCAAATCCTGCTCTATATTCTGTGGCTATATTTGCAAATGAGGTTAATATGACAGGAACACTGTTTATAAAATCACCGGATTCTCGTCGCACAAATTGTATAACATCAGTAGTTTTATTTAGATAGAGTGAGGTGTTAAGTGTTAATTTGTCCCAACGTTTTAAATATCCAAAATCTACTGCATCTGTAAAAGCTGGATTTAAATCTGGATTACCTACAAAAATATTGATATTGCTTGATAAGTTATTAAATGGATTTAATTGTCTGCCTCTAGGTCTTTGAATTCTGCGACTGTAGCTCAATGAGGCGCTGCTTTTTTCTGAAAATTCATAAGTAAAGAAAGCACTTGGAAAGAAGTTATTGTACTTTTTAGCGTTAAAATCATTCGTTGCTAATTGATTAATTTCAATATTCGAATCTTCAAAACGTGCCCCAAAAAGGAAAGAGTATTTCTTTAATTTAAAGCCATAGCTGGTGTAAAGCGCGTTTACTTTTTCTATATATTCTAAAGTGTTTGTAAAATTATTATTAATTACTCCATCATTTTCTACTTGATAGTCTGTGGTTAATTTTAGAAAATCTCCTTTGTAACCTGCTTCAAATTGACTTCCTTTTCCTATTGGCAATACATAATCAGTTTGAAAAAGATTTCTTTTTTGATCTTGTTTGCTTATTGTTTTATCGATTACAACAATGTTTGTGTTTGTTGCTGAGTCAGTAATTAATGCATTGTTTATTTCATCGCTTGTAGAGAATGAACCATCTACAGTTAATTTATGCCCTTCTTTTTTGAAATTCTTAATTAAATTTGTGGCATATTCTATGTTTTCGCTGAAGCTGTTTTCGTTATTTATTCTGTTTCTGGTGTAGTCATAAATAAAACTAGAATTGTAATTATTTTGAAAAATATTATCGGTATTGTTTCCGTTACTTTTTCTATAATTAAAGCTATTTGTCCATGTTGTAGTTTTATCTAAAAACCATTCTGCGCCAAAATTTCCATTGTAAGCATCACCTAATCTCTCGTTTTTTCTCTGTTCATAAACGTAGTTTCTAATAGAATTGTTTGGGTTTAAGTATTTAGAGTCTGTTTTCGCTTTTCCAGGATTGCTACGATCATTAATCCCTTGGGTTGTGAAGAGGTTGAAATTTTCGGATTTATAATTTAAATTCCCGCTTAAACCATAACTTTCAGGATATGCTGTAGAGGCAATAAAAGTACCATTTAGACCTTGATTTTTACCTTTTTTTAGAATTATATTAAGTAATCCACCGCCACCTTCTGCATCATACCTTGCTGATGGATTTGTAATTACCTCAACTTTATCAATGGCATCCGAAGGAATTAATCGTAATGCTTCGGAAATATTAATTGCGTTTGAAGGTCTACCATCAATTAAAATTCTAACATTTTCATTTCCTCTCAGACTTATGTTTCCTTCTACATCTACTGAAACCGAGGGAATATTATCAAGCACATCGCTAACAGTTCCTCCTTTGACCATTAAGTCATTGCCTACATTATAAACTTTTTTATCTAATTTTATTTCAACAGTAGTTTTTTCGGAACGAACCACAACTTCATTTAGCTGCGTTTGATCTTCCTCTAAAGCAATTTGCCCTAGGCTACTATTTTCTTGAATGTTTTTTTGCTTAATCTCCACAGGTTTAAATGAGATGAATTCTATTGTAATATCATAGATTCCCTGATTTATTTCTACATCAAATTCGCCTTTTGCATTGGTAATTCCGCCAGCAATTGCTTTTGGGTTGGTTGGATTTTTGAAAGTAATTGTAGCGTATTCGAGGGGTTGTTTACTCGTTTTTTCGATTACTGTTCCTGTTATTTTTATTTTTTTAATCTCGGGTCTTTGTTGTGAATAAATAAATGATGACGACAATAAAAGGCTAAGAATTAAGAGAATATTAAATTTTTTCATTGAAAGTTATTTTTTTTATCTATTTTAGATTGCAAAAATAACACAAGGTTTAAACAACAAATCACAAAGGTTTGTTAAAGTAATGAGGCCTTTTTTTAAACAAAACCATTAATTTTTTCTATAGGTCTTGCAATAATTGCTTTTTCGCCATTAATAACAATAGGTCTTTCTATAAGAATGGGATAAAGAATCATAGCATTTATAATTTCGTTATCCGACATTTTTTTTGCTTTGAAATTTTCTAACCAAATTTTCTCTTTTTGGCGAACTACTGCAATGGGTTTTATACCTAGTTTTGCTATAATATTTTTAAGTTCGTTAAAAGTAGGAATTGTTTCGAGATATTTAATAATTTCAAATTCCTGTCCTGTTTTTTCTAAAAAGGCTAAACATTGTCTGGATTTTCCGCAACGGGGATTGTGATAAATTCGTATCATTGTAAAGGATTTAATTTTTATAAAAACTATTCGAAAAAGACAGAAAATTAAGTTAATTTCGGCACTACAAATGTAAATATAAATTGCTCATAACACTATTAAGTATGTATATATCACAAGCTTTTAAAGGAAATAATCAATGGTGGCGTGTAGCAATTACAACATTAATGACTGCTGGAGTGTTTATTGGAAATTTCATAATGTTCTTACTAATGACTGATGAGCAAAAAGAAATTTTATATAAATCAATGCGAGATATACCTAATAATATATCATTGTTAATCAATTTGTTACCTTTTATTTTTTTGTTAGGATTGCTGTTTGGTTTGGTCTATTTTTTGCACAATCGAAGCTTACTTTCCCTTACTACATCAAGGAATAAAATAGATTGTAAAAGGATTTTTTTCTCTTTTGGACTAGTTGTTTTACTTTCGATACTAACTTTTATTGTTTCCTATTCATTCGATAGTTCAAATATTGTATGGAATTTTCATCCATTAAATTTTATGATTTTACTAATCATTTCTTTACTATTATTTCCTTTTCAAATAGGTCTTGAAGAATATTTATTTCGAGGTTATTTAATGCAACAAATAGGAATAATTGTCAGAAACAGATGGTTGCCATTACTGATCACTTCTATCTTATTTGGATTATTTCATAGTGCAAATCCCGAAGTTGCCGAAATGGGTTATGGCGTTATGATTTTCTACATTGGAACTGGGTTTTTACTCGGAATTATGACCTTAATGGACGAAAGTATTGAGCTAGCTTTAGGTTTTCATTTAGGTAATAATATGATGGCAGCGTTATTAATTACATCTGATTTTGCAGCATTACAAACGGATGCTATTTTTAAATATTCAGGTGTTGAAAATCCTAATGATATGCTAAATGAAATGATAATTACAATGGCATTAGTCTATCCAATTATTTTATTTATCTTCGCTAAACGATATAAATGGACGAATTGGAACGAAAAGCTTTCTGGTAAAATTAGTCGTATTAATGACTAGCACAATAAAATAAAAATACAATCATGCAAACAATTACATACAAAAACGTACACAATCATTTTAAACTGAACGGCTTTCATCTTGACCGAGAAGATTTATGTCGAGTTGCCTATAGTTTTATAAAAGAAGGGCAAGAATACGAGCAATCTGTAGGTGATTTTTTACTCGATTGGTTTGATAACAAGTCGTATATGGACATGAACTCCTCAGGAACTACAGGTGTTCCAAAACTTATTCGAGTGGAGAAACAAGCCATGCTAAATTCTGCAATTGCTACAGGCGATTTCTTTGGTCTTGAACCAGGAGACAAAGTATTGAATTGTCTGCCAACCGCATACATATCAGGAAAAATGATGTTTATCAGGGCTTTTATTCTAGGTTTAGATATGAAATTCGTAGCTCCAAGTTCTCATCCTTTAGAATATATTGATGAAGAATTTGATTTTTGTGCCATGGTTCCGTTGCAAGCAAAAAATTCTTTAAAAAAATTAAAAAAGATAAAAACTCTAATTGTTGGTGGTGCAAAAGTACACAAGGCCTTGGAACAAGAATTACTAAAATTGCGTATAAAAGTATACGAAACCTTTAGTATGACCGAGACTATTACTCACATAGCCGCCAAAAGAATAGGGGAGAACGCTTTTACAGTTTTGCCAAATGTTACTGTTGCTGTCGATGAAAGACAATGTTTAGTTATTGACGCAAAAAATATAAGTGAACACCCAATAAACACTAATGATATTGTAAATTTAATTTCAGACACCCAATTTGTATGGATTGGTAGAATTGACAATATTATTAACAGTGGCGGAATTAAATTAAGCCCAGAAAAAATTGAAGAAAAATTATCAACTTTAATTCCTAGACGTTATTTTGTTCATGGAGTTCCTGATTTAGTTCTTGGGGAAAAGTTAGTACTTTATATTGAAGGGGAAACTATGGCAATTGAAGATGCTGTTTTTGGCGTATTAGATAAATATGAAAAACCAAAAGAGATAGTGTTTATTCCAATTTTCAAACAAACAGCAACTGGTAAAATAAAAAGAAAAGAAAGTTTAGCCTAATTACAACAAAAAAGAGATGTCGCGACATCTCTTTTTTATAATCTTATTTCTCCATTTTAAAATAATAATCAGCAGAATTTTTACCGCTTCCATAAAACACAAAAAATAAGCAAATTGCAAGTGTAAATAATGCTAGTAATAAATTTTGAATGTTCATTTGACCCATAAAATTTATAATAACTGCACCTATTAATATAGGTAGTTGTGCGATTATTGCCCATCGAGTAAGCAGTCCAAAAACTATCATTATTCCACCAATCATGTGCGCTGGAACGATATAATGAATGAGAAACATTCCTCCACCAATTTTGTCTATAGAAGAAAGTAAATTTTCTAAATATTCTGTATCTGAAATAAAAGAAACACCTTTTGCAAATAGAAACACGCCAAGTGCTATTCGTACCAAATCTAATGATAAATAAGTGTGCGCATTGGCCCATTTATTCAAACTTTTTATATTGCTCATAATACTATAGTTTAAAAATGTTTAGACTAAAGGTACTAATTTTTAGAAAGATAACTTTAATTAAAGTGTTTTTTTTATTTAATGCAATTAAACCTGAATCACACCTAAATTAAATTTCTTTTCAATAGGCGAGTGGTTTGCAGCTTCGATTCCCATAGAAATCCAAGTTCTAGTATCTAAAGGATCAATTATAGCATCTGTCCACAATCGAGAAGCTGCATAATATGGCGAAACTTGCTCGTCATATCGTGCTTTTATTTTGTCAAACAACGCTGCCTCTTTAGCTTCATCTACGAGTTCTCCCTTAGCTTTTAGCGAAGAAGCTTCTATTTGTGCCAATACTTTTGCGGCTTGTGTTCCTCCCATTACAGCGAGTTCGGCACTTGGCCAAGCGAAAATTAGTCTTGGATCATAGGCTTTTCCACACATAGCATAATTTCCTGCACCATAAGAATTACCAACAATTACTGTGAATTTTGGCACTACTGAATTTGAAACAGCATTCACCATTTTGGCACCATCTTTAATGATTCCGCCATGTTCTGATTTGGAACCCACCATAAAACCGGTAACATCTTGGATAAAAACTAAAGGAATTTTCTTTTGATTGCAATTGGCAATAAACCGAGTGGCTTTGTCCGCAGAATCTGAATAAATGACTCCACCAAATTGCATTTCTCCCGTTTTGGTTTTTACTACTTTTCGTTGGTTAGCAACAATCCCAACTGCCCAACCGTCAATTCGCGCATAACCCGTAATTATTGTTTGACCATAACCGTCTTTATACGTTTCAAATTCGGAGTTATCAACCAATCGATTGATGATTTCCATCATGTCGTATTGCTCGTTTCTTGCTTTTGGCAAAATGCCATACATTTCTTTTTCGTCCAAAGCTGGTTTTTGAGCTTTTTCTCTATTGAAACCTGCCTTATCAAAATCACCTATTTTGCTAATAATATTTTTTATTCTGTCTAATGCGTCTTTGTCGTCTTTGGCTTTATAATCTGTAACTCCCGAAATTTCACAATGGGTTGTAGCTCCGCCAAGAGTTTCGTTGTCTATGCTTTCGCCAATAGCTGCTTTCACTAAATAACTTCCCGCCAGGAAAATACTTCCGGTTTTATCAACAATCATGGCTTCGTCACTCATAATAGGAAGATAAGCGCCACCAGCAACACAACTTCCCATAACAGCTGCGATTTGAGTAATTCCCATGCTGCTCATTTGTGCGTTATTTCTAAATATGCGCCCGAAATGTTCCTTGTCCGGAAAAATTTCATCTTGCAATGGCAAATAAACGCCAGCCGAATCCACTAAATAAATAATTGGCAATCTATTTTCCATCGCAATTTCTTGAGCGCGAAGGTTTTTCTTTGCTGTGATTGGAAACCAAGCTCCGGCTTTTACTGTAGCGTCATTTGCAACAACAATGCATTGTTTTCCTTTGATGTAACCTATTTTCACTACAACGCCACCAGATGGACAACCGCCGTGTTCAGCATACATTCCTTCACCAACAAAAGCGCCAATTTCTATACATTTCCCTTTGGCGTCAAGCAAATAATCAATGCGCTCGCGCGCTGTCATTTTGCCTTCGGAGTGTAATTTTTGTATGCGTTTTTCACCGCCACCAAGTTTGACTTTGGTGAATTTTTGTCGCAGTTGGGATAGTAGAAGTTTATTGTGGTCTTCGTTTTTATTGAAGTTCAAGTCCATAGTGAAATATGTTTTTTGGCTAAAATTGTGTTGGCTAAATTACGAAATCTATTAAAATATATTTTAGAATAATCGATAGAAATATTGAATACAAAATTGTTAAAATCACAGCAGATTAATAGATTTTAAATATTTAAGGGTGCAATTTATTTTACCATATAAGGCATTTAAGTTCATTTAAGTTGGGCTTCAATTGTTTGTCTTATATGTTCTTATTTGCCTTATGTGGTTTAAATTGAATACTATTTTTATTGAGTGTTAAATTTATTTCAATGTTTATAATCTGTGACTCGAGCGATAGCGAATAGGCGAAGCAATCGGTGGTTAAATTTTAAACTATTTAATTTATTTTTTTGAATCATTAACCAGCCTTTTCAAGATAGCCCATTGTTTCAATGCATCACGAGCTTCAACTGCAGGATATCCTAGCATAACTTTTCCAGCCGGAATATCGCCAGTTACACCTGAACCAGCACCAACAATTGCTCCGTCACCTATTGTTGTATGGTCTTTTATCGATGCGCTTCCGCCAATGATAACACCATTTCCTAGAGTTACTGAACCAGCCAGTCCAGAATTTCCAGCCATGATACAGAATTTTCCCAGTTTAGAGTTATGACCTATCTGTACTAAATTATCAATTTTGCAACCATCACCAAGAACAGTCGAACTAAATTTGCCTCTATCGACACAAGAGTTTGCTCCAATTTCGACACCATTTCCGATAATGACGTTGCCTATTTGTGGAATTTTTACCAAACCTCTTTCGGGACAAGGTCGAAATCCAAAACCATCTGCACCAATAGTACAATTAGGATGCAAAATACAATCATTACCAATATGACAACGTTCCCGAACTACTGTTCCTGACCAGATTATAGAGTTTTTACCAATGGTACATTCGTCAAGAATCGTAACATTTGGATAAATAATAGTATTGTCACCGATCACTACATTTGGACCAATATAACATCCAGCGCCAATTTTCGCACCATTACATATAGTTGCGGTTAGATCAATTATTGCCGTTGGATGAATCTCAGAACTAAAAAGTGGTGTTGGTGGTGCAAAAAGCTCCAAAACCTGAGACATCGCTAAATCAGCATTTTTTACTTTTATAAAAGCCCTGTTTTCACCAGGTTCAATCGAAATATCTTCGTTTACAACAGCAACACAGGCTTTGGAAGTTTCCCAAAATTTTTCGTATTTTCTGTTTCCAATAAATGAAATCTCGGTATCAGTTGCAGCTTCTAATTGCTCTGGAGCAGTAATAGATTGAGAAGTTTCACCAATAATAATGCCTTTTAGAACTTCATTTATTTCGAGGGTTGAGTATGATTTCATTGATTTGGAGAATTCGGTTTGATTTATAAATCAAATTAAGTGAATTTGCTTTGAATTTCCTAATGGGTTGTTTTTTCGAATTAAAACTGTATATAAAACCATTTCAGCTTTTTGTAAAATGAAAGTTGAAGGGAGTTTTTAACGAAATTAAAAATGATCCAAAGTTTAGAGACTGTAATCTGCAATTTATACCATCTTAATTTTGAATTTACCGACAAAAACGAGTCGGTGCTTTGTCATTCTGACGCAGGAAGAATCTCATCTTTATGCTCAAGTTTGTTGAGATTCTTCCTGCGTCAGAATGACATAGTTATTCAAGTTAAATCTAAAATCTGTCAATTATTCCTCTTTTTGTCCCATCATCATTAAATAGGCTTTCAAAAATTCGTCGATTTCGCCATTCATCACACCATCAACATCACTAGATTCATAGCCTGTGCGCACATCTTTGACTAATTTATAAGGTTGCATTACATAATTCCTGATTTGCGAACCCCATTCTATTTTCATTTTTCCAGCTTCAATATTAGCACGTTCAGCTTGTTGTTTTTTTAATTCAATTTCGTACAACTGTGAGCGCAACATTTGCATTGCACGCTGTCTGTTATCTTGTTGCGAACGGGTTTCAGAACATTGAATTTGGATTCCTGTAGGTTTATGAACTAATTGTACTTTGGTTTCCACCTTATTCACATTTTGTCCTCCAGCACCACTAGAACGTGAAGTTGTAATTTCGATATCAGCAGGATTAATATCTATTTCGATACTGTCATCAACAAGTGGATACACATAAACCGAAACAAACGAAGTGTGCCTTTTGGCATTGCTATCAAAAGGAGAAATTCGAACCAAACGGTGTACGCCATTTTCACCTTTTAGATAACCAAAAGAATAATCGCCTTCTATTTCGAGCGTTACCGTTTTTATTCCAGCCGCATCACCTTTCTGATAATTGAGTTCTTTGATTTTGTAGCCTTGCTTTTCTGCCCACATCATATACATTCGCATGAGCATTTCGGCCCAATCGCAACTTTCAGTTCCGCCAGCACCAGCCGTAATTTGCAAAACAGCACTCAAAGTATCGCCTTCTTCCGAAAGCATATTTTTGAATTCTATGGCTTCGATATGATTTTCGGTGGCTTTGAATTGCTCGTCTAATTCCTCGACAGTGTATTCGCCTTCTTTGTAGAATTCGAAGGCAAGTTGCAACTCATCAGCCATTTCGACCGCCTTATTGTAATCGTCAATCCATTTTTTCTTGGAACGCAGGATTTTTACATAGCTTTCGGCTTCTTTGGGATTGTTCCAAAAATCAGGCGCTAACGTTTTTTCTTCCTCGTTGGTGATTTCAATTAGTTTGGCATCAACGTCAAAGATACCTCCTCAACGCACCAAGACGCTCTACAATACCTTTTATTTGTTCGGTAGTTGTCATAAATTATAGTAATTTTGTACTGATTTTTTGGAGCTATTTCCTGCTTTTCGCTACAATCCACGCAAAAAAGCGTGGGATTTTCACTGCAATCAGGGCTAGGCTATCCTTAAAACAAGAAATTAAAGTGCGAAAATAAACTATCTAAAGTATATATGGAAATAAATTTAATTAGTGATACCGTTACCAAACCTTCGCCAGAAATGCTTCAAGCGATGTTTAAAGCAGAAGTAGGCGATGATGTTTTTAAGCAAGATCCAACAGTCAATGAGTTTGAAGCTCAAGTTGCAGATTTATTTGGTATGGAAGCGGCGTTATTTTTTCCGTCTGGAACTATGGCAAACCAAACCGCGATCAAGTTACACACCAATCCTGGTGACCAAATCATAGCCGATAAATGGTCTCACATTCACTTATATGAATCTGGTGGAGCATCATCAAATAGCGGTGTAAATTTTAACTTATTGGACGGAAATCGAGGATTAATAACTGCGGAACAAGTAAAAGCAGGTATTAATGATCCCGAATTTTATCATACTCCATTATCAAAAATGGTGGGGATTGAAAACACAACAAATAAAGGTGGCGGCGCTTGTTATGAGATGGAAGAGTTAATAAAAATCAAACAAGTTTGTGTCGAGAATAATTTGAAATACCATCTTGATGGTGCACGATTATGGAATGCTTTGGTTGCCAAAAAGCAACATCCAAAACAATTTGGAGCACTATTCGATACGATTTCGGTTTGTTTTTCTAAAGGATTGGGTGCGCCAATTGGTTCGGTTTTAGTTTCGGATGCGGCTACAATAAAAAGAGCCATTCGCATCCGAAAAATTTTTGGTGGCAACATGCGACAGTCAGGCTATTTGGCGGCAGCCGGAATTTATGCTTTACAAAATAATATTAACAGGCTAGAAGAAGATCATCGTAGGGCAAAGGAATTAGGGAAACAATTAGCACAATGTAAGTGGGTTTTAAATGTCGCTCCAGTTGAAACCAATATCATTGTGTTTTCAGTTCAACCTCATATTCATGACCAAGAAATCATTGATAAACTCAAACAAAAAGGCATTGCAATTAGTTTATTGGCAAAAGGTACTTTGCGAATGGTTACGCATCTAGATTATAAAGAAGTCATGCATACGTATGTGTTGGAAACGTTAGCGAAAATGGAGTTTTAAAGCGGTTATAATAAATTATTTTCTGTCGCAAATTTTATTAACATTGCCGTGTTTTTAACCTCTAATTTGGTATGCAAATTTTTTCGATGGCTGTCAACAGTGTCAATACTTATAAATAGTTTTTCAGAAATTTGTGCATTAGTTAATCCTTCGACAATTAGAATTAGTACTTCTTTTTCACGTTTGGTGAGTTTTGGTAACTTATTTTGTAGTTCATTTTCGTATCGTAGAGCTCGATCTGCTTCATAAGTCAGGTAATTTGTTCCATTATAAACGGTTTGAATTGCTTTTATAATTTCATGTTTATCGGCATTTTTTAGCAAATAACCAGTAGCGCCACTTTCTAACATTTTACGTACATAAGTTCCTTGATTATGAGTACTTAGCGCAATGACTTTTATACTTGGATATTTTGATGTGATGATTTTGCACAATTCAATCCCACTACTATCTGGAAGATTTATATCCATTAAAATCACATCACTTGTTTGCATTTTGAAAAATTGCAAGCACATCTCGGCATTATTTGCAGCACCTACAAGTTGAATACAGTTTTCCCCAAGTAGCAATGTTTTTATGCCTTCAATCACCATCTGGTGGTCATCAACAAGGAATACTTTTATGGGATTATCACGCATTGAGTTCTATGTTTACTGCGGTTCCGTTATTTGGGGATGATATGGTGTCAATGGTTCCGTTAAGATATTGAACCCGATATTCTATATTATTTAAACCGTCTCCTTTTTTATTTTTGACTCTATTGGCATCATATCCTTTGCCGTTGTCTTCTATAGTAATTATAATTTTTTTATCTGTAAATGCGAGTTGTACCAAAATTTCTTTGGCTTGTGCATGTTTTACAGCATTGTTAATTAGTTCTTGAATGATTCTATAAATGAAAGTTTGGGTAGTTGTGTTAATTTTTCTTTCGACACCTAATTTTTGATAATCTACTTTAATCGTAGTTGCTGCTTGTATGCTGTTACAAAAATCTCTCAAAGCTTCATCAAGCCCAAATTTGACTAATGCTTCGGGCATTAAATTGTGTGCGACTTTGCGTAAGTCGGCAATTGTGGTATCCAGCATATTTAATGATTTTTCGAATTGCAGTGCGTTTTCGGGAGTGAGTATTAAGTTTTCTCTCATGTTTGTAAAGGATAATTTTGTTCCCGATAAAAGTCCGCCAAGCCCATCATGCAAGTCTTTAGCAATGCGACCACGTTCTTCTTCTTGTCCTTTTAGCATTGCATCGATTGCGAGAAGTTGCTTGTCTTTTTCGAGTTCGGTGATTTTTAAGTTTTGGATTTTTCGTTTATTTCTAAAATTTCGATAACCCAGAAAACCAATTAACAAGAGTCCAATTGAGGTTCCGATCAAGATTTTGTTGAGATTTGCTTTTTTTTCGTTTGTGGTTTTGAGTTTGATAATTTCAGTTTCTTTTTTTTGAGTTTCATAAAGATTTTGCATGTCGGAAGCTGCTTTAAAGTTCTCTACATCTGTTAGGGAATCCCGAAGGTCACTATAAAGAATATTAAATTTATTAGCTTGTTTGTAATTGCCTAAATTTTCATAAGTTTCAGCATATCCCATGTAAACATTATATTCCCATCTATGCATTTTATATTTTAATGCTAACGCTAAACTTTTATCATAATTTTGTATCGCCTTTTTAAAATCACCTTTGTCATTATAAATTTTGCCCATTCTCAAATAATGAGTTACAAATAAACTTTCATCATTTGTTGATTTTATTAATGGCTCCGTATCATTTAATATTTTTAATCCTGAATCATAATCTTTTAAATCTGTGTAAGCTTGGCTAATACCATTACTAAATGTTATAATTGATGCCGTATCTTTCAATTTTTTCATTAAAGCGATACTTTCATTTATAATTTTTATCGACATTTTAATAGTATCGGTGTTATTATAACCTTTACTTAAATAAGTTCCTGCTAAATTATATTTTGTTATCGCAGAATATCTGTATAAATGATTACTCTCACTGATTGCAATTGATTTTTTAAAAAACTCAATTGATTTATCTAATTGTTTATGATATCTATAAATATTACCAAGTTCATTATAAGATTTTGATAGTATTTCGTAAAAATTATTTTTCTCTGCAATGCGCGTGGCATTTATAACATTTTTAATAGCCAATTCAACATTGTCAGCATCACTATATTTTATTCCTAAATTAAGGTATGCATTAGCCTGATTTTCAAGAAATATAGTAGAGTTAGTATTTTTTATTAACCAACTACCTATTGCTTGTGATGCTTCAATATTATCTGGTTGATAATTTTGAATGACTTTAATATAATTTTCAAAGTTTGTTTTGTTTGGAGTTGTTTTGTCTAAAACATTCTGCAATGAATCGATATTTATTTGTGAATAAATTCCAAAACTTAAAAACAAAACTAAAATAGTTGTTATATTTTTCATATTAATTATTACTAATTGTTATGCTTGTAAAGATTTCACATAATATTTTAATAATCCTACTATTGAATTAAAAATCACTCTTTTAGGGGATAAAAAACACTGGAATAATTTCGAGATTTGTAATGTAAAAACTATAAAACTTTATAATTATGAAATTACATTTAAATTATACTCAAAGTTTTCAACTCGGAAATAATGTTCCTGAAACACCTATTTACTCTAACATAATTCCAGAAATTCAGGATAAAGCAACTGCAAAAAAATCAGTTCATACTAAAGCCAAGCGATTCCTAAATAAGTTATCGCCATTGCACTGGTATGATGGTGTTTGGGATGATTTGAATTTTGATGTGTGAATATAAAAAGTAATTATTAGCTCGTTTAGAATAGCTGTGAATTAAAACGACAACACTTTTGATGTTGCTGGAAATACATATAATCATTAAGAGTTGGTTTGAATTTTGTTGGTCACAATTCAATTGGTTCTCTTTTTGATTTAATTGTGAAAAGGTTTAGCTTATGCTAAACCTTTTTAATTTTATTTTTTCATTTCCTCCAACATTGCTATAATTTTATCCAATTTTTCTACCTCAAGTCGATTTATCATTATAGTTAAAGCTTCAATTTCTTGCTTTGCATCAATATTTGTTTGATAATCCGCTTGAGCTTGCAATCTGTCTCTTTCGTTTTGTCTGTTTTGGGACATCATAATAATTGGCGCAGCATAAGCAGCTTGTGTAGAGAAAAGAAGATTGAGTAAAATAAACGGATACACATCCCAATGATAGAAAAAACCAATAATATTAAATCCCATCCAAAGAATTACTAAAATAGTTTGAAAAATAATAAATTTCCAAGAACCCATTCCTTTGGCCACTGCATCTGATAGGCTATTTCCGAAGCTAGAAGTTTCAATGTGTTTTTCATGCCAGTTTTTATGTTTTATCATTGTATTATTTTTGGGATTAAATTATCTTTTATTTAAACATTTCGTCCATTCCCGGAATCATGGGCATATCGACTTTGGCAACAGCGTCGAGTTCAGCTTGGTTTACTTTTGAGGCTTTTTCGATGGCCTTGTTTAGTGTTACAACTAAATAATCTTCGAGTTGCTCTTTGTCTTCTAATAAGATATCAGCAATAACGATGGATTTTAGTTTTCCGTTTGCAGTAAAAGTTACTTTCAATGAGCCATCAATACTTTGCTCATCGATTAAAACCGAATCTAAACGTAGTTTTGTTTCTTCTATTTTTCGTTGGGTTTCTTTCAATTTACCCATCATTCCCATTAAATCCATTTTTTTAACTTTTTAAAATTACATTGTTACAAAATTACTATATTGTGCGGTCATATTCAATAAAAATTAATGAAAAACGGTCTTACTCTAAGTTGCTTTTGTGTTATTTTTGCAACTTTAATTCCTAAAACAAACGCGCAAACAATGCCAGAAAAAATAATTGCTCCAACAGCAAAAGTAATCCCAAAATTATTAAAAAAACATAAAGACACAAGGACTGATAACTACTATTGGTTGAACGATAGAGAAAATCTTGAAGTCATAGATTATTTGAACCAAGAAAACGCATATTACGATACGATGACTGCACATACAAATGATTTTCAGAAGGAATTATTTGAAGAAATGAAAGGTAGAATCAAGGAAGAAGATGAATCTGTTCCTTACTTATACAGCGGTTATTACTATATAACTCGTTTTGAAACAGGTAAAGATTATCCTATTTATTCCCGAAAAAAGGAAAGCCTTTCAGCCAAAGAAGAAATCATGTTTGATTGTAATGAATTGGCTGAAGGACATTCTTATTTTCAATTAGGTGGTTTGAGTATCAGTCCAGATAATACGTTAGCCGTTTTTAGTTTTGATATCATAGGAAGAAGAATTTATGATATTAAAGTTAAAAATTTAGAAACTGGCGAAATCCTTGCTGATAAAATCGAAAAAGTTTCGGGTACTGCGGTTTGGGCAAACGATAATAAAACCATTTTTTATTCGAGCCAAGATGAACTTACCCTGCGTTCGGATAAGATTTTCAAACACAAATTAGGGGCAAATCAAGCAGATGATGTATTGGTTTATTTTGAAAAAGACGATACTTTTAATGTTGAGATTGCCAAATCTAAATCCAGAAAATACCTAGCCATAGAATCAGGAAGTACACTTACCACAGAATATCAAATACTAGATGCTAACAATCCTGACGGGAAATTCGAAATTTTTCAGAAACGAGTTCGAGGTCTGGAATACAGTATCAATCATTACGGAGATAGTTTTTATATATTAACTAATAAAGACAAAGCTACAAACTTCAAGTTAATGAAGACTTTGGAAACAGCTACTGCAAAAGAAAACTGGACAGAAGTTATTACACATCGTGCCGATGTTTTATTAGAAGATATCGAAATTTTCAAGAATTATTTAGTTTTAGAAGAACGTTCAAACGGTTTGAATCACATTAGGATTATGCCGTGGAGTGGAGCAGGAGAATATTATTTGCCTTTTGAGAGTGAAACCTATAATGCTTATGCAACATCAAATGTAGATTTTGATACTGATATTTTGCGTTATAGCTACCAATCACTAGCAACACCATCATCGGTAATTGATTTTAATATGTTGACAAAGACTAAAGAAATCTTGAAAGAGCAACAAGTACTTGGGGGAAAATTTGATAAAAATAATTATACTGAAGAGCGAGTTTGGGCAACTGCAATTGATGGTGTCAAAGTTCCTATTTCAATGGTTTACAGTAAAAAATTGAAAAAAGACAGCAAAAACCCTTTGTTACTTTATGCCTACGGTTCTTATGGAATTACAATGGACACTTCGTTTTCGTCCACAATACTATCCTTATTAGACAGAGGATTTATTTTTGCGATAGCACACATTCGTGGTGGCGAAGATTTAGGAAGACAATGGTATGATGACGGAAAATTACTTAAAAAGAAAAACACCTTTACTGATTTTATTGATTGCTCTAAATTTTTAATTGATCAAAAATACACTTCACCAGAACATTTGTATGCCGAAGGAGGTTCAGCAGGAGGATTGTTGATGGGAGTTGTTGTAAATTTAGCACCTGAATTGTATAATGGCATCATTGCACAAGTTCCATTTGTTGATGTAATTACTACGATGCTTGACGAAAGTATTCCGCTAACAACTGGAGAATATGATGAATGGGGAAACCCAAATGTTAAAAAATATTATGATTATATGAAGTCTTATTCGCCCTATGACAATGTAAAATCACAAGGCTATCCTAATATGTATGTTTCAACTGGTTTACACGATTCTCAAGTGCAATATTGGGAACCAGCAAAATGGGTAGCAAAATTACGGTCATTAAAAAATAATGATACCGTTTTGTTCCTTCATACAAATATGGATGCTGGACATGGTGGTGCATCGGGAAGGTTCGAAGCCATTAAGGAATTAGCAAAAGAATATAGTTTTTTGCTAGATTTAGAAAAAAATAAAAACTAATTAGATTTTTTTTGTTAAATTTGCAAAGATTTTAGGTTAATTTAAAAAGTATCCTTGATTAACTATTTTTTTATGAAAGAAGAAATAAAAGCTTACAATAATATTTTAGAATTAATAGGTAACACTCCACTTATTAAATTAAATAGAGTTACAGAAGAGTTAGAAGGAAATTTCTATGCTAAGGTAGAGGCTTTTAACCCTGGACATTCCACTAAAGATAGAATAGCTTTATACATAATTGAAGAAGCAGAAAAACAAGGAATTTTGACACCTGGAGATACTATTATTGAAACAACTTCTGGCAATACTGGATTTAGTTTAGCAATGGTAAGTATAATAAAAGGATACGATTGCATATTGGCAGTAAGCTCAAAATCATCACGCGATAAAATAGATATGTTGCGTAGTTTAGGTGCTAAAGTATATGTTTGCCCAGCACATGTATCTGCAGATGATGACCGTTCTTATTATAATGTTGCCAAGCGTTTGCATGAAGAAACCAAAGGCTCTGTATATATCAATCAGTATTTTAATCAACTCAATGTTGATGCACATTATAAATCTACAGGACCTGAGATTTGGGAACAAACAAATGGTAAAATTACACATCTAGTATGTTGTAGCGGAACAGGTGGAACTATTTCGGGAACTGCAAAATATTTGAAAGAGCAAAATCCAAATATTAGAATACTTGGAGTTGATGCTTTTGGTTCGGTATTAAAAAAATACCACGAAACAAAAGAGTTTGATAATGACGAAATTTACCCGTATAGAATTGAAGGTTTGGGTAAAAATCTAATCCCATCAGCTACAGATTTTGATATTATAGATCAATTCATGAAAGTCACTGATGAAGAAAGCGCTCATTCTACAAGAGAATTAGCTAAGAAAGAAGGCTTATTTGTAGGCTATACTTCTGGAGCAGTCTTACAAGCCATTAAACAATATGCTGATGAAGGAGAATTTGATAAGAACAGTAATGTAATTGCTATTTTTCCAGATCACGGCTCACGTTATATGAGTAAAGTATACAGTGACGATTGGATGAATGAACAAGGATTCTTTGATAGTATCAATGAAGAAGAGGTTCAAAAAATTGAATTTATAAAATAAGAATTAAGTATTTAGTATAAAGTATTAAGATTAAAAAACTCCATCCGTTATAATCGAGATGGAGTTTTTTGTTGGTATAAAATGTCTTTAGTCAAAACCTATTTCAGTTTAAAATTCTTTTCAATAGCCAGAATCATTTCTCCAGCAATGTCTTTATTTGTTGCACCTTCAATACCTTCAAGTCCTGGAGATGAATTCACTTCGAGTAATAAAGGACCTTTTGAAGAGCGAATAATATCAACCCCTGCTACTTTTAAATCCATTGCTTTTGCGGCGCGGATGGCGATTTTTTTCTCTTCGGAAGTGGGTTTTATAATCGAAGCAGTTCCTCCAAGATGAATGTTAGCTCTGAACTCTCCTGGCATTGCTTCACGCTGAATTGTGGCCACGACTTTTCCATCAACCACAAACAAACGTAAATCTTTGCCATCAGCTTCCTTAATAAACTCTTGAACTAGTATGTTAGCATTTAAACTTTTAAAAGCATTGATAACACTTTCTGCTGCTTTTTTTGTTTCGGCCAACACCACACCTTTGCCCTGTGTTCCCTCGAGTAATTTTATAATCAATGGAGAACCTCCAACCATTTTTATTAAATCATCAGTGTCCAATGGAGAATTAGCAAAACCTGTTGTCGGGATGTCAATTCCACTTTGTAAAAGTAATTGCAAGGAAAATAATTTATCACGTGATTGTGTGATTGCTGTAGAGGAATTTAGACAAAAAACATTCAAAGCTTCAAATTGACGCGTTAATGCGCAGCCATAAAAAGTAATACTCGGACGAATTCGTGGGATAATTGCATCAAATTTATTCAAAATTATTCCACCACGATAATGAATTTCAGGTGTTTTGGCATCTAATTTCATATAGCACTCTTTGATATTCAAAAAATGCATTTCGTGGCCACGCATTTCGCCAGCTTCCATAATTCGCTTGTTGCTATACAATTCTGGATTACTAGCCAAAAGTCCGATACGTAAACCAGAGCTTGCTTTTTCGAAATTCTTGTATACTTCCTTTAGATTATCGCTTGTAGGTTGCCCCAAAAGATATTCTTGTTCTGGATCAACCAAAACTCTTCCACTCATAGCTTCACGACCTAACAACATTCTAAAACCCATTGAATCTCGGTTAGTCAATGTCATTTCAATTAGCCAACTAGAATTTCCAATTTGTAAAGAAGTATGAATTACATAGCGTTGTTCTCTGAAACCACTGGAGCTTTTTACGATTCTTTTATCTACTAAAGGAGCTTCGCAATGAATGATTGTTTTAACATTATTCTGGATGGGATTGATGTCGAATTTGACCCAATTCTGACCATCCTTTATAAATGGGGCAATATTTAAGGCGTGAAGTGCTGATGTTTTTGCTCCAGAGTCAACCCGAGCTTTGATATTAGGAATTCCTAATTCAGGCAACGAACACCATTCCTCACTGCCGAGTATAATTTTATTTTGTAACATAAATATTTTCTACTTTAAATAATTCTGATGTAAATATATATTGAAAAATAGAATTATAAACATTAAATAAAGGTTAATTAACAAGGGTGTAAAGCAAAAAAAAACCTACTAATTAGTAGGTTTTTCTATTTTGTGAACATTTACATAGAGTTCTTGTGAAGTGTCATTTAAATCCATAAATATTTCATCCCCAATACCAATTTTTGAAGTTATAATTTCTTCAGCCAGAGCATCTTCAACATATTTCTGAATGGCTCTTTTTAATGGTCGTGCTCCAAATTGTCTATCAAACCCTTTGTCTGCAATAAATGCTTTAGCTTGATCGGATAGCTTCAATTGATATCCCAATTCTTTTACACGATCGTATAGTTTTTGTAATTCAATTTCAATAATCAAATCAATATCATGTTTTTCTAATGCATTAAAAACAATTACATCATCGATTCTATTTAAAAACTCTGGTGCAAATGTTTTCTTTAAAGCATTTTCAATAATGCTTTTAGAATTGTCATCAGCTTGTGCTATTTTGGCAGCAGTACCAAAACCAACACCTTGTCCAAAATCCTTCAATTGACGAGCACCAACATTAGATGTCATAATAATAATAGTGTTCTTGAAATCAATTTTTCTTCCGAGACTATCCGTTAAATAGCCGTCGTCAAGAACTTGTAACAACATATTAAAAACATCAGGATGGGCTTTTTCGATTTCGTCTAAAAGCACTACACAATAAGGTTTACGCCGCACTTTCTCGGTTAATTGTCCTCCTTCTTCATAACCAACATATCCCGGAGGTGCACCAACTAGGCGCGATATAGAAAATTTTTCCATGTATTCGCTCATGTCGATTCTAATTAAAGCATCCTCAGAATCAAACAATTCTTTTGCTAGGACTTTTGCTAATTGCGTTTTGCCAACTCCAGTTTGTCCTAAGAATATAAAAGAACCAATTGGTCGGTTTGGATCTTTTAATCCAGCTCGATTTCTTTGGATTGATCTTGCAATTTTTAATACCGCTTCGCTTTGTCCAATCACTTTATTTTCAATAAGTTCAGGTAAATTAGCTAATTTATTACTTTCGGTTTCTGCAATTCGATTTACTGGAATTCCAGTCATCATAGAAACTACATCGGCGACATTATCTTCGGTTACTTCAATGCGATTATTTTTAGAATCTTCATCCCATTGTTCTTGGGCAATAGCTAAATCTTTTTCTAAGCGTTTTTCATCATCCCGAAGCTTTGCTGCTTCTTCATATTTTTGTTTTTTAACAACAGTGTTTTTATTTTCACGAACATCTTCTAATTGTTTTTCTAAATCTAAAATTTGTTGTGGAACATCAATATTAGTGATGTGAACTCTAGAACCGGCTTCGTCTAATGCATCTATAGCTTTATCTGGTAAAAAACGCTCTGACATGTATCTATTTGTCAATTTCACACAAGCTTCAATTGCTTCTGGAGTATAAGTAACATTGTGATGTATTTCGTACTTATCTTTAATATTATTTAAAATCGTAATGGTTTCTTCAACAGAGGTTGGTTCGATAATTACTTTTTGAAAACGTCTTTCGAGCGCACCATCTTTTTCAATATATTGACGGTATTCATCAAGTGTAGTTGCTCCAATGCATTGAATTTCACCTCTAGACAAGGCAGGTTTGAACATGTTTGAAGCATCAAGAGAACCTGTTGCTCCGCCAGCTCCAACAATAGTGTGAATTTCATCTATGAAAAGAATGATGTCGTCATTTTTTTCTAATTCATTCATTACGGCTTTCATGCGCTCTTCAAATTGACCACGGTATTTTGTACCAGCCACAAGACTTGCTAAATCTAGCGTCACTACACGTTTATTAAATAAAATTCGGGATACTTTTTTTTGTACAATTCGCAAGGCTAATCCTTCGGCTATAGCAGATTTACCTACACCTGGTTCTCCAATAAGTAGTGGATTGTTTTTCTTTCTGCGGCTTAAAATTTGTGAAACCCTTTCTATCTCTTTTTCTCTCCCAACGACAGGATCTAATTTTCCTTCCTCTGCCATTTCAGTTAAATCTCTTCCAAAGTTATCTAAAACAGGGGTTTTGGATTTTTTGTTTGATTTATTTGCCGGATTGTTAAAACTTCCTTCTTTTAAGCTGTCATCTTGATTAGAATCTTCATTATAGGATTCATTTCTGGGTAAGTTTTCTATAAAATTTTCTTCGCTTGGTGTCATATTTAAATATTGTTCTTTGGCTACATCATAATCTATATTTAATTTATTCAATAGCTTGGTTGTAGGATCATTTTCGTTTCTTAAAATGCACAATAATAAATGTGCAGTGCTTATTGATGAACTTTGAAAAACTTTTGCTTCCAGAAAAGTTGTTTTTAATGCTTTTTCCGCTTGACGGGTTAAATGCAGGTTTTTCTTTTCGTTATTAATTTCTATACTTGGACTTGCTGGACTAAGTATTTCTACTTTTCTACGTAAGCTTTCTAAATCTATAGATAAATTGTTTAGAATATTTATTGCCTTGCCATTTCCATCTCTTAAAATACCCAACATTAAATGTTCAGTACCAATAAAATCATGCCCTAAACGTAAGGCTTCCTCTTTGCTATAAGTAATAACATCTTTTACTCTTGGCGAAAAATTGTCATCCATAATGTGTGTATTGATACTGTAAATTTAGTGAATTAGTGTGTGTAAAACAAAAATCATATTTGATATGAAGTTATGACAGCTAATAGACAAAAAAAACCTTAAAACATTAGTTAAAATTGACATAATTTATTAACTAAAAAAAGAGTGTAATTTGTTAATAAATCATTGAAATAAGTAGCGTAAAGGTTGTGTAAAAAAATCAAAATGATGTATATTAGCACGTTTTGAAATTAAAATAAATTTATTAAATAGTATAACTTATGTCTGAAGGAGAAAAGTTAATTCCCATTAACATTGAAGATGAAATGAAATCAGCTTACATCGATTATTCGATGTCAGTAATTGTGTCAAGAGCACTTCCTGATGTTAGAGATGGCTTGAAGCCAGTACATCGAAGAGTACTTTATGGAATGTATGATTTAGGAGTTACCTCAAAATCTGCTCATAAAAAATCCGCAAGAATTGTTGGTGAAGTTTTAGGTAAGTATCATCCACATGGAGATACATCGGTTTATGATGCCATGGTACGTATGGCTCAAGAATGGAGTTTACGCTATTTATTAGTCGATGGACAAGGTAACTTTGGATCTGTAGATGGTGATAGTCCAGCAGCAATGCGTTATACCGAAGCCAGAATGCGTAAGATTTCGGAAGAAATTATGGCAGATATCGAAAAAGAAACCGTTGATTTTCAATTAAACTTTGATGATACGCTATACGAACCAAAAGTAATGCCTACGCGTGTTCCTACATTATTGATAAACGGAGCAACAGGTATTGCAGTAGGTATGGCAACAAATATGCCTCCTCATAATCTTACCGAAGTTATAAACGGAACTTTAGCGTACATTGATAATAATGAAATTGAAATAGACGAATTGATGAACCATATAAAGGCTCCAGATTTTCCTACTGGAGGAACAATATATGGTTATGAAGGCGTTCGAGAAGCATTTAAAACTGGTCGTGGACGTATCGTAATGCGTGCAAAAGTTGGCTTTGAAGAAGTTGATGGTCGTGAAAGTATCATTGTTACTGAAATTCCATATCAAGTCAATAAAGCAGACATGATTAAGCGTACAGCCGATTTGGTTAATGACAAAAAAATCGAAGGAATTGCCAATATTCGTGATGAATCCGATAGAAATGGGATGCGTATTGTGTACATTTTAAAACGTGATGCTACGCCAAATGTAGTACTAAACACACTTTATAAGTTTACACAATTGCAATCCTCTTTTAGTGTAAACAATATTGCACTTGTAAAAGGTCGACCGCAAATGTTGAATCTAAAAGATATGATTCATTATTTTGTGGAACACCGTCATGATGTTGTAGTCCGAAGAACACAATTTGATCTGCGTAAAGCAGAAGAAAGAGCTCATATATTAGAAGGATTGATCATTGCTTCGGATAATATTGATGAAGTAATTGCATTAATTAAAGCGTCAAAAAATACCGAAGAAGCTAGAGAAAAATTAATCGAAAGGTTTAAATTATCTGACATTCAGTCAAGAGCAATTGTAGAAATGCGTTTGCGCCAATTGACCGGATTGGAGCAAGACAAGTTAAGAGCAGAATATGAGGAAATCATGAAGTTGATTGCTCATTTGCAAGCTTTATTAGCCGATATTAATTTGAGAATTGCATTAATCAAAGAAGAGCTTGTCGAAATTCGTGATAAATATGGTGATGCGCGTCGTTCATTAATTGAATATTCAGGAGGAGATGTAAGTATCGAAGATTTAATTGCCGATGAAAATGTAGTAATTACTATATCTCATGCAGGATATATAAAACGTACCAACTTATCCGAATACAAAACCCAAAATAGAGGTGGAGTTGGTCAAAAAAGTGCGGGAACTAGAGATCAAGATTTCTTAGAACATATGTATGTTGCAACAAACCACCAATATATGATGTTTTTTACCCAAAAAGGAAAGTGTTTCTGGATGCGTGTATATGAAATTCCAGAAGGAAGTAAAACGGCCAAAGGAAGAGCATTACAAAACTTAATCAACATTGAAAGTGACGATAAAGTGAAAGCCTTTATTTGTACACAAGATTTAAAAGATAAAGAATATACAAATAGTCATAACCTAATTATGGTTACTAAAAAAGGACAGGTTAAGAAAACATCCTTAGAAAAATATTCAAAACCTAGAATAAATGGCGTCGCAGCTATTACCATTAAAGATGGAGATGAATTATTAGCAGCAGAATTAACTAATGGAAACAGTCAAATTATGATTGCGGTGCGTTCCGGTAAAATGGTTCGTTTTGAAGAAAGCAAAACACGACCAATGGGAAGAACAGCTTCTGGAGTTCGTGGTATTACTTTAAAAGATGAGACCGATGAAGTTATTGGTATGGTTTCTGTAAACGATATGGAAAGTGAAATTCTAGTTGTAGCCGAAAACGGTTACGGAAAACGTTCAAGCATTGACGAATATAGAATTACAAATCGTGGTGGAAAAGGAGTGAAAACTTTGAATATCACTGAAAAAACAGGAAAACTTATTTCTATCAATAGCGTAACCGATGCCGATGATTTAATGATTATCAACAAATCGGGATTGACAATTCGAATGGCAGTAGAAGATTTGAGAGTTATGGGTCGTGCCACTCAAGGTGTTAAATTAATTAATATCAAAGGAAACGACTCCATAGCGGCAGTTACTAAAGTAATGAAAGATGATGTTGAAGAAGTGGTTGTTGACGAAGAGGGTAATATTATCGAAACCGAAGCAATCGAAAGAGTAAAGCCAATTCTAGAAGTTCTTGAAGATGAGGAAGTTGAAGAAGATGATGATGATGACCAAGAGGAATCTTTAGAGGAAGATGAAGACGATTCTGATGATGCAGAGGATGAAGTTTAATAATTAGAAATATAATAATATTAATTTAAAACACAATCGCATGAAAAATAAATATGTATTACTAGCCATTGCAGCAGTAATTTCAGTTAGTGCTTTTGCACAAAAAGATCAATTAAAGGCAGCAGAAAAATCATTAAAAAATGGAAATTCGCAAGAAGCACTCACGACTTTACAAGGTGCTGAATCGATATTTACTAATGCTGCAGATACTGAAAAAGCACAATTTTACTTTTTAAAAGGAAATTCATTTTTAGATTTAGCAAATAAAAATATTGAAACTGGAGTAAATCTTTCGTCCGCTGCAAAATCTTATCAAGATTTAATTGCAATCGAAAAAGCCTCTGGAAAAGTAAAGTATTCTGTTCAAGCTGCTGCTTCGATTACTGAAATTAAATATAAATTATTAAACAGTGCAATTGTAGATTCCAAAGCAAACAAGCATAATGAAGGAGCTAAAAAATTGTATGATGCTTATTTGTTAGATACAAAAGATACCATAAATTTATATTATGCAGCATCCACTTATGTGAATGGTAAAGATTTTGTTTCGGCACTTAATTTATACGAGGACTTAAAAAAACTGAATTATTCAGGAAAAGGGGTTAGTTATTTAGCTGTAAGTAAAATAAATAACAACGAAGACTTTTTTAATACTAAAAACGAAAGAGAAATTGCAGTTAAATTAGGAACACACAGCACACCAAGAGACGAAGCGATTCCTTCAAAAAGAGGAGAAATATATAAAAACATTGCTTTAATATTAGTTCAAAACGGCAAAATTGAGGAGGCAAAAAAAGCAGTTGCCGAAGCAAGATTAAAAAATCCAGAGGATAATTCATTAATATTAACCGAAGCTAATTTATACCTCGAGACTAAAGATTTTGAAACGTATAAAAAATTAATTTCCGAAGCAATAGAAAAAAACCCCACTGATGCTGACTTAATTTTTAATTTAGGAGTAATAAGTTCTAATGCAAAAAACTTTGTAGAAGCAGAAAAATACTATAATAAAGTTTTAGAAATTAATCCAAAATACTTGAATGGCTATATCAATATTGCAGCCTTAAAACTCGAAAACGAGAAAGTTATCATTGATGAAATGAATAAATTAGGCACGACATCTGCCAAGGATATAAAGCGTTACGATGAGTTAAAAAACAAAAGAGCCGAGTTGTTTAAGAGCGCAATACCATATCTTGTAAAAGCACATGAAATCGATGCAAAAAATTCAGATGTTTCTAAAACGCTATTAGGTGTTTATAGTGCACTTGAGATGACTGCAGAATATAAGGCTTTAAAAGAAGAAATAAAAAAACAATAGTATTTTTTAGTTTCAAAAAAGCCCGTAATGTTTAAAAAGCAATACGGGCTTTTTTATATAATTTTTTTTATTACCCGAAGTTTATGGGTATGTTTATTAACTTCGGCATTATAAATTCCTAAATGATCTAGCCTGTCGACTCTTACTTTTCCGCTAGAGTGAATGATATAATTGTCTTCCATAATAATTCCTACATGGATTATTTTACCTTCCTCATTATCAAAAAATGCTAAATCGCCGGGTTCGCTTTCCTCTATAAAACTCAATGCTTCGCCTTGTTTTGACTGCTGCGTAGCATCACGCAATAATTTATATCCGTTTAGCTTGTAAACCATTTGAGTAAAACCAGAGCAATCTATTCCAAAAGGAGTTTTTCCACCCCAAAGATAAGGCGCATTTAAATACATAAATGCCGAACTTACAATGCTATTCTTGTTTTTTGTTCCACTTATTTTTGCTCCTTCAAAATTAAAGTTTGAATTGTTAATATCTGAATGATTCAAAAACGACAGTGAGGAACCCAATGGGATTGGCAAAAGTAAATTATTGGGACCAGTAATGTATTCAATCAAATCAGCATTTAAAACAATCACGTCCTGAGATAATTGATTGTATTCGGATTCTAATATTATTTGGTATTGTTTCGAATCAACCCAACCTTCATAATCATCGAATTGCAATTTTATTTTTGACCATTGCTTCAATTGTTCTAAAATTTCAAAATGTTCGCCAAACAAAACTTGAGAAACGATTTCGCTTCTATCGCTGGGTTCAAACCGAAGTGGGATTATCGCTAGATTACAAATTCCGAACATTATATACAATTAAAAATTATGAATTAAAAATCGATGAGGTATTGTTATAAACTTAATTGGTACGAGTTAAATTTTTAATTTTTAGTTCGTAGTTTTAATTGATTTTAAATTCTTTCAATAACAATTGCGGAAGCACCGCCGCCACCATTACAAATTGCAGCAGCACCAATTTTAGCATTATTTTGTTCCAATACATTCAATAAAGTTACAATAATTCGTGCACCAGAACAACCTAATGGATGTCCTAACGAAACCGCTCCACCATTTACATTTACTTTTGAATCGGTTAATCCTAATATTTTTGAATTGGCTAACCCAACCACAGAAAAAGCTTCATTAAATTCAAAAAAATCTACATCAGATAGTGTAATACCAGCTTTTTCTAATGCTTTTGGCAAAGCTTTGGCTGGACTAGTGGTAAACCATTTTGGTTCTTGAGCAGCATCGGCATAACTTTTTATATAAGCTAACGGTTTTATACCTAATGAAAATGCTTTTTCTTCGCTCATTAATATTAAAGCTGCAGCACCATCATTAATTGTTGATGCATTTGCTGCGGTAACAGTTCCGTCTTTTGTAAAGGCTGCATTTAAAGTTGGAATTCTATCTAATTTTACATTCGTAAATTCTTCATCTTTCGAAACTATAATTGGATCACCTTTTCGTTGTGGAACAGCAACCGGTACAATTTCATTATCAAATTTACCATTTTCCCATGCTTTAGTCGAACGTTCATAGGATTGAATAGCAAAATTATCTTGATCCTCACGAGTAAAGTTATATTCAACCGCGCACAAATCAGCACAAACTCCCATAGCATTGTTATCATAAGCATCAGTCAATCCATCTTTCTGCATTCCATCAATCATTGTGGCTGGTCCAAATTTAGTTCCGTTACGCAAATTTATATAATGAGGAATTAAGCTCATGTTTTCCATACCACCAGCAACGACAATTTCGGCATCACCACAAAGAATGGCTTGTGCTCCAAGCATCACTGATTTCATTCCAGAAGCACAAACTTTGTTGACAGTAGTGCAAGCTACAGAATTTGGTATACCTGCATAAATAGCTGCTTGTCTTGCTGGTGCTTGACCTACTCCAGCTTGAACAACATTACCCATAAAAACTTCATCAATTAAATTTGGATCTAATTGAATTTTGTCTAATGCTCCTTTAATTGCAATTGCACCTAATCTTGATGCAGAAACGGTAGATAAACCACCCATAAAGCTTCCTATAGGAGTTCTTGTTGCAGCAACTATGACGACTTTTTTATTCATGACACCTTATTTCTGATTTGAGTTGCGAATTTAAACATTTTAAGTAAATACTAAATTATGATTTTAATAATATTATTATTTAAATAGACTTTATTATTGAAATATAAATCTTAAGAAACTTTTTTTCTATAAATTATTCAATAAAAGAAATATTTTGAAGTTAATATATAATTAGGCTATGCATTTGATTGTTAATGTTTTTGATTTAAGAATAAAAAAACATTTAAAAAAAGGCATTAATTATTTGTGAAATATAGAATAGAAAGTTACATTTGCAACCGCTTAAAAGGAATATAAGTTCTTATATTGGAGAGTTGCCTGAGTGGCCGAAAGGACATGTTTGCTAAACATGCGTATGGGTAACTGTACCAAGGGTTCGAATCCCTTACTCTCCGCTTTTTTTGCATTTTCGGGGTGTAGCGTAGCTCGGTTATCGCGCCTGCTTTGGGAGCAGGAGGCCGCAGGTTCGAATCCTGCCACCCCGACTTTTTTATTACCGGAGGCATAGCTCAGCTGGATAGAGCACCTGCCTTCTAAGCAGGCGGTCGAAGGTTCGAATCCTTCTGCCTTCACAGAAAAACCCACTGGATTCAGTGGGTTTTTTGGTTTTTATTATTTTGCAAATATCAAAAAGTCAATAAAAATTTTTAATTTATAAGTAGTATAAGACTGCGATTTGTGCCGCTAATTTGGCATTGTTTTTTATTAATGCAATATTAGCTTCTAAGCTTTCTCCCATTGTATTTGTTGCTATGTATTTTAATAAAAAAGGGGTAACCTCTTTGCCTTTAATGTTTAATAATCTAGCTTCATTTAATGCATTTATAATATGTTTCTCTATAGTTACTAGCTCCATTTCAAACTCCACAGGAATAGGATTTGCGATCAAAACGGATCCTTTTAATCCTAAATCCCATTTTGCTTTTAATAATAATGCGATTGACTCAGTTGTGTCTAATCTTAAAGGAGAATTATAACCGCTTTTTGAGGAGTAAAAACTTGGAAATTCATCTTGACCAATGGTTACCACAGGCACGCCAAGTGTTTCTAGGTATTCCAATGTTAAACCAATATCCAAAATTGATTTTACTCCAGCACCAATAACCGCAACATTTGTATTTGCCATTTCGGTTAAATCTGCAGAAATATCCATGCTTTTGGTTGCACCTCGATGAACACCTCCAATTCCTCCAGTTGCAAATATTTTAATCCCTACCATCGAAGCGATTCTCATTGTAGCTGCAACAGTAGTTGCTCCGGGTACTTTTTTTGAAATAGCATAAGGCATATCTCGCAAGCTCACTTTCCAAACATCATTAGCTTGACCAAAATAATCAATTGTCTCACTGGATAACCCAACTAAACATTTTCCGTCCTTGATGGCGATAGTTGCAGGAATTGCTCCGTGTTTTCGTACTACATCTTCTACTGATTTAGCAGTAGCAGCATTCTGTGGCCATGGCATTCCGTGAGAAATAATTGTAGATTCTAATGCAACAATTGGTAAATTATTATCTAACGCATGTTTAACTTCTGGATGAATAATTATAAAATCATTTTTACTCATTGTAATAGGTGCTTTTAATTTTGTATAAATTTTCTTTGTTGATTCTATAATCAATTGTTCCCTTAATTTTTAATATTTCTAGAGCTAATGTGTGACCTAATTCAAGCGATGTCGCTTCATTTTCATCATTTATGTAACCAAAAATCCAACCAGACAATGCTGCGTCTCCAGCACCTGTACTGTCAATAATTTGTATTCTTGGAACAGCTAAATTAATTGTCTTTTTTAGTGTATGTACTTCTGACCCATTTTTGCCTTTTCGAACCCAAACTTTTTCAACGCCTCTTTTCAAAAGATTTTCTACAAGTTGTATGAAATTTCCCGAATCACCATTAGCAATCGAAACGAGTTCTTCCTCATTTGGTGTTAGCATAAAAACACCGTCAAGGATTAAATTGGATAATTTCGAAGCTTTGGTTACAGAAACAGGCTCAATTATTAACTTTTTATTATTAATTTTTGAAAAATCAATCAGCCATTGAATTGTATTCGTTTCAAGATTTGTATCAATAACTATTAAATCAAATTTTTTTATATAATCTTCTTTTGTTTTCAAAAACGGAACTGTAATATATTTTGAACTAATGTCATGACATGCTGCAACATATAATTCTCCATTAGTATTAGATATTGAAACGTACTTTCCTGTGGGTTCATCTACACTTATAGATTCATTGAGTTCAATTCCTAGTTTATCTAAGTTTTTTTTAATAAAATCAGCATCATTATCATTTCCTAAAGCTGTAATTAATGATGTTTTAACATCAAGTAAAGCAAGATGTTGAACAATATTGCTAATTACACCTCCAATACTAATTGAACATTGAGCAGGATTTGACGAACTACGTACAATTGCATTTTCGCAAAAGAACAGTTCGTCAATTAATGCTGCACCAATACATAAAACAGATTTAGCCATAAAACAAATATAACCTAATTATGCAAAAATAGAATTCGATGGGTTGGAATTTTTTAAATCAAAATCAGTTAATTATTTATAGAATGTAAATGAATTTTTATAATTTTATAAAAAAAACATGACTTCCCTCTTCAAACTAGTATTCTTCATTTGTGCTTCTTTATTTTTAGTTTCTTGTAAAGCACAAATGGAAGTTAGTAATGGTGCTTTAAATAAACAACCATTTATCAACGACACTACTTTTGTAAATTTAAAAGAGTATAGTAATGACTTTGTTTATGACATGAAATATGCCACAGCTGATAATTTTTTGAAATCAAAAGTATACGATTGTGCTGAATGTTACTTACGCTTAAAAACCGTAAAAGCAGTAATTGAAGCGAATAGTGCTTTTATAAAATTAGGTTATAAAATTAAATTTTTTGATTGTTATAGACCATTGGATGTTCAAAAAAAAATGTGGAAAATTGTTTCTAACCCTTCCTATGTAGCTGACCCGATTAAAGGTTCCATACATAATAGAGGTGGAGCTGTAGATGTTACTCTTGTGGATTTATCGGGCAAAGAACTTGATATGGGAACCACTTTTGATTTTTTTGGCGTTGAAGCGGGTCATAATTATATCAATTTGCCTACTGAAATAATTAAAAATAGAATATTATTAAAAACCATTATGCTAGAAAATGGATTTAATTCTTTCGATTCAGAATGGTGGCATTATAATTTAAAAGCAGCTCTAAATGATAAATTATCAAATACTAAATGGAGTTGTGATTAGTTTTCAATACAATTTATATAATTTATAAAATAGGTTTCTGGTTCGTAAACTTGATTGTTTAGCTCAGATTGAAACTCTTTTCGAATTACATAATCTTCAAGGTCTGTCAAATATTTTATACGCATCATATTCACTGGGGAAGTTTTTAAGTCTTCGAACGAACCTTTTAAGAATACGAAAGTTCCAACAAGTATTCTATTATCAAATCCGTTATCATCACGAACCATTGAGCCACAATTTTCTTGGTCGATATGGAGTAATGTTATAACTTTTCCGTTATTCAATTGTAAAAATAATTTTGAATTTTTATCAAAACAATTTGCTTTTAAAAAATCTTTACTTTTTTGTATAAGTTGTAAATTTAATGTTGGTAAATCATCTGTCAATGATAAGGAATAAAAAATATAGCTCTTGTTTCCAGCAAAATTTTTTTCGTAAATCATGTATTCTTTTGTTGACTTATAACTTCCAATAGAATCAGTGACATTTGTGCTATATTCACAAGGTTTTTGAGCAAATAAAGCATTGCTAATCAAGAATAAAATCAGTAAGACTGCTTGTTTCATTTTTATTGTATTTTTTTGCAAATTAAAACTATTTTTTTGTTATTTTCATTAGTTGTAAAAAAACAATATTGATTCCCACCCTCTTTTATTTTCCATTTTTTTCGAATGTTTTCAACCGTTTCTGGAAAATTGCGTATTGTGATATTGGACCTAGTTCCTTCAAGCGTTTTTTTTATTTCGATCTTTTGATAGGGTATTGAATTCTCAATTTCGAATATTCGACCCGGAAATTCAATAAGGCTTGAATTCGTATATAAATGGGAATGTTTGTGGAGCTTGTTTAAATTAAAAAAATCTCCTACAGCATCGAATCCACCCGATTTCATTATGGCGCTGTTAGGTTCATACAAATATTTTTGGGGTAAACTATACTTTGGAATTTGAGAATAATCGTCCAAAACAAACTCATAAACATCTTTTTTTTCCTTTAAAATATTAATGGTTTTTATATTTATTTTTCCCAAATAATTTTTTTGTAATTCCCATAATAATTCTTTGACTTCGTTTTCAACTGCAACTATATGAATGAATTTGACGTTTTTTAATTCAGACAATCCAGCAGAAATATCAAGTAAAGGGGCTGTTTTTATTAGAATTGATTTAGAATATTCGAAATATAAATTTAAATGTTCGGGTACATTTGGTAAACAATCCTGGAGCATAAAAACTTTTCCTTTTGCATCATTCCTTCTAGATGGATCAATGTAAATCCAATCCCACTGTGCATTGAGGTTTGTTAATATTGATAAACTATCTCCTGAATAGCAATCGATGTTTGTTGCGTTTAGTTGTACGAAATTGTGTTTTACAATCTGGGAGAGTTCTGGATTAATTTCGCAGTGCATTACTGTTTTTAACTTTTTGGAAAAATAGTAATCATCAACCCCAAAACCTCCTGATAAGTCAATTAGACTTTCTCCAGAAATAATATGAGCTTTATAATTAGCTGCGATTTCAGATGAAGTTTGTTCAATTGATATTTTGCTTGGATAAATAATGTTTTTGGTGGCAAACCAATTGGGTAGTTTGATTTTAGCTTTGGTTTTAGCCTCAATTTGATTTAAGATAGAAATCCATTCAACGGCAGGGAAAGGGTTTTTTTGAAGCGCTAATTTTGAATTTTTTTTATCAACATTGGATGAAATGAATTCTTGAATTTCAGGATTTAAAATGGGCAATTTTAAAATCATATATTTTTAGTTAAAAGCTTTATGATTTTGTTTTCGGGGAAAAATTCTTTGCCCAAAACTTTTAAAATAGTGTGTAAAGGAACTGCAATTACCATCCCAATTATTCCAAAAAGGAAGCCTGCAATAAGTATGACTAAAAAAATTTCTAAAGGATGTGAGCTCACACTTTTTGAAAAAATAATGGGTTGTGAAAAATTATTATCAATAACTTGAACGAGCCAAAAACCAATTAAAACAAATAATGTAGTGGGCAAAATTTCTGTTTGAAAATCATTTCCTAAATTACTTAGCATTGTCAAAATTGCTGCTAGTACTGATGCTATAAGTGGTCCAATATAAGGAATGATATTTAAAACGGCACACAAAAAGGCTATGATAAACGCATTTTGAACACCAAAAATGATTAACACAATTAAATACAAAACAAAAACAATAAATAATTGTAAAATCAAACCTATTAAATAGCGAGAAAGTAAGTGGTTAATTTTTTCTAAAGAATTCAAAATTTGAATATTATAAGCATCAGGAATCAGTTTTCTAATAGCTTCGATGAATAATAATCGGTCTTTTAAAAAGAAAAAAGTTATAAAAAGTACAGAACCCAATCCCATTCCAAAACTGCCTACTATTCCAAGAATTGAATTTAAAAAATTTGGAATAAAATCGAAATTAATTTTAAAGTCTTTAAAAATAAGTTTAGAATCAATATTGTGACTTTCAAGAAAAATAGAAATTTGATTGATCAACTGACTGCTGCTCATTTCAATTTCGGCGGTATTTAAAAGTGATAAATTTTGCCCTTGCGACATAATCAATGGAATAAACATCATTATAAATCCAGCAACGATTAAGATATAAATTATTAATGTGGAGATAGTAGCTAATGTATTTTTGAATTTTAATCTTTTTTTTAAAAAATCGGTTATTGGGTTTCCTATTAATGTTAGAATTAATGCCACCAAAAGATAAATAATCACAGACTGAATTTGGAAAATGAAATACAATACTACAGCAGTTAATGCTAATACTCCAATTGCTTTTAAAATTCCAGTAGCTATAATTTTGGATGAAATCATATTAATTATTTTTGAGCATAAAGATAAAAAAAAACTCGTTCGCAAAAACGAACGAGTTCTAAATTCTAAAATTTTAATATTATAATCTAAATCCTGCTCTTACACCACCTGATACAAATAATGCAGACATTCTTGCTTTTTGACCTAGAGTAAACATAAACATTAAATTGTCGTTTGAATAGTCCATGTAGTTCATAGTCATTTCGTTATGAACTGGAAGACAAGTACTTTCAAAAGGATAAGATTCACCATAATTTGGACCTCTGTGAACCGGAGTATCAGAAACTAAATCATTACCGCATGAAGCATCACCCCAAATATGACGTAAGTTCATCCAGTGACCAACTTCATGAGAAGCTGTTCTTCCTAAATTATAGGGTGCGTTTGCATTTCCAGATAATCCAAAATATCTTGGATCCATTACAACACCATCAGTTGAAGCAGAACCACCAGGGAATTGTGCATACCCAAGAATTCCACCACCAATAGTACAAGACCAAAGATTAAGTGTATTTGCAGGACTAGTTGCATCAATACCTCCACGTTTTGCGCTTTTCATTACATCTCTTGTTCCCCAAGATGTTTTTGTTGTAGCTTTTCGTACAATTCCTACTAACTCAAAAGTAATATCAATTCCATTTACTAATGGTCCAGCTGCAACTCCTGAAAATTCAGCAGGAACACTACTGAAATCTGAATTTGTTGCAGTAAAATCTTTATTTAAAACTGTGATTTGTGATGCAATTTGTGCATCAGAAATATTTTCTGCTGCGGTTCTGTACAATACATTTACTATTACTGGAATTACTATTTTGCCACCTACTAATCTAAAATTAGGATTAGCCATTGCATCCGCTGTAAAAGTTTCAATTGTATTCATTTTTAATGCCAAAGTTGGATCAGCTTTTAATTGTTCTGCAAGAACATCTTGTGATGCACACGTTCGACGTGCATTTGTATTCATTGTGTCTTCTGATTGTGTTGCATCATTTTGACAAGAAAACAGCATTAATAGAGCCGTTGCTGATAAAAGAATTTTTTTCATAATTTTTTGTTATAATTATTTGGTTTTGGTTAAATCAAGTGCAATTATATAACAAAATATATTACCATCAAATTTTTAAACTAAAAAATCGATAAACTACAACGTTATAGTTATTAACACTTTGTTAAGAAATATTCAGAAAAAAAGATTAATTCATTTGGGTTTAGTTGTTAAACACACAATGTATAATATTAGCCCCCATTTTTAGTGCCTTTTCTCGAATGGCACTGGGGTCGTTATTTACTTCTTGATCTTCCCATCCATCACCTAAATCACATTCATATGTATACAACAGGACTAATTTATTTTCTACAAAAATCCCTAATGCTTGTGGTCTTTTACCGTCGTGTTCGTGAATTTTGGGCAATCCGTTAGAAAATAGATTGGGTTTTTGAAAAATTACATGTGTTGTTGGAATTTCGATTAAATCAATATTTGGGAAAATTTTTTTTATTTCTTTTCTCAAGTATTGATCCATTCCATAGTTATCATCAATGTGCAAGAATCCGCCAGAAATTAAATATTTTTTTAAATTTATAATATCCTCATCATTAAACACCACGTTACCATGACCAGTCATGTGAACAAAAGGGTAGGAGAGCAAATCCGGACTGCTAGGTTCTACAGTTGCTGGTTTTGATTTAATTTTGGTATCGATATTAGCATTGCAATACTTAATTAAATTAGGCAATGAAGTGGGATTTGCATACCAATCTCCACCGCCACTGTATTTTAATAATGCAATTTCTTGTGCATTAATCGAAAATATAGCTAGAGTAAAACACAACAAAAAATATTTTCTCATGACTTTTGATGAATTATTCATTTATAAAAACAACACTATGACAGGCCAAAATTGCTGCAGTTTCAGTTCGTAATCGAGTGTTTCCTAATGATACGGGAACATATTTATTTTCGACTGCCAAAGTAATTTCTTTATCCGAAAAATCACCTTCTGGACCAATGAGTAATGTAACGTTCGTATTGGGCTTCAAAACTGATTTCAAAGTATTTTTATCCGTTTCCTCACAGTGCGCAATCAGTTGTAAACCTTCATTTTTGAATTTTATAAACTCTTTAAAAGTGGTAGCTTCGTTTAACTTTGGAAGAAATAAAATATTGGATTGCTTCATGGCAGTCAATATTATTTTCTCAAATCGTTCCTTGTTGACTACTTTTCGTTCGGAACGATCACATATAATTGGCGTGATTTCGTGAATGCCAATTTCGGTAGCTTTTTCTAGAAACCATTCGTATCGATCATTCATTTTAGTTGGTGCAACCGCTAAATGCAAGTGAAATTTTGAAGGTTCCGCTTTTTCAAAAGAAAGTATTTTTACGGTGCATTTATTGTCTGAAGCTAGAGTAATTTCAGTTTTATATAATTCGCCTAAACCATTAGTTACAAATAATATATCGGTATCTTTTTTACGTAATACTTTAATTATATGTTTACTTTCTTCTTTATCAAAAGAAAAATTTTCGGTAGTATTGTTTATGTTTGGATTATAAAATAATTGCATAGTTTAAAATTGAATTCGTGCTTTAGAAACCACAGCCGAAGTTTCGAAATTTTGTAATAAAAATTTTTGATACCCTACAATTCCAATCATTGCAGCATTATCTGTGGTGTATTCAAATTTTGGAATAAAAGTGGTCCAACCGTATTTTTGTTCGGCTTGTTTGAGCGTATTGCGGATTCCGGAATTAGCCGAAACTCCTCCGCCAATGGCAACTTGTTTGATGCCGGTTTCTTTGACCGCCAATTTTAATTTGTCCATCAAAATTTCGATAATAGTATACTGAATTGAAGCACAAATATCGTTGAGATTTTCGTCAACGAAATTTGGGTTCTCAAGTTTTTTCTTTTGGATAAAATACAAAATAGCTGTTTTTAATCCTGAAAAACTAAAGTCTAATCCTGGAACTTTTGGTTTTGTAAAAGTATAGGCATTTGGGTTTCCAAGCTGGGCATATTTATCTACCAAAGGTCCACCAGGATAGGGAAGTCCTAGTATTTTAGCACTTTTATCAAAAGCTTCTCCAACAGCATCATCAGTTGTTTGACCAATAATTTCCATATCAAAAAAGTCGTTTACCTTCACTATTTGAGTGTGTCCACCAGAAATTGTCAAAGCAAGAAATGGAAAAGTGGGTTTGTCAAAGCCTTCCTCGTCAATGAAATGGGCCAAAATATGGGCTTGCATGTGGTTTACGGCTATCAAAGGTATTTGTAATGCCAAAGCCAAAGATTTGGCAAACGAACTTCCCACGAGCAACGAACCCATTAAACCTGGACCTTGAGTAAAGGCAATTGCTGAGAGTTGCTCTTTTTTAATATTTGCTTTACGCAAAGCAGCGTCAATTACTGGAACAATATTTTGTTGATGCGCACGTGAGGCAAGTTCGGGAACAACTCCACCATATTGATTGTGAATCAGTTGATTAGCTACAACATTTGACAACACTTTATCGTTATGTAAAACTGCTGCAGCGGTATCATCACAAGAACTTTCGATAGCAAGAATAAAAACCTCAGGATTTTGCATAAAAAGGCACAAATTTTGAATTATATTTGACAAACCGTAGATTAAATTTTCGGCGAAGCCAAAATTAAAGAATTTAATTTAAAGGCGACCTGTTTCTATAAGCAAAATGAAATTTTAGAAAATAAAAAAAAATAGTATCAAAAAATTTAAAAAAATAGTATCTCGTTCGCTTCTTGGACTCATTCTACTATTATTGGTACTTGGGATTACACTTTCCTTACCTTCGGTTCAAACAAAAATTGCACAGTATTTTGTAAAAAGTATTAATAAAGATTTTGGAATTAATATTGCAATTGATGAAGTTTCAGCATCAATTTTTGGCGGTGTCAAACTCAAAAAAGTATTAATATTAGATCATCATAAGGACACTTTAATTTATTCGGATATTATTAAGACTAATATTTTAGAAGGTAAAAAAATATTAGATGGTGATTTGATTTTTAGCGATATACGATTAGATGGTTTGTATTTTAATTTAAAAACTTACAAAAACGAAAAGGAATCGAATATTGATAAATTCATTGAAGCTTTTGAAACGGGAGAAAAACCATCAGGTAAACATTTTTTGTTAACGTCAACAAACGCTAAAATTATAAATGGTCGATTTGTTTTAATAGACGAAAACAGAGTAATTTCAAAAGATGTCGATTTTACGAAACTAAACGCCTCAATTAGTGATTTTAAATTATATGGTCCAGATGTAAATACAACAATTAACAGAATGTCTTTTCAGGATCATCGGGGTATTTTTGTTAAAAAATTAAGTTCAATATTTAGTTATACAAAAAAGCAGATTAAACTTGAAAACCTAGATTTAACAACAAAAGAGTCGCACATAATAGGAGATATAGCTTTGAATTATGATAGAGATAAAAAAGATTTTTCAAATTTTACTGATAAAGTTGTGTTTGATGTTTCGCTTGAACCTTCGAGTATTGCAAGTAATGACATTCGGTTTTTTTACAAAGAAATAGGTCAAAACCAAAAATTCTATGTAAATGCAACTCTAAAAGGAACATTAAATAATTTGAAAATTAATAACTTGAAACTTTTTGATTCTAAAAATTCTCAAATAATTGGAACTCTTAAACTTGAAAATCTTTTTCCAAAAAAAGAACAAAAGTTTTTTATGGATGCCAAGTTTAATAAACTTTCAACTTCATATAATAACTTAATATCATTGTTGCCAAATGTATTGGAAAAAAAACTTCCAATTCATTTAAAAAAGCTGGGTAATTTTAGTTTAAAAGGAACTACTCAAATTTCGCAAGCTACGATTAATGCAAAATTCAAAATGATTTCGGCGTTAGGATACACAGAATCAGATTTGAAAATTATAAACATGGATGTACCCGAAAAGGTAGCTTATAAAGGGAATGTAGTTCTGAATGATTTTGAAATCGGCACTTTGCTCGATGTAAAGGAACTAAAAAAAATAAGCCTAAATCTTGCTGTTGACGGAAAAGGGTTTTCTGAAAAATATTTAAACACAGCAATTAATGGAGTTGTGACCGAAGTTGATTTTAATAATTATACCTATAATAATATCGATATTGACGGTAATTTTAAAAACAAATTATATGGTGGAAAAATAGTAGTTAACGATCCAAATTTAAAAATGAATTTTGATGGGTTTGTTGATTTAAGCAAAAAAGAAGATTTTTATGATTTTCAAATAAAAGTTGAAAATTCAAATTTTTATAATTTAAAATTAACCCAAGATTTAATTTCTAAATTCAAAGGTGACGTTATTGCCCAAGTTTCAGGAAATTCTATAGACAACTTCTCTGGAAATGTATATGTTAAAAAAGCTTCGTATCAAAATGCAAAAGGAGTTTATGATTTTGACGATATGTCAATAAATTCAAGTTTTGATTCTAATAAAATTAGAACAATTACAGTCAATTCACCCGATATAATCGAGGGTGAAATTGTCGGGAAATTTCAGTTCAATCAATTAGAACATTTGATTTCAAATTCGTTGAGCAGTCTATATACAAACTACAAACCTACAAAAGTTAAAAGCGGGCAATTTTTAAAATTTGATTTTGCTGTTTATTCAAAAATTATTGAAGCATTTTACCCTGATATTTCAATAGGTTCCAATACATTTATAAAAGGAAATATAGATTCAGACAACCAAGCTTTTAAGCTCAATTTCAAATCTCCAAAAATTATTGCTTCTGAAACTACTTTTGATAACATTAGAATTAAAATTGACAATAAAAATCCATTGTATAATGCTTATATAGAATTAGATAGTATTAAAACAAAACATTATAAAGTTCGAGATTTTAGTTTAATAAATGTCACAAAAAAGGATACTTTATACTTTAGAACTGAGTTTAAAGGTGGTTCAAAGGGAGAGGATTATTTTAATTTAAACCTTTATCATACTATAAATGTAGCCAATAATAATGTATTAGGAATAAGCAAATCTGAAATTAAACTTAAAGATTATTTGTGGTATTTGAATGATAAAAACACTTCAAATAATCAAATTGTCTTTGACAAATCATTTAAGAATTTCAATTTTGATAATATTATTTTATCTCATGAAGACCAAGAAATATCTCTTGTAGGAAATATAAAAGGGAGTTCATACAAGGATTTAAAATTAGGATTTAAAAATGTCAATTTAAATAAAATCACGCCTTCTAATCCAAAGTTTATATTTAACGGAAATATAAATGGTGAAGTCAACTTTAAGCAAGATATTGCTATTTACCAACCTACAGCTTCGCTCAAAATTGATCACTTAAATGTTAATAACACCGCTTTAGGAAATTTAAATTTAGATATTGAGGGTGACCAAAATTTTGAAAAATTCACTATAAATTCAGTTTTAGAAAATGAAAATTTAGAATCCTTTAGTGCAAATGGTAATTTTAAAGTCTTGAATAAAGAAACCGTTTTAGATTTAAATCTAAAATTCGAAAAATTTAATTTAGCGCTACTAAGTCCCATTGGTGGTGATGTGATTTCAAATATTAGAGGAACAGTTTCCGGGAGTTCAACAATTGAAGGAAATATAACAAAGCCTATAATAAACGGACGATTGTATACCGAAAATGCGGGTTTAACCATACCTTATTTGAATGTAGATTTTCAATTAAGCGATAAATCTATAATTGATTTGGCTGACGAAAAGTTTCTGTTTCGTAATAATACATTGACTGATACTAAATTTGGAACCAAAGGAATTTTAAATGGTAAAATCGAGCATAATAATTTTGGAGATTGGAAATTAGATTTGGATATAAATTCAAAACGATTACTCATGCTGGATACAAAAGACCATGATGATGCCGCTTATTATGGAACAGCGTTTATCAATGGAAATGCCACGATAAAAGGTCCTGTAAATAGATTACTGATTAAAGTTAACGCAAAATCTGAAAAGGGAACTGCTATAAAAATCCCTATAAATGATGCCGAAAGTGTAAGTGAAAATAATTTTATCCATTTTTTGACCGCAAAAGAGAAATACAATTTAAAAAACGGAATCATTGAAAACCCTCGTAAATATAGTGGTCTAGAATTAGAATTTGACTTTGATATTACTCCAGACGCCGAAGTAGAAGTAATTTTAGATCGGAATTCTGGGCATGGAATGAAAGGTAAAGGAAATGGAATATTATTATTTAAAATAAATACACAAGGGAAATTTAATATGTGGGGCGATTTTCAAGCCTACGAAGGAACCTATAATTTTAGATATGGCGGCTTATTGGATAAAAAATTCACACTCAAAAAAGGAGGCTCAATTTCTTGGGAAGGAGATCCTATGAAAGCACAATTAAATTTAGAAGCAGTTTATAAGACCAAAGCCAACCCTGCTGTTTTATTAGAAAATTCCTCTTTCAATCAAAAGGTTGATGTTGATGTAATAATAGGCGTTCGAGGAGATTTGACAAGTCCCGAACCCGACTTTAAAATAGAATTTCCAACGGTTAGTAATGTTCTAAAATCTGAAATTCAATATAAATTAAATGATAAGGATGTAAGACAAACGCAAGCTTTATCGCTATTATCAACAGGAGGTTTTTTAAGTCCAGAGGGTGTGAGTCAGTCTGATCTTTCTAGAAGTTTGTTCGAAACTGCTTCAAATTTACTCGGTGGAATTTTTAAAACTAACAATGATAAATTTGATGTTAATATCAATATTATTTCTGCCGATAATAGACCAGGCAAAGAAGCAGATGGGAGGTTTGAAACTTCCTTTTCATCAAAAGTTAACGAACGAATTACGATTAACGGAAAAGTTGGTGTGCCGTTTGGAGGTGTAAATGAATCAGCAATTGTAGGCGATGTAGAAGTTCAATATAGAGTAAATGAAGACGGAACATTGAACTTACGATTATTTAATAGAGAAAACGAAATAAACTATATTGGAGAAGGAATAGGATATACACAAGGAATTGGAGTATCATACGAAGTCGATTTTGACACTTTCAAAGAATTAGTAAATAAAATATTCAAAAACCATAAATTAGATCGAGAAAAAAGAGCTAGTGAACTTGAGCAGGATTCAATTTTATTACCCGATACAACAAACTTACCTATTCCAAAAAAGAATAACGATAAACAACAAAAATCAATTATTGAAGGAATTATTCCAGAAAACGATTAATGTTTTGTTTTAATACTGTTTTAAAATTAGTATTTATTTTCACCTATTTTCTTTTCATTTTATTTTAAAATAGGATTAATAACTTCATTTTTCATCATTTCGCTACCAACTAATAATTATAAAACTTATTAACTAAAACGTTTGAATTTTAGTTGGTTTATTAAAATATTAAAAACTCCACTACAAAAGTGCATAATGTTTATTAATTTTACAGATTAATACATTAATAATGCCAAATACAATAAAAAAAATTGGCGTTCTAACATCAGGTGGTGATTCACCTGGTATGAATGCTGCAATAAGATCAGTAGTAAGAACATGTGCTTACCACAATATAGAGTGTGTTGGAATTTATAGAGGTTACCAAGGAATGATTGAAGGAGACTTCAAAGAAATGGGACCTCGAAGCGTAAATAATATCGTAAATAAAGGGGGAACTATATTAAAATCAGCTCGTTCTAAAGAATTTATGACTGTCGAAGGTCGTAAAAAAGCCTACGATAACTTAATAAAATCAAAAATTGACGCTTTAGTTTTAATAGGTGGTGATGGAACATTTACTGGGGCTGAGATTTTTAATAGTGAATTCAATTTTCCTGTAATGGGAATTCCCGGTACAATTGATAATGATATCTTTGGAACTAGCCACACTTTAGGATATGATACTGCATTAAATACAGTAATTGAATGTATCGATAAAATTCGTGATACTGCTAGTTCACATAACCGATTGTTTTTTGTAGAAGTTATGGGTCGTGATGCAGGTCATATTGCATTAAACACAGGTATTGGTGCTGGTGCCCAAGAAATACTAATTCCCGAAGAGGATTTAGGATTAGACAGATTGTTAGAATCACTCCGGAAAAGTAAATCAGCCGGAAAGTCTTCAAGTATTGTTGTAATTTCTGAAGGTGATAAAATGGGCAAAAATGTCTTTGAATTAAAAGACTATGTCGAAGAAAACCTTCCTGAATATGAAGTAAGAGTTTCAGTACTGGGTCACATGCAACGAGGTGGCGCACCATCTTGTTTTGATAGAGTTTTGGCTAGTAGATTAGGTGTGAAGGCAGTAGAATCATTATTAGAAGGAAAATCAAATTATATGGCAGGTATTTTTAATGATAAAATCACTCTTACACCATTAGATCAAGCCATAAAAGGAAGTAGCGAAATTGATCGCGAATTACTCAGAGTTTCAGATATAATGTCTACATAAATCAATTAAAAATTGAGAATTAAAAATTAAAAATATTTAAAAAAATGTCAAAAGTAAAATTAGGAATAAACGGTTTTGGAAGAATAGGAAGAATTGTGTTTAGAGAATCTTTTAATAGAGACAATGTAGAAGTCGTTGCGATCAACGATTTACTTGATGTTGATCATTTAGCTTACCTCTTAAAATACGATTCAGTTCATGGTCGTTTTGACGGAATTGTAGAAGTAAAAGAAGGTAAATTGTATGTAAACGGAAGAAATATCCGTATCACTGCAGAAAGAAACCCAGCTGACTTAAAATGGAACGAAGTTGATGTAGATGTAGTGGCCGAGTGTACAGGAATATTCACTACTATCGAAACTGCAAACGAGCATATTAAAGGTGGTGCAAAAAAAGTAATCATTTCTGCTCCTTCGGCGGATGCTCCAATGTTTGTAATGGGAGTAAATCACGAAACTGCAAAAGCCACAGATTTAGTTGTTTCTAACGCTTCTTGTACCACAAACTGTTTAGCTCCAATGGCTAAAGTAATTCACGATAATTTTGGAATTGTAGAAGCTTTGATGACAACTGTTCACGCAACAACTTCAACTCAAATGACCGCTGATGGTCCTTCCAGAAAAGACTGGAGAGGCGGACGTGCGGCAAGTATAAATATAATTCCATCCTCTACTGGTGCTGCAAAAGCGGTTGGAAAAGTTATTCCAGATTTGAATGGGAAATTAACAGGTATGGCTTTTCGTGTACCAACTGCTGACGTTTCTACAGTAGATTTAACTGTAAAAGTAGCTAAAGAAACTTCCTACGAAGAAATTATGGCTGTTTTGAAAAATGCTTCTGAAACAACTATGAAAGGTATTCTAGGATATACAGAAGATGCAGTTGTATCTCAAGATTTTATTTCGGACAAAAGAACATCAATTATTGATGCTACAGCAGGAATTGGGTTGAATTCCACTTTCTTCAAAATTGTATCTTGGTATGATAATGAATATGGATATTCAAGTAAACTAATTGATCTAGCGGTGCATATCGAAGGATTAAAATAATTTTTACAGTAAAGAAAATCCCATTGGTTTATATCAATGGGATTTTTTGACTAAAATAATTAACCTTTTTTAATTTTTAGCGATACTAAAAATTAGAATAAAAAACCAAAAAAAGATGAGATTATTAGTTGATAGTGGTTCTACAAAAGCGGATTGGATCGCAATAGATGAAGATGGAAAAGTATTGTTTACAACACAAACTCTAGGATTAAATCCTGAAATACTTGAGGGAGACGAAATAATCGAACGTTTAAATGATCGTTTTGATATCTCACAAAACAAAGACAAAGCGACACACCTTTACTTTTATGGTGCAGGTTGTGGAACTGATAATATGAAAATTTCTCTTTCAAGAATTTTTCAAGACTATTTTTCTAATGCAATTATTGTAGTTGAAGAGGATACGTATGCTGCGGTTTATGCAACAACCCCAAAAGGGGAGAAAGCAATAGTTGCAATATTAGGTACGGGTTCAAATTGCAGTTATTTTGACGGGAAAATTTTGCACCAAAAAGTGCAATCGCTGGGTTATATTGCCATGGACGATTGTAGTGGTAATGTTTTTGGGAAAGAATTAATCCGAAAATATTACTTCAATAAAATGCCAAAGGAATTAGCAGATGCATTCGAAAAAGAATATGATTTAGAACCGGATGCTATCAAACATCAATTGTACAAAGAAGCCAATCCAAATGCGTATTTAGCTACTTTTGCAAAGTTCTTAATTCAGCACAAAGAAACCGAATTTTGTAAAAAAATCATATTTAAAGGTATGAAATCATTTGTGAAAAATTACATCAAGCAATATGAAAATTGCAAAGAAGTACCAGTGCATTTTGTAGGTTCAATTGCTTTTTATTTAAAAGAAGAATTGCAAGTTACTTTTGATAAATATGGATTACAATTAGGAAATGTTTTAAGAAGACCAATCGACGGATTAATTGCGTATCATATCCTAAATAAATAAATAAATTTTAGTTTATTTTTCAAACATTCTAAATAGTCAAAAACCCTAATTGTTTACTTTTAAAAGCAAACAATTGGGGTTTTTCTTATTTAATAAATTACAGTATAGCAATCATAGAAATTTCGACATTTACATTTTTTGGCAAACATGCTACCTGAACCGTTTCACGTGCTGGAGCGGTTTTTTCGTTGAAATAAGAGCCGTAAATTGTGTTTATTTTTCCAAAATCATTCATGTCCATTATAAATATAGTTGTTTTGACCACATTTTCAAATGTCATTCCAGCAGCTTCGAGTACAGCCTTCATATTCACCATAACTTGTTTTGTTTCTGCTTCAATAGTATCAATTACAAGTTCCATAGTTACAGGATTTAATGCAATTTGACCAGAAGTATATAACGTATTTCCTTTGAGAACTGCTTGATTATAAGGACCAATTGGTGCTGGGGCTTTTTCTGTAAAAATTATTTTTTTCATACAATTGTATATTTAATCTCTATAATTAAGAGCTGGTTTTATAGTGCCAAGTAACGCTTTGTATTGATAATCTCCTTTTGATTTAATAAACTCTTCTTTTGCTTTTTTTATTAAATTTTCATCTCTAAATAAGTCAATTACAGTAAGTGTAATTGTTTTTGCAGCAACGATTAAACCTTTTATTCCAATATCAGTTCCACCAGAGGCAACTGCTTGCCAACTGTGTGCTGATGTTCCTGGAACCCATGTTGCTGTTCCTATTCCAACCGTTGGTACTGCATAACTTACATCGCCAACATCAGTACTTCCACCACCAGAATCAGCAGAATATTTATATGGTTTTATTTGTGAAGCAGTATCAATATTGGGAAATTTATATCCAAAACTACTTTGGATTTTATGCGCAAACTCTATTTCGGAAGCGGTATATTGAACACCACCAACTTTTTGAAGATTAGCATGCATTACTTCGGCAAGAGTAGTATTGATTAACAAATCATGTGTTCCCCCAATAATTTGAAAATCCATTTTTGTCTCTGTACCAAGTGCTGCACCTTGAGCTGCTTTCTCAATTCTATCAAAAATAGAAGTGGCCATTTCCCGTTTAGGATGACGAACATAGTAATACACTTCGGCAAAATCTGGGACAACATTTGGTGCTTTTCCACCATTTGTAATCACATAATGAATCCTAGTTTCTTGTGGCACATGCTCTCGCATCATATTTACCATATTATTCATGCTTTCTACAGCATCTAGTGCTGATCTACCATTTTCTGGTGATGCTGCTGCATGTGAAGCATTACCATAAAAACGAAATTTTGCCGATTTATTAGCTAATGCACTAGTTAAAGTAACGCTATTTTCGTTATCAGGATGCCAATGAATAGCAATGTCAACGCCATTAAATAAACCTTCACGAGTTAAAAAAACTTTGCCACTTCCGCCTTCTTCTGCTGGGCAACCGTAAACTTTTATGGTTCCTTTTAAATTTCCTGACGCTATAAGTTTTTTTATTTCAACCCCAGCAGCTACACTTGCAGTCCCAAATAAATGATGACCGCAACCATGACCGGAACTAATTCCATCAACTGGTTTTTTTTCGGGAACGGCTTGTTGAGATAAACCTGGCAGCGCATCATATTCTGCTAAAATAGCTATCACAGGACTTCCGCTTCCATAAGTTGCAATGAAAGCTGTAGGCATTCCTGCAACTCCGGTCTCTAATGAAAATCCATTATCTTTTAATGTCTTTTGGAGTAAAGCAGTACTTTTTACTTCTTTATAACCCAATTCAGCATTTGCCCATATTTGTAAAGCTATTTTTTTATTTGCTTCATAGTTAGATTCAATATCAGATATTGCCTGCAATTTTAATTGTTCGATAGGTAATAGGTTTTGGGCTTGGCTACTATTTAGCATCGAAATAAAAACCAAAAAGGGGAGAAGTTTGTTCATTTTAGATTAAAATTAAATTAATACTATTGTTTACCCGTTGGGTGTAATTAGTTTTTATATGGACTTATCGTGCTATAAAGCTACGTTTTTCCCATTTAATATCACTTAATACGCCAGATTTTATACCAATAAAAAAGCTCCAATTTGCTTGTTGACCAAACGGAGACCAATTAAAATCCATTCTCCAACTCAACAAATCTCTTTCAAACCGAAGCTGCGTAAAAGTAACTCCTTTTTGAACAAAATCATATCCTGTAGATACACCAGCTTTCCATTTTGGTGTTAGATCTGCATTTGCTGATACCATTAACGAATTTCCTATGATTTGTTTCTCTCTATTATTATTTCCATAAGTTAAAGAATAAGCAAAGGTCATGTCCCAAGGCAATTTTGAATTAAAAAATTCTGAAATCACATCTTTCTCTTCTTCATCATTTTCATCAAATTGACTTTTTCTTCGATCACTTAAATCCGTATTTGTACCAAATAAATCATCGTCACGTCCACCATTTCTTTGACCTTGATCGTCTTTGTCTTTATTTTTCTTTTCCGCTTTTTGACTTGAAATGGAATAATTCAAAGTCATATTTGCACTGGTCATTCTAAATAAACTCCCACCATTATCAATATTAAAAACATTAATTTGAGCACCACTATTATCAATTGCATACGGATTTAAAGTAGCTCCAAAATTAACATTCATTTTATTATCAAACAATTGTGTTCCACCACTCAATCTAACAGGTGACCATGCAAATGTAGTTTTTCCATCGGCATTGATATCGTAGCTTGTGGAGAGATTTAAATTATTAAGCAGCATTATTTTTTTTGGGTCAACCTTTGTGCTATCCTTATCGACAACTTTTGCTTCAAAAGTATTGCTCAAATCAAATCCAAGTATATTTGAATTACTATTTCCGGGCGCACCAAAAATTCCTCCCTCAAAACGAGAATATTCTTTTATCATTGTACCACTGGCATCAGCAGCATAAGTATCATAATATTTCTCAAAACTTGGCGTGTATCCATACGAAACCGATGGTCGCATGACATGACGTATCGATTGTATTTTTTTATCCTTTCCAAAATTGAATGTCCCGTAAATTGTTGTTCCTATACTCGAAGAAAACGAGTACGTTCTATAAGCATCAAATCCATTTATGGTTTTATCAATAACTTTGCTTTGGTCATTATCATAACTTCGATTGATTGTTTTAGTTTGCCAAACTTCCTTATAATTTGCGGATGCCGAAGCACTAAAATATTTAAAAACCTTGAAATTTGTACTCAAAGGAATGGTGTGTTCAATACCTAGTTTTGCATCTTTAAACATTTGTGGTTTAAAAAACAAAGAGTCGGTTGTAACAATATCGTTTCGACCGTTTAAGTTATATTGAAAATTTATATTCTTAAAAAAACCTTTTTTTAAACCGTCTTTCCCTACAAAAGGGTAAATCCTGTCGACACTTGCTTGAAGTGTGGGCAAAGTCATATTGATTTGTTCGGTTTGAGTATTTTGAGAATGGGTTGCTGTTAACGACATTCTGACTTGCGGTATAGTATTAAATGATTTAGAATACGAAATAGAGGAACTTAAAGTATTATTAAGATTTGAGCCCACATTTGCTTGATTGATGGATTGTCTAAAATATTTACTACTTCCAAGATTTACCGATGCAGAAAAACTAGAATTAGGGTTTGATTTGGAGTCTTTAGAGTGCGACCATTGAATATTATAGATGTTTTGCTTGGAATAATCAGGAAAACCTCTTTCGCTATTAATTAAATTTTCAAATCGTACATTTAAATTTCCTCTAAAACGGTACCTTTTGGCGTAAGCTGTTTCAAAACGCATGGCATAACTACCATTAGTGTAATAATCGCCTAAAACCGTTAAATCATAATGTTCGTTAAGTGCGAAATAATAACCTCCATTTTGTAACGAAAACCCTCGATTGTTTGAGTCATTATAACTTGGTAAAATTAATCCAGATATACTAGTTTCCTTACTCATTGGAAAAAAAGCAAAGGGCAAAGCAATAGGAGTTGGAACATTTGCTATTACCATATTTGTCAATCCGGTAACTACTTTTTTACCTGGAATAAACTTGACTTTGTTTGTTTGGAAATAATATTCAGGATTATCAACATCTTTAGAAGTGGTAAAACGTGCGCCTTTTAAGAAATAAACCGAATCATTTTCTTTTTTTGTCAGAGCTGCTTTTACTTTAAATTCGCCTTGGTCGGATCTTGAGTTCCAAATCAATGCTTTTTTTGTCTTGAAATTAAACCGAATCGAATCGGGTTCAACTACATTTTCACCTTGTTTAAAATTTGGATATTGGGTGTAAACTCCTGCAGAATCTTTAATTCTTCCAGCATACACTTCATTTTTATTATAATCTAAAACAATAATTCCGGACTTTAATTCTATATCTTGGTAGTATAATTCCGCTTTATTGTATAAGGTTGTCAGTCTTTTTTTCTGGTCTATTTTAGTATAATCCTCTGCTTTATATTTTACTTTTCCTTCCAGAAATTCTTTTTTAGGAATAATACTGTCTATTTTTAAAGTATCGGTTTCTTTTTTTTCGATAACAATTGGATTTGCTCTATTTCCAGTTGTTTTATTAGTGCTAACTTCTTGTTTATTAATAGGTATAGCTGTGGTTTTTTTAGGAATATCTTGAGAGTATAAATTACCAGTTCCTATTGTTAGGAAAATTGATAATAAAACGATATTAAATAAGTTTGTATACAAAGGTTTTAATGCTATTTTTGTAAAAATGTGGTTTGTTTTTTGCTGTGCCAAACTTACATATAATTTTTTGTCAAAAATAATCAATTAATAGATTTATAAGCGCAGTGTTTTAATTAAAATTAACTTTTATATTTATGTATTCAATAAATAAAATCAAACCAATATTCGCAACATTACTACTGATTTTTTCATTGTCCACTTTTGCACAAACTAATTATTTTGTTGTAACATTAGATGCTGGACATGGAGGTCATGATTTTGGAGCAGTTTATAGCGGACGAATTGAAAAAAATGTCGCTTTAGCTGTTGCCCTAAAAGTGGGTAAGCTTCTGGAAGAAAACCCTAAAATTGAAGTAATATTTACTCGTAAAACTGATGTTTTTATTGACTTAATCGAAAGAGCTAATATTGCAAACCGAGCTGATGCTAATATTTTTGTATCCATACATTGCAATGCAAATAAAAACACAGCAGCTGATGGAACCGAAACTTATGTTATGGGAATAAGTAAAAATGCTTCAAATCTTGAAACTGCAAAAAAGGAAAACTCGGTTATTACTCTCGAAAAAGATTATAAACAAAAATACGAAGGTTTTGATCCTAATAATCCCGAATCGATGATTGGGATGACTTTGATGCAAGAGGAATATCTGGATAATAGCATTTCATTAGCTGGCAAAATAGAAGAAGAATTCGCAGCTATTGGTAAAAAATTAAGACAAGGAGGTGTAAAACAAGAGCGGTTTATGGTACTTCACAAAGCTTATATGCCTAGAGTTTTAGTAGAAATGGGATTTATTTCTAATTCAACCGAAGGAGCACTTCTGGCATCAGAAGAAGGTCAAGATGAAATTGCAAGAGCAATATCAAATGCTATAATAAGTTACAAAAGAGAGTTTTTTGACGGAGGAACTTTCGATACTAATAAACCATCTCAACGAATTATTGAAAAACCTATAAAAGACACGTCAACTCCAGCAAAGCCAAAAATAATTATTGCAACTCCAGAAATAAAAAATACTGAAGACAGCTTGAATTCGAAAGGAATACTGTATAAAGTTCAACTTTCAGCAAGCACCAAAAAATTAGAATTGTCACCAAAAAATTTTAAAGGATTAGACGCTATAACCATCGCTAATAGCGGGAATCTTTATAAATATATGTACGGACAAACCTCAAATTATGAAGAAGCAAAAAAATTATTGCAAGAAGCCAAAAGCAAAGGATATTCATCAGCCTACTTAATTGCATTTAAACAAGGCAAAAGTATTTCTATTCAAGAAGCACTCAAAAATTAATAATACCAAGTATAAAAAGAATTTATAGTAAATTTGTCAAAACATTTATATTTTGAAAATAACTCGAGAAATTAAAACCGCTATTCTAGTAGTCTCCGCTATCTTACTGTTCATTTGGGGATACAGTTTTCTGAAAGGAAGAGATCTTTTTGTAGACTACAAAACTTTTTATGTAACCTATGATAATGTCGAAGGTTTAGCAACTTCAGCTTCGGTTACACTTAATGGTCTAGTAGTAGGTAAAGTTAATAGTATTACAATTGATCCAAATACGGGAAAATTATTAGTTGAAATGCAATTAAAAACTGATTTTCCAATTTCTAAAACTAGCATTGCATCAATATACGAACCTGGTTTTATTGGTGGGAAACAAATTGCCATTTATCCTAATTATGAGGACAAAACGCTCGCACTAGATGGAGATACATTACAAGGAACTGTCAAGTTAGGTCTGACTTCTTCCATAAGTGAGAAATTAGTTCCAATACAGGTTAAACTAGAGAAACTAATGACCAATGCTGATGTTTTAATATCTGGAATAAACAATGTTTTGGATAAAAAAACGCAAGAAGATTTAAAAATTAGCCTATCTGAATTAAGCAAAACGATGGCAGAATTTCACAAAGCTTCGGCAAGTGTCAATTCACTTTTAGAGGATAATAAAGTTCAAATAAATGGAGTTGTTTCTAATTTTAATAAGATATCAAGTGATTTTTCTAAAATATCCGACTCACTCAACAAAGCTAATCTAGCAAAAACGGCCAAAAATCTCGAAAAAACCCTCGCAACTGTTGATAAATTAATGACTGGAATTGAGTCAGGAAAAGGAACTATGGGCAAAATGATGAACGACGAAGCCTTGTATAATAATCTGTCAAAAACATCCAAAGAATTAGAATTGTTATTGCAAGACGTACGACTGTATCCAACTCGTTATGTAAATGTTTCCCTATTTGGAAAGAAAAACAAACCGTATGTTGCACCAGTAAAGGACACCATTTCAAAAAATAAAAACTAGCATTTTATGAGCTATTTAGATAATATATTATTTGGCATACTCTTGATTATAGGTTTTGGTTATTTTTATTCTAATATAAAAAAAATCACCCGAAACATAAATTTAGGCAAAGCAATCAATCGCAAGGACAATTCCAAATCCAGATGGAAAAACATGGCAATGATTGCACTTGGACAATCTAAAATGATTAAAAGACCTATTGCTGGAGTACTTCACATTATAGTTTATGTAGGCTTTGTTATTATCAATATTGAGTTATTAGAAATTATAATCGACGGTTTATTTGGTACTCATAGGATTTTTGCTTTTCTCGGAACTACGTATAATGTATTAATCGCGTCCTTCGAAATTTTAGCATTACTAGTTTTAATCGCGGTTTTTGCCTTTTGGACAAGAAGAAATATCATAAAGCTAAAACGTTTTACAAGCAAAGATTTAAACGGTTCTCCAAAAAAAGATGCCAATTATATTCTATATTTCGAAGTGGTTTTAATGACGTTGTTTTTATTCATGAATGCATCGGATTTGCATTTACAAAATGTTCCTGGCGGTTTTTCTCATTTTATAAAAGCAGGTTCATTTCCCGTAAGCCAGTTTATTGAACCCTTATTTAATGGCGTTTCAAATGAACTAGTCATGCTGATTTCTGAATTGGTTTGGTGGTTGCACATCACAGGGATTTTGATTTTTATGAACTATTTGTATTTTTCAAAACACTTGCACATACTATTGGCTTTTCCAAACACCTATTTTGCTGATTTAAATCCAAAAGGACAATTTGATAACTTAGCATCGGTTACAAACGAAGTAAAACTCATGATGGATCCAAACGCTGATCCTTATGCAGCAACTCCAGCTTCGGATGTGCCGAGTAAATTTGGCGCAAGCGACATTCAAGATTTAAATTGGGTACAATTATTAAATGCATACACCTGTACTGAATGTGGTCGTTGTACATCAGCTTGCCCAGCAAATCAAACCGGTAAAAAACTATCTCCTCGAAAAATCATGATGGACACAAGAGATAGGATAGAAGAAGTAGGCAAAAATATCGATGCTAATAAAGGGGTTTTTGTTCCAGATAACAAAGCTTTATTGAATGATTACATTACACCCGAAGAGCTTTGGGCTTGTACATCGTGCAATGCTTGTGTCGAAGAATGTCCCGTAAATATTAGCCCGATTTCAATTATAATGGATATGCGACGCTATCTGGTAATGGAACAAAGTGCTGCGCCAATGCCGATAAATGCTATGATGACCAATATCGAAAATAATGGTGCACCATGGCAATACAATCAGCAAGATCGATTGAATTGGAAAAACGAGTAGATTGATTTTGGCGTGACCCTTCGTGAAAAACTTCGGGTCGAGCTATACGTTCCCGCTTTTTTTTTTCGGCAAAAAAGCCTCACAAAAAAGAGCTCCACTACTATCTCTCACGCAGAGAAGTATAAATTATTAAATTAATAATACAAAACGGTTTCAGATTTCAGTTTTTCAAAACTTTTAACCCTTAAACCTTTAAATTTTTTTATATGTCAGAAGTTTTAATAGTGCCCACAATGGCCGAAATGCTAGCTCAAGGAAAACAACCCGAAGTCTTATTTTGGGTAGGTTGCGCAGGAAGTTTTGACGATAGAGCAAAAAAAATTACAAAAGCATTTGTACGAATTCTAAATCGTGCCCATGTTCCTTTTGCAGTTCTTGGCACCGAAGAAAGTTGCACAGGTGATCCAGCTAAACGAGCTGGAAACGAGTTTTTGTTTCAAATGCAAGCCATGATGAACATTGAAGTTCTAAATGCCTACGAAGCAAAAAAAATTGTAACCGCTTGTCCGCATTGTTTCAATACTTTAAAAAATGAATATCCAGAATTAGGTGGAAAATACGAAGTGGTGCATCACACTGAATTTCTAAAATCATTGTTAGACGATGGAAGATTAACCATCGAAGGCGGACAATTCAAAGGCAAGCGAATCACATTTCACGATCCGTGTTATCTTGGAAGAGCCAATAATGTGTATGAAGCACCAAGAGATTTAATCCAAAAACTCGATGCTGAATTAGTCGAAATGAAACGTTCTCGAGCTAACGGATTATGTTGTGGCGCTGGTGGAGCACAAATGTTCAAAGATGCAGAACCAGGAAATAAAGAAATCAATATCGAAAGAACCGAAGATGCACTCGAAACTACACCAGATATTATTGCTGCAGGTTGTCCTTTTTGCAATACCATGATGACGGACGGAATCAAAAATAAAGAAAAAGAAGGTGAAGTAAAAGTAATGGATATCGCTGAACTAATTGCCAATGCTCAGGATTTGTAAAATTTTGTCAGATGAAAAAAGTTCAAATTAAATATTTAATTTTATTATCATTAGTTTACTCGTATTCATTTGGTCAGCATATAAACGACAGTATTATTAACAACTCAAATTTAATAATTCACAATCAGTTGTCTTTTAAATACAAACAATTAATAATCCCAACGATTCTTATTGGTTACGGAGTTTGGGCTACTGATAATGACCAATTAGAGTTTTTTAATCTTGAAATTAAAGAAGAAGTTTCAGAGCATATTGATGATAGAATTACAATGGATGATTTTACGCAATACGCACCGTTGGTAACAGTTTTCGCTTTAGATTTTGGAGGCATAAAAGGAAAAAATAATTTAAAAGATAAATCAATAATTGCTACAACTTCAGCATTAATAATGGGAACAACAGTTGCTGTAATAAAAAAAGTTTCCCATGTACAAAGACCAGACGAAACCGGTGTTAATTCATTTCCTTCCGGTCACACAGCAACAGCATTTATGGGTGCTGAACTTTTATTTCAAGAATATAAAGAGGTTTCGCTTTGGTATGGAATTTCAGGATATATTGTTGCCAGCGCAACAGGAATTTTTAGAATGCTTAACAATAGACATTGGTTATCGGATATAGTGACTGGTGCTGGAATTGGAATTTTGAGTGCTAAAGCTGGCTATTGGTTGTATCCAGCAATAAATAAACTATTTACAAATAATAAATCTACTACAAAGAAAACGGTATTCGTTCCTTATTATGATGGAAAAACTACAGGTTTTGGGTTAGTATCAATTTTTTAATAAAAAAAATATTATGTTAGTTCCTTTTGAAAATTTACCCGAAGAATCTAAAATCTGGATTTATCAATCGAATCGAAAATTTTCGGATGATGAATTCTCAGAAATCGAAACTGCTCTACAATCGTTTCTCGAAAGTTGGGCAGCTCATGGAACTAGTTTAGAATCATCTTATTTATTAAAATACAATAGGTTTATAATACTTGCGGTAAACCAAGATGTTCAAGCTGCAACGGGTTGTTCTATTGATGCATCGGTATTATTTATTCAAGGTTTGGAACAAAAATACAGTGTAGATCTTTTGGACAAAATGAACGTAACTTTCAAGAACGGAGAGCACATTGCTCACAAAAGTTTAATTGATTTCAAAAAAATGGCAAAAGAAAAAGCCGTTACAGAAAACACCATCGTTTTTAATAATCTAGTGAATACTATCGAAGAGTTTAATGAATCATGGGAAGTTCCAGCCTTGGACAGCTGGCACAGTAGGTTCTTTTGAATAAAATGAAAACTTACTTAAATATTGCTAATGATTAAAAAGTTCCTTTTATATTTTTTATTGTTTTTTGTGTCAAATTTGTTTTCGCAAAACTTTGATATAAATACGTTACGTTCGATAAATTTAAATCGAAATCAAAATTTAGACCCAACATTTAAAAACATTACTAATAGTTATGCGGTTATCAGCATTGGAACACCATTAACACTTTTTGCGATTGGAATTATAAATAAAGATCCTCAATTAAAAAAAGAAGCGCTATTCATTGGCGAAACTGTAGCTGCATCTGTTTTAATAACATTTGCATTAAAACGAATTATAAAAAGAGACCGTCCATTTGAAACTTATCCTGAAATCGAAAAATTGACCTCTGGTGGTGGTTATTCCTTGCCTTCGGGACATACCTCAATTACTTTTGCAACCGCAACTTCTTTGAGTATAGCTTATCCTAAATGGTATGTAATTGCTCCGTCATTTGTTTGGGCAACAGCTGTGGGTTATTCTCGAATACATTTAGGAGTGCATTATCCTTCTGATGTTTTAGCAGGAGCATTAGTTGGGAGTGGTTCAGCTTATCTTACCTACAAAATCAATAAATGGATGAACAAAAAAATTAAAAATGAGCATTTATAGTATATGTTTTAACCGCATTCATTTCATTAAAAAATGAATCAGCAAAAAAAATAACAGTAACTATTTTTCTTCGGATTGATAAATAAAATACTAAAATAAAACCAGCGTGTTTTTTTTAAACTTTCCTTAACTTTTGATTGCTCATTTTTGAGTAAATTTGTTTTCCTTATTTATATACATGAAAATAGCAATTGTTTGTTATCCAACCTTTGGTGGAAGTGGCGTTGTAGCAACAGAACTTGGTCTTGAATTGGCGCGTCGTGGTCACGAAATTCATTTTATAACCTACAGTCAACCTGTGAGACTAGCTCTTTTGAACCCTAATGTCCATTATCACGAAGTCAACGTTCCAGAATATCCATTGTTTCATTTTCAACCCTATGAATTGGCTTTATCGAGCAAATTGGTCGATATGGTCAAACTCTATAAAATTGAATTAATGCATGTTCATTATGCCATTCCGCATGCATATGCTGGTTATATGGCTCAACAAATGCTCAAAGACGAAGGTATTAATATTCCAATGATTACAACACTTCACGGAACAGATATTACCTTGGTGGGGAATCATCCGTTTTATAAACCGGCAGTAACATTTAGCATCAATAAATCTGATTATGTGACTTCGGTTTCCCAAAGTTTGAAAGACGAAACGCTTAAATTATTTAATATAAAAAACGAAATTGTAGTTATTCCAAATTTTATTGAATTGGATAAAAACATTAATGATATAAATATTCCTTGCCGTCGCTCTGTGATGGCAACAGAACAGGAACGCATTATTACACACATTAGTAATTTTAGAAAAGTAAAACGAATTCCTGATGTGATTAAAATATTTTATAATATCCAAAAGGAAATACCCGCAAAATTAATGATGGTAGGCGATGGTCCCGAAAAAGAAAAAGCAGAATATTTGTGTAGAGAATTAGGGATTCAAGACAAAGTAATTTTTTTTGGTAATAGCAACGAGATTGACAAAATATTGAGTTTAACCGATTTGTTTTTGTTACCATCAGAAACCGAAAGTTTTGGACTTGCAGCGCTCGAAGCTATGGCGTGGAGTGTTCCCGTGATTTCGAGTAATTCTGGGGGTTTACCCGAAGTTAATTTTGATGGAGTTTCAGGATATTTAAGCGAGGTGGGCAATACAGTTGAAATGGCTGAAAATGCTTTGAAAATATTAAAAAATACAGCAATTTTAAAACAATTTAAGGATAATGCACTATCAGTTGCAAAACAATTTGACATAAAAAATATTTTACCTCTTTATGAAGAATTGTATGAAACTGCACTAAAAAAAAATATCCCGTCTGTTTAACACACGGGATATTTTTATAAATTATTGATTGTAAATTAGAATTTGTAGCGAATACCTAACGCAATGTCAAATCCTAGATCATCGTTATAATCGCTAAACCCAAACTCTGGTCTTGCGTCTAATGAAAGCATGATTGGAGCTTCACTAAAATTGTACTCAATTCCAACATCTCCGGCAGCAAAAACAAAAGTACCATCATTATTGAGATCATTATTGCTCCAGCTTCCTATACCACCACCAACTCCAGCATACCAATTGAATCCACCGTCAATATTCCAAACCCATTGATAAATACCAGTAAGTTTAAAAGCATCAGTATTCTTGCTGTTTCTCCAACCTAAATCTAGTTCTAATCGATTGTTGTCTGACAAACCACGTTGGTAGGATAGTTCTCCTCCAAAACCGTCACTGTCACCTAATCGTAATCCTAATGCATTTTTCGAAATGTCTTGTGCCTGTGTGGTAAATGCTAATCCTGTTAGCAAAATAGCCGATAAAATGATTTTTTTCATAAGTTTTATTTTTTTTTACAAACATATAACTAAAAACGTGCCAAAAAATTATATAATAATTACAAAAAGTTACATAATTCGCTCTTTTTTTATCCTAAAATATTCGATTACTGGGATTAATCTAAAATATTTTGTTTTGAAAAAAGCAGGTGTGGCGTTAGTTGATTGCTCAAAATATCTTCCATTTCAAAGAGGTTTTCTTCTTCAGCGTAATTTGCTGCGGCATAATGAAATAATTTCCATCGTTTTTTATTGTATTCCAAAGCAGTTAAATTTTCGACCCAATCACCTGAATTTAAATATAATGTTTCTCCGTTTTTATTTACGGTATGAACTATTTTAGGCTCGTGAATGTGCCCACAAATAACATAATCATAATTGTTTTCTATGGCTAAATCTGTGGCCGTCAATTCAAAATCAGAAATATGTTTGACTGCTTTTTTTACACTTGCTTTTATTTTTTTAGAAAATGAGTACGGTTCTTTGCCAATTTTAGTCAAAAACCAATTTACAAAACGATTCAGTAGAATAAGATAATCATAACCCAAACCACCCAGTTTTGCAATCCATTTTGCATGATTTACAGAAGCATCGAAAACATCACCATGAAAAATCCAAGCCTTTTTATCGTCTAAAGTAAGTACTAGTTTATCAACAAGAGCAAAATTTCCCATGCTCATTTCGCTGAATTTGCGCAGCATTTCATCATGGTTTCCTGTAACATAATATACTTTTGTCCCTTTAGAAACAAAGCTAATAATTTTTTGAATTACTTTCAAATGCGACTTTGGGAAATACGATTTTCTAAATTGCCAAATGTCTATAATATCGCCATTGAGCACTAAAACCTTTGGTTTTATAGAGGATAGATAATTGTATAATTCTTTGGCATGACTTCCATAAGTTCCAAGATGTACATCCGAAATCACGACCAGTTCAACCTTTCTTTTTTTCAATTTTAATAAATTTGAAGTTTCACAAAATAAAGCCTCTACTATTAATTAAAACCAAATTCAATGTTAAGAAATTAGTTGCGATTTTTAAAGCTTTTAAAATTTTGAACTTTAAACTAAAACCTTATATTTGTTGAAAACTAACTACAATGGCAGGAAATAGCTACGGAACACTCTTTAGAATTACAACTTTTGGAGAATCTCATGGAGAAGCTTTAGGCGGAATAATAGATGGTTGCCCATCAGGAATTACATTAGATTTAGAAGCAATTCAACTCGAAATGTCTCGAAGAAAACCAGGTCAATCTGCTATAGTAACCCAACGAAAAGAGCCAGATGATGTGCAATTTCTTTCTGGAATTTTCGAAGGCAAAACTACTGGAACATCCATAGGATTTATTATACCCAATACGAATCAAAAATCAGACGACTATTCGCATATAAAAGACAATTATCGACCAAGTCATGCTGATTATGTTTACGAAAAAAAATACGGTTTCCGTGACTATCGCGGTGGCGGTCGAAGTTCTGCTCGTGAAACTGCCAGTAGAGTTGTGGCAGGAGCAATTGCAAAACAAATATTGCCCGAGATAAAAATAAATGCGTACGTTTCTTCTGTTGGCCCAATTTTTCTAGAAAAACCATACCAAGATTTAGACTTTTCGAAAACCGAGAACAATCCTGTTCGCTGTCCAGATGAAGCTTCGGCTGTGATTATGGAAGAATATATCAGGGAAATTCGTAAGCAAGGCGATACAGTAGGAGGAACGGTAACTTGTGTCATTCAGAATGTACCTATAGGTTTGGGCGAACCTGTTTTTGATAAATTGCATGCCGAATTAGGAAAAGCAATGCTTTCGATAAATGCGGTAAAAGGGTTTGAGTTTGGTAGCGGTTTTTGTGGCTCAAAAATGAAAGGAAGCGAACACAACGATTTATACAATTCAGATGGAACCACAAGAACCAATCTTTCGGGAGGAATTCAAGGCGGAATTAGCAACGGAATGGATATTTATTTTAGAGTAGCTTTTAAACCTGTGGCTACCATTATGCAAAAGCAAGAATCATTAGACAATAAAGGAAATATCACTGAAATGACAGGAAAAGGACGTCATGATCCTTGTGTTGTGCCACGTGCAGTTCCTATTGTTGAAGCCATGGCAGCAATTGTTCTCGCAGATTTTTATTTGATAAATAAAACCTATTTATAATTGAAAAGCATACTTACTATTTTGACGAGCTAAATAGTGAGTTTAACCAAAACCAATAACCAAATAAATGACTACCGTAACAACCAAAAAAACCTCTTTTTTTTCTAGTCTAACAGGACAAATCCTAATAGCGATGCTTCTTGGAGCAGTTTTAGGAATTATTATTCACAATACTATTTCAGCAGAGTCAGCACAAGAATTCAGCAAAAAAATAAAAATGCTGGCTACTATTTTTATTCGATTAGTTCAAATGATTATTTCACCATTAGTATTCACAACACTCGTTGTAGGAATTGCAAAATTAGGTGACATAAATGCAGTAGGAAGAATTGGTGGGAAAGCTTTGGGTTGGTTTTTTACAGCTTCATTTATATCATTGTTAATAGGTATGTTTTATGTAAACCTACTTGAACCTGGTGTAGGTCTTAATTTATCAAATATCGATATGACTACTGCATCTGAAGTTACTGCAAAAACGCAGAGTTTGTCTTTCGAGAATTTCATAGAACATATCGTTCCTAAAAGTATCGTCGAAGCAATGGCTACAAATGAAATTTTGCAAATAGTAATTTTCTCCATTTTCTTTGGTTTGGCTGCAGCTTCATTGGGAGATTATGTAAAACCGGTAATTAGTGCTTTAGATAAAACATCCCACATTGTACTAAAAATGGTGAATTATGTGATGAAGTTTGCACCAATAGGTGTTTTTGGCGCAATTGCAGGGGTTTTTGCAGTAAGGGATTTTCAAGAATTAGCATTGACTTATTTTAAATTCTTTGGATCTTTTTTAGTAGGTATTGGAACACTTTGGATTGTACTTATAATTGTTGGTTATATTTTTCTTCACAAAAAAATGAAATCATTACTAAGGCATATAGTTAGCCCGTTAATTATTGCTTTTGGGACAACGAGTTCCGAAGCCGTTTTCCCTAAACTTACTGAGGAGTTAGAACGTTTTGGAGTAAAAGACAAAATAGTTTCGTTTATGTTACCATTGGGTTATTCATTCAATTTAGATGGAAGCATGATGTACATGACATTTGCTAGTATTTTTATTGCTCAAGCATACGGAATTCATCTTGATTACCCTACACAATTCACAATGTTATTCGTGTTGATGCTTACCAGTAAAGGAATTGCTGGTGTGCCAAGAGCAAGTTTAGTAGTTGTTGCTGCTACTTGTGGCATGTTTGACATTCCTATTGAAGGAATCGCTTTGATTCTTCCTATAGATCACTTTTGTGATATGTTTCGCAGTGCAACAAATGTTTTAGGAAATGCATTGGCAACATCAGTTGTTGGAAAATGGGAAGATGGCAATGAAAATGGTATTGCCTAATAAATTTAGAAATCATAAATAAAACCTGTTTTAGATATAGAACAGGTTTTAATGTTTTTAAAAACGTTGAATAAACCGTGTTAACTTTAGTAATAAACTGTATATTTGAATATACTAGAATATTTTATGATCAAAATAAGATATAATTTCACATTACTTTTTTCGCTAATTATTTTTAGTGGTAATTGTCTAGCTCAAACTAAGACACCTACTAAAAAAGATATTTCAAAATTAGCCAAACAAGCAACGCAGTATATGCGTGATTCTAATTTTGAAAAATCTTTAATTCTATCAAGACAAGTGCTGCGTGAAGCCACAATTACGAATGACAACAGTCTTATTGCTGGGTCATACAATACAATTGGGGCAAATTATAATTATTTAGGAGAATTTGACAAAGCAATATCATTCTATAAAAAAGGAATATTCTACGCTGATAAAACGGATAATGATACCATAAAATTCAGACTAAATAATAATTTAGGTAATCTATATTGTTTTGAAAAGAAACAAAATAAAATTGGGATTAGTTACTTTAAAAAATCAATTGATTATAGTTTAAAAATAGGTGATATTTCTCAAATATTATTTACGAAAATAAATGTTGCCTGGGTTTATTTTGACATTGGACAATTTGACAAAGGTTTTCCCTATTTAGAATTTATCACTAAAAACAATTTAAAATACGGCGAACCATCAAATCTTATAGTCATAAACATGCTCAGCGGTATGTATTATAGCTATAAAAAGGAAAATGAAAAAGCGGAGTCCTATTTTAAAAACGCAATACTATTTGGAAATAAATTTAAAATAAAATCAGACTTATCTTTTTCACATCAAGAATATTCAAAATTTTTATTAAAAAATAAACGTTATGAAGAAGCCTATATTAATAGCGAACTTTTTCATGAGATTACAAACAAAATTTATAATTCGAATAAAATCAAAAATGCTAAAAAGGTAGGTATCAACCTGGAATTAGACGAATATAAACGTGAGATAGACAAAATAGAAATTGAGAACAGCTTGCAAGCACAAATTATAAAAAAATCTAAAATTATTGTGCTTTTACTTGTTATTGCTTTCGTGGTTTTATTATTATTACTGTATTCAACTTACAAAAATTATAATTTTAAAAAGAAAGCTAATAATCAACTCATTATTGCAAATGAAGAATTATTAATTGCAAAAGAAAAAGCCGAAGAAGCATCAAAACTCAAAACTCAATTTGTCTCAACTATAAGTCACGAGTTAAGAACTCCTTTATATGGAGTTATTGGCATAACAAATATGTTATTAGACGAACACAAAGAATTAGCGAATAGCCCACACTTAAATTCTCTAAAATTTTCGGCCCGATACTTATTGTCGCTTGTAAATGATGTTTTGCAGATAAATAAAATTGAAGAAAGTAGAATTGTGTTCGAAAGATTGGCTTTTAATATTCCTGATGAATTAAACTTGATCAAAAATTCATTATCCTTTATCGCGAAGAATAATAAAAATAATTTGATTTTAAATATCGATAAAAAAATACCAGAATATTTAATTGGAGATAAATTAAGGCTGTCTCAAATAATAATAAACCTGACTAGTAATGCATTAAAATTCACTAAAAACGGTGAGGTAAGTATTATAGCAAATTTATCTAAAATTGAAGGAAAATTACATTATGTTGCTTTTCAAATTAAAGATAATGGAGTAGGAATTGCAGAAGAAGATCAAGCAAAAATATTTGATAAATTTATCCAAATAGGGAGAAATGAAGAAGATTATCAAGGAACTGGACTTGGATTAACTATAGTGAAACAATTACTAGAATTATTTGGAAGTAAGATTGAAATTGATAGTAAAATAGGAGTGGGCACAACGTTTTCTTTCACCATCGCATTTGATTTTGATCCTGACAAAACAATTGAAATTATTAATAATATCGTCGTGGATTTATCTCCTAATCAGTCATTTAAAATTTTAATTGTTGAGGACAACAAAATTAACCAACTCGTTACATTGAAAATTCTTAAAAAAGCAAATTATCTATGTACCATCGTTGATGATGGTTTTCAGGCATTAAATATTCTAGAGAAAGAAAGTTTTGATGCTATTTTAATGGACATCAATATGCCTATTATGAATGGTTTCGAAACAACTAGAAAAATAAGATGGAGTGGTATTAATACACCAATTATTGCATTAACTGCTTTTTCAAAAACCGAAATCACAGAAGAAGCAATTTCGGCAGGAATGAATGATATAATAATCAAACCTTTTGAACCTCAAAAATTATTTCAAATTATCAACAGTCAGATTAGCAAATTTAATAAAACAGTTTAATACCAGCGTTTTTTATTTTGTTTTGAAACTTCAGATTTTCTAGATTTATGAGCGCCACCACTACGATTAGAGTTTTTTTGTGATGCAGAAGGTGCAGTTTCTGGGCTTCCAGAGTGCCACGGATAAGGATGATCGTTGACTGTTTTTACATCCACTTTTATTAGTTTTTGAATGTCTTTCCAATATTGATGTTCGTCTTTGCTACAAAAAGAAATCGCGATACCTTCGTTTCCGGCACGACCAGTTCTACCTATTCTATGAACATAAGTTTCGGGAATGTTAGGCAAATCAAAATTAATTACAAACGGTAATTGGTCGATATCTATACCACGAGCAGCTATATCTGTGGCTACAAGAACTCCAATTTCCTTATTTTTGAAAGCATCTAAAACGCGTTGTCTTGCATTTTGTGATTTGTCACCATGAATGGCTTCGGCTGCGATGCTGTTTTTCCTCAATGCTTTTACTACATTATCTGCACCGTGTTTTGTTCTAGAAAAAACCAATACATCTGATAAATTTTCATTTTTTATCAAATGATATAATAAATTTCTTTTTTCGGTTTTTTCAACAAAATAAATTCTTTGCTCTACATTTTCTGCTGTAGATGAAACTGGCGAAACTTCTACTTTTGCAGGATCTTTCAAAAACATTTCTGCCAATTCTCTGATTGCTATTGGCATTGTAGCCGAGAATAATAATGTCTGCCTGTTTTTTGGCGTAAGCTTTACAATTTTTTTGACATCATTAATAAATCCCATGTCCAGCATTTGATCTGCTTCGTCTAGAACTAATGTATGTAAATGATCTAAATCAATAAATCCTTGTTTGTGTAAATCTAGCAATCGTCCCGGAGTAGCAACAAGTATATCGACACCTTTGCGCAGTGTATCAACTTGTGGAACTTGTGATACGCCACCAAAAATGGTAAGCTGAGTTAGGTTTGTATATTTTCCGTAAGTGTCAAAACTTTGACCAATTTGTACTGCCAATTCTCGTGTTGGAGTTACAATAAGCGCACGAATTTCTTTTGCTTTTTTTGATGATCCAACAATTCTGTGCAATTGATGTATAATTGGTATAGCAAATGCAGCTGTTTTTCCTGTTCCAGTTTGTGCACAACCTATTAAATCCCGTCCTGATAAAACAAGTGGAATTGATTGTTCTTGAATGGGTGTTGGAGTTGTATAGCCTTGTTCATATACGGCTTTTTGAATACTTTTTGAAAGTGATAAATCTTCGAATAACATATTTTTTGTATTAATTATCTACCAATTTTCACAAGATAGTTGTGTAAAGATATGCTTATTATTTTTGACTGAAATTCAAGAAGTTGATTTAAGCCTCTAAATAAAGTATTTTAGATTTACAATTGTTCAATACAATTTTTAGCTTTTATAAAATCAGTTACCAGATATCCTATAAGTTTTCCTATAAGATGATTGTTTTTATCGTAACACAATTCTGGTGCACCTTCACAAATATGTATGTAGGAGGCGTTTTTGTTTTTTGCAAAAAAAGTTATAAATAAACGAAGTTGCTCTATTGAAAAACCACTTGGTGTCATTGCACTACTAGCAATATTAGGTATCGCATCGAGATCAATTTCAATTCCAAAAGGATCGGTTTCTATAAATTCCAAGGCCAAAGTCATTTCTTGATTGAACTCCTTTTCTTTTCTAATATTTATGCTTTCATAAGTATTATAGCGCACTCTATCGTCAGTTTTTTTAAGAATATCTAATACACTTTTTGATGTATAATTTTCGTGTAAACCAAAAATAAAATACTTTTTTAAGAATCCTTCTTCATATACGTACGAAAATCCATTACCGCTATGTCTTCCCTCTAGAATTCTAAAATCAGAATGTGCATCAAAGTTTATGGAATTAATAGATTTGCCTTTGGCAAGTGCAGTACCTTTAATATTCCCGTACGCATTATTGTGACCACCACCAATAATAATTGGAATCTTACCCGATTTAATTATATTAAAAATAATATGCGAAACTTCTTTGTCAATTTTTTCGACAAGCTGACTTAATTTAGTTCGATCATCTACCTTATTGAAATTTAAATGTGCCACTTTTTTCATATCCTGAATCACATCTAATTGTCCTAAAACGAGTATTTGACTTCCTTTGCAAAATCGATTGTGTTGAATGTTTGCAATACTTTTTATAGCACATTCCCATGCAGTTGCAGTTCCTGGACGACCATAATTTGCTCGAACACCTATGTCTTCTGGGATTCCAAATAATACATACTTTGCATCACAAGAGTTTAAAAACAAAATTGGATCTTCATCGATTGGCATAGTCAACATTTTTTCTCCAAATTTTATTTCACCACTTCTGTGGTTAGTAATTTTTGAAAGATCAGTGACAGTAAATGGTATCAGGTTTTCCATATAAATATAATAGCCAAATATAATATATTTGTTTAAATTACGTTTAAAGGCAGTATAAATTATTAAATTTGTAATTAAAAATATAAAAAATGGAAGAACAACAAAACAATTCTAGTTCAAGCCTAAAAGCCATCATAGCGGTTTTAGCAATTTTATTAGTAGGAAGTCTGGTGTATATTTATAAATTAACGACAGACGCAAAGGAAGTTAAAACGGAATTAGTAAAAACTGTAACCGAAAAAGAATTGGTTATGAAGGACTTAGAAAGTTTAAAAACTACTTATGATGCTGCAATTGCAGAAAACACTTCAATGTCTGAAGAATTAATTATTGAGCGAGACAAAGTTGTAGCGTTAATGGGTGATTTAAAAAAATCAAAAGGAGATAACGCATCGCTGGCAAAATATAAAACGCAATACATCAAGCTAGAGTCTGACATGAAAGGGTTATTAGCAGAAAACGAAGGCTTAAAAAAGCAAAATACTACTTTAACAACTCAACGAGATAGTACAGTAGTGGTGTTAGGAGAATCTAAAAAATTCAATGAAGTTCTTGTAGGTCAAAACGAAGAATTGACAAAAACTGTCGAAAAAGGCTCGAAATTAACAGTTTTAAATATGAAAACTTCGGCTTATAAATTAAGAAGTTCAGGCAAACAAATTGAAACTGACAAAGCTGGTAGAGCTGATGTTTTGAAAATTAGTTTTACGATTGCTGAAAATCAAATTGCAAAATCTGGAGATAAAACGTATTATGTTCAAGTAATTGATAGTAAAAGTAATGTGCTTGGAGACAAGAAAACAGAAACTTTTGGGGATAGATCGCTAACTTACAGTTTTACTTCTAATGTTAAATACGAAAATAAGACAGTAAATGTTTCAGAAGATTTGCCGGGTAAAAGTTTTGAAAAAGGAACTTATTTTGTAAATGTATTTGATAAGGACGAACTGGTTTCTAAAACAAGTTTTACTTTGAAATAAAATTTTGGCTTAGTCCCAAAATGCATAAATTATTTTACCACGAATAACACTAATTTACACTAATTTTTAATTTGTATAAACTTGTGTTATTCGTGGTTTCTTTTTTATCTAGGTTAAAATTTATTTTACACTATAATTTTACCTTCAATCATAACCGTATCAATTAAATTGCTACCAAACGCATACGGTAATTGATAATAGGAAGAAATAGGTTTTGTAATAATTAGGTTCGCTTTTTTACCAATAGTTATACTGCCGTGAGTATTTGCAATTTCCATAGCAAAAGCTCCATTTATTGTAGCTGCGTTTATAGCTTCTTCTGGAGTCATTTTCATTTTGATACAAGCTGTTGCCACCACAAAATTCATATTTCCAGAAGGTGATGAACCTGGATTAAAGTCAGTTGCAAGAGCTATTGGTAAACCTGCGCTAATCATTTCTCTTGCTGGTGTATATGGAATGCTCAAAAAATAGGAGCATGAAGGCAAAGCAACAGGCATTGTATCGGTGTTTTTCAAACTTTTAATATCTTGGGATGTCATTACCTCAAGATGATCCACAGAAAGTGCATTGTATTTTATTCCAGCCTGAATTCCGCCTATGGAGTTGAATTGATTCACGTGAATTTTTGGCTTTAAGCCAAAACGGATTCCAGCTTCTATAATTTCTTCGGTTTCAGCGACTGTGAAATAACCCGTTTCGCAGAATACATCGATAAAATGTGCTAGTTTGTTTTTTGCAATTTCAGGAAGCATTTCATCAATTATTAAATCAATATACCCTTTTCTATTGTCTTTAAATTCTGTTGGTAAAGCGTGAGCACCCAGAAAAGTAGCTTTTATCGTTATAGGATAATCATTTGACAAACGTTGAATCACCCGAAGCATTTTTAATTCTCCAGCGACAGTTAATCCATAACCTGATTTAATTTCGATTGCTCCAGTTCCTAATTGTATGACTTCTTCGAGACGGAGTTTAGATTGAGTATAGATTTCATCCTCTGTGGATTCATTCAGTTTTTTTACCGAATTTAAAATACCACCACCACGATTGGCAATTTCTTCATAACTCAAACCATTAATTCTATCTACGAATTCATGTTCCCGATTTCCAGCAAAAACAATATGAGAATGACTGTCACACCAAGTAGGAAGTATCATTTTGCCCTTAACATCAATACATTTTTCTGGATTTAAATCCTCTGCTAAATCTTCCATCGAGCCAAAATCGGCAATCAAATCATTTTCAATTATCAAATAAGCATTTTTGATGGTGGGAAGAACTGCCATTTCAGAACCAGAAACTTTCAAAATCGAGGCATCTCGAACTTGAAGTAATTCCTTGATGTTGATGATGAGTGTTTTCATTTATTGGTCGCAGTTATAGTTTAAATGTTTTACTTTAATACATTTACCTTTCAGGTTCTAAAAAATTTTACCGCAGATTTGCAGATTATTTATTCAGATTGTATTTTTAATCTGCGAATCTGCGGTTGATTTATTTTACTCTTACAACTTTGCAGACTTATAGACTGCTAAATTAAAACTTATTGACCTTCAGTCAATAGTGGTTTATTTTATATTACTCCGAAACTTTGATTTCGAACATTTTATCCCAGTTTTTACCCGTTACAAAAATGGTTTTTGTTTTTGGATTGTATGCAATTCCGTTTAAGACATTGGTATCTTCTAGTTTAGTGATTTTCTTTTCTAATTCAGCAAGATTAATAATTCCCTCTACAGCTCCAGTTTTAGGATTAATGATGGCAATAGCATTTTTTAGATATACATTTCCATAAATTTTTCCATCAATCCATTCTAATTCGTTGACTGCTTCTATTTTGTTTATTAAAGAGTACACATTTATATGGTCTAATTCTTTAAACGTTTCAGGATCCAATAGGTGTATGGTTTCAGAGCTATCGGTCATATATAGAACTTTTCCATCACTCGTTAATCCCCAGCCTTGCATTTGTTTAGGATATTGAAAAGTTTTTTCTTTTTTGAAAGTATCTGCATTATAAACATAACCTTCATTGTTTTTGTAGGTCAATTGATAAACTTTATTATTAAGAATGGTAATCCCTTCGCCAAAAAATTGCTCTGCTAATTCAACTTTTTTATATACATTTCCTGTTTTATAATCCGTTTTTCGTAGACTTGAAATCCCTCTTTTCCCCGATGGTCCTTCGCCATTTCCAGTTCCTTCATAAAGAGTGTCACGGTAAAATTCTAATCCTTGAGTATAGGCTTTAGTATCATGCGGAAACGTATTTACAATTTTATATTTTAATAATTTTGGAACTACACTTGAAACTAATTCTATTCTTGCAGTTGCTTGGGCATTTTCACCATTATAATAGACTATGGCTTTTAAGTTTTGATAGCCTAATTTTTGGTTTTTTAATTCAAAATTAATTTTTTCGGTTCCTTTAATTGTTCCAATTTTTTTGTCGTTGACTAAGTAAATAATACTATCAACTGTTTTTGAATTTGGATTTAAAACACTTAATTCAACTGCATCTTGAAACTGATATTGTGCTTTAAATTTTGATTCATCAAAGTTAAATAGTGTATTATCGTTAATTTTTTTATCACCACAACTGATAAATACTATTCCTAATAAAATGATAGATAGGAAGTTATAATTTTTCATAATTTAAATATTTAATAGGACAATATACAACGTTATTTTATAGCTACAAAGCTCTTGCAAAAATACAAAAAGATTGTATATTTGCACTGGCAAGTCCTACACGATCTGCTCCTGCAAAATCCCCCAGGATGGGAACATAGCAAGGGTAAGTGGTTGAGCGATGCGATGTAGGTCGCTTGCCTTTTTTTAAATCTGTCCCGAAGCGTCGGGATATTTCAGATTCTATTTCAAATTCATTCAAATAAGTAGTCTTCCATTGGGAAGATTTTTTTATTTTTACCTAAATCTAAAATTGAAAAATGAGCAAAGTAGTTCTAATCACAGGCGGTTCTTCGGGAATAGGAAAATCTATTGGCGAATTTTTGCATCAGAAAGGCTTTGTTGTTTATGGAACCAGCAGGAATCCTGAACGCGTTTTGAACTCGATTTTTCCATTGGTAACTCTTGATGTTCGTAATATCGAATCAATACATTTGGCTGTAGCCAAAATCATTGCCATTTCAGGAGGACTTGATATTGTGATTAACAACGCTGGTGTTGGGATTACCGGACCTTTGGAAGAAATTCCAATGGTAGAAATCAAGAATAATTTTGAAACCAATTTTTTTGGACCAATCGAAGTAATGAGAGCAGTTTTGCCACAAATGCGAAAACAAAATTCGGGTTTGATTATAAATATAACTTCGATTGCGGGATATATGGGTTTGCCATATCGTGGCGTTTACTCCGCTTCAAAAGGAGCTTTGGAACTCATAACCGAAGCCTTGAGAATGGAAGTAAAATCTTTTGGAATTAATATTACTAATGTTGCGCCGGGAGATTTTGCCACCAATATAGCTTCGGGACGTTTTCATGCACCATTAATAAAGGATTCAGCTTATGAAGTTCCTTATGGTAATACACTCAAGTTGATGGACGAACACGTGGATAGCGGCAGTAATCCTAATGAAATGGCGGAAGCTGTGTATAAAATAATCCAAAATCCAAACCCCAAAATTCATTATAAAGTGGGTGCTTTTATGCAGAAATTCTCTATTGTTTTAAAACGTATTTTGCCTGATAAAGTATACGAAAAAATGCTAATGAATCATTATAAATTGTAATTTTGCACTGGATTTTGCGTGAGGGATTGAAGCGACATCCTTTTTTTCTCTTTTTAGAGAAAAAAAGATATAGCGCAAAGCCCGACTCCCGTTGTAGTAAAATGAAGTGAGGCACGAGTAATATTATACACGAACGGGATGGCACGCCCAAAAATAATTATACACACAATTAAATATAAACTATGAAATTTTTTATTGATACTGCAAATTTAGCTCAAATTAAAGAAGCGCAAGCATTAGGCGTTCTTGATGGTGTTACCACAAATCCATCGTTGATGGCGAAGGAAGGAATTACCGGAAAAAACAGCATTTTAAAACACTATGTTGACATTTGCAATTTAGTTGACGGAGACGTAAGTGCCGAAGTGAATGCTCTTGATTTTGCAGGTATGGTGAAAGAAGGAGAAGAATTAGCCGATTTGCACGAACAAATTGTAGTGAAGTTGCCCATGACAAAAGAAGGTGTTATGGCTGCAAAATACTTTTCGGATAAAGGAATTAAAACCAATGTTACATTAGTGTTTTCGGCTGGTCAAGCTTTATTAGCTGCGAAAGCTGGTGCAACTTATGTATCTCCATTTATAGGACGATTGGACGATGTATCAACTGATGGATTGGCACTTATTGAAGAAATTCGTTTGATTTATGACAACTATGGTTATGAAACACAAATTCTTGCTGCATCAGTTCGTCACACGATGCACATCGTAAATTGCGCAAAAATTGGTGCCGATGTCATGACTGGACCACTTTCTGCAATCTACGGATTATTGAAACATCCATTGACTGATATAGGATTGGCACAGTTTGTAGCCGATTTCGAAAAAGGAAATAAGTAAATCTCAATTCCAATAAAAAAGTCCCATTTGCTCCTGCAAATGGGACTTTTTCGTTAAATGACTGTTGGGAATTAATGACCTCCGCCAACTTCTATTTCGTGTCCGATTCCTTGTTTTTGTAATATCCCAATGACTTTCCAACCATAGAATGCTATAAAAGCAAAACACAAAACAGGAATAAAATAAGAAGCATGAATACCTATAATATCAGCTAACTTTCCTTGTAATGGTGGGATAATTCCACCACCTAAAATCATCATTACCAAGAAAGCTGAACCTTGCGAAGTATATTTTCCTAAACCAGCAATTGCTAATGAGAAAATTGAAGGCCACATAATACTTAAGAATAATCCACCACTCATGAAAGCAAAAATTGCTATTGTTCCAGTTGTGAATAAACCTATTAGCATTGCAATCATTCCCATAAGTCCAAAAATCATAAGTGTTCTTGAAGGCTGATCTTTTCCTAAAAAGAATCCTGCAACTTGAAACACAACTACAAATGCATAAGCATATAACGGTGTAATATCTTGTCCAGAAATTGCATTAACTATTAAAACCACCGCAAATGCTATATAAGGTACAACAATGAGTAAAATTTTCTTTAATTGAGATGACGGATTAAAAACTGATATTGCTCCAGCCCAACGTCCAATCATTAAACTTCCCCAATACATAGACATATATGGTGCTAATCCTGGACCATCAATAGATCCAAAATCAGCAGTTTTTAATAATTCGCCCAAGTTACTGCCTATAGTTACTTCTACACCTACATAGGTGAACAGGGCTAACATTCCCAATACTAATTGAGGATATTTCATTGCTCCCCAACCTTCAGAATTTTTTTGTGCTGAGGTATTGGCAAACAATAATCCGACAACTACTACTATTAATGTTGAAACGGTCAATGATAATCCTAAATAATCTTTCTCTTTATTTTCTAAAAATCGAGTTATAAATTCTGGATCTTCATAGCGAGAAAATATATAAGCAAAAATGGCTACTAAAATTACTGTAATTGCGATTAAGGTTTTCATCGCTTTGCTTGCTGTTTCAAAAGTAGAGTCGCTTTTGCCTGCTGGTAATTTTTTAGAAAATTGAAATAAGGCTGCTGCCAATAAAAATAAGCCACCCACAAATACATATAGAATTTTCATGGCATCCAATGAATTTTCTTTTTGAGCAAATTCCTCGATACTCACTCCTGAAATAACGCCAAATAATGCTATCGATACTACTATTGGACCTATTGTTGTTCCAAACGAATTGATTCCGCCAGCAAGATTTAATCTACTCGAAGCACTGTGCGGCTCACCTAATGAAGCCGCAAACGGTTGTGCCGAGGTTTGTTGCAATGAAAAACCAAGAGCAACTATAAACAACGCTCCGAGTATAAATAAATAACTACCTTGAGTTACAGCTAATATCATTAATACAGCACCAAAAGTACTAATCAATAATCCATAAATAATTCCTTTTTTGAATCCCCAATCGTTAAGAATATCTTTTTTTGCAATACTGCTAAATATGAAAAGAAGTAAGGCTCCAATATAATAAGCACCGTAAAAAGCAAAATCGATAAGCTGGCTTTGAAATTGGTCTAATCCAAATTTTGCCTTACAGAAAGGAATAAAAACACCATTTGAGGCGCCAATAAATCCCCAAAAGAAAAAAACGGATATTAAGGTGTACAGCGCTGAATTATTAGACTTTGTTTGTTCTGTATTCATAATTTTTTATTTAGTTATGGTTTTAGGTTACTACTTTTACTGGTTTGTATTACAGTAAATATATTGTATTACCTAACAAAAAAAAATTTATTGGAATAAATAGCGTCAAATCAATAACGAAAACGTTATTTTTTTGAATTAAGCATAAATATTTTTATAGGATAACAGTTGATTCTTAAGTATATTCTAAATTTACTTAAATTTTATTTATTAAAAATACTTCAATTAGTAAATTTGTTTGAACAATTTTGGATACTTTTTCAATGTACAAATTTGACTTCATCAAAATTAATAAATAAGATAAATCTAGATATTGGTTGCTAGATTTTTTATAATGTATTATGAAGACTATTTAAGACCCGTTGGGTGCAATTAATAAAAACAAGTAAAAAATAATTTTACCACATAGAAACATAGAAAAAAAGAGTTAGATAGCCCACTTCATGAGTTCAGATAGCTATGATTTTCTTAAAATAAGTGAAACGCCTTTTAAAATTCACAAAATCTATGTTTCTATGTGGTAAAAAAAAACGAATTACACCCAACGGGTTATTTAAGGTATTTTTCAAAGTTTGCTTCAAATAAGTTAGTGAAGGCATTGTTTATTTTACCATTTTTATCTAGAATTATAGTCCTATGTATTTTTGTAATTGCCCATTTTGTTTTTAAGTCTTCAAAATCATCACACCGATATTCCTCGATACCATCAAATTTATATTTTGACAATAGTTCAAACCATTTAGATTGTTTTTCATCAAGATTTATTGCTATAAATTGATAATCAGGATGACGAGATTTAAACGCGATTGCTTTTTTGTGTGCAGAAGCCATGTGAGTTTCTGCGTTTTCAGTATAGAAAAATAAAATTGTTTTTTTAGCTAAAATGTTTTTTGATGAAATTTTTTGCCCTTTCAAATTAATTAAATTTACTTCTGGAATTGAATTACCAGGCTTTAATAATTGAATTGCTTTGCCTATTTTTATGATTTCATTTTCAGCACTTTTATCTGTTGAGTATTTATGATAAGTATCTAAAAAAGTTTGATTGTTTAGCATATTTTGATCTTCTAAAAAATAAGTGAAAGCAATATTATTTAGAATCATATTTTTTACTTTTTCATTTTTAATTAATGTATCAGCAATATTGAGTTTGTTCACATTAATTTTTAACGATAAGTCGACCTCTGAAAAATGATTATGATAATTAATAGATCCTAAATTATTAAGCAAATGGGAAAGGTACATCACAAACGGAAGATAGCCTGTTAATTCTACATTATTAAAATTTATATTTTTTCTAAAACTATAAAAATCTTTTGGCAGTTTTTTTCTAATGTCATTTCCCGTTCTCATTTTATGAATTACTGGATACAACTCTTTTTTTGAATAATTATGAAAATCCAAAGATGCTTTGGCAAACAAATCAAAGTCGTTACTCCATTTGATTTCACTTTTTCTAAAATCATAAAACTTTTTGTTAGAACTGTATGTTGAATCTATATTCTTTGAAAATTGAGAAACATCATAATCGTAAATATCGAATGACTGTTCTCTATTGGATTCATTACGAAGGTATAAATCCATCAAAAAATTATTTTTTTCATCCCCTTTTCCACAAAAAACGATAGACTCATCAAAATCATTTGAGTTGATATGAACCATTATACTGTCATTTTTATCAAAAAAAACATATTGATATTCAGGTTCATGCTTAAAATTATACAACCCTGAAGCTAAGGAATCAAATTTTATAAAAAAAGTATTATCCTCTTTCAGCGGAATGGTATCTAAAACTTGAGAATCTTTACAAAACAGCACATAACGGTGCGTAGGATTTACAATTTCTCCACCAAAATAAGCAGTATAATCGCTAGCCTTAAGTTCTTTATTACAAGAACATAATGATGTTAAGCAAACAATTAAAATTAAAAAACGATTAAATACTTTGGGGGTATTCATAATTACAGCAGATAAGTATACAAAAATATTCAGACCAATCTAATTTTACTGTTAATACATAGTTAAATGTAGCTAATTTAAATGTAAGAGTAAGGCAAATTAAATCCACTATTTTTTACTATTTTTGCAAAAATTTTATAAAGTACGCTCCATGTTATCAATAAATAATTTATCAGTTCAGTTCGGAAAAAGAATCTTGTTCGACGAAGTAAACACAGTCTTTTCACACGGCAATATTTACGGAGTTATTGGAGCAAATGGTGCTGGAAAATCTACTTTTTTGAAAATAATTGCTGGTGAAATGGATCCTACTTCAGGACATGTACACTTGGAACCTGGCAAACGAATGTCGGTTTTGAATCAAAATCACAATATGTTTGACGAATTTACGGTTCTAGAAACCGTGATGATGGGAAACAAGGTTTTGTATGCTGTAAAAAAAGAAATGGATGCACTCTATTTAGATTATAATGATAAAAATGCTGATAGAATAGGAGAGTTGCAAGTTCGATTTGAGGAAATGAATGGTTGGAATGCAGATTCTGATGCCGCAGCAATGCTTTCAAATCTAGGCATTACCGAAGAACACCATTATACCTTAATGGGAGATTTAGAAGGTAAAATTAAAGTTCGAGTACTTCTAGCCCAAGCACTTTTTGGAAATCCAGATTTATTAATTATGGATGAACCAACTAATGATTTGGATTTTGAAACCATTGCATGGCTCGAAAATTTCTTAGCTAATTATGAAAATACAGTTATTGTAGTCTCGCACGATCGTCACTTTCTTGATGCGGTTTGTACTCATATTTCTGATATTGATTTTAGTAAAATAAACCATTATTCTGGTAATTACACTTTCTGGTATGAATCCAGCCAATTAGCAGCAAAACAACGTGCACAACAAAACAAAAAAGCCGAAGAGAAGAAACAAGAATTAGAAGAATTTATTCGACGTTTTAGTGCCAATGTAGCCAAATCAAAACAGGCGACTTCTCGTAAAAAGATGATTTCAAAATTGAATATTTCCGAGATCAAACCATCAAGTCGGCGTTATCCCGCCATTATTTTTGATCAAGAACGTGAAGCTGGTGACCAAATTTTAAATGTGCAAAATTTGAGTGCTTCTGTAGATGGTGACGTTTTGTTTAAAGGAGTCGATTTGAATATGGCCAAAGGAGATAAAATTGTACTTTTTTCTAAAGATTCTCGAGCCACAACGGCATTCTATGAAATACTTAACGGAAATCAAAAAGCAGATTCAGGAAAATACGATTGGGGTGTTACTACAATTCAGGCGTATTTACCAGTCGAAAACCATTCCTTTTTTGAAAGCGATTATTCTCTAGTAGATTGGTTGCGTCAATGGGTAAAAACCGAAGAAGAGCGCGACGAAGTTAATATTCGTAGTTTTTTGGGGAAAATGATTTTTTCTGGTGAAGAAGCCTTGAAAACCTGTAGAGTTTTGTCTGGTGGCGAAAAAGTAAGATGCATGTTGTCGCGAATGATGATGCAACGTGCTAATGTTTTAATGCTTGATGAACCAACCAATCACTTGGATTTAGAGTCTATTACGGCATTTAATAATTCTCTAAAAAATTTCAAAGGTTCTGTGATTTTCACCACACACGATCACGAGTTTTCGCAAACTGTCGCCAATAGAGTAATTGAATTAACGCCAAAAGGTGCCATTGATCGTTACATGACATTCGACGATTATCTTGATGACGAGAAAGTTCAGGAATTAAGAACAAAGATGTATTCTCAAGAATAAAAACTAGTAAAAATTGATTTTTTTACTCCTATTTTAAAAAAAATTACCAAAAACTAATTGCTTCCTTGTGAGATTTTATAAATTTATTTAAAAAAGTTAAAACTGATTTATCATTTATATTTACTAAATTTCTTTTTTCAATGGTTTCTAATCCTTTTATTCTTCGCAGTTTTTCATAGGTAGAAGAGTGAAATCCCATAGTCCAATCCGGAAATTGTCTTTTTGAAATTTTCTGTTCAAAAATTGTAATTATTAATTGGTGTCTTGAATCTTTCTTAATTTTATCAAATAAAATAACTACATCAGCTTTTTTTCCCTCTAATACTTGTAAAAAATCACCTTCAAGATACAATAAAACTCCAGTAATGCCTTTTTCAAAATTATAATGATGTGCCTTAACTAAAAGGGAATTTATTTCAACTTCATCGAGCAATTTTGTAGCCGAACTAAAATAAATAATTTTGTACATGTGATTTTTTTTTAAATTTAGTAAATAGAAATAGAATAATATCATTTTTTAGGCCATTATTTAAGAATATGATAAAACTATTATTAGTTTTCAGGTTGCAATTTCAAAATTTGCAAGTCTAATAAAATTCAATTGGGTCTTTATATAAAAAATTATATCTTTGTAACCCAAACAAAATATAGTTATGAGTCAAAAAGTATTGCTCACTTCAAAAGAAGTCAATATCATTCTGCATCGTTTGGCTTGTCAGTTAATCGAAAAACACCTTGATTTTTCGGATACAATTTTAGTAGGAATCCAGCCTCGAGGTACTTTCTTGGCAGAGCGATTAAAAGATTTGCTGGAAAAAGAATATTCTATTTCAAAAATTTCACTTGGTTATCTTGATATCACTTTTTTTAGAGACGATTTTCGCAGAACTAATAAACCACTAGAAGCAAATAAAACCGAAATAGATTTTATTGTCGAAAATAAAAAAGTGGTTTTTATAGACGATGTTTTGTTTACTGGACGAAGTATTAGATCGGCATTAACTGCGATTCAATCCTTTGGAAGACCATCTGAAATAGAATTACTAGTTCTTATTGACCGTCGTTTTAGTCGTCATTTACCTATTCAACCTGATTATCGAGGTCGTCAAGTAGATGCCATAAACAATGAGAAAGTTAAGGTTTGCTGGAAAGATAATGACGGTGAAGATGCTGTATATTTAATTAATAATAATTAACAAAATGAGCGAATTAAGTGTAAATCATTTATTAGGAATAAAATATATCAACAAAAAAGATATTGACCTCATTTTTGAAACCGCAGATCATTTTAAAGAAGTCATCAATCGTCCCATAAAAAAAGTACCTTCATTACGAGATATTACCATTGCCAACATATTTTTTGAAAACAGCACACGAACTAAACTTTCCTTTGAATTAGCCCAGAAACGATTGTCTGCCGATGTAATTAGCTTTTCCGCAGCACAGTCTTCGGTAAAAAAAGGCGAGACTTTGATTGATACAGTCAACAATATACTTTCAATGAAAGTGGATATGGTCGTAATGCGACATGCAAATCCTGGTTCGGCTCATTTCTTGTCCCAAAATGTTAAAGCAAGTATCATAAATGCCGGTGATGGCGCACACGAGCATCCAACTCAAGCCTTACTAGACAGTTATTCAATTAGAGAAAAACTAGGCGATATAGCCGGAAAAAAAGTAGTAATTGTTGGTGATATTTTACACTCCAGAGTAGCACTTTCGAACCTATACGCACTTCAAATGCAAGGCGCCGAAGTCAAAGTTTGTGGACCAAAAACACTTATTCCAAAGTATATAGAATCACTTGGAGTTACGGTAGAACCCAATTTACGAAAAGCATTAGAATGGTGCGATGCAGCCAATATGTTGCGTGTTCAAAACGAACGAATGGATGTCAATTATTTTCCTTCAACTCGCGAATATGCTCAACAGTATGGTCTTGATAAAGTCTTATTGGATTCACTAAACAAGGAAATCATTATCATGCATCCCGGACCAATTAATCGTGGTGTCGAAATTACGAGCGATGTTGCAGATTCAAAACAATCGATAATTTTAAACCAAGTAGAAAACGGAGTTGCAATTCGAATGGCTGTAATTTATTTATTAGCATCGAAAATTCATTAAATATTCTATTGCAGTAATTTGAAATAACCCAAATTTTCTTTTTAAATTAGCATAACTATAATTTTATTAAAATGAAAGTTGAACAAAAAGGACATACGGTTTGTATAAAAGATACGCAAGGAGATTTAATGTCGTTCCTAATGAAGGTGACGCATGAGTATAAATCCTTTGAAAAGTATAATATTATAATTGATATAAGACTGCATAAAAACCTTCCTTTGGCAACCATTAATAGTTTTTTGCCGCTTTCCAAAATTCATGTTAATTCCAAAAAATCTTTTATAATAGTGACTTCTGATTTAGATTATAATGCCGTTTCTGATAGACTTGCAGTTGTTAGATCACTTCAAGAAGCCCATGATGTCATTGAGATGGAAGAAATTGAAAGAGATTTGGGCTTCTAGAAAAAAAAATAAAGTTATGAGTTAAGAGTTAGATGTTTAACCCATAATTCACAACCTTTAAATAAAAAATGAACCTAACCATACTCGGTTGTTATGCAGCCACACCGCGCACTTTTACCAATCCCACTTCGCAAGTTTTAGAAATCAGAAATAGACTTTTTCTAATTGATTGTGGCGAAGGTACTCAAGTGCAGTTGCGCAAAAACAAAATCAGGTTTTCAAAAATCAATCAAGTTTTTATCTCTCATTTGCATGGAGATCATTTTTTTGGGTTGATAGGTTTAATTTCCACTTTTGCATTGCTCAATCGTACTAAAGATTTACATGTTTATGGTCCAAAAGGAATTAAAGAAATTATAAATCTCCAATTGCGATTGTCTAATTCTTGGACAAATTTCGGTTTGTATTTTCATGAATTAGAATCTAATGAAAGTGAAATTATATTTGAAGATGAAAAAGTAATAGTTAGGACAATCCCTTTAAAACACAGGGTTTATACCAATGGATTTTTGTTTCAAGAAAAAGTTGGTGATAGAAAATTAGATTTAAATGCTGTACAAAACTACGAAATTGATACCTGTTATTATCAAAAAATAAAAAACGGAAAAGACATAACTTTAGACGACGGTCGCGTTATTGAAAACAGCAAATTAACATTTGATCCTATTGCAGTTAAGAGTTATGCATTTTGCTCTGATACCATTTATAATGAAAATATGATTCCTATAATTGAGCGTGTCGACGTTTTGTATCATGAATCTACCTTTCTAGATTCCGAGGAAAGTTTGGCAAAAAAAACGATGCATTCTACAGCAAAAGAAGCTGCAACTATCGCTTTAAAAGCGAATGTCAAGCAATTAGTTCTAGGACATTATTCCACTCGATATGAAAATATCAAACTTTTTAAGCAACAAGCAGAGACTATTTTTCCAAATATTTTATTAGCTGATGATGGAAAAAGCTTTGAATTTTAAATATTAATTAACTTACAAGCCATAATTTTACACCACTTTTAAGTAACTACAAATAAAATGAGTGATTTAAGCAACTACAGAAAATCTTATGATAAAAGTGAACTTTTGGAAACCACAATTCCTGAAGATCCAATCAATTTATTCGATAAATGGTTTCACGAAGTTGAGGATTTCGATAGCCCCGAAACTTCGGGAGTAGAGGTAAACGCTATGACAATTTCGACAATTGGATTGGATGGTTTTCCAAAATCACGAGTGGTACTTTTAAAACAATTCAATTTTGAAGGCTTTATATTTTACACCAATTACAATTCCGAAAAAGGGAAAGCTATTGCTAATAATCCAAATGTTTGCCTCTCATTCTTTTGGCATACACTTGAAAGACAAGTCATTATCAAAGGAATTGCCGAGAAAACTTCTTCAAATATTTCTGATGGATATTTCGCATCAAGACCAACAGGTAGTAAATTAGGAGCTATCGCTTCTAATCAAAGTGATGTCATTTCGTCTCGAACTGTTTTAGAAGAAAATTTGAAAGAACTCGAAAAAGATTTTGTAGGATTAGAAATTCCAAGACCCGATTATTGGGGAGGATATATTGTAAAACCTGTTGAGGTTGAGTTTTGGCAAGGCAGACCAAATAGGCTGCATGATAGGATAAGATACCAACTACAAAGTGACTTTTCTTGGAAAATAGAAAGATTATCGTCTTAAAATATAAGATTAAACTTATTTTTTAATAATTTTTGTGTATTTAATCGATTAAATTTGTATTTTAGTCGATTAAAATTATATATTTGACTCAAGAATTAATAAAGAAAATCTCGATAAAAAAAAATTTAAAAAGTTTGCCCCACAATCTACTTAAAAATATATAATTGAGATTTTTTGGTTTATTGATTAGTTAGAAAAACCATCATCCCTGAAATGATGGTTTTTTTGTACCACAAACTATTATTTTTTGATAATATCATTTAAAACCGCTTTGTCTTCATAATTTATGATTTTAAGCGTAATATCTTGGTTTTTTATTGTTTTCCCATCAATAACATAAAGTTTTCCACTACCAAATTTAATATTACTTAGATCAAAATCTACATCGCCTAATTTTAAAGTGTTTTTAATATCCGCAGTATCAATCCATTTTTCGGTTAATATTTTTGTTGCTTTTTCGGAATAATGAAAAGGTTTATTCCTTAAATCATTCAAAACTCGAGCATTTGGAAAATAATTACAACGAGTATCTTTGCCGCTAAAAACAGCAGCTACAAAGAAAGAACCCATTATTAGCCCAATTAAATAGTAGGCAAATCGATGTGTAAATTTCATAAATTTATTTTTTTTGCAAAGGTAGAAGAAAGTTTCCTTAAAATACGATTAAATTGATATCGTTATTTGGCAAATCAAACCAGTCACCAATAGATACGTTCGTTACAATTCCATGATATAGATAAACACCATTTTTGAGCCCTTTGTTGCATCTAATCGAGCTTTCAATTCCGCCATCTTCGGCTATTTGTAATAAATACGGAGTTATAATATTGCTTATAGAAAGTGAAGCTGTTTTAGAATATCTTGAGGGAATATTTGGGACGCAGTAATGCAATACATTATTTTTTACAAAAGTTGGTTTTTCGTGGGTTGTAACTTCCGAAGTTTCAAAACATCCACCAGTATCAATACTAATATCAACAATTACAGCACCATTTTTCATGTGCTCTACCATAGTTTCGGTAACAATTACTGGGCAACGCTCTTTTCCTCGCATTGCGCCAATAGCGACATCACATCTTCTGAGTGCTTTCAATAATGATTTGGGATGTATTGTTGAGGTAAATATGCGTTGGTTTAAATTGTTTTGTAACCTCCTTAATTTAGTAATCGAATTATCAAAAACTTTTACATTTGCTCCTAAACCAATGGCGGTTTTTGCTGCAAATTCGCCAGCAGTTCCGGCTCCGAGTATGACAACATCAGTGGGAGGAACTCCGGTTATGTTTCCAAATAAAAGTCCTTTGCCTAATTCATTAGTAATCATTAACTCAGCAGCGATAAGTATTGAGGCTGTTCCGGCAATTTCGCTCAGGGATTTAACTGCAGGATAAGTACCGTCTTCATCTTTGATATATTCAAAAGCGAGTGCAGTAATTTTTTTCTTTGTTAATGATTCGAAATACGATTTTTTTCTAGTTTTTAGTTGAATAGCCGATATTAGAATTGTTTCTGAATTCATCATACCAATTTCCGTAGTTGTAGGTGGTTCAACTTTAAGAATCATCGGGCAGCTAAAAACTTTTTTCGTATCATTAGTAATTTCTGCTCCAGCACTTGCATATTCTTTGTCAGAATAACTAGAACTTTCACCAGCTCCAGCTTCTATCATTACTCGATGTCCTTGATAAGTTAACGAATTCACAGCATCAGGAGTGAGACAAATACGTCGTTCCTGATAACTTGTCTCCTTTGGAATACCAATAAATAGTTCGCTTTTGTGTCTCGCTATTTCAAGTTTTTCTTCTTGTGGTAACAGCTGTTGTCTAGTAAAAGGAGTTAATGACATTTGTATAAAAAATTAGGGTACAATTTAGGAAAAAAAATAGATTTAAGCCAAAAAATAGTTCCTAAATCACTTTTTCCATTTTAATATCAGCTCTTTCATAGATTCCATCTTCGAGTGGGATTTCTATAAAACCAACTTTTTTATATAAATAAATTGCAGGCAATAATTTTTTGTTGGAATATAAAATAATTTTTTTGATTCCCTTTTGTTCGGCAATTAACAGACAATGTTCCATGAGTTTTTGACCAATTCCCAAACCTTGTACGCCATCTGTAACAGCCATTTTACTGAGTTCAAATGTAGTTTCGTCAATTTTTAATAACGACACCGTTCCTACAATTTTGTGGTCATATTTTGCATAAAAAATCATTCCTCCTTTGTCAATAATTTCCCCTTGAGGATCAGAAAGCATTATTTCATCTTTATCTTCTACTCTAAAATATTTTTTTAACCATTCGAAATTTAATGTTTTTATGGGCTCTTTTAAATCAGCAGAATAAGGTATAATTGTTACTTTATTATTTATTTCCATAATTTTTAAATTAGCTTAATTTTAAAAATCTTTTTCCATCAGAAAGCAATTTAATTGTGATACTAGAATGTTTTTCAGGTATAAGATTTGGGATTTTCTCTGCCCATTCTATAAAACACCAATTTCTAGAATATAAATATTCATCAACTCCCATGTCTAATGCTTCCGACTCTGTTTTAATTCTATAAAAATCAAAATGATAAACTAATTGATTATCAATAATTTGATATTCATTAACTAATGAAAAAGTTGGACTACTTGTATTTCCCTCAACACCAAGTTTTTTGGCTAAAGCATTTATTAATGTGGTCTTACCAACACCCATTTCGCCATGAAAAAGTATCACTTTATTTGGGTTTTGAGCTACTATTTTTTGTGCAACTTCATTTATCTCTTCTAAAGAAAAAGTAATTTCCATAAATGTTGTAATCTGAATTTATTTTGGATTAAAAATCAAAAAAGGTATAATCATTTCTTCAAGAGAAATACCTCCATGTTGATATGTATTTTTGTAATAACTTACGTAATGATTGTAGTTATTAACATAAGCCAAAAATAAATCATTTTTTGCAAAAATATAAGAACTACTCATATTAATTGATGGTAAACCTATATTTTTAGGGTCTTTGACGGCATAAACATCTTTGTATTCATAGGTCAAACTACGTCCTGTTTTATATCTCAAATTGAGGCTTGTGTTTTTATCCCCAACCACTTTTGATGGGTTTTTTACATTTATTGTTCCGTGATCTGTTGTCAAAATTAATTTAAAACCTAATTTTTGTGCTTGTTGAATAATATCTAATAAAGGTGAATTCTTGAACCAACTCAAAGTCAACGATCGATAAGCTTTATCGTCTGACGCGAGTTCTTTTACTACGTCCATTTCGGTTTTCGCATGGGAAAGCATGTCTACGAAATTATAGACTACGGTAACTAAATCATTGTTTTTTAATGATTTAAAATTTTCTACTAGTTTTTTTCCACCAGCAAGGTTGGTGATTTTAAAATAATCTTGTTTTATATTTAAGCCCAATTTTTTTAATTGCGCTGTTAAAAACTCGGCTTCAAATAAATTTTTTCCACCTTCTTCTGGATCGTTTTTCCAATATTGAGGAAATTGTTTTTCCATTTCAAGTGGGGTTAAACCCGAAAAAATAGCATTTCTAGCATATTGTGTTGCGGTGGGTAAAATGGCATAATACGGAACTTCTTTTTCTAGTTTATAGTGATTTGCAACCACATTTTCAAAAACTTTCCATTGGTCATATCTCAAATTATCTATGACAACAAATAATATTGGTTTATCCTTTTTAACAATTTCTGGTACTACTAATTCCTTAAATAAAGTATGAGATTGAATTGGTTTGTCTGCTTTTGGAATAAACCAATCTTCATAATTACGCTCTATAAATTTCCCGAATTGAGAATTAGCTTCTGTTTTTTGTGATTCAAGTATTTGAATCATGCCGTGATCATTGATGCCTTCGAGTTCTAATTCCCAAAAAATTAATTTCTTATACAATTCGATCCATTCCTCATAGGAATTAACCATAGCCATTTCCATCGAAATTTTACGAAATTCTTTCTGGTAATCTAATGTTGTTTTTTGCGAAACCAATCGGGAATGATCCAAGTTCTTCTTCAAACTCAACAAAATTTGGTTTGGATTCACAGGCTTAATCAAATAATCTGCAATTTTTGAGCCAATGGCTTCTTCCATAATATACTCTTCCTCACTTTTGGTAATCATAATCATTGGAACCGAAGATTTTTTTTCTTTCATTTCTGAAAGCGTTTCCAATCCACTCATTCCAGGCATGTTCTCGTCTAGAAAAACAATGTCAAAATTAGTAGAGTCAAAAATATCGATAGCGTCACGACCGTTGTTGCAAGTGGTAACACTATAGTTTTTCTTTTCAAGAAATATAATGTGTGGTTTTAAATAGTCAATTTCATCATCGACCCAAAGTATTTTTATTGTATCCATATTTTAAAGTAGTATTGGCGAATATTTAGGTTAGGAGCACAAATTACTATTTTTAATAACGGTTAATTGCTAATTTTATGCTAATTTATTTTTTAAATTTTTTATCTAAAAGTAAAACAATCTTCAAATAATATTTATTAACCTGAGTTATTAAGGTATTTTTTTTTAACTATAATAAATGAACTCTAATAAATACTGATTTTACCTATATTTGTTAACACAAACACCATATCAAAGTGACCGAAATCAATAAGCTAAAAATATTTAACGATCCTATTTATGGATTTATCACCATTCCGAATGCCCTTATTTATGATTTAATTCAGCATCCTTATTTTCAGCGTTTGCGCCGTATTTCTCAAATGGGTTTATCTTATTTAGTATATCCTGGCGCAAATCACACTCGTTTTCACCATGCTTTGGGCTGTATGCATATCATGCAAAAAGCCGTAGAAACACTTCGTTTTAAAGGTGTTACTATATCTACGGATGAAGAAAATGCCTTGTATATAGCTATTTTATTGCATGACATTGGACATGGACCATTTTCGCATGCTATGGAAAAAAGCATTGTTGAAGACGTACATCACGAAGCTATATCATTATTATTTATGAATCAATTGAATGTTGAATTTGAGGGTAAATTGAGTTTAGCAATACAAGTTTTTAAGGAAGATTATCCTAGAAAATTTATGCTTCAGCTCATTTCAAGTCAACTCGATATGGATCGAATGGATTACTTAAAACGAGATAGTTTTTATTCAGGAGTTGCCGAAGGAAACGTTAATTCTGAACGATTAATTCAAATGATGAATGTAGTTGATGATGTTTTGGTTATTGAAGAAAAAGGAATTTACTCTGTCGAAAAATTCTTGATGTCCAGACGACTCATGTACTGGCAAGTTTATTTACACAAAACAAGTTTAGTAGCAGAAATAATATTGACTAAAATATTAAAACGGGCAAAAATATTGACTCAAAACGGTATAGTTTTGCCCTGTAGCGAGCCTTTATTATTTTTTATGAAAAACAAAATTATTTTTGAAACCTTCAACAGTAAAAATTTAGAGTTGTTTTCACAACTTGATGATTTTGATATTATTAGCGCTTTAAAATCTTGGCAAAACCATGACGATTATATATTATCGACTTTGAGTAAAATGATAATAAATAGAGATTTATTAAAAATAAAAGTAAGTAACGAAAAAATATCAAAAGACGAATTGCAACTCTTAAAAGAGCGTTTTTCTCTTGAAAACAACATTACAATTCCAGAAACAAATTATTTTATATTTAAAGGTAAAATTAAAACACAAGCCTACAGTAAAGAGGCCGAACCTATTCGAATATTACGAAAAGACAAATCAATCGAGGACATTGTTGATGTTTCTGATCAATTGAATTTAAAGTCATTGTCCAGATTGGTTACCAAATATTATATTTGTTTCCCAAAACAACTTGTGTAAAATCAATATTTAAAAGTTAATTTTTTATATTTTTGTCGAGATGAAACCAACCACCACCTTTTTTTTGAATACAAGCAGCACCTTTTACAGCGCGTTCCATCTTATTTTTATGAAAAACATAATCCAATAAGATGAAATTTACGGCAGAGCAAATAGCAGGAATTTTAGAAGGCGAAGTAATTGGTAATCCCAATGCCGAAGTCTATAAATTATCTAAAATTGAAGAAGGTACAGAAGGTTCGCTTACTTTTTTGGCGAATCCAAAATATCAGAACTACATTTATACCACCCAAGCAACCATAACTATTGTAAATACCTCTTTCATACCCGAAGGAAAATTGTCAACTACATTAATAAAAGTAGAAGATGCTTATTTGTCATTTTCCAAGTTATTAGAATTTTACGATCAATCAAAAAAACAAGGCAAATCAGGAATAGAACAACCTTCGTATCTTTCGGAAACTGTTAAATATGGAGAAGGTTTATATCTAGGAAGTTTCAGTTACATTGGCGATAACACCATTTTAGGCACAAACGTAAAGATTTATCCAAACAGTTTTATCGGAGAGAATGCAATCATTGGTAATGATGTTACTATATTTGCAGGTGCCAAAATATATTCTGAATCAGAGATTGGCAATAATTGTACAATCCATTCTGGAGCTATTATTGGAGCAGATGGTTTTGGTTTTGCACCAAATACTGACGGAACATTCTCAAAAATACCTCAAATAGGAAATGTAATTATTGAAGATGATGTAGAAATAGGAGCAAACACAACAATCGATAGAGCAACAATGGGTTCAACTATTATTCGAAAAGGAGTGAAGCTAGACAATCAAATCCAGATTGCACATAATGTTGAGATTGATGAAAACACAGTAATTGCAGCTCAAACTGGAATCGCGGGATCAACCAAAATTGGAAAAAATTGCATGATTGGCGGTCAAGTAGGAATAGCAGGGCATTTAACAATAGGTAATAATGTTCGAATTCAAGCACAATCAGGTGTTGGAAAAAACATAAAAGACGGCGAAATTTTACAAGGAAGCCCAACATTTGGATATAATGATTTCTTTAAATCTTATGTTCATTTCAAGAGTTTGCCAAAAATTGTTGCAGAAATAGAAGATTTAAAAAAACAAGTATTAAACCAAAAAAACGAAAATAATGGTTAAACAAAAAACCATCCAATCCGAGATCTCACTAACTGGAGTTGGCTTACATACAGGAAAGGAAGTAAAAATGACTTTCAAACCTGCTCTTGTAAATTCTGGGTTTTCATTTGTCAGAGTAGATCTAGAAGGCGAACCCATAATAGAAGCGGATGCAAATTATGTTGTGAACACGCAAAGAGGAACAAATCTAGAAAAGCTGGGTGTAAAAATTCAAACACCAGAACATGTTTTGGCAGCTTTAATAGGGTGCGATTTAGATAATGTTATTATAGAATTAGACGCTTCGGAATTGCCTATTATGGATGGTTCATCCAAATATTTTGTAGAAGCAATTGAAAAAGCAGGAATCATCGAGCAAGATGCGATAAGAAAATTCTATGTAGTAAAAGAAGTGATCTCTTTCCTAGATGAAACTACCGGCAGCGAAATTATTGTTATGCCAAATGAAGATTATCAAATAACAACGATGGTTGATTTTGGAACTAAAGTTCTTGGTACTCAAAATGCAACTTTAAAAAACATTGCGGACTTTAAAACCGAAATAGCAGATTCTAGAACCTTTAGTTTCCTTCACGAACTAGAAAACTTACTAGACGAAGGTTTAATAAAAGGTGGCGACTTGAATAATGCAATCGTTTATGTTGATAAAGAAATTTCAGAAAAAACCATGAACAATCTTAAAATTGCTTTTGGTAAAGACGAAATTACAGTAAAACCAAATGGAATTTTAGACAATCTTACACTTCATTATCCTAACGAAGCGGCACGTCATAAATTACTCGATGTCATAGGCGATCTAGCTTTAATAGGAATGCGGATCAAAGGGAAAGTTATTGCAAATAAACCAGGCCACTTTGTAAACACTCAGTTTGCAAAAAAGATGGCTAAAATTATAAAAATAGAACAACGCAATCACATACCTGTTTTTGATTTGAATCAGGAACCATTAATGGACATTCACAAAATCATGTCAGTGCTTCCACACAGACCACCATTTTTGTTTATTGATAGAATTATTGAAATGTCCGAAAATCACATTGTAGGATTGAAAAACGTTACAATGAATGAAAATTTCTTTATAGGTCATTTTCCCGGAGCACCCGTAATGCCGGGCGTTATAATTGTTGAGGCAATGGCACAAACTGGTGGAATATTAGTTTTGAGTACGGTTCCAGATCCAGAAAATTACTTGACTTATTTCATGAAAATTGATAAAGTAAAATTTAAACATAAAGTACTTCCAGGAGATACATTGATTTTTAAATGTGATTTAATTACTTCAATTAGAAGAGGAATATGTCACATGCAGGCAAATGCTTACGCAAATGGTAAACTGGTTGCTGAAGCAGAATTAATGGCACAGATTTCTAGAAAACAATAATTTTTTTGTTGATTTGATTAATCATTCATTCAATTAATCGATTTAACAGTTAAACATTTAAATAAAAAATATGAATCAACCTTTAGCTTATGTTCATCCCGGTGCTAAAATCGCCAAAAACGTGGTTATTGAACCATTTACAACCATCCATAATAATGTTATCATTGGTGATGGAACATGGATTGGTTCAAATGTAACTATTATGGAAGGTGCAAGAATTGGCAAGAATTGCAATATTTTTCCAGGTGCTGTTATTGCTGCAATACCTCAAGATTTAAAGTTTGGTGGTGAAGATTCTCTAGCAATTATTGGTGATAATTGCACCATTCGAGAATGTGTGACCATAAATAGAGGTACGATCGCTTCGGGTCAAACAACTTTAGGAAACAATTGTTTAGTTATGGCAACGGCTCATATTGCCCACGATTGTCACATTGGAGATAATGCTATTATTGTTAACGGAGTTGCTTTGGCAGGTCATGTAACCATTGGTAAATTTGCAATTATTGGAGGATTAGCTGCCATACACCAATTTATTCATGTTGGAGATCATGCTATGGTTTCGGGCGGTTCACTGGTAAGAAAAGATGTTCCACCATTTACAAAAGCTGCAAAAGAACCATTATCGTATGTAGGAATTAATTCTGTTGGGTTAAGAAGAAGAGGTTTTACCACAGAAAAAATCAGAGAAATACAAGATATTTATAGAATTTTATACCAAAAAAATTACAATACCACTCAAGCTCTTGGAATAATCGAAGCCGAAATGGAAGCAACAACAGAGCGAGATGAAATAATAGATTTTATCAGAAACTCTTCACGAGGAGTGATGAAAGGTTATTCTGGAAATTACTAGATTTAAATATTAAAATTTTAGTATTAAGTATTAAAACTAGGAGTTTAGGTTTATACCCAACTCGATTTATGAGTCAAACTTTAAACAACCTCAAACAATTTTAAACAAAATTAAACAATAAACACATAAAATGGCATCTACATCAGATATTAAAAACGGATTGTGCATCAAATACAACAACGACATTTACAAAATTATTGAATTCCTACATGTAAAACCCGGAAAAGGTCCCGCTTTTGTTCGAACTAAATTACGAAGTTTGACAAACGGAAAAGTATTAGACAATACTTTTTCTGCTGGACATAAAATTGAAGAAGTTCGAGTTGAAAATCATAAATTTCAATATTTATATCCAGAAGGAGATTTATTTCATTTTATGAATACCGAAACTTTTGAACAAATTTCTTTAAATAAAAATATATTAGATTCCCCAGATTTATTAAAAGAAGGTGAAAATGTAATGGTAAGTATCAATACCGAAACTGATTTGCCACTTTCAGTAGACATGCCAGCATCGGTGGTTCTTGAAGTAACTTATGCAGAACCTGGAATTAAAGGAAACACAGCTACAAATGCTACAAAATCAGCTACTGTAGAAACTGGAGCTACAGTAAATGTACCTTTGTTCATTAACGAAGGCGACAAAATCAAAATTGATACCACTTCCGGAAACTATATGGAACGAGTAAAAGAATAGTATTCAGTACTCAGGAATTGACCACTGACCACTGATTACTGACCACTGAATACTAATTTATGAAATTCAATAAAATACAAACATTACAAGAAATTGCCACAATATTGAATTGTGAGTTTGTTGGCGATGTAAACTTTCCTGTTACAGGAATGAATGAAATTCATGTGGTCGAAAGGGGTGATATTGTTTTTGTAGATCATCCTAAATATTATGACAAAGCATTAAACTCAGCAGCAACAACCATTTTGATAAACAAAAATGTTGATTGCCCTCAAGGGAAATCCTTGTTGATTTCTGATGATCCGTTTAGGGATTTCAATACCTTGACGAATCATTTCAAGCCTTTTCAATTTTCTAATGTTGCTATTTCGGCTTCCGCCAAAATTGGAGCTGGGACAATAATTCAACCCAATTCTTTCATTGGCAACCATGTAGTCATCGGAAATAATTGCTTGATACATTCTAATGTTTCTATTTATGATTACACCACAATTGGCGATAATGTGATTATTCACGCGGGAACCATTCTTGGAGCAGATGCTTTTTATTATAAAAAACGTCCCGAAGGGTATGATCAATTAATTTCTGGAGGAAGAGTGGTTATAAAAAATAATGTTGGTATTGGAGCGCTTTGTACTATTGACAAAGGTGTTACAGGAGACACAACCATTGGCGAAGGCACAAAAATTGACAATCAAGTCCATGTAGGGCATGATACTGTTATTGGTAAAAAATGCTTGATTGCTTCCCAAACGGGTATTGCAGGTTGTGTAATTATCGAAGATGAAGTTACGATTTGGGGACAAGTAGGAACCACAAGCGGAATAACCATTGGTGAAAAAGCGGTCATTTTAGGACAAACCGGAGTTACAAAATCTATAGAAGGTGGTAAAACTTATTTTGGTACTCCAATAGAAGAATCTCGTGAAAAATTAAAACAGCTAGCAAATATTAAAAAAATACCTGAAATACTTCAAAAATTAAAATAATTAATCATGAGATCAAAAGATATAGTTCTTGAGTTCTATAAAGCTGATGCTTTATTAGACAAGAAAATAGTAAGTGAGTTATTGCATCCTGAAGTTAGTATTGATTGGAATAGTAGCAAAGGTTTTATACAAATGAATTATGATGGTGTATTAGCCTTTACTGATGAATTAAGCAAGTCATACATACGATCAAAAATCAGAATTAGTCATATTCTTCAAGAAAACAATCTAGTTTCACTGCGTTATTCCCACTTTGTAAAAACAATCGAAAACCCTCGCGAAGACATGTTGCTAGGTACTTTTTTCGTGATTTGGGAACTAAAAGACGATAAATTATATAGAGGTTTTCAGATGAGCCAAATATCCTAAGTATTTAGATTAGAAAAAGCTTTAAAATAATTTTCAAAATTGTATTTTTGCACCACAATAAAAAAAATAATATAAAAAATAGATCATGAGTGTTTTAGTCAATAAAGATTCCAAAATAATTGTTCAAGGATTTACAGGTAGCGAAGGTACGTTTCACGCCTCACAAATGATTGAATATGGTACAAATGTTGTTGGTGGTGTTACTCCTGGAAAAGGAGGAACAAATCATTTAGATCGTCCTGTTTTTAATACCGTAAAAGATGCCGTTGAACAGGCAGGAGCAGATACAACGATAATTTTTGTGCCACCAGCTTTTGCTGCGGATGCTATAATGGAAGCTGCAGATGCAGGAATAAAAGTCATTATCGCCATCACCGAAGGAATTCCAGTTGCTGATATGATAAAAGCAAATAATTATATAAAAAGCAGAAATTGTAGATTAATAGGTCCAAATTGCCCAGGTGTAATTACTCCGGGAGAAGCAAAAGTAGGTATTATGCCCGGTTTTGTTTTCAAAAAAGGAACCGTAGGAATAGTTTCAAAATCTGGAACTTTGACTTATGAAGCAGCTGACCAAGTTGTAAAACAAGGATTAGGAATCACGACAGCAATTGGTATTGGTGGTGATCCAATCATTGGAACTACTACAAAAGAAGCAGTTGAATTATTTATGAATGACCCAGAAACCGAGTGCATCGTAATGATTGGTGAAATTGGTGGTCAATTAGAAGCTGATGCAGCCAAATGGATTAAAGCAGATGGAAACCGTAAACCCGTAATTGGCTTTATTGCTGGCGAAACTGCTCCAAAAGGGAGAACAATGGGTCATGCAGGAGCAATTGTTGGTGGAGATGATGATACAGCCGAAGCAAAAAAACGCATCATGAGAGAATGTGGAATTCACGTTGTAGATTCTCCTGCTGAAATTGGAAAAAAAGTAAAAGAAGTTTTAGGATAAACTAAAACAGAAGATAATATATGATACCTCACGGTTTTCGTGGGGTATTTTATTTAATAATATTAAAAAAAATGTACAAAGAATTAAAGAAATTCAAAATCAAAAATCAGTTTAGTTTTTCAACTGATGATAGTTTAGACGAAGTTTGTAACGCAACAGAAAATGGAAGTGGAATTTTCCTAGTCTATGCGGTTGATGGAGAAGAGAAAGAATTGATTATGGTTAGTTCTACAGGAACAATTCAAAATGATGGGACTTTAAAAAGCAAAAATGGCGGATTGTTTGACAAAATCGTAAACGGCCACCAATTTGCAAAAACGGGCAGAAAATATTCTTGGCCGGCACAAATGAAACTCGAAAAAATAGAAAGATTGGAAGTGTATTGGTACGAAACTTTCAACGAAAAAAATAAAGTAATTCCAACTTTCATCGAAGGTCAAATTTTACAAAATTTCTTGGATGAAAATGCGAAGTTGCCAAGATGGAATGTGGCTTTTTAAACTTTAAAATAACGAAAACAATATTGCCCACGTAATTCGTTGGGCATTTTTTTTGGCACGACCCACATTATTCCTATATTTGAATCTCAATTAAATATTAAACTTATACCAGAAATATGAAATTACTCGAAGGAAAGGTTGCCATCATCACAGGCGCAAGTCGCGGAATAGGGAAAGGAATTGCCGAAGTTTTTGCAAAACATGGAGCAAATGTTGCGTTTACCTATAGTTCGTCTGTAGAATCTGCAATGGTTCTGGAAAATGAATTGAATGCTTTAGGAATTAAAGCCAAAGGATATCAGTCAAATGCTGCTGATTTCAATGAAGCCCAAACTTTTGTTGATGCTGTTTTAGCCGAATTTGGAACAGTTGACATATTAATAAACAATGCTGGAATTACCAAAGATAATTTATTAATGCGAATGTCCGAAGCTGATTTTGATCAAGTAATCGATGTCAACTTAAAATCTGTTTTTAATATGACCAAAGCGATTCAAAGAACTTTTTTGAAACAACGATCGGGTTCTATAATCAATATGAGTTCCGTAGTAGGTGTGAAGGGCAATGCGGGTCAAACTAATTATGCCGCCTCGAAAGCTGGTGTTATTGGGTTTACAAAATCGGTAGCGCTTGAATTAGGTTCTCGTAATATTCGTTGCAACGCGATTGCTCCGGGGTTTATTGAAACTGAAATGACAGCAAAATTAAGCGACGAAGTAGTTCAAGGGTGGAGAGACGGAATTCCGTTAAAACGTGGCGGAACTACCGATGATGTTGCTAATGCATGCCTTTTCTTGGCCTCAGATATGAGTGCATATGTTACTGGACAAGTTTTGAATGTTTGCGGAGGAATGCTAACTTAAAGAATATTCAGTGTTCAGTCCTGAAGCTTCGGGATTAGTATTCAGTCAATACTGAAAAAGGAATGCTAACTAATCTGACCACTAAAAAACTGACGACTGATTATTATATATAAATGACAACAAACACGATTCTATTATTACTACTTTCTATATTAATAGCCGGTGGTTTGTCCTATTTTCAATATTATTATAAAGCCAAAACCAAGTCTAGAGTGAACTTGGTTTTGGTTTTTTTGCGGTTTTTATCCATTTTCGGGATTTTGTTATTGATGATTAATCCAATAATGAGTCGTAAAATACTAGAAACCATTAAAACGCCTTTGCCAATCGTGGTTGATAATTCGAGTTCTATTATTGATTTGAATGCCAAAGAAACTGCGTTAGAATTGTTTAAAAAACTTTATCAAAACAAGGATTTACAGGAAAAGTTTGATTTGCAATCCTATCAATTCGATAGTGATTTTCAACAATCAGAGCTATTTGATTTCAAAGGAACTCAAACTAATTTGGATGAAGTTGCCAAAAACCTCAAAAGTACTTATAAAAACAGCACCTTTCCAACGGTTTTGATTACGGACGGTAACCAAACTTCTGGGAATGATTATGTGTACTCATTTGATCCTAATAATAAAGTTTATCCATTAATTGTTGGTGACACAACAAAATTTTTAGATTTAAAAATAAGTCAATTGAACGCCAATAAATACGCTTTTCACAAGAATAAATTTCCTGTGGAAGTGTTTTTAAGTTACTCGGGCAACAAAAACGTAAATGCTGATTTAAGTATTTCGCAAGGAAATTCGATTTTGAGTAAGCAAACTGTTTCGTTTTCTCCGTCAAAAAAATCAGAAATTATCAGCGTTCTACTTCCTGCTGATAAAGTAGGATTGCAAGTTTTTAAAGCGAAAATTACTTCTAACCAAAAAGAGAAAAACACCTATAATAATTCCAAAAATTTTGCCGTTGAAGTGATAGACCAAAAAACGAATATAGGGATTGTTTCGACTTTAAATCATCCCGATATTGGAGCCTTAAAACGAGCAATTGAAGCTAATGCACAACGAAAAGTAACAATAGTTAAACCAAATTCAATCAATTTGTTACAAGATTATAACGTTCTAATTTTATATCAACCGACAACTGAATTCAAGTCGATTTTTGAGAAAAATAAATTGGCTGGAATCAACACTTTTATTGTCACTGGAAATAGCACTGATTTTAATTTTTTAAACCAACAGCAAAGCGGTTTAACATTCAAAATGAGCAGTCAAAAAGAAGATTATTTAGCTGAATTCAATTCTCAGTTTAATCTCTTTGCAATTGACAATTTAGGTTTCGAAAATTTTCCGCCTTTGCAAAATGCTTTTGGAACCATAACCACAAACGGAACCGTTTCGACATTGCTATCCTCCAAAATTAGAAACATTGAAACCAATGCTCCTTTATTGACTTTTGTTGAAAATCAGGGCAAGCGTTCTGCTTTTCTTTTGGGAGAAAACCTCTGGAAATGGCGTATGCAAAGTCATATCGACAAACAATCTTTCGAGAATTTTGATGTTTTTGTAGATAAAATAATTCAATTTCTAGCTTCGAATAACTCGAAAAAATCGTTAGTAGTCAACCACGAAAATTTTTATAATTCAGGCGAGTCTATCGAGATTTCTGCTCAGTTTTTCAATAAAAACTACGAATTCGATGAGAAAGCTCGTTTGACAATTTCTGTTACCAATGTTAAATCGAAACAAAACAAAAATTACGATTTATTAAAAGGCAATAATTCCTTTAAGGCAAATCTTGATGGTCTTTTGGCTGGAGCATATAATTTTTCGGTTCAAGAATTAAATTCAAAAACACGTTATTCTGGTCAATTTGAAATTTTAGATTTTGACATTGAAAAGCAATTTGTAAATCCAGATTTGGAGAAATTGAATCAATTGGCAACTCAAACTCAAGGAAAAGTTCATTATCCAAACCAAGTTGATGCTTTGATCAAAACACTTTTGGATGACGAAAATTACAAAGTAGTCCAGAAAGAAATTATTGCCAAAACTCCATTGATTGATTGGGTTTTGTTATTGATTTTAATTCTTATTTTACTAGCTTCGGAGTGGTTTTTGAGGAAATATAACGGAATGCTTTAATAAACGTTTTCAATCTAATAATTCAAAAAATAATTAAAATTAAAAAAAAATGAACGACGCACATTTACACCTTTTGGTGAATCATTTTCCAATTATTGGAACAATTGTAGGACTGGGAATTTTAATTTCAGGAATGATTTTAAAAAATAATTCCCTTAAAAACACGGCTTATGTTTTGTTTATTGTAGCAGCAATTTTTGCATTTTTCAGCATGGCAACTGGAGAAGGAGCAGAGAAATTGGTGGAAGACATGCCAAATATTGGCAAAAAAATTATCCACGAACACGAAGAAATTGCCGAAAAATTTATTTTAGTAATGTATGCAACGGCACTTTTTTCTTTATTATCATTAATCGCGGTTTTCAAAAAACACAAATTTACTAAAACACTAGAGATTGTAACACTAATTTTGGCTTTAGGAGCAGTGTTTTTAGCTGCAAATGTTGGAACATCTGGCGGTGAAATTCGCCATACCGAGATTAGAGAAGCCAGCAACAATGCTGTAGAAAGAACAGATTAAACACTTTAACTTTATTAATACATATTTACAAATAAAAAACCCGTCGAAATCAGTTTAATCTTTGGCAAAAAAACAAATTGAAACAGCACTTCGAGGAATTGAACCAAAGAGATTAAAAAGTGATATTTAACAAAAAATAAAAAGTAAGTTATATAAAAAATTGTTTTCTAAATATTTTATCACTTATATTTGCAATCAAATTACAATAGTATAATTATGTTATCAAATCAATTGCATCACCATCATTTTCATTATTGCTCTCAAGCGATGTGTTAATGATATGTGTGTAAAAATCATATTCTAAAACCCGTTTGAGTACTTCAAACGGGTTTTTTATTTAAAATCTATCTGTACTCAAACAAATAATAATCAACAAAACAACAAACTAACCTATGAGTACTCTAAAAATTGCAATTCAAAAATCAGGTCGTTTAAACGAAGACAGCATTCAAATTCTAAAAGATTGTGGCATCTCGATAGACAATGGTAACGACCAACTCAAAGCCGAAGCGTCAAATTTTCCTTTGGAAGTTTTATTCTTGAGAAATTCGGATATTCCACAATATTTAATCGATGGTGTTGTAGATGCAGCCATTGTTGGAGATAATCTTCTAATCGAAAAAGGGAAAGGAATCAAAATTGCCCAAAAATTAGGGTTTTCTAAATGCAAAGTATCGGTTGCAGTACCCAAAACTTTCGAGTACAATTCGATAAAAGATTTAGACGGTTTGCGAATCGCGACATCCTATCCAAACACGGTAACAGACTATTTTAATTCTTTTGGTTTAACCGTTGACATACACCAAATCTCAGGTTCTGTAGAAATTGCGCCAAATATTGGTCTTGCTGATGCAATTGTAGATATCGTTTCCAGCGGAAGTACTTTATTCAAAAACAACCTCAAAGAAGTTGAAGTAATTCTAAAAAGCGAAGCTGTTTTAGCGGTTTCTCCAAAAATTAATTCAGAAAATCAAAAACTAATTGACACCTTACAATTTAGAATTGAATCGGTTTTAAGAGCCAGAAAATCAAAATATATTTTAATGAACGTTCCTAATAATAAAATAGACGAAATAGGCAAAATATTACCTGTTTTAAGAAGTTTAACCGTATTACCTTTGGCAGAAGAAGGTTGGAGTAGTGTACATTCGGTTATCGACAAAGACACTTTTTGGGATGTAATTGACCAACTCAAAGAAGCTGGCGCCGAAGGAATTCTAGTTTGCCCAATCGAAAAAATGGTGCTTTAATTAAGAAAGCACATTTAAAAAAATTAAACACATAGATACAAAGGAAAAAAGAGTTAGATAGCCGATTTATCGGTACACATAGCTATGATTTCTTTAATAAAGTAAAACGACTTTAAAGTTAATAAAAACTATCTTTCTATGTGTTTAAAAAAAAATAAGTTGAATTACGCCTAACGGTTTAATAATAAAATAATGAAAAAAATATACAATCCAAAACCCGAAACTTGGTCTGAAATTCTAAAACGACCAACTCAAACCATAGAAGATATTGAACTTACCGTAAAAGAAATTTTTAAAGAAGTTCAGAAGAAAGGTGATGCTGCGGTTGCAAAATATACTTCTATTTTTGATGGAATTGCTCCAGAAAATTTAGAAGTTTCTAAAGTAGAAATTAACCAAGCAATTGCATCTATTTCTGCGGAATTAAAAAGCGCTATTCAACTGGCAAAATCGAATATAGAGAAATTTCACACCGCCCAAAAAACAGATAAAGTTTTTGTCGAAACCACAGAAGGTGTGAATTGTTGGCAAGAAAAAAGACCAATCCAAAAAGTGGGTTTATACATTCCTGGAGGAACTGCACCATTATTTTCAACGGTTTTGATGCTTGCAGTTCCTGCAAATATTGCTGGTTGCAACGAAATTGTTTTGTGTTCACCACCAGATAAAAGCGGAAACATCAATCCAGCGATTTTATATGCTGCTAATTTATGTGGAGTAACCAAAATCTTAAAAGTGGGCGGAATTCAGGCCATTGCAGGAATGACTTTTGGAACAAAATCAATTCCAAAAGTGTATAAAATCTTTGGACCAGGAAACCAGTTTGTGACTGTAGCCAAACAACTCGCAACCCAATTTGGCGTAGCAATCGATATGCCAGCTGGACCAAGCGAATTGCTAATAGTTGCTGATGATTCTGCCATTCCAGCCTTTGTAGCTTCCGATTTATTATCACAAGCGGAACACGGAACCGACAGTCAAGTGATTTTAGTTTCAACTTCAAAAACATTGATTGACGAAGTGGAAGCAGCAATTCAATCTCAAATTAAAGCGTTACCAAGAAAAGCCATTGCCGAAAAAGCCATTGCCAATTCCAAATTGATTTTTGTCGAAAATGACAAAATCGCTTTGAAACTAATCGACGAATATGGACCAGAACATTTTATTATTTGCACCAAAGATGAAGATTTTTATGTACAAAATATCCAGAATGCAGGTTCGGTTTTCATTGGCAATTATACACCAGAAAGTGCTGGAGATTATGCTTCGGGAACTAATCATACCTTGCCAACCAATGGATATGCCAAGAATTACAGTGGCGTAAATTTGGATAGTTTTTTGAAATCTATGACCTTTCAAAAAATATCCGAAAAAGGAATTCAAAATATTGGCAACGCTATAGAAATTATGGCAGAAGCCGAAGGATTGCAAGCCCACAAAAATGCAGTTACTTTGCGATTAGCATCCTGCAAGGTTTCTAAAACCTTGTAGGTATTTATAATAATCACACCTACAAGGTTTTAGAAACCTTGCAGGTGTAAAATTGAATAAAAATGAATTTCGATATAAATAATTTAGTTCGAGAAAACGTAAAGTCAATGAAACCTTATTCGTCAGCACGGGACGAATTTGAGGATTTTGATACAGCAGATATGATTTTCTTGGATGCCAATGAAAATCCATTCCAAAATGGCGTGAATCGTTATCCAGATCCGCAACAAAGCAGTGTAAAAGTAGTTTTGGCAAAACAAAGAAATGTAAACCCTAACCAAATTTTACTCGGAAACGGAAGCGACGAAGTATTGGATTTAATTTTCAGGGCTTTTTGCGAACCAAAGATAGACAATGTAATTACGTTACCACCAACCTACGGAATGTATGGCGTTTTGGCAAATATTAATGCTGTAGAAAATAGAGAAGTGTTGCTTTCGGAAAATTTTCAACCACAAGTCGAAAAGATTCTTAATGCTGTTGACGAGAATACCAAAATAATCTTTTTGTGTTCGCCAAATAATCCAACAGGGAATTCTTTTTCGGATGAAAGTGTGGTAAAATTACTGGAGAATTTTAAAGGTTTGGTAGTAATTGACGAAGCCTATATCGACTTTTCTGACAAGCAAAGTTGGTTGGCTAAAATGGACGAATATCCCAATTTGGTTATCACGCAAACGCTTTCAAAAGCATACGGTTTGGCAGGAATTCGTTTGGGAATTTGTTATGGTTCAGCGGCAGTAATTTCGGTTTTAAACAAAATAAAACCGCCTTACAACGTCAATGAATTAACACAATTGAGAGCTTTAGAAAGATTGGCAAATCCAGAAAAAATTAAGTCAGAAATAATATCGATTATAGCGCAAAGAGAGAAATTACTTAAAGTATTGGTTGATGTAAAATTTGTTGAAAAAATCTATCCAACAGAAGCCAATTTTATTTTGATAAAAGTGGATGATGTCAACAAAAGATACAATGAATTGATTGCCAAAGGAATTGTAATTCGAAACAGAACAACCCAACCTTTATGTGAAAACACCTTGCGTTTGACGATTGGAACGGAAGAGGAGAATAAAAAATTAATAGAATCACTAGCCCTGTTAGAGTTTTAAACCCTAACAGGGTTAAATACTTAAATGAAAATGAAAAAAATACTTTTTATAGATCGCGACGGAACAATGGTTTTAGAACCAAATGATTATCAATTAGACAGTTTCGAAAAATTGGAATTCTATCCAAAAGCCTTTCAATATCTAGGAAAAATTGCTTCCGAGTTGGATTTCGAATTGGTGATGGTGACCAATCAAGACGGTTTGGGAACGGATTCACATCCAGAAGCTAACTTTTGGCCTGTACATAATTTGGTGATGAAAGCTTTCGAAAATGAAGGAGTTGTTTTCAGCGAAGTGTTGATTGACAAATCTTTTCCTTACGAAAATTTACTAACCCGTAAGCCCGGAACTGCAATGTTGACGAAATACATTAATAATCCAGCTTATGATTTAGAAAATTCATTCGTGATTGGAGACAGAATAACCGATGTGGAATTGGCAAAAAATCTAGGTTCAAAAGCTATTTTCATCAGCACGAATGAAGAATTGGGAAGTGATGAGATTTCTTCAAAAAGACACGAATTGGATACTGTTATTGCTTTGCAAACCACAGAATGGAAAACCATTTATGAGTTTTTGAAATTGGAGGAACGTTCGGCTTCGATAATCAGAAAAACGAATGAAACTGATATTTATATCAACCTAAATTTGGACGGAACAGGAAAAAGCAAAATCGAAACCGGAATTGCTTTTTTCGATCACATGCTAGACCAAATCGCGCGTCACGGACAAATGGATTTAGAAATCATCGTAAAAGGCGATTTAGAAGTGGATGAACACCACACAATTGAAGACACAGCAATTGCCTTGGGAGAAGTTTTTGCCAAAGCATTAGGAAATAAATTAGGAATAGAAAGATATGGTTTTTGTTTGCCAATGGATGATTGTTTGTCTCAAGTGGCGATTGATTTTGGAGGTAGAAACTGGTTGGTTTGGGAAACCGAATTCAAACGCGAAATGGTGGGCAAAATGCCAACGGAAATGTTCTATCATTTCTTCAAATCTTTTTCAGACGGAGCCAAAGCCAACATCAACATCAAAGCCGAAGGAACCAACGAACACCACAAAATCGAAGCCATTTTCAAGGCTTTCGCCAAAGCGATAAAAGTAGCTGTAAAACGCGATACGGAAAAAATGATTTTGCCAAGTACGAAAGGGATGCTTTAGGTTTAGAATTTCCTGCAAGGTTTTTTCAAACCTTGTAGGTATTCAAAATACTTTATAATTACACCTACAAGGTTTGAAAAAACCTTGCAGGAGAAACACAAGAATAAATGAAAATAGTAATCATAAATTACGGAGCAGGAAATATTCAAAGCATTCTATTTGCTATCGAAAGATTGGGATTTAAAGCCGTTTTGAGTAACAATCGGAACGAAATAAAGTCGGCAGACAAAGTGATTTTTCCAGGAGTAGGAGAAGCGAGTTATGCTATGAAAATGCTTCAAGAAAGCGGATTGGATACTTTGATTCCTACATTGAAACAACCCGTTTTAGGAATTTGTTTGGGAATGCAATTGATGTGCAATTCATCTGAAGAAGGTAATACCAAAGGTTTGGGAGTTTTTGATGTGGATGTTATAAAATTTTCTTCCAAAGTTAAAGTGCCACAAATGGGATGGAACAACATTTACGATTTGAAATCGGATTTATTCAGCGGCATTGCCGAAAATGAATATATGTATTTAGTTCACAGTTTTTATGCTCCAATTTGTGCTGAAACGATTGCTACAACGAATTACGAAATGGAGTATTCATCTGCATTAGAAAATGATAATTTCTATGGAACTCAATTTCATCCCGAAAAAAGTGGCGATGTAGGAGAGCAAATCCTTGGAAACTTTTTGAAGCTATAAATTTCAATGGCAAAAATCAATATTTAAAAATTAATGGAATGAGATTGCTTCGTTCCTCGCAATGACAAATAAAATGAGAATAATACCTGCAATAGACATCATCGAAGGAAAATGTGTTCGCTTATCGAAAGGCGATTACAATACTAAAATCATATACAACGAAAATCCGCTTGAAGTAGCCAAATCATTCGAAGCGCACGGAATCGAATATTTGCATTTGGTAGATTTGGATGGCGCAAAATCGAGCAAAATTGTTAATTATAAAATATTGGAGCAAATCGCTTCGCAAACTAAATTGAAAATTGATTTTGGTGGAGGATTAAAGTCAGATGCCGATTTAAAAATTGCATTCGAAAGTGGTGCAAACCAAATCACGGGAGGAAGCATCGCAGTGAAAAACAGAGCTATTTTCGAAAAGTGGATTTCAGAATACGGTTCTGATAAAATCATTTTGGGTGCAGATGCCAATAACGAAAAAGTGGCTGTTTCTGGATGGTTAGAAGATTCAAATGAAGACTTGGTTCCGTTTATTCAAGAGTATCAAAAGAAAGGAATTGAGTATGTAATTTGCACTGATATTGCCAAAGACGGTATGCTTGAAGGACCAAGTTTTGATTTGTATGCTAAAATTTTGGCTGAAGCCAAAGGAATCAAATTAATTGCTTCGGGAGGAATTTCTACTTTTGACGAATTACCAAAATTAGCCGAATTGGGTTGCGAAGGAACGATAATTGGCAAAGCGATTTACGAAGGAAGAATTTCTTTGAAACAATTAGAAAATTATATAATGTAAAGACGCGATTAATCGCGTCTCTACCGTAACAACAAAAATAATGTTAACAAAAAGAATAATCCCTTGCCTCGACATCAAAAACGGAAGAACCGTGAAAGGCGTTAATTTCGTAGATTTGCGAGATGCCGGTGATCCTGTGGAACTGGCGAAAATCTATTCGGATGAAGGTGCGGACGAATTGGTTTTCCTGGATATTTCGGCAACGGAAGAACGCAGAAGAACATTGGTTGATTTGGTACGAAAAGTAGCAGCAACCATTAATATTCCGTTTACTGTTGGTGGTGGAATTTCTGCAGTTTCAGATGTGGAAGTATTGTTGCAAAACGGTGCTGATAAGGTTTCTATCAATTCATCGGCAGTAAAAAATCCGCAATTGATTAATGATTTGGCGCAGAAATTTGGTAGCCAATGTATTGTTGTGGCAATTGATGCCAAGCAAATTGATGGAGAATGGATTGTGCATTTGGTAGGAGGAAAGATTCCAACTGAAATTAGACTATTTGATTGGGCACAAGAAGTAGAACAGCGTGGAGCGGGAGAAATCCTTTTCACTTCGATGAATCACGATGGAACCAAAGCTGGTTTTGCTAACGAAGCTTTGGCAAAATTGTCCGAATTAGTAAATATTCCGATAATTGCTTCTGGTGGAGCTGGAACTATCCAACATTTTGTGGATACCTTTGTTGAAGGAAAAGCAGATGCAGCCTTGGCGGCAAGCGTGTTTCATTTTAAGGAAATTGAAATCAAAACATTGAAAAGAGAACTTAAAAATAATAATATTGAGGTTAGAATTTAGTCCGTGGTATAATTCCGACCGACTATAACTAAGTAAAAACAATACGATTTATGAATATCCGAATAGCAGACGAGCAAAAAGATTACGACAAAATTTGGAAAATATTCTCAAATGTTATTTTGACAGCCGATACCTATGTTTTTGACCCAAAAACACCAAAAGAAGCATTGCATAAAAATTGGTTTGCCAATTATATGGACACTTTTGTTGCAGTAGACGACAATGACGAGATATTAGGAACTTACATTATCAAGCCTAATCAAATTGACTTAGGCAACCACATTGCTAATTGCAGTTATATGGTAAACCCAAAATATCAAGGACAAGGAATAGGAAGAAAATTATGTGAACATTCCATAAAATTTGCAAAGGACAAAGGGTATTTAGGAATACAGTTTAATATTGTAGTAAGCACAAATACTAATGCTGTAGCGCTTTGGAAAAAATATGGATTTAAAATTATAGGAACAACACCAAAAGGTTTTAGACATAAAAACATAGGATTTGTAGACACTTATATAATGTTTAAAGACTTACAGGACAACTAATAGAATTAAAAAATATTAAATTAGATAATTTTAAAATAAAAAAATGAATATAGATTTTTCAAAAAACGCTGACGGATTAATTCCTGTAATCATCCAAGACTGTGAAACAAAAACCGTTTTGATGCTCGGTTATATGAATGTTGAAGCTTATCAAAAAACAATCGAAACTCAAAAAGTAACTTTTTACAGCCGTTCCAAACAAAGACTTTGGACAAAAGGAGAGGAAAGTGGTAACTTTTTAAATTTGGTTTCCATCAAAAATGATTGTGATAATGACACGTTTTTGGTACAAGTAAAACCAGAAGGACCAACTTGTCATACAGGTTTAGATACGTGCTGGCAAGAAGCTAACAATCAGGAATATGGTTTTATTTCTAAACTTGAAGAAACGATAAAAGCTAGACGAGAAGATTCTGATTCAGGGAAAAGTTATGTAGCATCGTTATTCAAATTAGGGATTAATAAAATTGCTCAAAAAGTAGGAGAGGAAGCGATTGAAGTTGTCATTGAAGCCAAAGATGATAACAAGGATTTGTTTTTGAGCGAAAGCGCCGATTTGCTTTTTCATTTCCTGATTTTATTGCAAGCCAAAGGATTTCTATTGAATGATGTTGTTGATGTTTTAAAAGGACGCCAAAAATAAGTCATCCTTTTCAGTTAATTTTCACACACAAAAACCCAATAGTTTATTCATTTACTATTGGGTTTTATTTTTTTCTTTTATATCCAATAGCAATCCACTATATTTACTTTTTATTAGAAATTACAACACATTTAATGCAAGAGATGAATTCAGAGAATACTACAATTACGCAAGAATTAAATAATCCAAAAACAAAAAACGGGCTCCAAATCCTTTTGAAAACAGATGAAGATGATGCCAGACCAGTATATATTTCAGGTAATTTTAATAATTGGAGAACACAGGACAAGGATTTTATGATGCAAAAAATTGGGACTGATTCCTATCGTTTTGAATTTGCGCCGAATTTTGATTATCCAAAAGAGCTTTTATATAAATTTACAAAAGGGGATTGGAGTGAAGTTGAAATAGACACACTTGGAAACCGAACTGAGAATCGTACAACCACAAAAAATTCGGGAATTTTAAACGAATACGTGGCGCGATGGAGAAAAAATTGGTTGCCTTTCAAACAATCTTTTTTACCTCAAGTGTTACTAATTTCAGACGAATTTGAAATTCCGCAACTCAATAAAACCAGAAAAATTTGGGCGTTACTTCCGCACGATTATGATTCGTCTAGCGAAAGTTATCCTGTAATGTATTTGCAGGATGCACAAAATTTATTCAATGAAAAAGCGCCTTACGGCAATTGGGAAATTGATAAAAAACTCGCAGTTATGGCTGAGTATAAAATTGGAAAAATCATCATTATTGCCATAGAACATGCTGAAAAAGACCGTATCAAGGAATACAATGTTGGCAAAACAGTACTCGGAAAAGGGCAAGGCAAACAATATATAAAATTTGTTACCGAAACTTTGAAACCTTTTGTTGATAGCAATTTCAGAACTAAAAAAGAACGAGAATTTACAGGAATTGGTGGAAGTTCTATGGGTGGTTTAATCAGTGTTTTTAGTGGATTAATGTATCCTGAAATCTACGGGAAATTGATGATTTTTTCGCCTTCACTTTGGGTTGTTCCAAAATTAACGATTGATTCCGAAAAAACTGAAGACACCAAGATATATTTGTACGCTGGTGGTCACGAAAGTGAAACGATGATTGAACACGTGAAAACTTTTAGAAAAAATATAATTGCAAGCGAATTTGTCAAAGACAAAATGAAAATCAATTTGAGTATCAATTTAGAAGGAAAGCACAACGAAACCTATTGGAGCGACGAATTTCCAAAGGCAATTGAATGGCTATTTTTTAATTCAAAAGCATAAACGCATGAAAACAAATACAATTCAAAACCTTGAAGGATTTTCAGGAACTATCTTAATTCCTGTATTCGAAACATATGCAAAAAGTTTGGTTCCCATTGAATTCCATGGAATTTCAGTTCATTCAAAAGTTTTCTACGGAAAAAAAGACACTCATTATGTGGTCGAAAAATACGATTGTACTCATATATTTATTGGTTTAGGTGCAGCCATAGATTATAAATCACTGAAAACTACTTTCCGAAGAATTTCCGCCAAACAAAAAGATTTATTAGGAACAACAGTGGCTTTGGTTCTACCAGAACAATTCACGGTTGAACAGGTTGAAGCTACTATTTCTGGACTATTGTTAGGAACCTATGATTTAGGACATTTCAAAAAAACAGATAAACATCCGTTTTTAAATGACGATTTTGAATTGTCAATTCTGTCCAAAAATGATTTTATTGAAACAACAAACAAAGCATTAAAAATTGCTAAAGCACAACTCGAAATTCTAAATCTGGTGGATTTGCCTCCCAATGTTGTTACGCCAAAATACCTGTCTAATTGGGCAAACGAAACTGGAAAAAAGTTCGGTTTTGAGGTGGAGACTTTAGGTTTCGAAGCATCAAAAAAAGCAGGGTTAGGCGCATTTTTATCCGTTGGAAAAGGAAGCGAAAACGAGCCACAATTTGTTATTATGAATTATTATCCCAAAAATGCAAATGCTAAAACAAAGCATGTAGGTTTAGTAGGAAAAGGAATCACTTTTGACACCGGTGGATTGAATATTAAAACTGCAGGAATGGTACACATGAAATGCGATATGGCTGGCGGTGCAGCAGTTTTTGGAGCAATGCAATTAATTTCGGATTTAAAATTACCTGTAAAAGTTACGGCAATTGTGCCTTGTGCCGAAAACTCGGTGGATTCTAAATCGTTTTTACCAAGTGATGTCATTCATTCTTATGCAGGTCATTCGATAGAAATTATTGATACGGATGCCGAAGGTCGATTGATTTTAGCTGATGGATTGTCGTATTTAATCAAAAATTTTAAACCCGAGTATATTGTTGATATTGCCACCTTAACAGGAAGTGCAGTTGGAACTTTTGGTTACGAATGTGCCGCTTTGTTTACTAATAATGAAGCTATTTCAAAGAAATTGCAAGAATCTGGAGACGCTATCGGGGAAAGACTTTGGCAATTGCCACTTTGGGATTCTTACAAATCAGATATCGAAAGTGACATTGCCGATGTGAAAAATTACAGCGGAAAACCTTTTGCTGGAGCTATTTCGGCAGCAAAATTTTTGGAATATTTTACTGAAGAACACAAAGCCTGGGCGCATCTTGACATAGCAGGAGTTGCTTTTGGCGATGATGAATTTGCAAAAAGCAAACACGCAACAGCTTATGGTGTTCATTTATTAACTAAATTCATTGAAAATTTATAACTATGGAAAACTCTAAAACTTTCATCTGCATTTCGAATTATTTTAAAGGGTCTGATTTTTTAATTCATTTAAAAAGTCTTGGCAACAAAGTCTATTTAATCACCAGCGAAAAATTACGAGATAAACCTTGGCCTTTTGATCACATTGACGAAGTTTTCTATATGGCTGGACAAGATACGGATTGGAATTTAGAGCATTTGTTACTTGGAGTTGGCAATTTGATGAAAACCAATAAAATTGATGCCATTGTAGCCTTGGATGACTTCGATGTTGAGAAAGCAACTTATCTGCGTGAAAACATAAGAATTGAAGGAATGGGACAAACCACAGGTCGCTATTTTAGAGATAAATTGGCGATGCGAATGAGAGCCAAAAGTTGCGGAATTTCGAATCCCAATTTTTGTTCCTTATTTAATGATCACGACATCAATACATTCGCAGACACAATTTTGCCACCGTGGGTTCTGAAACCACGTTCCGAAGCATCCGCATCTGGGATAATCAAAGTTTATGACAAGGAAAGTTTGTGGATTCACATTAACGAAATGGGGAATAATCGCTTCAAATATTTGCTGGAACAATTTCGTCCTGGCGATGTGTATCATTGTGATAGTTTGGTTTTGAATGGCAAAGTCCTGTTCAGTATTACATCAAAATACTTGACAACGCCAATGGAGATTTCGCAAGGTGGAGGAATTTTTCGTTCTGCTAATATTCTCTATGATTCTGAGGATGATGTTGCTATAAAAGCTGTAAATGAGCAGGTTATCAAAGGTTTTGGATTAAAACACGGAGCCGCACATTCAGAATATATTAAATGCAACGATAACGGGAAAATCTATTTTCTGGAAACATCTTCCCGAGTTGGTGGCGCACATCTTGCCGAAATGGTTGCCGAAGCTTCGAATATCAACCTTTGGGCAGCATGGGCAGCTATTGAAGATTCTTTGGCAAAAGGAACTAAATATACTTTGCCAAAAGTAAAAAAAGGTTATGCCGGAATTGTGTTGACTTTGTCGAAATTTCAACATCCAGATTTGTCTTCGTTTTCGGATCCTGAAGTTTGTTTCAGAGTACCTTTAGATTATCACGCTGGTTTAATCGTAAAATCCGATTCGAGTGAACGTGTTTTAGAATTATTGGACGATTATGCCAAACGTTTAACCTCTGATTTTGCTACTGTAGTGGAGCAAAAGAAAGTAGATAAGTTGCATTAATAGGCTGTGTTTTGTCATTCTGACGAAGGAAGAATCTCTACAAACGTGAGCATCAAGATGAGATTCTTCCTTCGTCAGTGTTGCAAATTGCCTACTATTATTTTGTCGATAAATTAAAAAATATTTCATGAACAAATATCTAAGCATTGTTTTTATTGCATTTCTTATTTCCAATAGCTCGAATGCACAAGGACTTCTTGGAGATAAACAAGAAGTTTTCACCAGACAAGACACTCTTCGCGGAAGTATTACCAAGGAAAGAGCTTGGTGGGACGTGAAATATTACCATCTTGAAATCAAGGTAAATCCTGCCGACAGCACGATTACGGGTTCAAATACCATTCGTTATCAAGTTTTGACTAAATCTAATCGAATGCAAATTGATCTTCAAGAACCCTTGAAAATCTCCAAAGTAATTCAGGACGGAAAGGAACTAAAATATCAAAGAGACGCTAGTGTGTTTTATATTGATTTAGTTGTACCACAAAATCCGGGAGAAATAAAAGAACTCATCGTTTTTTATGGTGGAAAACCTAAAATTGCAGTGAATCCGCCTTGGGACGGAGGAATTACTTGGAAAAAAGACGCCAATGGAAAACCTTTTATTGCTTCGAGTTGTCAAGGATTAGGCGCCAGTGTTTGGTGGCCAAACAAAGATCATATGTACGATGAAGTAGACGATATGCTCATCAGTGTGAATGTTCCCAAGAATTTAACGGATGTATCCAACGGTCGTTTGCAAAGCGTAATTGATTTAAAGGATGGAACTAGAACGTTCAATTGGTACATATCAAATCCTATCAATAATTATGGTGTAAACATTAACATAGGCGATTATGTTTCCTTTTCCGAAGTTTATAAAGGCGAAAATGGCGATTTGGATTGCGATTATTATGTATTGAGAGACAATTTGGAAAAAGCAAAAATACAATTTAAAGAAGTTCCACGAATGTTGAAAGCTTTCGAAAATTGGTTTGGACCCTATCCTTTTTATGATGACGGTTACAAATTAGTCGAAGCTCCGTATTTAGGAATGGAACACCAAAGCAGTGTTACGTATGGTAACGGCTATCAAAACGGCTATTTAGGAAAAGATAGAAGCGGTTCTGGTTGGGGATCAAAATTCGATTATATTATTATTCACGAATCAGGACACGAATGGTTTGCGAATAATATTACCTACAAAGACATCGCTGATATGTGGATTCACGAGAGTTTCACTACCTATTCCGAAAATCTTTTTGTGGAATATTATTTTGGAAAAGAAGCTGGAGCTGAATATGTACGTGGACAGCGAAAGGGAATCCAGAATAAAAAACAGATGATTGGAAAATATGATGTCAATAGGGAAGGTGCGGATTTGTATAATAAAGGTGCCAATATGCTGCATACATTACGCCAAATCGTGAATGATGACGAGAAATGGAGAACGATTTTAAGAGGTTTGAACAGCACTTTTTACCACCAAACCGTTACCACTAAACAAATTGAAGATTATATAAGTCAAAAGGTTGGACTTGATTTAGCCCCGTTTTTTGGACAATATTTAAGAGACATTAGAATTCCAACTTTCGAATATAAATTCAAGGGCAATACGCTTTGGTATCGCTGGACAAATTGTGTTCCTGGTTTTACGATTCCTGTAAAAGTTACGCTGAACGGAAAAGAACAATGGCTGAAACCTCAAGCAGAATGGACTAATTTACCACAATCTGCAAAAGATTTAAAAGTAGAAGTAGACAATAATTTTTATGTTAATGTGATTAATAACAACTAAACATTGAATTAAAACTACTTTTTCTTAAACTGAATCGGGTTTTTGCCCACCACTTTTTTGAAAACTCTATTAAAGTAGGACAAACTTTCAAAACCACAATCGTAGCAAGTTTCGGTTACATTTTTATCACTTTTCAAAAGTCTTTTAGCTTGCTCAATACGGTATTGATTCAAGAATTCCGTAAAAGTTAATCGTGTCATTTTCTTGAAATAGCGACAAAAAGCAGCCATGGATAAATTTGTTAGTTTTGAAATTTCCTCAATAGAAATCGCTCTTTGATAGTTGTTTTCGATAAATTTATAAACCACTTTTAATCGCAATTGCTCTTTGTTATTGTATAAGTTTTCAAATGGTTCATCGTGCAAAAGTGTCATTTCTGCTGTGGTTGCCAAAATCTGGAATAAAGACAATACTTCTATAAATTGCTCAAAGTGAGTTAACAAATGTATTGCTTGAAGTCTTTTTCCAACTTTTTCTTTAATCTCACCCTGAAAACAAACTACCCTTTTTGAGTTTTCAAATAGTTCATAAATTGAAGCTAATTCTGGTGTTGCAATAAAATCATTTTTGAAAAAATCTTCCTTTATCTGCAAAACTACTTTTTCATACTCGGTTTTAATACCATAATCAAAATTCAAATGTGGAATATTGGAACCTATAAAAACCAAATCACTTCCTTCAAAATTGCCAACATAATTTCCTATTCTCAATGTTCCGATTGGTGCAACTATAAAAGTCAATTCAAATTCAGGATGAAAATGCCAATAATAAAAATCATTCAGTTTTGGATTTACCAATATTCTAAAGGAACTTCCCGCTAATCGTTTTATATCTTCAAAAACTATTTTCACATCAATATTAATTTTGGAATTGTTCAAAAATGTACATAAACATATTTAAAAGTACTAAAAAAATCAATATTGTACAAATTATAGTAATTTTTGTGGAAGTTTAGCATTTTACCTTTTTCTAATTTTGAATTATTAATAACACTAAATATTTAAATAATGGAAATGAATAAATCTATGACACCTACAATGACTCCAACAATGGTTGCAAATAATGTCCATAAGGATATTCCTGGAAATCCATCAACATCAACATCGAGCATCTCAAAATTAAACGATCGTTCTAACGGAAAACCGTTGCGTTTGCTTACCGAGGAAGACTGGAAATTTTGGATTGAGAATGGATATATTGTAATAAAAAATGCGGTACCAAAAGCAAATGCTAAAAAAATGGCTGACTTTTTATGGGAATTTGAAGAAAAAGATCAAGATGATTCGGCAACTTGGTATGCACCACCAAGAGCCGAAATGCAAATGAAAGAGCTAACTAACAGCGGCATGGTTGAAGTTTACAACCATCAATACCAGTGGGATAATCGCCAAATGCAAAAAGTATATGATGCGTTTGTAGATATTTGGGGAACCGAAAAATTATGGGTAACCATTGACAGAGCCAACCTCAATTTACCCATTAGACCTGATTATGATTTCAAAGGATTCATTCATTGGGATTATGACCCAGAAACGAAACCACAAAACGTGCAAGGTGTTCTTGCTCTCGCTGACCAAACAGATCCAAATATGGGTGGTTTTCAATGTATTCCTGATTTGTATCGTAATTATGATACTTGGAAAATAACACAACCCGAAGACAGAAACCGCTTTAAACCTGATGTAACTGGTCTTGAAGATAAATTTGTAAAAGTAAAAATGAACGCTGGTGATTTATTGATTTTCAATAGTACGCAACCGCACGGCATTCGCCCCAATATTACAAAAGACAAAGTAAGAATGGCGCAATACATATCAATGATGCCTGCGGAAGAAGATAACGAAGCACTACGCCAATGGCGAGTAAATTCATGGAGAAACCGCATCGCGCCCGAAGGTTATGCATTTCCTGGTGACCCAAGAAATTGGGAACAAACTAAATATAAAACAGCTGAGTTGACCACACTTGGAGAAAAATTATTAGGACTTACTCATTGGTAATGAAAAAGGGGATGTTTAGGATTCCTTTTTTTATATAACCCAATTTCCTAGAATATTATAGCAAGTTATTTTTGATGTACTTGTAACTTAGCGCTGCAGATTCAATTGGATTGGGTTTGTAATTAGATTCATGTTCTAAAAAGAAACGTTTCATTCCAGAAAGTTTAGCTTGATTAAAAATAGTTTTAAAATCAATCGAACCAGTTCCAATTTCAGCATTAAAATCTGGATTTAATTTATCCATATCTTTCACATGCCACATAGTGAAACGTCCAGGATGTTCCTTAAATAATTGTAATGGATTATATCCCGCACGAACTACCCAATATAAATCCATTTCAAAATCCACTACGTTTTTATCGGTTTCATTTAATAAAATCTCGTATCCATTTGTTGATCCAAACTTGGTGAATTCAAAAGCATGATTGTGATACGCTAATTTTAAACCTTGAGCTTTACAGAGTTCACCCATTTTATTTATTTGTAGCGCTAGTTTTTTGTAATCATCTCCACTTGTTCCTCTTAATTCTGAAACTATATAAGGTATTGTTACATATTCGCTTTCGAGATGCTTCGCTGTTTCTATGTATGATTTTATAAGATCTGTATTGCCATCTTTGATTATAGAATTAAAATCGAAATGATTACTCGTAGCTTTTAAACCATTGTCGTCAAGCATTGATTTAAAATCATGAACCGAAGTACCAAAAAATCCATTCTTTAGAGAAAACCCAAAAGTTTCTACTTCTGAAAATCCAGCTTTACTAATCTGTTCCAAAACTCCTTTGACATCTTTTGGTAAAGTTTCACGTAGTGTCCACAATTGAATTCCGATAGCATTCTTTTTTGAGTTAAAAGCAAAGGAAGGAGCAATGGTTAGTGCACCTAATGCTAAACCAGTATTAATTAAAAAATCTCTTCTTTTTATCATGGTTTATTTTTTAATTAGTTAAATATCACAAATTGCAATTGCTTGTTTCAATGAAGTTAGTTTGTCTGGATTTTTTGGAATAAATTCTTGCCCAACAAAACCTTTGAAACCAGTTTTTGCAATTGATTTCATTATTGCTACATAATTTAATTCCTGTGTACTATCAATTTCATTACGTCCTGGAACACCTGCCGTATGAAAATGTGCAATATATTGATGGTTATCTCTAATATTTCTAATTACATCTCCTTCGTCAATTTGCATGTGATAAATATCATAAAGAAGTTTAAAATTTTCGGAGTTCAAACGTTTTGCTAATTCTACTCCCCAAGATGTTCTGTCACATTGATAATCTTTATGGTCTATTTTACTGTTTAGCAATTCCATCACTAATATTACATTGTGTTTTTCAGCCAAAGGAATTAGTTTTTGTAAACCAATGACACAATTATCCCAACCTTCTTCATCTGTTTTTCCTCTTCGGCTGCCGCTAAAACAAATTAGATTTTTGTAACCAGCTTCGGCCACCATTGGAATCATTTCAGTATACTTATTTAGCAGTGTTTCATGAAATTTAATATCATTGAAACCATCGACTAGATTTATTTCTGCACCGTTACACATTGTAGAAACTAAATCATATTTTTTCAATGTAGGCCAAGATTCTGGGCCTACTAAATCTATACCAGTAATCCCCATTTTTTTTGCTTCAATGCACAGTGTTTCTATATCAATACTACTAAAACACCAGCGTGAAACGGAGTGATTTATGTTCCCTTTTAATTTACCCAATTGTGTTTCTGTTTCATTTTTTGGCATAGCCAAAGCAGAAAATCCAGAAGGAATTCCTATCGCTGCTGTTCCAGCTAGTATTCCTTTTATTGCAGATCTTCTATTTAGATTAATACTCATTTTTTATAGTTTTATACAGCAGAAGATGTTTCTTCTGATTTGTTTTTTTCATTGAATAAAAGTGCAAAAATCAGTAGTACTGACAAGGCAATTCCGGCTGGAATTCCCCAAACCATTTCCCAATTTATAGTGCCATCTAATAATTTATAATTATCCGTTATCCAACCTGCAACAGCAAAACCTATCAACATACCAACTCCATAAGTAGCTAATGTGATTAGACCTTGAGCAGCACTTTTATATTTTTCTCCTGCTTTTGAGTTGGTATAAATTTGACCCGAAACAAAAAAGAAATCATAACAAATACCGTGTAATGCAATCCCTAGAATAAGCATAAAACTTAAATCATCTCCATTACCATAAGCAAATAAAACATAACGAATTACCCATGCAAACATTCCAACCAAGATTGTTTTCTTGAAACCAAAACAGGTAAAAAATACAGGAATCAATAATAAAAATAAGGCTTCGGATATTTGACCAATTGCCATTTTTCCTGTAGGATTTTCTACTCCGGCTTCTGTTAAAAATGGATGTGCGTTTTGATAATAAAAAGCAAGAGGAATACAAATAAGAATAGAGGATATAAAAAATATAGCAAAGTTTTTATCTTTCAAAAGCATTAAAGCATCAAGACCTAAAATATCTCCAATTTTAATTTTTTCGTCAGTTACTTTTGGTAGTGTTTTAGGCAATGTAAAACTAAATATTCCTAAAATCAAAGCTCCTGTTCCTGCTAAAAGGAAGGTGTTTTTAAGCAATCCTTCGGAAACAGCCTCGGCAGCATCCCAATGGAAAATGAAACTAATAGACAATCCTGCTAAAATCCAGCCAATTGTGCCCCAAACTCTAATTTTGGCAAACTCTTTTTCGGGATTTTTCATTTGATTAAAAGAAACTGAATTTACTAATGCTAATGTTGGCATATATAAAATCATATAACTTAAAGCATAGGTGTAGAATATTCCAACCTCTTCCGACTGGTACATTTGGTACATTAAAAAGGCGCCAATTAAATGTAACATTCCTAAAATTTTTTCCGCATTAAAATAACGATCTGCAATCAAACCAACTATAAAAGGTGCAATAATAGCACCCCAAGATTGAGTCGAAAAAATAGCTGCAGTTTCCGAGCCAGAAGCTTTGAGGTTATTTCCCAGAAAAGTTCCGAGGGTGACAAACCAAGCACCCCAAATAAAAAACTCCAGGAACATCATTATGGATAATTTAATTCGGATAGTTGTATTCATATTTATATTTGGTTTATTATTTTTTTGGTTAATTGTTATTTCTATAATTACATCCCGGCTTCACAACCTGTTGTAATTTTCATAGTATTCCATTCTTTTATCATAATGTTTCTGTACGAAACTTTATCTCCATGATCTTGTAGAGCTATTTTCCCTTTTTTGAATGCTGCGAAACCTGACCAAGTTGCAAATTTACTTCCTGCCACCAAATTTTTAAAATTTGCATCCCAAAGTGTTGTTTCTACAACTTTCACCCCGTTGAGTAACATTGTAAGTTTTCCGAATTTACATACTAAATCTACTGAATTCCATTCTCCAACTGGCTTGACAGGTTCAGATGTGCTTTTTATTAAATCATATAAATCACCTGCTCTGTGTTTTTCAATTTTTCCATCTGGGTGACCATCATTGTCTAATACTTGCATTTCCAATCCAGTTTCATAGGTGTTTTTGAATTTTGTCAAATCCTCATTTATATAAAAAATAATACCACTGTTTGAATTTGGTGCTACTTTCCATTCCAATTTTAAATGAAAATTCTGATATTCAACATCAGTTACAAGATCTCCGCCCTGACCGTTTTGAGCAGCAACAGGATCAAAATGCAATACACCATCTTCTACTTTCCAACCAGAACCGGCAGTTGTTTTTCCGTAAGTATGCCATCCAGATGTACTTTTTCCATCAAATATTGATTTAAACCCTTTGGGTATCGTTTGGGAATGTACGAATTGAATCATTGATATTATTAGAATTAATGAGGTAAAAATATTTTTAATCATCTTTAGTGTTTTTATTATTTATATTTTTTATTTTACAAAGTCAATGCTCTCCAACCTTGACGATACTCTCTCTTTACAAACTGATTTACTTCATCAAAATTTGTAATTTTCATTGTGTTGTTATCCCACAATAATTTCACAGAACGTCCAGGATAGACTTCTTCTCCAAGTTCTTCCTTTTTTATATCATACCCTCTAATGGCGAGATTAGCGATTAATAAAGCTTCGGTTAAAGGACCCGCTATTTCGAAAGAGGAACTTAATTGTTTTTTTCCATAACCTGCAATTGCAGCCTCAATCCATTGTTTGTAATGACCTTCTGAACCGTCGATTACTCTTTCATATTTTTGAGCAATATTGATATTTTCATTTTTGCTAAGGGGAAGCAAGCGAGGATTTAAACCATAGGTGTCACACATCATTTTCCCTTTTGTCCCAGTAAATAATGTACCGTTTCCGCCATCTCCAAAGATTTCATTCGGACCTAATTCTGTTGGTCTTTCAGGTTGAATTCCTCCATCCATCCAATGTACTTTGACATCTCCGTTTGTTTTTTCCGTTTTAGGAAATGTTAAAGTCACATGACTTGAAGGAGGACAACTCTCAGGGAAATAACCTCTTTGAAATTCATCTACATAAACAGAACCAACACTACATTGTACATCTTTGGCATATTGTAAGTTTAATACACTAAAGGGAGTCTCAAGTAAATGACAACCCATATCACCTAGAGCACCTGTTCCAAAATCCCACCATCCGCGCCAGTTAAAGGGCACTAGTTTATTTACATAGTCTTTATGAGGCGCAGTTCCTAACCATAAATCCCAATCTAATTCTTTTGGAATTTCGGCTTTATTGGTATACCAAGGAATCCCTTGAGGCCAAACTGGACGATCTGTCCAAGCGTGAATAGTATGAACGTCTCCAATTAAACCCGCTTCATACCATTCTTTCATTATTCGGGTACCATCATTTGAGGCACCTTGATTTCCCATTTGGGTTACTACTTTATATTTTTTGGCGGCTTCGGTCAAAATTCGAGCTTCATAAATATCATGAGCAATTGGTTTTTGAACATACACATGTTTTCCTAATTGCATTGCAGAAAGTGCTTGAATAGCGTGATTATGATCTGGTGTAGAAACTGAAACGGCATCGAAGTTTTTATGTTCTTTTTCCAACATTTCTCGCCAATCCTTATAAAATTTTGCTTTTGGAAATGCATTTACACTTGTGGCTGCTCTTCTAGTGTCAACATCGCATAAAAATGAAATATCGGCTTTTCCGCTTTTAGCAAACATTGCAATATCAGATTTTCCTTTTCCGCCAATGCCTATGCTGGCAATTGACAAGCGATCACTGGGTGCAACAAAACCTCTGCCCAAAACATGGCGAGGAATAATCATAAATGCCGCTGCAGCAGCAGTTGTTGTTTTTATAAAATCACGACGGTTATTCGTAATTTTATCAACTTCTTCTTTTTTCATTTAAGGTTAATTGAATTAATAAATTAAAACTATAAATAAATAAGCATCTTTAACTATTTGATAAATATATACTTTTTTATCATTTTTTTAATGATAAGATATATTTTGCAATAGATTTAGCATCATCTTTTTTTAACGAAGCATGCGCTGCCATAGGAATATTACCCCAAACACCGGAACCACCTTTCATTATTTTATTAGTTAGATAATTAATGTTTTTTTCATTCAATGGATATTTTTTTGCAATATCTAAATAAGATGGACCAATTAATTTTTTGTCTAATTTATGGCAGCCAACACAATCCATTTTTGAAATTAATTTTTCTCCATCCGAAGTTTGTTCGGTTGGAGTCATTTTTTTTTCGTAATTTACATTAAAGTTTTCTCTAGTAAAAGAAGTTAAAGCAATCAACGTAACGCCTAAAATTAAGTATGTAATTTTCATTTTTTTTATATTTATAATCCTAAATTTTTTCTGTTAAATTCTGTATTTGTTGCTACAGCTGCAAAATCATCAAAAGCTTTATCGGTCACTTTAATGATGTGTTTTTTAATAAATTCTGAACCTTCACGGGCTCCATCTTCTTGATTTTTAAGACAACATTCCCATTCCATAACCGCCCAGCCGTTAAAATCATATTGTGCCAATTTGCTGAAAATCGTTTTAAAATCAATTTGACCATCTCCAAGAGAGCGATAGCGTCCCGCACGGTTTATCCAACTTTGATATCCTCCAAAAGTTCCTTGCTTTCCCGTTGGATTAAACTCGGCATCCTTTACATGAAAGGCTTTGATTCGTTCGTGATAAAAATCAATATATTGTATGTAGTCTAATTGTTGCAATACAAAATGGGATGGATCATATAAAATACAGGCTCTAGAATGATTATTTACAGCTTTCAAGAACATTTCATAAGTTTCTCCGTCAAATAAATCTTCTCCTGGGTGAATTTCATAGCAAAGATTGATTCCATTTTGATCAAACTCATTTAAAATAGGAAGCCAACGTTTAGCCAATTCTGCAAAACCGTCTTCTACTAAACCCGCTGGTCTTTGAGGCCAAGGATGAAAATATTGCCAAAGTAAAGAACCACTAAATGTTGCATGTGCATTTAATCCTAAATTTTGAGAGGCTTTTGCAGCATATTTCAATTGTTGCACAGCCCATTCCTGTCTTGCTTTTGAATTTCCATGAACGTTAACAGGAGCAAATGCATCAAAAAAATCATCATAGGCTGGATGAACCGCAACCAACTGACCTTGTAAATGTGTTGATAATTCCGTTATTTCTAAACCGTATGAAGCAATTTTACCTTTCAGTTCATCTGTATATGTTTTACTTTCTGCAGCTTTTTGTAAATCGATGAATCGAGTATCTAATGTCGGCATTTGAATACCTTTAAAACCTAAATCTGCAGCCCATTTACAAATACCTTCTAAGGAATTAAAAGGGGCTTTATCGCTAATAAACTGTGCTAAAAATACTGCAGGTCCTTGTATTGTTGTCATATTATATTTTGTCTAAAAAATTTTATGAAATCCTAGTTTTGTTACAAAACATAAGGAGTCCATTTTTTATCAGATTGGGATGATGCAACTACGTTATCAATAAATGCCATTCCACGAATTCCATCTTCGACGGTTGGGAAATCTAACATTTCTGGAGTGGGTACTGTACCATCTAATTTACATCCTAGTGTTAGGGCAAAATTGCGGTAAATATTAGCAAATGCTTCTAAATAGCCTTCTGGATGTCCGCCAGGAGTTCTGCAATTGTGTGTTGCAAAAGTAGATAAATTTGCATAATTAGTTCCTGCTCTTAAAATCTGAGTGGGTTCATCTAACCATCTAACCATTAATGTGTTTGGATCATGTTGTAACCATTCGATTCCGCCTTTTTCGCCATAAACTCTTAATTTTAATGCATTTTCTTCGCCAGCAGCTACTTGAGAAGCCATTAAAACCCCTTTCGAACCATTATCAAATTTCAATAATACCGCTCCATCATCATCCATGATTCTACCTTCGACTAAGGTGTTTAATTCGGCACAAACATCCGTAATTTTAGCTCCAGTAATATACTCGGCTAAATGTGCTGCATGGGTACCAATGTCACCCATAACAGAACTCTTTCCTGATTTTTTAGGGTCAGTTCTCCAAGCTGCTTGTGCATTACCTTCTCTTTCGGAGAGTTTACTCAGCCATCCTTGAGGATATTCAACCCAAACTTTTTTAATTTTTCCCAATCTTCCATCTCTAACCATTGCTTTGGCTTGTTTGACCATTGGATAACCAGAGTAGGTATACGTTAAACAAAGGATTAATCCTTTTTCGGCTACTTTTTGTTGCAAAAGTTTTGCTTCTTCCAATGAAAAAGTCATCGGTTTTTCGATCACAACGTTAAAACCATAATCCAAAGCCATCATGGCAGGTGCAAAATGTGCAAAATTTGGTGTAACAATAGTAACAAAATCGATTCTTTCGTCAGCAGGCAATGCAGCTTCAGCTTTAATCATTTCCTGATAAGTCAAATAAGTTCTTGATTCTGAAAGGAACAAGGCTTTACCTGATGCAATAGCTATTTCAGGTTTTATGCTTAATGCACCACAACTTATTTCAATCAGTCCATCCATATTGGCAGCTAAGCGGTGAATTGCGCCTATAAAAGCATCTTGGCCACCGCCTACCATTCCCATTCTTAATTTTCTCATAATGATGAACCTAAATATTTCCTTTTTTTAATTCTTTTACTGCATAATCACAGGCTCTAGCCGTCAAAGCCATAAATGTTAATGATGGATTTTGACAAGCTACAGAAGGCATACAGGAACCATCAGTAACAAATACATTATTCACTTCGTGCATTTGATTCCATTTATTTAATACAGAATCTTTGGGGTCGTTACCCATTCTCGCTGTACCCATTTCGTGAATTGCCATACCTGGATAACAGTCATTATCATAGGTTTTTACATTTTTTATTCCTGAAGCTTCGAGCATTTCTGCTGCATCATTCATCATGTCCTCCCTCATTTTTGCTTCATTCTCTTTGTACTCACAATCAATAGCCAATACAGGTTGTCCCCATTTGTCTTTTTTATTATGATCAATGTAAACCTTGTTTTCATAATAAGGCAACATTTCTCCAAAACCACCTAATCCCATATTCCAGGAATCAGCGGGTAACGACATGGTATCTTTAAAATCACCACCAAAAGCCAATTCCGCAACTTCTTTGTGCCATAATCCTCGGCTTGCTCCGCCTTGATAACCAAAACCTCTTAAGTAATCCCTTTTGTCATTACCTACATTCTGATATCTTGGAATATAAATTCCGTTGGCTCGTCTTCCGTATGTATATTTATCCTCAAATCCTTCAGCGGTTCCTTCTGCACCACAACGAAAATGGTGGTCCATCAAATTATGTCCTAATTGCCCGCTGGCATTTCCCATTCCATTTGGATGTGCATCTGAAGTTGAATTTAACAAAATAAAAGTTGATCCTAAAGTGGACCCATTTACAAAGACAATTTTGGCATAAAACTCCATAGTTTCATTTGTTTCGGCATCAATAACCATTACTCCTTTTGCTTTTTTAGTGTCTTTGTCATAAATGATATGATTTACAATTGAGTAGGGTCGTACTGTCAATCTATTGGTTGCCATTGCAGCAGGCAGTGTAGAAGATTGGGTGCTGAAATATGCTCCAAACGGACAACCACGACTGCATGAATTTCTATATTGACAACTGCCACGACCATTATGAGGTACGGTTAAGTTTGCTGTACGACCAATTGTTAGAATACGGGTTTTGTTATAATGTTTTTCTAATCTTTCTTTGACTGATTTTTCTACACAATTTAAATCCATAGGTGGTAAAAACTTACCATCTGGTAAAAGAGGCCATTTTTCGGCTTGCCCACTGATTCCTGCAAATTTTTCTACATAATCGTACCATTTTGTAATATCTTTATAGCGAATAGGCCAATCATTTCCATACCCATCTTTTAAATTATCTTCAAAATTAGGATCGCTGAAACGGTAACTTTGACGACCCCACATTAAAGATTTACCACCAACATGAAATCCTCTATACCAGTCAAAACGTTTGTCTTCGGTATATGGGCATTCCAGATCATTAACCCACCATTTTTCAGTAGCTTCATTGTATGGATAATCTCTTGTTTGAATTGGATGCGTGGCAATTTGCGCTTGTGTCAGTTTTCCTGCGTGTTCAAATTCCCATGGTGCTTTCATCGCCGATTCATAGTCTTTAACGTGCTCAATGTTCATCCCTCTCTCTAGCATCAAAACTTTTAATCCTTTTTCGGTAAGTTCTTTTGCAGCCCAACCGCCACTAATTCCTGATCCTATTACAATAGCATCATAGGTGTTTTCCTCTTTTAAATTGGTATTTATATTCACTTGTAGTTTTTTTTATAAATAGGTTTAACAAAAGATTCCAAAATCAATTAGTTGGTAGCCCAAGCTTTTTGTCCGGGTTTGTATTCTGCACTTCCATCATATCGTCCAGGAACAGGAAGGTATTCACGAGCTTGTGTACAACCTATTTCTGAAGAATAATATCCCAAAAGAGTTAAATCTCTTGCAATCAAAAAGAAAGAAGGTTCTTTATTTGTGGCGATTGCCTCATCTCTTAAATTAGACATTAGTTTTTGACGTTCCGCAACAGACATATTTAAGAAATCTTTATTGAAATCTTTAACACATTTATCTTGCATCGCTTTTAGCCCAGTTGCAAAAATTTCTTGCATATTTTCAGGATAACAATCTCGAATCATCATTGGGATAAAAGGACCAAGACCCGCAGCTTTTGCTCCTGGTGATGAAGCTGTTGTAGGTATAATAATATCGGCGAATTCAGCTAAAATATCTTCATCAGAACCCGAAAACGAGACTTTATTTTTTTCATTGTCAGGCAAAGTAAAACTTTCAAACAAAACGCCCATTGTAGTTGCTGATATTGCGCTTCCAATCAAAAACGCAACGCTTTTAAGTGCTTCTCTTCTATCCATTTGTCAAATTGTTAGATATGTCTATTGTTTTAAATTAAATGTGTAATTATTAAAACAACTCAATATTACTAAATTTACTATTATAATCGCAATTTTTATATCGAAGCATATGAAAATTATCATATTATTATTATAATTTAATATTTTAATATTTTTATATATGATTTTTGATAATAAACAATTTTATATTGCTATAAAATCAATAAAAAAAAATATTAAATTTTTTAATGTAATAAAAAACGACCTCGAAGCTAAAATATAATAAATTTTTTCTTGTTAATTAATTTGTAAATAGACGAAACACAAACTCATTGCTTAAATATGAAACAATAAGAATTGTATTTTTATGAAAATGGAGTAATGCTGCTATAAGTATTTATTAAAATAGTTCCGGATAAAAAAGCATAAGAAATAGAGTCTTAATTTATTAGAATGTTTAGAAAGTATTGAAATGGAATATTCTAATTAAAGCATTTGTGATTGTATTAAACCAGCGCCTTTATCTCTCAAACAAACCAACAGTTCCACCAACCCAATCCTTGTCTTTATTGAATTTTACACCTACCATTTCGCCGCGACTCAAACGAACTAAATTGGTAACTAGAGTAGGAGCTGAGGCGTTTTTTTTCCAAACGGCTAGAATACGAACTTCGGCTTTTACTTTTCCGTCTGGTGATTGAACAACAGGAAGGTAATTTACTTTTTTTTGCAAAATGTACAAATCTTTTTCTTTGACGGCTTCGATGTCTCCTTTTTGGATATTAAAAATTACTCCAATTCCTGAAAACGAAAACAGCGGTTTGAGTACATAATTTTCTAAATCCTTTGGAATATCAACTAAATCACTCACTAAAGTTGTTTCTATAAAATATTTTCCTTTTAGATAAGGCAAAATAAATTTACTAATTCTAAAAAACCAGGTGGGATGTCCTGCCCATTCTACATCTAAATCCGAAGAAAAATCAAAATTCAGTTTCAAATCTGTTCGCAAATCTAATTCGTCAAAAATAACCCGATTGTAAATGCGTTTTACTAGAATTTCTTCTCCTTTTTTGTTTGTGTAAAATAATTGATTCCCTTTTTGGTGCAATTCGGTTACACAAACAATTGGAATTCCTATGTCGCGATTGCAGTAGTAAAAATCAATTTTTGTGTTTTGTTTTTCGGGCTCAATTTCTAGTAAAATTACATTTTCTTTTGGATAATCATTACAGATCACTTCCTCAATAAGTTGGAGGTATTCTTGGGGAGTTAATCCGTTTAGAAAAGGAGTTAACTCTGATAAAAACGGATATTGATTCTGGAATTTTTCGAATAAATTATTCTGAAAATTATACAAAGAAGGAAATCCTTGTACTTCGATAAGCTTTGGGACTACCTTACCATCTTCTTCGCAAATTCCAAAATCTATTGCTAAAAAAGTAGTATGATTATCTTCGTTAGGTACTTTCCTGTTTAATTCTAAAGCTTTGTTTGTGAGTTTTTTAAAATCATCTTTCTGAATAAAAGATATAACATCTTGACAACCTTCGAGCAATTGTACTTTTAGACTATTTGGAATAAAAAAAGGGGTTTCTCCAATTCTAAAAGTAGGTTTATAATCAAAATCTGAAGCAATAGCATCCAATAGATTGTTATATTTTTCTACCGTGAATTCTTGGTTAAAAAGTTGTCTGTGTTTGTCAATCATTTCAAAAGTATTAAGATGAATGTATTAAGTATTAAGATAAATGAATTTGTCTAATATGAGCTAGTCTTAATACTTAATACTTAATACTTAATACTCAATACTTAATACTAATTTAATTCGAAAGTGTTTTCTTAGTTTTCAACAAATCATTAATGGCCAATCTGATAAAATTAGGAATCAATGTTTCGTTAGTTCGGTATATTTTATCATCGTCTAACAAATCTTCGAGCATGTTTCTGAACTTTCTTTTTCCTTTCATGTTCCTGATTTTTTCTTTAGACTCTTTATTTCTCAAGTGCGAGACAAAGCTTATTGGATCCGCTTCGGGGTGAAATTGTGTGCCAACAAAATACTCATTAAAACGCACTGCCATTATTGCTCGTTCGTACTGAACGTGGTCTCTTATTTTTTCTAAGGAAATAATTTTGGCTCCTTTTTTGGCAAAAACACTTAATTTGGGTTGTACCACTTGGTAATCTCTTGAATCGATGGCATAAAACGGATCTGCTAACCCTTCGAAAATGGGATCATTGCTTCCTTCTTTGGTTTTATGAATAGTCATCACACCAAAAGAAGTGTCGTTTCGTTTAGTGATTTCGGCTAAGCCAAAGTGTTTGCAAGCCATTTGAAACGAATGACAGATAAACAAAACATGTTTTTTTACTGCATTTTCATTGTTCCACAAAATAAGATTATTTATAAAATCATAGTATTTCAAATCCCAATTTCCGTCACCTTCTAGTGGATTTCCGGGACCACCAGTCGATATATAGATGTCAAATTTTTTAATATCCGGCAATTCTGATTTTCCTCTTACATCAAAAACTTGAAAACTAACGATTTGATTGAATCTATTTATAATTTCGATAATGCAACGCATTCCCTGATTGGGTTCGCCATTGTACATATCTAAGACGGCAATTTTTATTTGGTTACTCATTATTTTAATTTTGACAATTTAATGATGCAAAGATAACTTTTTCAATGTCAATGTCAATGGCAATGGCAATATCAATGGCAATATCAATGACAAAATCAATTTCAAATACAATTTCAATTTCAAACTGAACGCTAATCCCGAAGCTTCGGGACTGATTACTGAACACTTTATCAAAGCCCTTTAGTAAATTCGCCTGTAATAAAATCTACTACTTTTGATAAATCGTTTGTTTTTTCAAATACTGCTAATTGTTTGTCTGCTCCAGTTCCTTCTCGCATGATGGTGTGCACGTAGTTTATTTGTTCGCGACTGCCTAATTCATCAACAACATCGTCAACAAAATCGAGTAATTCGCCAATAAGCATTTTAGTTTCTACTTCTTTTTGGAGACCAAAATCGATCATATTTCCTTCGATTCCGTAACGTGCAGCCCGAAATTTATTTTCTTTAATCAATGCCAATCTATAGATGTTAAAACTTGTATTGTATAAGGTTAGTTTATATAATTTAGCCACAATGGCTTGAATTATAGCTACAATACACATGGTTTCGTCAACTGTTAAACTCATGTCACAAATTCGAAATTCGATGGTATCATAAAACGGATGCAAACGTAAATCCCACCAAATTTTCTTTGGATTATCGATACAATTGGTTTTTACCAAAGTATCTAAATAATTGTCATAGGAAGCAACACTATCAAAATATTCTGGCAAACCAGTTCTTGGAAATTTATCAAAAACTTTGGTTCTAAAGGATTTATAACCCGTTTGTCTTCCTTCCCAAAAAGGAGAATTGGTAGAAAGCGCAAAAATATGGGGTAAAAAATAGGTGGCTTGATTCATTAATTGCAATCCAATTTCACGATTTTCAATTCCTACATGACAATGCATTCCAAAAATTAAATTAGAACGCGCTGCATCTTGCAATTCATTTACAATTGTGTGATAACGTGGGTCATCTGTGATAGGTTGGTCTTGCCATTTTGAAAACGGATGTGTTCCAGCACCACCTACTATTAGCCCTTGCTTATGAGCTAAATCGACAATATGTCCTCTTAAGGAACTAATTTCGGCTTTTGCTTCTTGAACATTTTGACAAATATTTGTACCCACTTCAACCACAGATTGATGCATTTCGGCTTTTACCTGTTCGTTCAAAATCATTTTTGCACCATCAACAATTTTAGACAAATGCGAGCGTAAATCTCTTGTTTCAGGATCAATAATTTGGTATTCTTCTTCAACTCCAAGAGTAAAAACAGGTAGTTTTTTCATTTTATTTTATTTGAAGCTAATCCAGCTATTTGTTTCAATCTTTTGTTTATTCTACTTCGACAAGCTCAGTATGAAAAACAAAAGGATTTTCACTACTATCTGGGCTAGGGTATTTCGTTTATAATTGACTTTATTTTGCAGTAGCAGCATCTTTTATAAAAGTGCCCCAAGTCAAATTCATTTTTCCTGGTTTTTGTTTTTTGGCGGCAGTAATTGCCATTTTTGCGGCAGCTTCGACTACCCATTCAAAATTTTCAGCACCTACAGAAGTTAGTTCTGCATCTGGTGCAGGATTTCCAAAATCAATTGCATACGGAATACCATCACGTACAGCGAATTCTACGGTATTAAAATCATAGCCCAAACCTTTGCAAAGCCTTAGAGTATAATCTTTTACAGTGGCTAATAGTTTTTTATCTGTTGGTGGTCCATCAATAACATATCTTAAATGATGTGGATTTCTTGGTTCGTATTGCATGATTTTCACGTCTTTGCAACCAAGGCAATACACTCTGAAATATTCTGTGAAAACAATTTCTTCTTGCAACATCATGACAAGTTGCCCAGTTTCTTGGTGTTTTTCCCAAAATTCTTCTTTATTTTCTAATCGGTACACACTTTTCCAACCTCCACCTGCGTAGGGTTTCATAAAGGCTGGAAATCCAATGTAATCGAAAATTCCTTCCCAATCCATTGGATATTTCAAATTTCTAAAAGATTTACCTGTTGTATCTGTAGGATGTTCTGCCGAGGGAAGAATTACTGTGTTAGGTAAAGGAACGCCTAAAGTATCTGCCAATGCATTATTGAAAAACTTATCATCTGCACTCCACCAAAAAGGGTTGTTGATGACATTCGTTCCTGTTAATGCAGCGTTTTTGAGATAGGCTCTGTAAAAGGGAACGTCTTGCGAAATTCTGTCGATAATTACAGCATAATCGCCGTCTTTATTTTGAACTACTTTGTCGATAGAAACGGCTTCGGCTATAATTCCCGGCTCGTTTTTAGAGTTTACTCTGTCAATAAATGCTTGTGGAAAAGTATCTTCCATCCCGAATAATATTCCAATTTTTTTCATTTTATTTTTAGTTTTTAAACTATGTCAAAGTTTAGAACTTTGACATAGTTATAATGATTATTAAAAAAACTTAATTCTTGATAAATAGTGCGAAAACATTTCTTTCCAAACGGGCCAATCGTGTTCTCGGTCTTGCCTCACATCGAACCAATGGGGAATTTCGCGATCGTTTAACACTTTATGCAATTTTAAATTTGCATCATAACAAATGTCCCAATTTGAAGTTCCCAAACAAATATCCATATTCCAAAGTTCATGGTCATTTAGTCCGTACAGATAATCTTCGGGACTGTTATAAAAAACATTTTCATCGTGGTAGCCGTCCATAAAACTTTTAATGTTAAATGCGCCACCCATCGAAAAAATATGGCTTACATATCCTGGATGTCGAAAAGCAAAATTAGCAGCATGATAACCACCAAAACTGCAACCTGCAAGGGCAACTTTTCCTGAACCAGTATTGTTTTTTATTTTTTCTACAAGTTCATGGCAAATCATTTTATCGTACCAAGTATGATTTTCAATACGGTGATACGGATGAATATTTTTATTATAAAAACTATCTTTATCTATACTCGAAGGACAAAAAATTTGAATTAACCCTTGTTCTATAAACCATTTTGCAGAGTCTATCAATCCCATATCTTTGTTTTCATGAAAGCTACCCATAGAAGTTGGAAATAGAATTACAGGATATCCTGAATGTCCAAAAACTAACATTTCGACATCTCTGTTTAAATTTGGTGAATACCATTTGAAATACTCTTCTTTCATTGTATTAATTTTTCTAACAATTATAATTAAAATATTCAATATTTATATCAATTCAATACTGTTTTTATAAACTATTACTGTAATGCTTATAATAAGTGTTGTTTATTAACAAAACGATAAAATAAACGATAAAAGCGAGCTGAGATTTGATTTATTGTGATAAACACTAAAAATAAATAATCAGAAAAAAGTTCTAATCTACTCTTTCAAAAAGTTGTACTTGACTTTTTAATCTTTCTATTAGCATACCCATCATTCTTTTGTTAAGACTAGAGGAATTTTTTATATAAAGCTCATATTCTTCGACGGTGAATAATCCAATAATCATTCCTTTTAAAGAGTTTCTGAACTTGATATCTTTTTGAATCGAGTTTTCGATAATATTTAATTTTTTTTCGACCGAATGGGAGTAAAAATCAGCTTTATTTTTACTCAAATAATTTATAAATGAGGATACAAATAAGTCGTTTTGTAATTTTAAAATGGGTCTAAGTATTTCATTTTGAAATAGTTCATCTGTAGAGGATTGATTTGAAATTGTCCCTATTGTTTCTCCTCTAAATTCTTTTAAAAAAACATCTCGTTGGCTCATCTTTTTTTTCTTTAAAAATAAAAAAAAATACAATAAGAATAACTTAATTTTACTTTATTAAATTAAAAATTATGCGATTTCATACTAGAAAATGGGTAAAACCCGAAGATTTGAATCCTAACGGTACATTATTTGGCGGAAAATTATTAGCTTGGATTGATGAAGAATTGGCCTTGTATACTATTATTCAACTTGAAAATTCTAAAATAGTAACCAAGCACATGTCTGAAATTAATTTTAGAAGTTCTGCCAAACAAGGTGATATTATTGAAATAGGTATTGATGTGGTAAAATTTGGTAACTCGTCAATCGTTTTAAAATGTGAAGCACGCAACATGATGACCCAAGAAACTATACTCACGATAGACTCCGTCACTATGGTAAGTTTAGGTGCAGATGGGAAACCAAAAGCGCATGGAAAAACTAAAATAGAATTTATTAGCGATCGATTAGATACTTTTTAATCCTCAACAAATACACCTTTTCCTTGAGATGGTAACTCAAAAAGTTCTAAATCAAAATAAGAAATTGAGGCAATAATATGATCAAAAATATCTGACATGATATACTCATAATTTTCCCATTGCTTGTCCTTTGAAAAAACATAAATTTCTAAAGGAATTCCTTGAGAAGTAGGCTGTAATTGCCTACAAACTAATAGCATGTCCTTATTTAAGCCTGCGTGATTTTCAAGATATTTAGTAATATACTTTCTAAACAGTCCAAGATTTGTTAAATGCCGCCCGTTGAGAGATAAATTTTTATCTATATTATTTTGCAAATTATATTTCTCGATTTCAGTTTTCTTTTTAATAATATAATCGGTGATGAGTTGTATTTTCATTAAATCTTCTAACTCTTCATTTTTTATAAAACGAACACTACTAGATTTTATTAACACATGACGTTTTATTCGTCGTCCATCGGATATTTGCATCCCGCGCCAGTTTTTGAATGAATCTGAGATTAAGCTATAAGTTGGAATTGTAGTTGTTGTGTAGTCAAAATTTCGAACTTTAACTGTGGCTAAATTTATTTCAATTACATCACCATCTGCTCCAAACTTGTCCATTGTGATCCAATCACCAATTCGAACCATATCATTTACAGATACTTGAATACTTGCAACAAACCCAAGTATTGTATCTCTAAAAATTAATAGTATAATGGCAGATATTGCTCCTAAAGTAGCAAATAGTTTTTCTATTTTTATTTCAAAAACTTCCGAAAATATGACCGTAACGCCAACCATCCAGAGAATTATCATTATAACCTGAATGTAGCTGTCGATGGGCTTGTCACTATATTCTGGCATACATTTTAAATGATCACGCAGTGCATTAAAAATGGTTCTTACGATCCACAATAATAACAAGATGATGTATATACCAATTAATTTTCCAAAAACACCTTCCCAATAATTGTATTCTTTTAATATTATAGGTACTGATTTATAAATAAATAACAAAGGTATAAGATGCGAAATATACATTACCGTTTTATTCGAAATCAATAAATCGTCAAACTTAGTGTGTGTTCTTTTAGCCACTATTTCCATGATTCTGGATAATAAAAATCTAAAAAAAAGAAAAATAAAATAGACTAATACACTTAAAATGAGAATGTTAATAATCAAACTAAGATAAGCAGAAATCGTATCTCCAAAACCCCATTTTCTAAATAAAGGATAGCACCAACTGAATATTTTTTCGATTAATTTAAACATCCTTCAAATATTTTTTTTCGACATAAAAAGTCCCACAAGGAATTATAGAACAAATAAAAACAATAAATCCTTTTTTAAAATCCCATTTTTCCTTTAATGCAAAATATAATGCAATTATTATAAAAAATGTGAATAATACGCCATGTGCCATCCCTATGGGACGCATATACTCCTTATTATTGAATAAATATTTTAATGGCATTGCTACAAAGAACAATAATATAGAAGATATTCCTTCCAAGACAGCAATAATTCGAAACAATTTGAGCATTATTTATTTTATAAATTTAAGATTACAAAATTAAGTATTATCATTGATTATTAAAGTAAATATTCAAAAGTAATTTACTTTTGCACTAATAATTGAAAATAATGAGTAAACGAGATTTAAAAAAATATTTATCAGAACTTGATAAAAATCAACTTGAAGAACAGGTTATTGATTTATATGAAAAATTTAGTGTTGTAAAAACTTTCTATGATTTTGTTTTTAATCCAAAAGAAGAATCGCTCTTGAAGGAATGTAAAATTAAAATTTCGAATGAATATTTTCCTCAAAAAACATCTGGCAGAAATAGTAAACCAAAAATGCGGCGTTCGGTTGCCCAAAAATACATCAAGCATTTTATACTTTTAGGCGTGGATCCTTTTATAATTGCTGATGTAATGCTTTATAATATTGAGATTGCCCAAACGTTTTCAGCCGATCGAATCGTAAAACAACAATTGTTTTATAAAAGCATTTTCAATTCATTTGAACAAGCCGTAGTTTTCTTGATAAGTAATGGAATAGTAAATGAATTTAAGGAAAGGATAATAAAAATACACCAGCAAACACTGATACAAAACTGGGAAAATGAACCCGAATTTAACGGAATCATAGAAAGATTTGAGTACTGAGAAATTAACTAGCATTTTTTTATTTAAGTAGTACTGATTAATAGTAACAAAATTTGATGAATTAACTGTTTTTTAGACGTATTTTTGCAAAAACCTATCAAAAAGCAATGTCGCAAAATACTTTAGAAATAGAAATCGAAGAAAAAAAAGAACTTTATGCCTACCAAAAAGGGGATATAGATACCATTTTCGAGAGATTAGATAATGCACCTTCAAAACATCATTTACTTTATCAATTGCCTACTGGCGGTGGTAAAACTGTCGTGTTTTCAGAAATCGTAAGACGCTATTTATCTAAACACGATAAAAAAGTAGTCGTTTTAACCCATAGAATAGAACTTTGCAAGCAAACTTCAAAAATGCTAAAAGGTTTTGACGTTAGTAATAAAATCATCAATAGTAAAGTAAAAGAACTCCCAGATCAAAACGAATATTCTTGTTTTGTAGCCATGGTCGAAACTTTAAAAAATAGAATCAATGACGAAAAATTACATCTTGACAATATAGGTTTAGTAATTATTGATGAAGCACATTATAATTCGTTCCGTAAATTATTGAGTTCTTTTAAAAGTGCTTTTATTCTTGGAGTTACAGCAACACCTTTGAGTTCGAATATTAAATTACCAATGCACGAAAACTATGACGAACTCGTTGTTGGAGATAATATAAGTTCACTTATTGATAAAGGATTTTTAGCAAAGGCAATTACATACAGTTACGATGTAGGTTTAACTTCATTAAAAGTAGGTATAAATGGAGATTACACCGTAAAATCATCCGATGATTTATATACCAATATGGCCATGCAAGAAAAATTATTGCATGCTTATACAGAAAAATCATTAGGCAAAAAAACCCTTATTTTTAATAACGGTATCAACACTTCCTTATATGTTTATGAAACTTTTAAGGAAGCCGGATTTCCTATTCGACACTTAGACAATACAAGCAGCAACCAGGAACGAAAAGATATTTTGCACTGGTTCAAGAAAACTCCAGATGCCATTCTAACATCCGTTGGGATTCTTACAACTGGATTTGATGAACCTACGGTTGAGACCATTATTTTAAATAGAGCTACTAAATCTTTGACTTTATATTTTCAAATGATAGGTCGTGGTTCTAGAAAATTACCCAATAAAAATACTTTTAATGTAATCGATTTAGGAAACAACGCAGCTCGTTTTGGGCTTTGGAGCGAACCCGTAAATTGGCAACATATATTTAAATCACCTGAATTTTATCTCGAAAATTTACGAGACGATACTGAAATTGAATTGTATTTTAAATACACAATGCCACCAGAATTACGTGAAAAATTTATCAAAACCCAAGTCGTTACGATGGATATTGATGAGGAACACAAGTTGGCAATTGCACAAAATTTACGCTCAAAAGTCGTATTAGACAAATCAATTGACCAGCATGCAGCCATGTGTGTCGATAATACCCAAGAACTCCAGCAAGCAAAATCATTATCTCGTGAACTAGAACCAGACATTGAATGTCGGGTAAAACGCTATTCAAAATGTTTAAGTCAATGCAGTAAAAACTACCGAGAATGGCTTATGGACGATTATAAATTAAAATTAACGTTGTTAATAGGGAAGAAGTACCGTGAAAAAATAATGAATGAAGAGGATTAGTACTCGATGATTTAAAACCATTAATACAGCTTTTTTAGTAGCAATTTCCCGCTATTCGCTTTATCTTTTTATTGCTTTTAAGCTCAGTTCAATCTAACAAAATTTTAGTAAAGCAATAAAAAGGATACCGCTACTATCGGGGCTAAAAATTGTGATTTCCAAACACCTCTTTATAAAATATAAATCCAATAAATGACTAAACAATTCTCCGATTTAGGAATTTCAGCACCAATTCTTAGAGCTTTAACAGAGTTAAAGTTTGTTAAACCCACCGAAATTCAACAAGAAATAATTCCGTTATTTCTATCAAATACTCATGACATTGTTGGGCTTGCAAAAACGGGAACTGGAAAAACTGCTGCTTTTGGATTACCATTATTGCAATTAATAGACACCACAAATACAACAATACAAGCCGTAATACTCGTTCCAACACGTGAATTAGGACATCAAATTTTTAGTAATTTAGAATCCTTTGCAAAATACCTTCCCGAAGTTTCCATCGCTGCAACCTGCGGGGGAATTCCAATAAAACCACAAATTGAACGATTAAGTTCACCAACACATATTGTTGTGGCAACTCCGGGACGATTAATTGATTTGATACAACGCAAAGCCATTAGATTAAACGAAACTAAATTTCTAGTTTTGGATGAAGCGGACGAAATGGTGACAATTTTGAAAGAAGGTTTAGACGAAATCATCGCCGAATTGCCAAAAAATCGCAAGACTTTTTTGTTTTCGGCAACCATGCCTGGAACCATAAAGCAACTGATTCAGAATTACTTAAACAAAAATGTAGTTCAAGTCAGTGCCAACATGGAAACTATAGGTAATCAAGAAATAGATCATCAGTATATTGTAGTCGATCCTATTGAAAAACTGAATGTATTGATGCATTTTCTAACATCTAAAGAAGGAGAGCGAGGAATTATTTTTTGTAAAACCAAAGCCGCAGTCAATAAATTAGCTAAAAATTTAGCCATAAATCGATTTTCGTCTGGAGCATTGCATGGTAGTTTGTCGCAAGGTATTCGAGATCGAATTATGGAGCAATTCCGTGAAGGACACATCAATATATTGGTTGCAACCGATTTAGCAGCAAGAGGAATCGATGTGGCAGTCATTTCTTATGTGGTAAATTATCACTTACCCGATGTTTATGAAGTGTATGTTCATCGCAGCGGTAGAACTGCTCGAGCTGGAGCCAAAGGACTTTCGCTAACTGTTTTACAGCAAGAAGAAGTTGCAGAAATTGCAGATTTCGAGCGAGAACTTGGAATCAAATTCAGCAAGTTTCAAAAACCATCATCTGAAAATATTGAAGAAAACAATATTTTATTGTGGGCAAAACAAATTTTTAAGACAAAACCCAATCACGATATTTCATTGGACTTAAAAACCAAAATCAAAACTGTTTTTCATCATCTTACCAAAGACGAATTGATAGATAAACTATTGGCAAATTATTTACAACAAATTAAAACCGAAAAATCATCAAAAACGGAACTCGTTCAAACGAATCAAAAAAGATAATAGTCGTAATACTTATGACTTATTTAAACGTCATATTTATGCACTATAATTTATATTATGTAAAATAGAATATTTGATTAATACAACTTAAAGCCTTTATTATTAAAGAAAAAACATTACCTATTGCTAAGTAATGTTGATAATGAATTTATTAAATACTATTCTACATTGAAAGCGATATTCCATTTTTCCCAACTCAAAACGATGTCTTTATTATTGATAGAATAAATCAATTTTTCAATACTTGAATCAGAAGCTTTTTGTTTTACGGATACACGAATTTGATCATTGGATTCTTTGTACTTATACGAACCCCATTGTTTTGCATCTTTATTAAAAATCAATACACATTCAGTAGCACTCGGAATAACAAAGAACGAATATTTACCCGCAGGTAATTTTGAACCTTGTATGGTAAGATCTTTATCTGTTTCAAATGTTGTAGCATCGTTTGCACCTGCGCGCCAAACTTGATTGAAAGCCACTAATCCACCCCAAATTTCTCTTCCTCTAACAGATGGACTACCGTATTTAATTGTAATATTAGCGCCATTTATCTTCCCAGATACTGATTCTGCTGAACTTGTGGGCTTTTCTTGTGCATTAGAATAAAATGTGATGAATAAAGTCATCAAAAGTAAACTCAATTTTTTTTGAAATCTCATGATATAAAATGTTTTAGTTATACATCATAAAAGTAAATAATCGAAATTAATTATATAAAAAAGGCTCTAATTTTATGAAAAAATTAGGAATTACATAAATAATTAGCTTTCGTCTTAGAATGAGCACAATATAATTTATTAATTTATTATTTTTACAAAACTATACCTATTTAAACCTATTTATGAATACAATTGCAGAACACATAGCCGATTTTTTAAAGGAATATCCGCCATTTGACAACTTGACATTTCAGGAATTATCGGAGATTGCTACAAATATTCGGGTAGTTAATTTAGAAAAGCACAAAACGTTGTTTCAAATTAACGATGTTTTGCACGATAGTTTTTATGTAGTTGCATCTGGAGTTATTAATTTATCCGTAATTGCTGACGCGGAAGAGGCTTTATTGAATAAATGTGTCGAAGGTGATGTTTTTGGTTTACGCCCGTTTTTTGCTAAAAATAATTATATGATGACGGCAAAAGCACGCGAAGAAAGCATAATTTATGCCATTCCTATTGCGACTTTCAGACCTTTTGTTGCAAATAATTCAGAAGTTTTAGACTTTCTTTTGCATAGTTTCGCTTTAAATACGAGCAATCCTAATGATAAAGAAAACAGGAGAGGAAAATTAATTTCTGACAATGTGTTTTACTCGGATCAAAAATCTGAAATGCAATACTTTCAGTCATTAACTTACAGTAATTCTCCATTAATAACTCAAGCAACAAGTATAATCAAAGATGTTGCTCAACTTATGACCGAAGCAAGTTCAAATAGTGTTCTTGTTTGTGAAAACAAAATCCCTATTGGTATTGTTACCAATACCGATATGTGTTCTAAAATTGCAACTGGACGTTTTCCAATTTCTGAGAGTATTGATAAAATTATGGCTTCACCTGTGATTACAGTTGTCGAAAATGTCTCCTTAGCCGAAGCTCAGCTGCTTATTTTAAAACATAACGTCACTCATTTATGCGTTACTCAAGATGGAACAGATAAATCAGCAGTAAAAGGAATTATTTCTGAACACGATTTAATAGTAGCTCAAGCTAGTAACCCTGGTGTTTTAATAAAAGAAATTAAACGGTCACAGTCTCCAAAAGATTTAAAATTAATTAGAGAGCGATTGTCGGATCTAATTCAAAAATCATTGCACAAAAACATCCCTCTTTCTCATGTAAGCAATATTGCTAGCGAAATTAATTTAGCCATAATAAAGCGATCCGTTGAATTATCAATTTTAGATTTAGGCTCACCTCCTGCTCGTTTTGCTTGGTTAAGTATTGGTAGTCAAGGTCGAAAAGAACAATTATTGCAAACCGATCAAGACAGTATTTTAATTTTTGAAGATGTTACAGTAGAAAAATATAGAGAAGTCAAGGATTATTTTCTAAAGTTAGCCAAAAGAACCACTGCTATATTAGAAAAAGTGGGTTACACTTTATGCGAAAATGGTCATATGGCGAGTAATATGTTGTGGTGTAAATCATTGACTGATTGGACAAAACAATACAATAGCTGGATGAATACTCCAGGTGAAAACAGCAATGACATAAGCAGCGTTTTCTTTGATTTTGAAATTGCATTTGGCGAGCAAAAGATAGAAGAAGCCATTGAAAATATCATTTATAATAACTCTAAAAACAATACTTTATTTTTTGATTTTCTAGGTAATGATGCCCTTAGAAATAATGCACCTTTAAGCTTCTTTAAAAATTTTAATGTTGTAGAAACTGGACCAAACAAAGATAAATTTGATATAAAAACGCTTGCTATATTGCCACTTGTCGATGGTGCACGGCTTTTTTCGTTAAGTAATAATCTAAAAGGAATTAACAATACTTACTTAAGATTCAAACAATTAGCGATTGTTGATTCTAGAAATAAGGAAGTTTATTTAAATTGCGCCGAAGCATTTATAATTTTATCAAAATTTAGAGTAACCGAAGGTTTAAAGAATGACAATTCAGGTCAATACATTAGCTTAAACGAATTATCAAAAATCGATAAAGAAAATCTAAAAAATGCTTTAGCACCAATGAAAGAATTGGAAGAACTAATTAAAAACAAGTTTAAACTTACCCAATTTTCATAAATTATGATAGACTGGCTAAAAAATATAAATAGAGAATATCCCGAATTTTGGAATAACTACCTTAAAAAATTTGAAAATAAGTCAAAAAGATTTGTTGTTTTAAGCACCGAAACTTCAGGATTAAATATCGATAAAGATGTTATTTTATCAATTGGCTCCTTTTCTATCATAGATAATAGTATTATTATTGGTGATAGCTTTGAAGTTGTTTTATTGCAATATAAGTTTTTGTATGAAAATGGTCTTTCAAACGAATTTATTGTTGAAAGCAAAATTAAAAAAATGGGAGAACCAGATGCAATTCAATTTTTAATTGAATATATTGGAAACTCAGTATTAGTAGGCCATCGAATTCATTTTGATGTTGAAATGATAAATGCAGCATTAGATAAATTAAACTGCGGCAAATTAAAAAACGAGGCTTTAGATATTGATGTAATGCATCGAAAACTTAATGATATCAACGATAAACAATTCTCTCTAGACGAATTAAGCACCATTTATAAAATACCTATGAGTGATAGAAATTCTTCTTCAGAAGATGCCTATAAAATTGGATTACTGTTTTTAAAATTAAAATCAAGATTGGGAATAAAGTAATTTTTAAATAGTAATAATTTCACTAAATCTTCCGTGATGACTTATAGAAACGGGTCTTAAAATCGATTTTTGACTGTTAAACCTATTCGGAATACCATCAATTTTTATAAATTCATTTGTGTTTTTAATCGATTGAATAGCCTCAAAATCTTCCCTATTTACTGCAGCAACAGAATATATAAATTCGCTTGAAAAAATTGTTTTTGTATAATAAATATTTTTATTACAGAGTACTTTTCCAAAAATTATTCCATCTAAAATTTCCAAATCATAACATTCTAATTGCAAAGAAATAAAGGCTCTAGTTCCGGTCTGTCGATTATAAATTTTATAAGCAGCTTCCTTCCTACTCCATAAATTCCATACCATAATTTCAGAATTTATAGCCGTATTAATAAGTATTTGTTCCCTTTTCGTAAAAATTTTATCCAAAAAACCTTTGCGTTTCCAATTGCTTTCTTTTTGGGCTAAATCCAAATCTACAATATCGTTTCCTATCATTTTTGGGATAATTTAGTTTCAATAATTTCCAAAGTTGATTTTACATCAAGCATTCGTTCCATAGATTGATTGTCTATTACAATATCAAAAACCTCCTCTATATCTAAAATCACATCCACTAAGTTAGCTGAATTTATTTGTAAATCTGTAATAAAATCGGTGCTTTCAGTTAGGTTGTCATAAGCTTCTTGATTCTTGACATAAGGTTTTACTATAGTTTTTAACTGACTTATTATTTCTTGCTTATTCATATTTATATTTGATATTTTTTAAAAATAACACAGCCGTTTACATCGCCAAAACCAAAACTTGCTTTTGCAATAATATGCAATTCTTTTTCAATTAATTTTTGCGTTATTCTAGTTTCATCAATTATAGCAGTTATTTCAGGATTTAAATCTTCACAATTTATATTCGGGAAAATAAATCCATGATGCAATTGCAAAACCGAAGCCACACTTTCGATACTTCCCGCTGCAGACAAACAATGTCCAACCATTGATTTTAGAGAATTTATGTAAGGAAAATCAATTCCTTTTCTGTTCAATGCTACACTCCAATTCTGAATTTCCAAACTATCTTTTGAAGTTGCCGTTAAATGCCCATTAATAGTGTCAATATCTTTTGCATTTATTCCTGCGTTATCAAGTGCATTTCTAATACATTTTTGTACCGCAGTTGGATTTGGTGCGGTCATTGTTCCCAAACCGCGTTGTCCACCTGAATTTATATTTCCGCCTAAAACTTCGCAATAAATTTTGGCTCCACGTTCTAATGCAGTTTCTAAATCTTCTAACAATAATGCTCCAGCACCACTTCCTGGCACAAATCCAGAAGCACTTGCTGACATTGGTCTTGAACCTTTTTCTGGTGCTGCATTATGTTTAAAAGTACAGACTTTCATAGCGTCAAATCCACCCCAAATATAAGGTCCAGAATCACTCGTACTTCCTGCCAAAATACGTTTTGCTTGTCCTGATTTGATGCGCTCAAATGCCATCAAAATACTTTCAGTTCCTGTTGTACAAGCAGAGGAATTAGTTGTTACTTGATTACCTAATCCTAATTTTCCGCCTAAGTAAGCACTAACGCCACTATTCATAGTTTGCGCCACAGCGGTACTTCCTAATTTTCGGGTTTGAAAATCATCTATTTTATAAATACTTTCTCTAAATTTATCAATTCCAGAAGTTCCAGTTCCAAAAATGGTTCCGCTATCCCAATCGGGTTCATCGTTGATTTCTATTGACAATCCTGCATCTTTCCAGGCATCAATTCCCGCAATAACCCCGTATAATATTCCCGTAGAATTAAAATTTCGCAATTCTAATTCCGTAAAATAGTGCAATGACAAATCAGTTGAAACTTCCGGTTTTCCAGCAATTTGACAAGAGAATTGCAATCGTTCTAATTCTGGATCGTGTTTTATTCCTGAAATTCCGTTTTTTATGGCAGTTGTAAACGCATTAAGTCCTACTCCATTTGGAGCAACTACACCAAGACCCGTTATTACAACACGTTTACTCATTTTGTCATTGCGAGGAACGAAGACACCCGAGCACAGCGAACTGAGCGCAGCTAATCTCATCCTCCTAATTAAATTATCATTCCAGAAATAAATCCGCTACACACTACTTCACCTTGTTCATTTTTCATCATGACGTTGCACTTTAATTTTCCAAATCTAAAATAGATTTTTTCTGAAATTACAGTTACTTTTTCATTTGGAAAAACAACTTTTAAAAATTCTATTTCATTTGATGTTAAAGCTATTAAAGTATTTTTATTAAATGTATCATTCATCAAAAATATTCCCAGACACACGACGCCAATTTGCGCCATTACTTCGATTAAAATGACTCCTGGCGTTACAGGATTATCTTTGAAATGACCTTTGTAGAAATCTAAAGTTGGTTCAAAAGTATAGGTTCCTTCTACTCCATTTTCGTTTATTGAAATGATTTCATCTACAAACAAAAAGGGTTTGGAGTACGGTAATTTCGATAAAATATTTTCGTTAGCCATATTTTTTTAAAACTCTAATAAAACCCGTTGCGCCGAAAATCCTGGACCAAAACTCAACATCAAACCAATAAAGCCTTTCTCTGGTTTCTTGTCCATAATTCGTTCTAAAACATACAAAACAGTAGCACTTGACATGTTTCCGTACAAACGCAAAACTTCTTTGGTTTCATCTATATTTTTTCCTAAAGGAGAAAATAAATCTTCAACTGTTTGTACAATTTTCTTGCCTCCAGGATGAAAGATTAAATAATCAATTGCTTCAATATTTAAATTATTTTTTGCTAAAAAAGGGTGAATAATAGCTGGAAAATGGGTTGATATTGTTTCTGGAACTTCAATATCTAAAACCATTTGCAACCCTGAATTCGTGAGTTTAAAACCCATCATGTGAATGTTGTCATAAAAATGATACATGTCTTCGGCTAGAATTTTTGGTCCTTCATCATCATCGTGAGACGATAGCAAAACACAAGCTGCACCATCACCAAAAATAGCTGCACTAACAATGTTTGCCATAGAAAAATCATCAAGCTGAAATGTAGCTGTTGGGCTTTCAATAGCAATTACTGCTGCTCGCTTTCCAGGATTGGCTTGCAAGAAATTTTTGGCATAAATTATTCCTGAAATTCCTGCAGCACAACCCATTTCGGTTACAGGCAAACGAACAATATCCTGCCGCAATTGCAATTTGTTGATCAAATACGCATCTACAGACGGAATCATAATCCCGGTGCAACTTACGGTGATGATGTAATCTAAATCCTGCGGTTTCCAATTGGCTTTTAGCAGCGCTTTTTCAATGACTTTTTCGCCTAAATCAATTACTTCTCGTATATAAATATCATTTCTTTCTTCGAAAGAAGTTTTGGTAAAAACTTCGATTGGATCCATGATAGAATAGCGTTTATCAACCGCTGCGCCTTCAAATATTTTTTTTACTTTTCTAATAAAACGAGGTTCTTGTCCCAAAAGCCATGCATCAAGAAAAGGCAAAATTTCTTGAGTAGTTCTAGAATATTTAGGCAATTGCTTGGAAACACATTTAATTTTTACACTCATATTTAATTCTAATAACAATGTCAATTTCAATGACAATTTTAAAAATTTAATTCTATTTTCTTTTGCTTAATGCTATTTTCTAATAATCCATTGATAGCGAAATGCCCATTTCCATTGAATGCTATATTTTTTTAACTTTAATTTTTCTGAAAACTGTTTCAATTCGGCTTTTTTAAAACCTCGTAAAATAGAAGTCAAACCATCTTCACGCGACATTGCATTTAATCTAAAAACGAAACAGACTACTTGAAACAAACGATAAGAAACGGAACTTCGATGCAAATCATTTATTACAATTCCTATAGCTGCATTTGCATTAAAAACGGATACTATTTTCATAATTTCGTTGTCTTTAAAATGATGTAAAGTCAACGTACACAAAACTATATCATATTTTAATTTTGCAAAAGTTTCATCAAAAACATCTATACAACGGTAACTAATATTAGGATATTGAATTGATAATTCACAAGCTACATTTACGGTAAATTTGTTAGCGTCAATCCCAATTAATTGCAAATTATAATTATTTTTAATTCCAAAATCAGCTAGATTTCTAAGCATATCCCCATTGCCACAACCCACATCAACAATCGTAATTTGTTGTTTTTTAGCACTATTTGAAAGTAAAAATTGAACGCCTTGTAAAGTTAGTTTGTTTCCTCCTAAAAGCTGATTTATTTTGGCAATTTTAACTAAAGCATCACGCAAAAGATCTCCTTCCATAGAAAAATCATCCATGATTTCTGGTTTGTTCGTTCTATATTTTGTGCTTACAAACATCTATAATTTATTGCGGTTAAAATTGTAATTAAATAGTTTTTCCGTGTGTGTTTTTTATAATTAATTGCAGCAAAAATGGAACTCTGACTAATATGCGCAGCAATGCTTCAGAGCGTTTTGGTTTTTGCAAAATACATGACAGAAATCGTCCGGTTTGCAATCTTTTTTTGAAATTAAAATTCCATTCCTTTTCAAACTGTTTTTCTAAATCGGCTCTAGATTTGATTTCATTAGTATAAAATTTAGCTATTAATTCACTTGCAATTTTAGCACTATGGATTGCCATAGCCATTCCGTTGCCGCAAAGAGGATGTATTAATCCCGCTGAATCGCCAATCATCAATAGGTGATTTTCTATCGCTTTTTTTTTCTCAAAAGAGATTTGGCTAATGGTTAATGGATTTTCAAAAAGCAAAGTACAATTTTCGAAAATTGCTTTTAAATGAGGGTTTTTAGAGACTATTTCTTTTTGATATTCGTCTATATTTTTAAACTGCTTGAAAGTTTTATAATCTGCTAAATAGCAAATATTAATTGCATTATTCTCCACTTTGGAAACACCACAATAACCTCCCTTGAAATTATGCAACCCTACCAAGTCATTGGGGAAATCTCCAGAGTAATGTGCTTTTACAGCTAGCCAAGGGGATTTATTTTGAATAAAATCTCTATTCATTTTTTGATCAATGTTAGAACGTTTCCCAAAAGCTCCAATTACGATTTTTGAATTTACAATCAAATTATCAGAGGTTGTAATTGCAAAATTATCGGCTGTGAAATTAATATTTTCAACTGTTTCATGTATGATTTCACAACCATTCTCCAATGCTTTTTTATATAAAAATTCATCTAAAACATAACGACTAATTCCAAATCCACCAAGCGGAAGATTGCAATTTATGTTTGTACCAGTTAAAGTTGAGAATTGAAGCTTTGTTATATTAGTTGGTTCTAATTGATTTATATTTAAACCCAACCAATTCAAATATGGAAGCACTTCATTAGAAATATATTCGCCGCAGACTTTGTGTTTAGGGAAACTATTTTTTTCTATTAATACAACCTGAATTCCAATTTTTGACAAATGTATTGCTGCAGTTAATCCTGCTAAACCACCACCAAGTATTGCAACAGCAGAGTTTGTTTCCATATTGAGACAAATTTAGGTAATTTCTCTCAAAAAATATTCATTTGAACTTAATTGAATATTAAAAAATAAAGGCAAGATAGTGAACTACCTCGCCTTTTTAATAATATATCCAAACAATAATAGTATAGGAAATCCAATAATTCATTGTTGAAATTATAAATAAAAAATATTAGGGATTACTTCACTTAACCTTAACTTCGTCGAACGTTAAGTGAATGTAATATGCATTTATTCATTTTATTTTTGCAATAAGTTTTAACTAATTCAAATATTATGAAACCAAATGATATTATGCAAATTACAGCACACTCTCGCCGTGTGGTAATTCCTAATTTTTAAACTTATCCTATTTTTTTCATTGCCGTCATTGATTCTCTCAACCAAGCTCCAACTTCTTCTATTGGATGTTGACGAATACTACTATTTACTGCAATAAGAACTGCATTATCAACTCCGTTTGAAGTAGAAAAAGGTTTTCCAATTACGTTTGTATCAACAGTTTTCATGAAATCTGCTAACAAAGGTTTGCAGGCATGATCAAATAAATAACAACCGTATTCTGCAGTGTCAGAAATGATTCTGTTCATTTCATATAATTTTTTTCTTGCTACAGTATTGGCAATCAAAGGCAACTCGTGTAATGATTCGTAGTACGCAGATTCTTCGATAATTCCAGATTCAGTCATGGTTTCAAAAGCTAACTCTACACCTGCTTTTACCATTGCAATCATCAAAACACCGTTGTCAAAATATTCTTGCTCTGAAATATGTGCAGCAGTTGGCGCTGTTTTTTCGAAATTAGTTTCAGCAGTTGCTGCTCTCCAAGTCAACAAATTAATATCATCATTTGCCCAATCAATCATCATGTTTTTAGAGAATTCTCCAGAAATAATATCATCCATGTGTTTTTGAAACAACGGACGCATAATATCTTTCAACTCGTCTGCTAATTCATACGCTTCGATTTTTGCAGGATTCGAAAGTCTATCCATCATATTGGTAATTCCGCCATGTTTCAAGGCTTCGGTTACTGTTTCCCAACCGTATTGAATTAATTTAGAAGCATAAGCGGGTTCGATTCCTTTTTCGACCATTTTATCAAAACACAGGATAGAACCGGTTTGCAACATGCCACAAAGTATGGTTTGTTCTCCCATTAAATCAGATTTTACTTCGGCTACAAACGATGAGTTTAAAACTCCTGCTTTATGTCCTCCAGTTGCAACAGCATACGCTTTTGCTTGAGCAAAACCTTCTCCATTTGGATTATTTTCTGGGTGAACAGCAATTAGTGTTGGTACGCCAAAACCTCTTTTGTATTCTTCACGAACTTCTGATCCTGGACATTTTGGAGCACACATAATAACGGTAATGTCTTTACGAATTTGCATTCCTTCTTCAACAATATTAAAACCGTGAGAATAGGCCAAAGTAGATCCATTTTTCATCAAAGGCATGATTGCTGTTACGACTGAAGTGTGCTGTTTGTCTGGTGTAAGGTTACAAACTAAATCAGCTGTTGGGATTAATTCCTCATAAGTTCCAACTTTGAAACCATTGTCAGCAGCATTCATAAATGATGCTCTTTTTTGAGCAATCGCATCGGCACGCAACGCATACGAAATATCTAAACCTGAATCTCTCATGTTCAAACCTTGGTTTAAACCTTGTGCTCCACAACCTACGATAACTACTTTTTTTCCTGCAAGTGCTGCTATTCCGTCAGCAAATTCAGATTGATCCATGAATTCGCAAACGCCTAATTGTTCTAATTGTAATCTTAAAGGTAATGTGTTGAAATAATTTGCCATTTTTTTATGTTTAATGAATGTAAAATTTAATAATTTGTGTTTAAAACTAGCTTAAATCCTCTAGTAATGTTGAGATTTCCATTTTTTCTTTGGAAACCGATATTCTTCCTGAACGCACAAACTGCATGATTCCGAAGGGTTTTAATTTTGCATGCAATTCGTCTATTTCAGCACGTTTTCCTGATTTTGAAATCACAAAAAAATCTCTCGAAACCGTTACCATATCTGAATTGCTATCTTTAATAATATTCTGAATTTGACGTTCGTCAAACAACAAGTTGGATTGTATTTTAAATAATGCGCTTTCCAGAAAAATTGTCTCTTCGTCTACGTGATAAAATGCCTTGATGACTTCGATTTGTTTTTCGATTTGACCTACAATATTTTGTACCCATTTTTCGGTTGTATCAACGACAATGATGAATCTTGAAACGTGTTCTATTTCGGATTCGGATACATTTAAACTCAATATATTGATGTGGCGTTTCAAGAATATTCCTGATATTCTGTTGAGTAAACCCACGTTGTTTTCTGAATAAACAGAAATGGTGAATGTTTTATTTTCCATAATATTAACTTAATCTAATATCTGCAACAGATGCACCTGTTGGAATCATAGGGAATACATTGTTTTCTTTTTCTACCATTACTTCAAGAAAATAAGAATCTTTTGAAGCCATCATTTCGGCAACAGCTGCATCTAAATCTTCTCGTTTGGTTACTTTTTTTGCTTTTATATAATAGCCTTCGGCAATAGCTACAAAATTTGGATTGATCATTTCGGTAGAAGCATATCTATTATCGAAAAATAATTCTTGCCATTGACGCACCATTCCTAGAAATTCATTATTCAAAACCACAATTTTCACTGGAACTTTGGTCTGAAAAATAGTTCCTAATTCTTGTATTGTCATTTGAAAACCACCATCACCAATAATAGCAACTACTTCACGATTTGGCATTCCCATTTTAGCACCAATTGCGGCTGGTAAAGCAAATCCCATAGTTCCTAAACCGCCTGAATTAATCATGCTCTTGGTTGAATTGAATTTGGCATAACGGCAAGCAAACATTTGGTGTTGCCCAACATCAGGTACAATTATCGCATCTCCTTTAGAATATTTGTTAATCATTTCGATAGTTTCACCCATTGAGATTCCTTTGTTGTTTGTTGGGTTTAACTCTTCGATGATTACTTTATCGAGTTCAATTTGGTATTTTTCTTTGAATTCGTTGTGCCAAGATTCGTGAGTTTTATTTTCGATAAACGGAAGTAATGCGGTCAGAGATTCTTTGACATCTGCGAGAACAGCAACGGTTGTTTTTACATTTTTATCGACTTCGGCAGGATCAATTTCAAAGTGAATTACCTTGGCTTGTTTTGCGTAAGTTGCTAAATTTCCGGTAACGCGATCGTCAAAACGCATTCCGAGTGCAATGAGAACATCACATTCGTTTGTTAAAACATTTGGTCCGTAATTTCCGTGCATTCCTAACATTCCCACATTTAGTGGATGGTCTGTTGGTAAAGCCGAAAGTCCTAAAATGGTCCAAGCTGCAGGAATTCCTGATTTTTCTACCAAGGCTTTTAGCTCGGCTTCGGCTTGACCAAGAATAATTCCTTGTCCAAAAATGATATATGGTTTTTTGGCATTATTAATTAATTCCGCCGCTTCCTTTACTTTTTCAAGGTTTAAAGTTGGTTTTGGATTATAACTTCTAATTGAAGTACATTTTTTATAACTGAATTCGAATTCATCAAATTGTGCATTTTTTGTAATATCAATTAATACTGGACCAGGACGACCAGATTTAGCAATATAAAATGCTTTGGCGATGATTTCTGGAATTTCGGCAGCATCGGTAATTTGATAATTCCACTTCGTTACTGGAGTTGAAATTCCGATAATATCCGTTTCCTGAAAAGCATCTGAGCCTAGCAAATGTTTACCAACTTGACCCGTGATGCAAACCATTGGAGTAGAATCGATTTGAGCATCGGCAATTCCGGTAACAAGATTTGTTGCTCCTGGACCAGAAGTAGCAATTGCCACACCTACTTTTCCTGTTGCTCTAGCAAAACCTTGTGCTGCATGAGTTGCGCCTTGCTCGTGTCGTACTAAAACGTGTTGTAATTGGTCTTTATACTTGTATAATTCGTCGTAAACTGGCATAATAGCTCCACCAGGATAACCATAAACCAAGTCAACTCCTTCTTCTAATAAGCATCTAATAACGGCTTCAGCGCCTGATATTTTGTTGTTTTTCATTATATTTATTTTTATTACAATTGATTTTTTATAGCAATTGTAATTGATTTTTTAAACTTATTTATCCGTTACGCATCCTGTTGAAGCACTCGAAACGGATCGTATGTATTTAAGCAAAACGCCTTTATTTACTTTTAAAGCAGGTTGTACCCAATTTGATTTTCGTTCTGCGTATTCCGCATCCGAAATTTTTAAATTTATCGTGTTTTTTACAGCATCAATTGTGATAACATCTCCATTTTTGACAAGTGCAATTCCACCACCATCAAAAGCTTCGGGAGTGATATGCCCAACTACAAATCCGTGAGAGCCACCAGAAAAACGACCGTCGGTAATCAAAGCGACACTTTTTCCTAATCCTGCACCCATTATGGCTGAGGTTGGTTTTAGCATTTCTGGCATTCCAGGTCCGCCTTTTGGTCCACAATATCGAATGACGACGACATTTCCTGGTCTGACTTCACCGCCGCGAACTCCTGTGATTACATCATGTTCATTTTCATAAACAATAGCTGTTCCTTCAAAATACTCGCCTTCGTTACCACTAATTTTTGCAACACAACCTTCTGAAGCTAGATTTCCATATAAAATTTGAATATTTCCTGTTGCTTTTAGTGCTTTTTGAATTTCATGAATCACTTCCTGTCCATCATTTAAATCAGGAACATTAGCTAAATTTTCGGCTAAAGTTTTTCCGGTTACGGTCAAACAATTTCCGTGTAATAATCCTTCTTTTAATAAATATTTCATGACCGCTGGAACACCACCAACTTCGTGTAAATCTTCCATTAAGTATTTACCGCTTGGTTTCAAGTCAGCAAGAAGTGGAGTTTTATCGCTTATAGCTTGAAAATCTTCTAATGTAATTTCGATATCAACTGCATGTGCCATTGCAATTAAATGCATAACCGCATTCGTAGAACCTCCTAAAACAGCAACAATTGTAATTGCATTTTCAAAAGCTTCTCTGGTCATGATATCTTTTGGTTTTATATCTTTTTCCAATAGTATTCTGATGGCTTTACCAGCATCGATACATTCTTGTTTTTTTTCTTCGCTCAAAGCAGGATTTGATGAACTGTATGGCAAACTCATTCCTAATGCTTCGATTGCCGATGACATGGTGTTTGCTGTATACATTCCGCCACATGCACCAGCGCCAGGGCAAGCATTTTTTATAACGCCTTTAAAATCTTCAGGGCTAATTGTGTTACTAAATTTTTTTCCTAATGCTTCAAAAGCCGAAACAATATTCAAAGATTCTCCTTTCCATTTACCAGAATGAATCGAACCTCCATAAACCATAATTGCAGGACGATTTAATCTACCCATTGCCATTACGGAACCTGGCATATTTTTGTCGCAACCTGGAATGGCAATCAAGGCGTCATACCATTGTGCTCCCATTACAGTCTCGATAGAATCGGCAATTACATCACGAGAAACTAGCGAATAACGCATACCGTCCGTTCCGTTCGAAATTCCGTCGCTTACACCTATTGTATTGAAAATTAATCCTACTAAATCTTCCTTCCAAACGCCTTTTTTAACCTCTTTGGCCAAATCATTCAAATGCATATTGCAAGTGTTCCCTTCGTAACCCATGCTAACAATTCCGACTTGTGCTTTTTTTAAATCTTCTTCAGTTAAACCAATTCCGTACAACATGGCTTGTGCTGCAGGTTGCGTTTCGTCTTGCGTGATGGTTTTGCTGTATTTATTTAATTCCATTATTTTAATTTAATTTTTTATCAAAATTATTTAGACGTACTGTATTACGTCTCTACACTATTGTTGATTGTCCTATTTGAACAAAATCTTTTTTGAAATAGGAATCACCTTCGTTTAATATATAATTTGCCACAAAATCTCCTACTTCATTAGTCCCAAATTGCGAATCTACTTTCAAATCTAAAGTAACAACATTACTGACGATTGCTTTTTCTACTGCCGCAATGACTTTTTTAGATTCTGTTGAAAGTCCAAAATGTTCTAATAATAAGGCTGCAGAAAGTATAGAAGCGATTGGATTGGCAATGTTTTTATCTTTTGCTTCGGTATAACAACCGTGAATGGGTTCAAAAAGCGAATGTTTTTCGCCCAAAGATGCCGAAGACATTAATCCTTTAGAACCTGAAATAACACTGGCTTCATCTGATAAAATATCACCAAATAGATTATCAGTTAGCAAAATATCAAACTGTCTTGGATTCAATATAATTTGCATGGCCGCATTGTCTACATACAAACATTCCAAAGTTACCTCTGGGTATTCATTAGCAATTTTCGAAACTACTTTTCTCCATAATCTGGAGGTTTCCATAACATTTGCTTTGTCTACCAAAGTTACTTTGTTGCGTCTGGTTTGTGCAGCTTTGAATGCTAAATGGGTTATTTTTGAAATTTCCTCTTTATTATATTCACACAAATCAGAAGCATAAGTTCCAGATTCATTTAATGTTTTTTCTCCAAAATACATTCCACCGTTCAATTCTCTATACACTATAAAATCGGTTCCTTTTAATACTTCCTTTTTTATAGGAGAAGAATCCATCAATTTTGGATAAGCTTTTATAGGTCTTATGTTTGCGAACAAACCCAATTCTTTTCGGAGTTTGAGCAATCCTTGTTCGGGACGTATTTTTGAATATGGGTCGTTATCATATTTTGGATCTCCAATTGCTCCAAACAAAATAGAATCTGTATTTCTACATAAATTCAAGGTTTGGTCTGGAAGTGGTTTTCCCGTTTTTTCGATTGCAATTGCTCCAATGTATGCGTCTTCAAAAACAAATTCGTGATTATAAACCACACCAATAGCGTACAAAGCTTTTTTTGCTTGAAGTGTTACCTCTGGACCAATTCCATCTCCTGAAAGTACGGCTATTTTTAAATTCATTATTTTAATACTTATTAATTTCTAACCAACTCGCTTTCAATTTTACAAGCTTCAATTATTTGATGAATATCTCCGTCTAAAACTTCTTTTTTGATGTCGGCAAATTTTAGAAACTCAACATATACAATGTCTAATTGTACTTTGGTCAATTCGTAACCCACTTTTTTTGCTCTGTAAGCCAGTGCTGCTCTACCGCTTCTGGCAGTTAATATAATTGAAGATTCATTGACACCAACATCTAAAGGATCCATGATTTCATAAGTAGCACGGTTTTTTATCACACCATCTTGATGAATTCCAGAACTGTGCGCGAAAGCATTTGCGCCAACAATGGCTTTGTTGGGTTGCACCATCATTCCCATACTTTCAGAAACCAAACGACTCATTTCGTTTAGTTGTCGTGTATTTATATTCGTGTCTAAATTCAAATATGGATGTTGTTTGAATATCATCACCACTTCTTCGAGTGCTGTGTTTCCTGCTCTTTCTCCTATTCCATTTATGGTACATTCTATTTGTCTTGCACCGTTTATTGCTCCTGCAATGGAGTTTGCGGTTGCCATTCCTAAATCGTTATGACAATGACAAGAAAGAATTACACCTTCGATACCTTTTACGTTTTCTTTTAAATATTTTATTTTTGCACCGTATTCTTCGGGCAAACAATATCCTGTTGTGTCTGGAATATTAAGCACTGTAGCACCTGATTTTATTACTTCTTCGCATACTTTGGCAAGAAAAGCATTATCAGTTCTACCAGCATCTTCGGCATAAAACTCTACATCTTCGACATACGATTTAGCATGTGAAACTGCCTGTTTTGCTCTTGCAATAATATCTTCTCGGGTTGTTTGTAATTTGTGGATGATGTGGGAATCCGAAGTTCCAATTCCGGTATGAATTCTAGGTTTTTTGGCATATTTCAAAGCTGCAGCTGCAACATCAATATCATTTTTAACGGCTCTTGTAAGTCCACAAACAGTCGCATTTTTTACAATTTTACAAATTTCCGAAACGGATAAAAAATCTCCTGGACTAGAAACAGGAAAACCTGCTTCGATAATATCAACACCCATTTCATCGAGTCGATTAGCAATAACAAGTTTTTGGTTGGTGTCTAATTTACATCCTGGGACTTGTTCGCCATCTCGCAATGTGGTGTCAAAAATTTGGACTTTTTCTCTATTCATTTTTTAATATATTTAATGTAATTTCACATCTTGTAACAAAAATAGATTTCATTACTTTAATATAAAACCAATTTCGGTAGAATATACTATTTATAAAGCAACTAAAATCTTTGTAAGTAATTACAAATCAAAATATTACATCACTATATATTACAATGGCTAACCATCAAAAAGATTTCTTATTTGTACTAATAAAATCCCTTTCAAAATCCGAAAAAAGGCAGTTTAAGATTTTTGCAAGTAGATTAGAAACGAGCTCAAATACAAAATTTATCGAGTTATTTAATATTTTGGATAAATCCGAAGGCTATGACGAGAAAATTATTCTAAAGAACGGGAACATCAAGAAAGTGCAATTATCGAATCTAAAATCGTATTTGTACAAACAAATTCTGGTGAGTATTCGGTTGAATATTCCAAATCAAAACATTCGTTATCAGCTTCGGGAACAAATAGATTTTGCCACTATTTTATACAATAAAGGGTTGTACAAACAAAGTCTTAAAATATTGGATAAAACCAAGCAACAAGCATTAGAAAATGACGAAAAATACATGGCTTATGAAATTGTAGAATTCGAAAAACTAATAGAATCACAATACATAACACGCAGTATTCAAGGTCGCGCCGATGAATTAGTAATTCAAGCCAAAGAATTAAATTACAAAAATACTATTTCGAGTAAATTATCAAATTTATCCTTGCAATTGTATGGAATTATGCTCAAAACGGGCTATGTAAAAACGGATGAAGAATACAAATACATTAACGATTATTTCAAAAAACATATTACAAAAATAGACGAGAGAAAATTTGGATTTCGAGAACGATACTGGTTTTATAACGCCAAACTTTGGCGTAGTTTTTTAGTTCAAGATTTTCTATCTTGTTATAAATATTCGCACAAATGGGTTACGCTCTTTTATGATAATGAAAACATGATTTTCCAAAATCCTGTGTTTTTCTTGAAAGGAAATCATTATTTGTTGGAATCTTTATTTATGCTTAAATACAAATCAAATTTCAAAAAATATTTAGCATTATTAGAAGAAACTACTCTTGATTCTCGATTTCCGGTCAATGATAATGTGGCTTCGTTGTCCTTCTTGTATATTTATAATAACAAATTGAATTATCACATACTCGAAGGTACTTTTGCCGAAAGCGAATACTTAATTCCAATAGTTTTAGACAAAATGACACTTCATAGTGAACATCTTGACGAGCATCACGAGATGTTGTTTTACTATAAAATTGCTTGTATTTATTTTGGAAACGAAAAACACAATGAGTGTATTTTTTATTTAGAAAAAATCATCAATAACAAAAACTTATATGTTCGAGAAGATTTAGCCTGTTTTGCTCGAATTTTGTGTTTGATTGCGCATTATGAATCTGGAAAGGATTTTAACTTGGAAAATCAGTTAAAAAGCACCTATAAATTTTTGATAAAAATGAATGATTTGCACGAAGTGCAAAAAGAAATGATTCGTTTCTTGAAAAACCTGAATTCTATTTATCCGAGTGATATCAAGAAAGAGTTTGTAAAAATGAAAGAACGCTTCATCGAATTAGATAAAAACACCTACGAAAAACGTGCTTTCCTCTATCTTGACATCATTTCTTGGCTCGAAAGCAAAATCGAAAATCGAAAAATCAGCGATATCATTCGAGAAAAAGCTAGGTTGAATAATCGATAGTATTTTAATAATTCAACAATTTTAATAACTCGTTTTCAAACCTTCCTTTGGGTAAATACTGATCTTCTAAGGCTTTTGTAAACGGAATTGGACTGTCTAAACTCGCCACCCGTTTTACGGGCGCATCGAGATATTCAAAACATTCTTCCATAATCATTGCCGAAATATCGCTAGCAATTCCTCCAAAAAGAGAATCTTCTTGGTAAATAATAACCCTTCCTGTTTTTTTAACCGAAGCAAAAATAGCTTCTGTGTCCAAAGGTTGTAAGGTTCTCAAATCCAATAAATCTGCTGCGATTGTTGGATTTTTTTCTAAAGTTTCTAATGCCCAATGCACAGCTGCTCCAAAAGCAATAATGGTTACCTGACTTCCTTCTTTCAACAAAGCTGCTTTTCCTAGTGGAATCGTGTAATAATCTTTAGGAACTTCTTGATAGACGCTTCGGTATAATTGTTTGTGTTCAAAAAATAACACCGGATTGGGATCGTTTATGGATTCATTCAACAACCCTTTAGCATCATAAGGAAAAGCAGGATAAACTACTTTTAAACCAGGCGTTTTGGTAAACCAAGCTTCATTGGTTTGAGAGTGAAAAGGTCCAGCTTGTGTTCCTCCGCCACAAGGCATTCTAACCACAACATCGGCATTTTCTAACCAACGGTAATGAGATTTTGCTAATAAATTTACAATTGGATTAAATCCTGTGGAAACAAAATCGGCAAACTGCATTTCGATAATCGCTTTATATCCGTTGATTGATAATCCCATTGCTGCCGAAACTACTGCACTCTCGCAAATAGGTGTATTAATCACTCGTTCTTTCCCAAATTGCGCTACAAATCCATCAGTGATTTTGAAAGCGCCACCATATTCGGCAATATCTTGTCCCATGATAATCGAATTTTCATGACGTTCCATAGATTGACGCAAACTGCTAGAAATCGCGTCTATAAAACGAATATTTTCTACTTCTTTAGAATAATTAACTTTTTGATATTCAAATGATTTGTACACGTCATTTAATTCTTCATCGTAAGTAGCTTCGATTTCAAGTTCTGCATTGGCAAGAGCCAAACTTTCGTCGATTTCTTTTTTGATTTCACTTTTTAAAACCGAATCATATTCTTCTGAAAGAATACCTTTTTCTACTAAATATTTTTTATAATTATCAACAGGATCTTTTAATGCCCACATATCCATCAACTCTTGCGGAACATATTTGGTGCCACTCGCCTCTTCGTGACCACGCATTCTGAAGGTTTTGAATTCTAACAAAACGGGACGCGGATTTTCAATCATCGAAATTTTTAATTCCGACAATAAATTATAAACTTCGAGGATATTATTCCCGTCAATAATATGACTTTCGATTCCGTAACCTATTCCTTTATCGGCAAGATTTTCGCAACGATACTGCTCGTTTGTGGGTGTCGAAAGTCCGTAACCATTGTTTTCAATGACAAACATAACTGGTAATTCCCAAACCGATGCAATATTCAATGCTTCATGAAAATCACCTTCGCTAGTTGCTCCTTCACCAGTAAAAACAGCGGTTATTTTTCCGTTTCTTTTGAGTTTATTGGCCAAAGCGATTCCGTCTGCAACACCAAGTTGTGGTCCAAGATGCGAAATCATTCCTATGATTTTGTATTGTTGTGTTCCAAAGTGAAAACTTCTATCCCGACCTTTGGTAAAACCATTGGCTTTGCCTTGCCATTGCGAAAAAAGGCGGTACAACGGAATATCTCTTCCTGTAAAAACACCTAAATTGCGATGCATCGGCAAGATATATTCATCCGTATCTAAAACAGCTGTAACACCTACCGCTATTGCTTCTTGACCAATTCCAGAAAACCATTTAGACACTTTTCCTTGACGAATAAGGATCAACATTTTTTCTTCGATTAATCTCGGTTTTAATATTCTTTTATATAAATATAATAATTTCTCGTCAGTTAAACTTTTTCTATCAAAATTCATTTTTCTTGTCTTTTTATATAACAGCTCAAAAGTATAAAAAAATAACAAATTTAAGTATTTTTGTTATATTTTTATAAATTGCATTTTAGTAATTCAAATTAGACATAAAAATATTCTTTACATTTGTAATAAGAATACTTGACACGATTTAAGTTATTAACAATAATACTAAATGGATTTACAAGATCAATTAAAAAACCTCTTTCCAGATCATGAAATGATGCCTGAAGCTGTTACAGAAAAAGAAGTTCATGAATTATACATTCAAAAAGATCCATTGGTTTGTAAATATGAACGTCGGAAAGGAAAACCCACCACGATTATTGAAGGCTACGAAGGTTCAGATGAAGATTTTAAAATTCTTGCCAAAGAAATTAAAACAAAATTGAGTGTTGGCGGAACTTTTAAAGAAGAGTCTATTATTATTCAAGGAGATTTTCGAATAAAAATAATGGAATTTCTCAAAGATAAAGGGTTTAAAGTAAAACGTGTTGGAGGTTAATTTAATTACGAATTGTAAATTACGAATTACCAAATAAACAAATTACCAAATGATAAAATCATCAGAATTAATACTCAATCCCGACGGAAGTGTTTATCACTTAAATCTAAAACCGGAACACATTGCCGAAGATATTATTTTTGTAGGTGATCAAAATCGTGTAGAAAAAATCACACAGTTTTTTGACAGTATTGAATTTTCGACCCAAAAAAGAGAATTCAAAACTCAAACTGGGACTTTCAGAGGCAAACGGATTACCGTAATGTCAACTGGGATTGGCCCAGACAATATTGATATTGTAATGAATGAGTTAGATGCTTTGGTCAATATTGATTTAGAAACCAAAACTCCAAAAGCAAATCTTACTTCGCTTAACATTATTAGAATTGGCACTTCGGGTTCGCTTCAAGCAGATATTCCTGTGGATAGTTTTGTGATGGCAAAACTTGGATTGGGTTTAGACAACATGCTTCGCTCCTATTTAATTGATGAAATCACGCTTCCTGAAATGGAAGATGCTTTTATAAATCACACCAATTGGGATTTAAAAAAAGGGCGTCCTTATATAATTCCATGTTCTTCAACATTAGAAAAACGACTTGAAAGCGACAAAATTCATAAAGGAATTACGGCAACTGCTGGCGGATTTTACGGACCACAAGGTCGTGTTTTGCGTCTAGATATTCAAGATTCAACTTTGAATTCCAAAATGGATAATTTCAATTTTGAAGGAACTAGAATTACCAATCTCGAAATGGAAACAGGTGCAATTTATGGACTTGGTAAACTTCTCGGACACAATTGTTTGTCATTAAATGCTATTATTGCCAATCGCGCCAACGGCACTTTTAGCGAAGATCCATACAAGGCTGTTGACGCATTGATTACTTATGCTTTGGATAAATTGGCGGAATAATTATGGATTTAATTTTAAAAACCGAGCGATTAATTCTTCGTGAGCTAAAACTTTCTGATGCCGAAGCTTTATTTGAAATGGATAACAACCCCAACGTACATTTGTATTTAGGAAACGAACCGGTTCAATTTATTGACGAAGTTCATGATTATATAAAAAGTATTCAAAACCAATATATCAAAAATGGAATTGGAAGATTTGCAGTTGTTCTAAAAGAAACAAATGAAGTTATGGGTTGGGCTGGAATCAAATTTGTCACGGAATCTGAAAACAATCATGTTAATTTTTACGACATTGGTTTTCGTTTTCAAGAAAAACATTGGCGAAAAGGTTACGGTTTAGAATCTACCAAAGCTTGGTTGGATTTCGGTTTCAATAAAATGAAAATTCAAGTTATGAATGCCTCTGCTCATGTTGATAATGATGGTTCTAATGCCATTCTTCAAAAAATTGGAATGATTCAAAAAGGACACTATTTCTATGATGATTTACCTTGCTATTGGTATGAACTTAAAAATCCCAACTAAAATTTTTCGCTTTTTATGACTACAATAAAAATAGCTGGTGTTCCTGAACATTTTAATCTTCCATGGCATTTGTGTATAGAAAATGATGCTTTTAGAAATGCTACTATCGATTTGCAATGGACAAATGTACCCGAAGGAACAGGTAAAATGTGTCAAATGCTCCGAAATGGCGAAACCGATATTGCGGTAATTTTAACCGAAGGTATACTAAAAGATATTACAGCAGGAAACCCCAGTAAAATAATTCAGGTTTATGTAAAAAGCCCACTGATTTGGGGAATTCATGTTGCAGGAAAATCTAATTTTAAAACTTTAAAAGATTTAGAAAACACCAAAATTGCCATTTCTAGATTAGGTTCAGGTTCTCAATTAATGGCGTTTGTAAATGCTAAAAATCAAGGCTGGAACACTACTAATTTGCAATTCGAAATCGTAAATACCATTGATGGCGCAGTAGATGCTTTGACAAACAAAACAGCCGATTATTTTATGTGGGAACGATTCATGACAAAACCATTTGTAGATTCAGGAGTTTTTAGAAAAATTGCTGATTGCCCAACACCTTGGCCCTGTTTTGTGATTGCAGTTCGAAATGAAATTCTAGAAAAACACCCAAAAGCGATTGATAAAATTCTTGAAATCATCAATCACAATACCTCTAAATTTAAAGAAATTCTAAGTATTGATAAAACAGTAGCTTCAAGATACAATCTAAAAATTGAAGATATTCAGGACTGGTTATCATTTACGGAATGGTCACAAGATCAATTAACTGAAAAAGAGTTTGCAAACATTCAAAATCAACTTTTTAAATTGGGTATTATAGAACAAAAAGTAAATTATACAAGTGCCGTGAAATCAATCTAGAGAAAATAGTTTAAATCTAGGTTAGTGCTTCACTTTTAAATTTTTGAGGTATAATATTCGTCCTAACTCTGCTAAAAAAGGAAGTCCTACAGTTTCGTATTCGTATTTGTCATCATTAAAAATACCATCTTTATTGACTAAAATTGTTGCAGAAAGCATAAACTCAACTTTGTTTTCAGCATCAACAATATAAGCACAATCTGTCAATGTGCCATACGCATCTCCTACTTTATTATAAATTTTAATCGTTTTTGGAATGGCTTCTTTCGTATCTCCAAACATAAAAAATTTGCAATACCCATCATAATATTCAATAGGATCATAACCCGCATTTTTAGGCGAATTTTGCATAGAAAACAAGATGAATTCTCTATCAGTTTTAGTCAAATTAAACCGTTCACTTTCTTTGAAATTCTCTGGAAAAATTATTCTTTTAAGTGTGTTGTGCAAAGTTTCTAAAGGGTAATAATTTTTTTCAGAAAAATCAAAAGCTGCATTTATTACTACATCATCTTTTAAATATCCAATCCCTTTTTTGAGATTATTGATAGTTAAAGGCACACTTGATTTATCCGTTTTTGACGGAAAATGTACAACCGAATTATCGTCTTTGTAAAGTGTAATTGATTTTAAAATAGGTTCATCAGCATTAGGAGTTGAAATTCGATGCGAAATTCTAAACGGTTTCAATCCCTTAGTATGCATACTTTGATTTAAATAATCGAATCCTATAAATTCAAACAAATTATTACTTGCCTCGTTATCACTGACCGCAAAAACTTTTGAAATCTCTTCTGAAAATCGGAGTTTGTCTGTTCCATTATCAATTGAATATAAAGTATTTATTGAAGTATTAGAAATTATATTTAGTTTTTCTAGAACTAAAACAGCAATGGGAAATTTTACAGTACTAGCAGGATAAAAATAATTATTGGCATCTAAATTATAAGTAAAGTCTTTTAAAATAGCTTTGTTATCCTTGTCCCGTTTGATTTGAGTATAAATAATTTGAAGTTCAAATTCGGCTGGATTTGCCATTAAATTTTTTATGTTTTTGTTATCAGATGCCAGAGTTTCCTTCAATATATCTTTAGAAGTAGCACAACTAAAAATTAGGGTATTCATAAATAGTAGTGTAGCTTTTTTAATTAATTTCATATTCTCTATACTTAAATGAGTAATCAAAATTTAAATCCAATGTATTGTGTTCCTATTTTTTTCTTTCAAAAAAACATTTACTTGACTAAAATGTTTATTTCCAAACCATTTTCCTTGATTAGCACTCATTGGCGATGGATGACCTGACTCTAAAACGAGGTGTTTCGCTCGGTCAATTTTAGCACCTTTTTTTTGAGCAAAATTACCCCAAAGTAGGAAAACAATATTTTCTTTTTCGTCGGAAATTTTCTGAATAACAGCATCGGTAAAAATATTCCAATCTAAATGTTTATGGCTATTAGGTTTGTCCTTTTGAACCGAAAGTGACGCATTTAAAAGCAAAATGCCTTGCTTTGCCCAAGGTTCTAAATTGCCCGAAGTGGGTAAAAAAATAGTCTCTAAATCGTCATTCAATTCCCTAAAAATATTGCGCAACGAAGGTGGAATTCGAACTCCATCATTTACCGAAAAGCACAATCCGTTTGCTTCTCCATCACCGTGATACGGATCTTGACCAATAATAACCACTTTTAAATCATCAAAAGAACAATGATCAAAAGCGGCAAAAAGCAATTCCTTTGGTGGAAAACAAGTATGGTTTTGATATTCTGAATCAACAGCTTGCATCAAATCTATGAAATATAATTTCTGAATTTCTTCATCTAAAATCGTTTGCCAAGAAGGATTAAAGTTGGGTTGCATTTAATTTAATTTAATTTGTATAGTGAATTGAAGTGTTTAACGTTCTCGCGCTACAAGAAGTTGGCGATTTTCATCACAAATGTTGTTGCGGAGAATCAAACTTTGATTAACCACAATTGTGTCTGCGGAGTACTGAACTGCCACTTTTGCCAAACTCTTGTTATGCGTTCGTGCTACTGCTCGTTCGGAGTTAGTCACACCGAAGTTCGCACAAACGTTTATTAGATGTTCTTTACTCATAATCATGCTACTAAACATAATTATTGAACACGCTTAATAAGAATCCATAAACTATTTTTGATATTGAACGCCACGAATTACTATCAAACAAAAGAATTTCAATTATATTTTCAACGATAATTAACAAGCCAAAATAAATTAGCACGGGATGTACTTTATCGTTTTTCATTTTATCCCATATCCACGCATACACAATAAAGCTATCAGCTAAAATACATGCAAACCAAATGTCAGGTCTTGGTACTGAAGGAAAGTAGTGACGAAAACGAAACCATGCAGGGAAAAGAACAACAATAATTGCAAGTAGCATAAACCGTTTATGCCGTTCAGGTTTTTTACGATTGATTATTGCACCGAAAACAAGAGCAAGGAAAATAATTGCTGCTGTGCAGATTCCTAAAATTGAAGAAATTGCAGTGTCTCCTAATCCTTCCTTCAAATCTCTTTTTACTTGGAAAACTCCAGCTGGAAGCATTGTTATTGCAACACCCAACGCAAGGAAAATACCTAAATAGCCAAGTGTCATATGAATGCGATAGCTTTTAAAGTGAATCAGATTCGTTTGTGTTAAGTAGAGAATTATCCAACTGAAAGCAAAAGTGACATGTAAGTAAATTACAAAAGGTGCTTTAAAAGTCCCTGCTGACACAGGCATTATAAATGTTGTCGCAAAACCAACTAATACAGCAAATAATCCAATCCATCCCATGATGAGAAAGAATGATGGCTTGTATCTTCTATTAGTTACTATAGGCATAATTCTCTTGTAGTAAGTTATGTTTTCTTGATGTGTTTTTAATTTTTTCACCAATTGCTTGAAGTCTGGTAACGATTGAATCTAGAAGTATCTTACCGGAATCAGTTGAAATAAAATCAGTTGGTCTTTGGATTTCAGAAAACCTTTTGTTACAAATATAGACATGTTCTAAAATTGTTTCCAGCGAATATTTATAAGTTTCATCAAACATAAATCAAATCATTTTTGATATTGTTTATAAATCTATCCGACAAATGAGGTCCTTTTCGAACAATTTCAATTTTTGTGTTCAATTTATTTTCTAAAAAAGAATACAACCCCATCAAAAAACTATAAGAAGGTTTTTCAAATTCGACGTAGATATCAACATCACTTTTGGCATTTTCGGATCATTTTGCGTAAGAACCAAACAAAGCAATGGCTTCAACCCCAAAATTATCTTTCAGGAATTGCTTGTTTGTTTTTAAAATGCGGATTATTTCTTCTTTTTTCATACAACAAATATAAAAAATAATTTATTAGCATAGGAAACTTTGTAACTTTGAACCTTAGACATTAGACTTTCGACACAAACAATGATATCCATTACCGAAAAAACACTACTAGATTTACAATTTCCAACCGTTCTCGAAACCGTTTCTACGATTTGTAACACGGATCTAGGCAAACAAAAAGCATTAGAAATAACACCTTTTAAAGACAAAGTTACTTTGATGCAGGCGTTAATGCAAACTACTGAATATCTTTCTTCTTTTCAGAACAACAATGCTATTCCCAATCATGGTTTTGATGCTATAACGCATGAAATCAAGTTTCTAGCCATTGAAGACAGCTTTCTAGAAGTAGGCAGTTTTAGAAAAATTGCTTCTATTTCTGGAACCGTAAATTTTTTATTGAATTACTTCAAAAAATTTCATGACTATTATCCCAATCTCCATGCCAGAGCGTTGCTGGTGGAACTCACCAAAGAAATTATTGATTCAGTCGATGAAGTTGTGGATAAATATGGCGAAATAAAAAACAATGCTTCCCCAGATCTACTAAATATTCGTCGCGGTATGAACACGGTACGTGGCAAAGTAAATCAAAGTTTTGGAACAGCTTTAACACAATACAATTCACTAGGTTATCTCGACGATATCAAAGAAAGTTTTGTGCAAAACCGTAGAGTTTTGGCAGTTTTGGCGATGTATCGTCGCAAAGTGAAAGGTTCTATTTTGGGCAGTTCAAAAACAGGAAGTATTGCGTACATTGAACCAGAAGCTACCTTGCATTATTCCAGAGAATTAAGCAATTTAGAATACGAAGAAAAAGAAGAAATTACTCGAATTCTCAAACAATTGTCGAATGTAATTCGTCCCTATTTGCCTTTGCTAATTCAATACCAAGATTTTTTGAGTGATATTGATGTCATTGCAGCTAAAGCAAAATATGCCAATAAAATCAACGGAATTTTACCCGAAATCACTGAAAATCGAAGACTCTATTTTCGAGATGCCTTCCATCCTATTTTGTATTTGACTAATAAACTTAAAAACGAAATTACGCATCCGCAAACCATAGAATTAAATCAAGAAAATAGAATTATTGTAATATCTGGTCCTAATGCTGGCGGAAAAACCATATCATTAAAAACCGTTGGATTACTCCAATTGATGTTGCAATCAGGAATGTTGATTCCTGTTCACGAACGGAGTGAAACTTTTTTGTTTGATCGAATTTTGACTGATATTGGAGACAATCAATCTATTGAAAATCATTTGAGTACCTACAGTTACCGTCTTAAGAACATGAATTACTTTTTGAAAAAATGCAATACCAAAACGATGTTCTTAATTGATGAATTTGGCACTGGTTCCGATCCTGATTTGGGCGGAGCTTTAGCCGAAATTTTCTTGGAAGAATTCTACCATCGCGAAGCTTTTGGTATTATTACAACACATTATTCGAACCTTAAAATATTAGCGAACGAATTGCCTTTTGCACAAAATGCCAACATGCTTTTTGATGAAAAATCATTAGAACCTATGTATAAATTAGCGCTAGGACAAGCCGGAAGTTCGTTTACTTTTGAAGTAGCCCAGAAAAACGGCATCCCTTTTAGTTTAATTAATCGAGCCAAAAAGAAAATCGAAACGGGTAAAGTACGTTTTGATAAAACCATAGCCACATTGCAAAAAGAGCGTTCCAAGATGGAAAAAACATCGCAAACACTCAAAGAAGAAGAATCAAAAGCGCGAGATGAAAGTAAAAAGATGGAAATTACGAATGTCAAAATCAAGCAAAAACTAGAAAGCTATCAAGAATTGTATGATAGCAATCAAAAAACGATTTACATTGGTCAAAAAATAGAAACCATTGCCGAAAATTATTTCAATAATAAAAACAAGAAAAACTTAATTGGAGATTTTTTGAAAATCATAGAAATCGAAAATTCAAAACGTATAAAAGCCACACCGAAAGAAACAAAAGCAATTGTCGAAAAGAAAAAGGCTATCACTGAGGAAGTTTCGGTTCATGTAGAAGAAATTCGAGCTGCCAAAAAAGAGAAAAAAATAAAACTCATAATCGAAAAACCAAAACCGATTTTGAAAGTGGGTGACAGAGTGAGAATGTTTGACGGAAAAGCGGTGGGAAGTATCGATTCTATTGAAAAAAATAAAGCAACCGTAAATTATGGGGTTTTTACTTCTAAGGTAAGTTTGGATCTTTTGGAATTGGTGGAAGCAATTAAAAAATAGTAATCAGTATGTCATTGCGAGGAACGAAGCAATCCTACTAACACAAGTAAACTAACTAAAATGATGAAACCTGCTTTTATTTATATCATCACTAATAAATATCAAACCACAGTTTATACAGATGTAACTTCAAATCTACCTCAAAGAATAATGGAGCATAAAGAAAAAAGGTATCCAAATTCATTTTCTGCCCGCTATAGTTTAAATATACTAGTATATTATGAACAATTTGCTTCGCCAGTTCGCTATGCTCGGGTCAATGGATTGGAGATGCGATTGCTAGAGAAAAACAAATTAAAGCAGGTTCAAGAACAGCTAAAAACGAGTTGATTCGTTCTTTGAACCCGACTTGGAAAGATTTATTTGAAGAAATCAAAGATATAATGACTGAATAAAAATAATACCAACACAAGGAATAAAGTTGAGCAACAAATGCGATTGCTTCGTTCCTCGCAATGACAAAAATAATATGCTAAACCTTCCACCCAATAAAAAAATAATTCTCTTTGATGGCGTTTGCAATTTGTGCCATGCGTCAGTGCAATTTGTTATAAAACATGACAAAAATGATTTATTTCGTTTTGTGGCATTACAATCTGATTTAGGACAAGAAATTCTAAAACATATAGGAATCAATCCATCGAATATTGATAGTATTATTCTTTATGAACCCGGAATTGCTTATTATTACAAGTCAGAAGCTGCTTTGCAAATTGCCAAAAACTTGGGTGGCTTTTTTCATTTTGGAACTATTTTCAAAATTATTCCAACTACAATTGCAAATCAATTATACGACTATATCGCCAAAAACCGCTATAAATGGTATGGCAAAAAAGAAAGCTGTATGATTCCGACTGCAGAACTTAAAGCTAAGTTTTTGTAGCTTTTCAATACAAAATTAGCAATTTCTTAAATGAACTTAAATGCCTTATATAGTAAAAAATTAAACCATATAAAGCATTTAAGTTTAAAAAAAGTGGTTTTGAATTATGAATTTAAACTTCTTAATTCTATAATTTACTAATATAACTACCGTATAAATCTTTAAATTGATATCCTTCGGAAACGCGGTCTTTACTTAATTTATCATAAGCAACCAATCCCCAAAGTATAAATTCCTTCATAAAATAATAGTCTTCTTTAGGCAGTTGAGGTTGGTATTTTTTTATTAAAACTTCCAATGGTTTGATGTCATCCAAAATATTTTGGTATTCTTCATCAGAACAATCATCTGAAAGTTCAAAACCACTTTCGGCAAAAAACCATTCTAAAATATCTGAATAGGCGTTTTTTTGATCTTGCTTTTCTAATTTTTCGATTTTTGGAAAATAAGCGGGTAAAAAAGTATGTATGGCATCTTCAATCAAATGTTGTGCTACAATTGCAGCTCCTTCCTGCTCTCCTTCGTAAACTAATTCTACTTTTCCTGTAATAGAAGGAATAATTCCCATAAAATCGGACAGACGTAAAGTTGTTTTATCGGTGCCAGATTTTAGAGCTCTACGCTCGGCAGTGCTAATTAAATTTTCGAAAGCGGTGATACTCAATCGCGCACTTACACCACTCTTGTTATCAATAAATTCGCTTTCTCGGGCTTCAAAACTAATTTGCTCTAATAAATCCATAGCTAATGAAGGTACATGAACTAGTTCTGTTTGTTGAAAATCTAATTTTGCTTCCTGCTCCGTGATGGTTCTTGCAATTTTGATGCTCTCAGGATAATGCGTTAGGATTTGAGATCCAATTCTGTCTTTGAGCGGTGTTACAATACTTCCCCGATTAGTATAATCTTCGGGATTGGCTGTAAAAACAAACTGTAAATCAAGTGGCATTCTTAGTTTGAACCCACGAATTTGAATATCGCCTTCTTGCAAAATATTAAATAAAGCTACTTGAATTCGAGCTTGTAAATCGGGTAATTCGTTGATGACAAAAATACAGCGATTCGCTCGTGGAATCATACCAAAATGAATCACTCTATCATCAGCATACGATAATTTTAAATTAGCAGCTTTTATTGGGTCAACATCGCCAATCAAATCAGCTACGGTAACATCTGGCGTGGCTAATTTTTCATAGAAACGTTCGCTTCGATGCAACCAAGAAATGGGTGTTGCATCGCCCAATTCATGAATTAAATCTTTGGCAAAACGAGAAATGGGATTCAATGGATCATCATTAATTTCGGAACCTGTAACAAACGGAATGTATTCGTCTAACAATTCAATCATTTTACGAGCCAATCGAGTTTTTGCCTGACCTCGAAGTCCGAGTAAATTGATGTTGTGACGGGATAAAATAGCCCGTTCTAATTCTGGAATTACAGTGTTTTCGAAACCATGAACTTCCGTAAAAGTGGGTTGACCTGATTTTATTTTTTCTCTTAAATTATGTCGCAATTCGTCTTTGATACTTTTGGTTTGATATCCTGATTGTTTTAATTCGCCTAAAGTGTGTATGTTGTTCATTTATAAATATTTTTATTGAAATTGCTATTGAAATTGTTGTTGATTACTGCTGTTTGCGTTAGGGATAGCAGTGGAAATCCTTTTTTGAGGCTTTTCGGCGAAAAAAAGATTGAAACGAATAGCCCGACCCGAAGGGAAACGCCCAAAATTATTTTATTCTTTTTTTTCGATTGGTTTCGTAATCCTCAAAAATCATTTCGCCCAAACCTTTTAGTCCTGTGTAAAATGCTTTTCCTTGATTGGCTTCGGTAAAATGATTTACAAATCGTTGCAAATAGGGATCATTAGCGATCATAAAAGTGATTATCGGAATATGTAATTTTCTAGCTTGTTGCGCTTGATTGTAGCATTTGTCTACAATATATTCGTCGAGTCCGTTGCTATTCATATAATAAGAACCGTCTTTTTCTCGGATACAACTTGGTTTCCCGTCCGTTATCATAAAAATTTGCTTGTTGGTGTTTCGTTTTCTACGCAATAAATCCATTGCTAATTGCAAACCCGCAACGGTATTGGTGTGATAAGGTCCAACTTTTAGATACGGTAAATCCCGAATTGCAATCGTCCAAGCATCGTTACCAAAAACGAGAATATCTAAAGTGTCTTTTGGATAACGAGTCGTAATTAACTCCGCTAGAGCCATTGCCACTTTTTTGGCAGGTGTAATTCGGTCTTCACCATACAAAATCATACTGTGGCTAATGTCTATCATCAGCACCGTACTCATTTGGGATTTGTATTGCGCTTCTTCGACTACCAAATCATTTTCGGTGAGCATGAAATCCGCTATTCCGTTATTGATTTGTGCGTTGCGTAAACTTTCGGTCAACGAAATTCGTTCTAAACTATCTCCAAAATGAAATTCACGAAATTCGCCTGTATGTTCGTCTCCGTTTCCTGCGTGTTTTGTTTTGTGATTTCCACTACCGGAACGTTTTAGATTTCCAAAAATAGTATCTAAGGCTTGTTGACGAATGGCTCTTTCTGTTTTGGCAGTAATCCCAATTCCCGTAGTTCCATCGTCTTTCAATTGTTCTCGAATATAGCCTTTTTTCTTTAAGTCTTCGATAAAATCATCGATGGTGTAAGCAGAATCGGTCAGTTTGTATTCTTTGTCTAATTCACGCAACCAATCGATGGCTTCATCAAAATCGCCCGAAGTATGCGTGATTAACTCCTTGAAAATCGAAAAAAGTTTATCGAATGGGGTTTGAAAAGGAGCTTCGTAACTCTTAAAATAAAATCCTTTTTTTGTGATACTATTCATAGCATTAAAATTACATTATTTTAGAACGTATCAAGGTGTAACATTTATTAATTTTTAGTTAAAACAAAAAAAACCGAAACAATTGCTGTTTCGGTTTCCTTTATTAATATGTGAAAAGTAAGCTGTTTGATATGATTTATTTTTTTTTACCACATAGAATCATGGAAAAAAATAACATTAAGACATTGCACTCTTTAATAGTGAAAACATAAGCTATGAGAATCCAAGACCTGAGTCCGCCGCAACGGACGAACTGGCGAAGCAATTGGTCTATTTCATTCTTCTTTCTATGATTCTCCTATGGTTAATTGAATATTCTTTTTGATAATTATTAAAAATTACACCCAACACAAGGACTATAGTTTTAATTTCGAATCAGCTTTCTGTATTTCAATCGTTTTGGAGTTAAATCTCCTCCCAAACGTTTCTTTTTATTTTCTTCATATTCAGAGAATCCACCTTCAAAATAATACACTTCAGAATCACCTTCAAAAGCCAAAATATGAGTACAAATTCTGTCCAAAAACCATCTATCGTGAGAAATTACTACGGCACAACCTGCAAAATTCTCTAAACCTTCCTCTAATGCACGAAGTGTATTGACATCTAAATCATTCGTTGGCTCATCTAATAAAAGTACATTGCCTTCTTCTTTCAAAGTCATCGCAAGATGCAAACGGTTACGTTCACCGCCGGAAAGCATCGAAACTTTCTTGTTTTGTTCGCCTCCGCCAAAATTGAAACGAGATAAGTAAGCGCGCGAATTCACTTGTTTTCCGCCCATCATGATTAATTCCTGACCATCAGAAAAGTTTTCCCAAATGGATTTGTCAGGTTTTATATTCGAATGTGCTTGATCAACATAAGCGATTTTTACAGTTTCTCCCACAGAAAATTGGCCAGAATCTGTTTTTTCTTCACCCATTATCATTCTGAAAATAGTAGATTTACCCGCACCATTTGGCCCAATAATTCCAACAATTCCAGCTTGAGGCAAAGTAAAATTCAAATTGTCGTACAATAATTTATCTCCAAAAGCTTTGGCAACATTCTTGGCTTCGATGACATTTGTCCCCAATCGTGGACCGTTCGGAATATAAATTTCCAAGTTTTCGTCCAATTGTTTTTGGTCTTCATTCAAGAGTTTATCATAGTTCTGTAAACGTGCTTTTTGTTTGGTTTGACGACCTTTTGCACCCTGACGAACCCATTCTAATTCTCGTTCCAACGTTTTTCTACGTTTCGAAGCTACTTTTTCTTCTTGTGCCATACGAGTTGATTTTTGGTCCAGCCAAGATGAATAATTTCCTTTCCAAGGAATTCCTTCTCCTCGGTCTAATTCCAAAATCCAACCTGCCACATTATCCAAGAAATACCTGTCGTGCGTTACTGCAATTACGGTTCCAGCATATTGAGCTAAATGTTGTTCTAACCACAAAACACTTTCTGCATCCAAGTGATTCGTAGGCTCATCGAGTAACAAAACATCAGGTTGTTGTAATAATAATCTACAAAGTGCAACACGACGACGTTCTCCGCCCGATAAATTCTTGATTGGCGTATCGCCTTCTGGAGTACGTAAAGCATCCATTGCAATTTCGAGTTTAGTATCGATTTCCCAAGCTCCAAGTGCATCAATTTTATCCTGCAATGCCGCTTGACGATCCATCAACTTATCCATTTTATCGGCATCAGAATAATTTTCTTCGAGACCAAACAAATCATTTATTTTATTATATTCTTCTAAAACTGCCATGGTTTCGGCAACACCTTCGCGAACAATTTCGATAACCGTTTTCGAATCGTCTAAAATAGGTTCTTGTTCTAAATAACCTACAGTATAACCCGGTTGAAAAACTACATCGCCTTGATAATTTTTGTCAACACCAGCAATAATCTTCAATAATGAAGATTTTCCTGAACCATTCAAACCTAAAATTCCAATTTTAGCTCCGTAAAAGAAACTTAAATAAATATTTTTAAGAACAGGTTTATCTGCTCCTGGATAGGTTTTACTCAATTTTTGCATTGAGAAAATTACTTTTTTATCGTCTGACATTTTAAATTATGATATTAGATTTATGATATTAAATTTTTATAAATAATCACTGAATACTAATTCAGTAGTTTGATGCTGAACACTGAACACTTTTTAGAGACGTCCTTTCAGCGAGCTAAAAACCCAAGCATTGGCCAAAAAACCAACACCTACGGCAGCAAATCCCCAACCAGCAACATCGTCGTATCTAAAAGCGCCCAATGCAATAAGCAACAAACCCATTAGCACCATTATAAAAGCTGCCCAACCCAAAATCGTATTTTTATTCATTCCCATAGCTCTAGTATTTTATGTTACATTCCTAATTCCAAAAATCGAAATAAGTGTGCAAATATCGTGAATTTTCGGTGTTAATTAAATATTTTATAAAGCATTTCTCGTAATAAATCCGATTGTGGCAAAGCATTTGCGCCAACTCCTTTGCTTTTTACGTCAACATCACGTAACGAAGATACAATCTGGCTCACTTTTTTCATGGAATAATTGCGTAAAGCAACATCATATTCTTTCAAGAAAAAAGGATTAACTCCAATTACTGCAGCTACATTTTTTGGATTTTTATCTTTCAAGCCATGGTATTTTAACAACTGAATGAAAAAGCCAAAAACCAACCCTGTTGTCATAACCATTGGATTATCTTTTGGGTTTTGTGCAAAATTATCTGCGATAGTATACGCTTTTAATTGATTTCTTTCACCAATGGCTTTTCGCAGTTCAAACACATTAAAATCTTTGCTGAACCCAATATTTTCTTCAATATGCATAGGTGTTATCGTACTTCCTTTGGGCAAAATGATTTGCAATTTCTCAAGTTCATTGTTTATTTTACTCAAATCTGTACCCAAAAACTCCACTAGCATAGCTGTTGCTTTGGGTTCAATCGAATAATTTTTTCCAGATAAAACGCGTTTAATCCAATCACCAACTTGGTTTTCGTAGAGTTTTTTACTTTCGTAAAGTACACCAGCTTTGGCTAATAGTTTGGGCAATTTTTTTCGTTTATCTAACGTTTTGTATTTATAACAAAAAACCAAAACTGTCGAAGGCATTGGGTTTTCGACATAATTTTCTAATTTATCAATGGTTCGAGCTAAATCTTGCGCTTCTTTTACAATAAGTACTTGGCGCTCTGCCATCATAGGATAGCGTTTTGCCGATGAAACGATATCTTCAATCGAAACATCTCGTCCGTACAAAACAGTTTGGTTGAAGCCTTTTTCTTCTTCCGAAAGTATGTTTTGCTCCATATAATCAGAAAGTTTGTCAATATAATACGACTCTTCACCCATCAAAAAATAGATTGGCTTGATGATTCCCGCTTTGATGTCATTGACTATTTTTAAAACTTCGTCCATTTTGTCTATTCTCTTTTATCTATTCTCTAAAAGTCTTACTTTTGCTTTATGCAAAAACTTAATTTTCCTTCTTATACATTTCGTTTCAAAAATAGTGAAAATAAAGTCGCTATTTTTGATGAAATCAGGAAAAAATTTATCATTCTCACACCAGAGGAATGGGTTCGTCAGCATGTTGTTCAATTTTTATTGCAAGAAAAAAAATACCCAAAATCCCTGATAAATGTAGAAAAAGTATTAAAAGTCAACGGATTACGAAAACGTTATGATGTTGTAGTTTATAATCCTGATGGTTCTATTTTTGTTTTAATAGAATGCAAAGCACCCGAAATTAAAATAGCACAAGCAACCTTTGATCAAATCGCACGTTATAATATGACGTTGAAGTCAGAACTTTTGATGGTTACCAATGGTTTGAATCATTACTTTTGTCAAATTGATTTTGAAAATGAAAAATATGAATTTTTAAATGAATTGCCAGATTACAAGTCTAATAATGAAATTATATAAATGAAAATAGCAGTAGTAATCCTCAATTGGAACGGCGTAAAATTACTTGAACAGTTTTTGCCCTCTGTTGTGCAATTTTCTCCTGAAGCAACTGTGTATGTTGCAGATAATGCTTCGACTGACGATTCAATTGCGTTTGTAAATGAACATTTTCCAACGGTGAAAATCATTAAAAATGAAACGAATTTGGGTTTCGCTGGTGGTTATAACGAAGCTTTAAAACACATAGATGCTGATATTTATGCTTTGGTTAATTCAGATATTGAAGTAACGGAAAACTGGCTAAAATCCATCGCAGAAACTTTCGAAAATGAACCGAAAACAGCTATAATTCAGCCCAAAATTTTGGATTATAAAAACAAAAATTATTTTGAGTATGCTGGTGCAGCTGGAGGATTCATTGACAAATATGGCTATCCTTTTTGTCGTGGTCGCGTTTTTGAAACTTTAGAAAAAGACAACGGGCAATACGACGACAATTGCGAAATATTTTGGGCTTCGGGTGCCTGTTTTTTTATTCGAAGTAGGGTTTACAGGGAATTGAAAGGTTTCGATGCTGATTTTTTTGCACATCAAGAAGAAATTGATTTATGTTGGCGTGCTTTCAATAAGGGTTATAAAATTAAATACAATTCTCAATCTGTGGTTTATCATGTTGGTGGTGCGACTTTACAACAAGGAAACCCGAAGAAAACATTCTTGAATTTTAGAAATTCTTTATTAATGCTGACTAAAAATCTACCCAAAGAAAATTTCTATACAATTCTATTCAACCGACTGATTTTAGACGGAATTGCTGGAATACAATTTCTTTTTCAAGGAAAATTCAAGCATTTTATAGCTATTCTGAAAGCACATTATTCGTTTTATCAACTATTTACCGCTAATTATAAAAAAAGAGCTCCTTTTCAAGTTAAAAAATACTATAAAACTAAAAGTATCGTTTATCTATATTTTATTAAAAAAAATAAAGTATTTAGTACTATATTTGACATTACTAAATAGTAAAACTAAATTTGTAATTCACAACTAATTAATTTTTAACTTCTATGAAAAAAATTGTAATTGCCTTATCCTTTTTTATGCTTTTAACTTCTTGTGTTTCAAAAAAGAAATACACCGATCTTGAGGCTAGAAACAAAGAAACACAAGATTTATTAAATTCTTGTACCGTAAAATTGAATTCTTGTTTAGAAGAAAAATCAGGGTTAAACGCTTCATTAGCAGCTTTAAGAGATCAAAACGAAAATTTAAAATCGACCAATCAAGGTTTGATAAGCACTTCTAAAGACATGACAATTTTAACTGCTCAAGGTGCGCAAAACATTGAAAAAGCTCTAGAAACAATCAAAGAAAAAGATTTAAAAATTTCAAGAATGCAAGATGCATTGACTAAAAAAGATAGTGTAACTCTTGCACTAGTTACTAGTTTAAAAAGTTCCGTTGGAATTTCTGATCCAGATATTGAAATCAATGTTGAAAAAGGAGTTGTTTTTATATCAATTGCTGACAAAATGTTATTCAAAAGCGGAAGTTATGATGTAACCGATAGAGCTAAAGGAATTTTGGCAAAAGTAGCAAAAGTAGTAAATGATAAACCTACATTTGAATGTATGGTTGAGGGTCATACCGATAATGTTCCTTATTCAGGAAGTGGTGTTTTACTTGACAACTGGGATTTAAGCGTTAAAAGATCGACATCAATCATTCGGGTTTTGACTGGTGAATTAAAAGTCAATCCAGCTCAATTAATTGCAGCAGGTAGAAGTTCTTACATTCCGTTAGTAGAAAATAGCTCTGCTGAAAATAGAGCTAGAAATAGAAGAACTCGAATTGTGGTTTTACCAAAAATCGACGAATTCTATGAAATGATTGAAAAAGAAATGAAAAAACAGAAATAGTAATTCAATTATAGAATTCTGATTTCAGATTAACATAAAACGTCTCGATATTCGAGGCGTTTTTCGTTTATATACGGTCATCTAAAACTACTAACTGAAAACTATAAAATATCCAAACTTCCCTTTCCTTCTCTCACAACAATGGGTTCATCGCCAGATAAATCGATAATAGTTGAGCCAATATTGTCTCCATAACCACCATCAATAACTACATCCACGAGATTTTGCCATTTCTCAAAAATAAGTTCTGGATCGGTTGTGTATTCGATTACATCGTCTTCATCATGAATTGAAGTTGAAACAATTGGGTTGCCTAATTGCCGAACAATTTCTAGAGCAATTGAATTGTCAGGAATCCGAATTCCGACCGTAGTTTTCTTTTTAAAATCTTTTGGAAGGTTATTATTTCCCGGTAAAATAAAAGTGTATGCGCCAGGTAAAGCTTTTTTTAAAAGTTTAAAAGTAGTTGTGTCAATTTGCTTTACATAATCCGAAAGGTTACTCAAATCATGACAAATAAACGAGAAATTAGCTTTTTCTAACTTCACTCCTTTTATTTTGGCAATGCGTTCTAAAGCTTTAGTATTGGTGATATCGCATCCCAAACCATAAACGGTATCGGTTGGATAGATTACCAAACCACCATTTTTTAAAATATCAACTACTTTTTTAATAGCAGCTTCGTTTGGGTTTTCTGGGTATATTTTCAGGAATTGAGCCATATCATTTAGTTTAAAGTTTAAAAATGTTTAAAGTTTAAAGTTCTTAATCCAACAACTTTAAACCTTAAACTTGAAACAAATTTCCTTACCCACTCACATCCAATTTAGCAAAACGCAACAATAATTTTCTATAATTTTGTCATTCTAAAGTAGGAAGAATCTCTACTTGTTACTTGCGTTTATTGTGATTCTTCCTACGTCAGAATGACAAATACACGATTAATTTTTCTGGTAAAATCTTAACAAATAGTTACCCAATCACATCCAACTTCGCAAAACGCAACAACAATTTCTTGATTCCGCCTACTTCAAATTTGATTTCGGCTTTTTTGTCTGCTCCTGCACCTTCGAGGTTGATGATTTCGCCTTTACCAAAACGCTCGTGCAGGACGATATTTCCAACAGTTAATTTGTTGTCAAATAAATTATTACTTCCTGAATTACTATTGCTCGAAACTGGTTTCAATTTACGAATATTTATGCCTGATTTGGGTGTATTATCGGTACTATATTTTGGAGGCGTTCCTCCTACTGGTTTTGCTAAACGCAATTTAGATTTGTCAATATCACCAAAAATATCACTATCAATCATGGGTTTGTATCGATAATTAGTTTCTTCGGCGGTGAGATATTCTAGATATTGCCCATCTATTTCTTCTATAAATCGCGAAGGTTCACTATCAGTTAGTTTTCCCCAACGGTAACGCGATTGTGCATACGTCAAATACGCCTGATGTTCCGCTCGAGTCAAAGCTACATAAAACAAACGGCGTTCTTCCTCGAGTTCGCTTCGTGTACTCATAGACATCGCACTCGGAAACAAATCTTCTTCCATTCCTACTACAAATACGTGCGGAAATTCTAATCCTTTAGCCAAATGTATGGTCATCAATGCCACTCGATCTTCATCGGAAGTGTCTTTGTCCAAATCAGTTGCTAGCGCCACATCTTCCATAAATTCGGACAATGCGCCACGAGCACCATCAATTTCTTTTTGCCCTTCGGTAAAATCCTTGATTCCGTTTAATAATTCTTCGATATTTTGGATTTTCGCCATTCCTTCTGGCGTAGCATCTTTCTTTAATTCTTGTACTAATCCTGTTTTTTTGGCTACATGATCAGTGATATAAAACGCATCCTGGTTTTCGTTGATGACCTGAAAACTTTGAATCATAGTTACAAAATCTTCTAGTTTTTGTTTGGTTCCTGAGTTTAATTTCAAGTCGATTTTGTCCATATTTTGCATGACTTCAAAAACAGAACGCTTGTAATGATTAGCTGCAACAGTCAGTTTTTCGACGGTTGTATCACCAATTCCTCGTGCTGGATAATTGATCACTCGAATCAATGCTTCTTCATCTTTTGGATTAATAACCAATCGCAAATAACACAAAACATCCTTGATTTCTTTTCGTTGGTAAAAAGACAAACCACCATAAATTCGGTAGGGAATATCTCTTTTTCTAAGTGCATCTTCCATAGCACGAGATTGCGCATTGGTTCGATACAAAATAGCAAAAGCACCATTCATCATTTGGTTTTGCATCTTTTGTTCAAAAATGGTACTCGCCACGAAACGTCCTTCTTCGGCATCGGTAATGCTACGATTCACTTTTATTTTAGGTCCAAAATCATTGGCTGTCCAAACAATTTTGTCGAGTTTGGTTTTGTTTTTATCGATAATCGTATTCGCAGCTTCCACAATATTTTTGGTCGAACGGTAATTTTGTTCTAATCTAAAGGTTTTTACCCCTTCATAATCTTTCTGAAAATTCAAAATATTATTGATATTCGCACCACGAAACGCATAAATACTTTGGGCATCATCGCCAACAACGCATATATTTTGGAATTTATCTGACAAGGCGCGAACAATCAAATACTGCGAATGATTGGTATCTTGGTACTCATCGACAAGAATATACCGAAACCTATTTTGATATTTTGCCAAAACTTCGGGAAAACGAGTCAATAATTCATTGGTTTTCAATAACAAATCATCAAAATCCATTGCGCCAGCTTTGAAGCATCTTTCTACATAATTTTGATAAATTTCGCCTAAACGCGGCTTTTTGCTCATGGCATCAGCTTCCTGTAATTCGGGATTATTGAAATACGCTTTTACGGTTATCAAACTGTTTTTATAACTAGAAATTCGACTCAAAACCTGTTTGGGTTTATAAACGTCTCTATCCAATTGCATTTCTTTAATCACAGCCGAAATCAATCGCACAGAATCCTGTGTATCGTAAATGGTGAAGTTCGAAGGATAACCTAATTTATCGGCTTCAGAACGCAAAATTCGAGCAAAAACAGAGTGAAAAGTTCCCATCCAAAGGTTCTTAGCTTCAGTAGAACCCACAATATCGGAGATACGCTTTTTCATTTCTCGAGCCGCTTTGTTCGTAAAAGTCAAGGCCAAAATACTAAAAGCATCCACGCCTAAACTCATTAAATAAGCAATTCGTATGGTCAATACACGGGTTTTACCCGAACCTGCGCCAGCAATAATTATCATTGGCCCATCTTTTTGCAAAACGGGTTCGCGTTGTGCTTCGTTAAGTTGTTCTATGTATTTATGCATGAAATTTTTCTGTTGATTGCAAAAATAAGGATTTAAGAATTAAAAAAAGTATAAATTCAATTCAAACGACAAGCCTTTTTAGACAACTATTTTTTTGCTTTTGGACGCTGATAAAACGGATTAGCTAAAGCGAAATCACGGATTAAAGCAGATTTATTTATATGTAATAACTTTAAAATCTGTTTTTATCTGCGTCTTTACGAAGTAAATCCGTTTTGTCTGTGTTCCATATTTTATTTATAAAAAACATCATAGCCAAACCGAATCAAGGTACCAATAACTACTATCAAAAAGAAAATCCTTATAAAATTATTGCCTTTATTGATAGCCAATTTTGCACCAATCCAACCACCAATTGCATTGCTTATTGCCATTGGAATTGCGATTGCCCAAATGATTTTTCCCTTTAGAATAAACAAACAAATGGATCCAAAATTTGTTGCAAGATTCACCATTTTAGCATTGGCGGAAGCGTGCAAAAAATCGAAACCCATTATGGCAATAAAGGCTACAACAAAAAAACTTCCGGTTCCGGGACCAATAAATCCATCATAAAAGCCTACAACAATGCTGATCCCAATAGCATTGAGAATTTGAGTGGTCGCAGAAATAGAACGTTCTACATGCTGTCCAAAATTTTTCTTGGCATAGGTATAAATTGCTAAAAGCGAAAGAACCACCAGTAATAATGGCTTCATAAAATCATTGCTCACATAAGTCAATAAAGTAGAACCTAAAAACGCCGAAGGAACAGCTAAAAACATCATAATTAACAATAATTTCCAGTTCATATCAACCTTTTTGAGGTATTGATAAGCAGCGAATGACGTTCCACTAAATGACGGGATTTTTAAGGTTCCAATTACGGTTGCTACGGGAAGATTTGGCAATAAAATTAATCCAATTGGAGTTTGAATTAATCCTCCACCACCTACAATGGCATCAATAAATCCCGCAGCAAAAGCAGCTAAACAGAGTAAAATAATAATGTAAGATTCCATTTTAATAAAATTTTACCAAATGTAAGATATAAGTTTATTTGTTTATTCGTTAATTTGTCCTTGATTTAAAAAAATATAAAATGGACTCCACTCGAATTATAGAATTAATAAGTTACACTTTACCAACACTATTAATGGGATTTATTGCTTATAATTTCTTTGAATTGTACACGAAAAACGAGGCTGCGAAGCGAAATTATCTACTTCAAAAAGAAACAAAACCTGATACTTTATCTATACGTTTGCAAGCTTACGAACGTATGACATTATTTTTGGAACGCATTAATCCCAGCCAGTTATTAGTGAGAATCACTCCGATTTCTGAAAATAAAAATGATTATCAAAATTATGTGATTGCACAAATTGAGCAAGAATTTGAACATAATTTAGCCCAGCAAATTTATATTTCTGACGAATGTTGGTCAATAATAACTACTGCTAAAAATGCTACAATACAAATGATTCTTCTAGCAACAAAAAATGAAGCGATAATTAATGCCAATCAATTGCGAGAAACTATATTGAAAAATTTATTAGAAAAACAATCGCCCAGTAGCGCTGCATTAGCGTTCTTAAAAAACGAAGTGAGTCAGTTATGGTAATATAGTATCGCTCTTATTTTGTGCATGAGTATACCCTAATTCCCACCATTTTTTCATTTTCCTTTTATTAAAAATCAAGGCGTTATTTGTTAATTTAGTTGGCGTATAATATAGATTTAGAGTGACTTTGTTGTTATTTGCGATAAGTTTTCCAATGGCAATATTGTGTTTTTCGATTTGATCTAATGTAATCCGGAATAAATCAATTAATAGCGAAAAAGGATTTCTACCAAAAATAGTTTTTGTAGTAAAACTTTCGGTTTCTAAAATAATGACATCAATTTCTGTTGCGCCACGATTAATGGCTTCTTGAATAGGAACTAAACTCGAAAAACCACCATCGCCATATTCATCACCGTTTTTAGTAACTAAACTCATGAACGGAATATAATTTCCCGAAATCCAAGTCCACTCGCAAAACTCTGCATACGTACAATCCTTTATCGATTTATATTCGGCTTCGTTTTTTGAAATATTGGTAACCGTAACTACAACATCGATTTTTGACTCTTTCAATTTATTAAAATCCGAAATAGGAAAATTTGATTTAATTAATTTTAGCAAATTTTTACTTTCTCCAAAAGTCCGTTTTCCTTTTAAAAATTGCCAAATTACACTAAAATGGTTGATGGTTACAATTTCAACACCGCCTCTTTTTTTTATAATAAAAGGGTTAATATCAAATATCTTGTCCATATTGACATTAGTGTAAATGTTCTTAATTTTATCAATATTCCCCATTGCCAAATGCGAAATCAGTAAACTTCCGGTTGAAGTACCTAAAAATAAATCATATTTACATTTTTTATTTTCTATTAAATATTGCGCAACACCGCCAGCAAATGCACCTTTACTTCCACCACCAGATATTACTAATGCTCTCATAAATTTATCTTTGTTCATACAGTTGCAACAATTGTGTTACTGTATTCCAATTGCGGATTGTTGCTGTAACATTCAATTTTTTTTCAATATATTTTTGGTCAAAACGTGTTTTTCCTGCCCCAACTGAATATTTAATGTAAATTCTACTGGCGTCAATACTGGCTTCGTCTGGTTTGAATTGGCTAATTTTCAATTCGTTCCTATTTTCCTTTTGCAATTCTTTCGAAACAAAAGCTACATACAATTTTTTAAAATCGATTTCATTTTCTTTCAAAAAAGGATTGTTCTTGAAACAAGCTTCCAAATCAGATTTTCCAATGACAACTACAGGCACTTCGTGACCAAAAGCCTTGAAAATCTCTTGTTTAATTTTAAAACCCACGGCGGCAGCATTTTCATCATCGGTGTCAACAAAAACATTTCCAGATTGGATATAGGTTTGCACATTTTCAAAACCAATGCCTTCTAGAGTAGTTTTCAAAGCCTCCATTTTTATCATATTATGTCCGGAAACATTTATGCCACGAAGCAATGCGAGATGAGTTGCCATTTTTTAGATTTTATTTTTTAATGATGCTTATTGTTTTGCATCAATTTCTGATTTTCTAAAAACAAAGTTACAAACCTTTACTGAACTAATCGAAGTAAATTTGTAAGTTTACTAACAGAAAAATTTTATAAAATTACATTGAAAAACAAAGCCTTATTTAATTGGAGTAGCGGCAAAGATTCTGCTTTGGCACTCTACAAAGTATTACAAAATCAAGAATTTGAAATTATCAGTTTGATAACAAGCGTAAACCAAGAATTTCAGCGTATTTCTATGCATGGAGTTCGAGTTACATTATTGGAGCAACAAGCACAAAGTATTGGTTTACCACTAGAAATCATGCAAATTCCTGAAATGCCTTCAATGGAAATCTATGAAAATGTTGTTCGAGAAACACTCGAAAAGCTAAAAAAGAACGGTGTTTTATATTCCATCTTTGGTGATATATTTCTAGAAGATTTACGAAAATACCGTGAGGATAAATTAGCCGAAATAGGAATTGAGGGTGTTTTTCCGCTTTGGAAAATTCCTACTCAAGACTTGATTAATGAATTTATTAACTTGGAATTTAAAACTATTGTCGTTTGTGTAAACGAACGTTTTCTTGACAAAAGCTTTGTAGGTCGCATAATCGACCAAAAATTCATTGATGATTTACCAGAAAACGTAGATGTATGTGGAGAAAATGGCGAGTTTCACACCTTTACTTTTGATGGTCCAATTTTCTCTAAACCAATAGCCTTCACAATTGGAGAAATCGTTTATCGCAAATACGAAAAACCAAAAACAGATTCTTCAAATACGGCCTGTGATACGAGTGCTACAGATGCTTTTGATTATGGATTTTGGTATTGTGATTTGATAGAGAAATAGCCAAAATTTGAATTCATACATTCCGCATTTCCAAACAAAAAGCTATCTTCGCTTCTAAAAGATAAAAGAATATAGAACAAAGAGAATAGACTCGATACCTCTATTTTCTATTCTCTTTGTTCTCTTTTCTAAAAAAATTTAAAATGTCCAACAACCTCCTAGAAACCCAAATCGAATATCTCAAAGGTGTCGGAACCAATCGTGGTGCTTTGCTTCGCAAGGAAATTGGAATTGATAAATACGGGGATTTACTTAATTTTTTTCCCAATCGATACATTGACAGAACACGGTATTACAAGATCAACAAATTGCAAAATAACGTTGCCGAAGTACAAATCATAGGTAAAATAATCAATATTAAAACCGTTGAATTTGGCAAAAATCAGAAACGATTAGTCGCCACATTCGTGGATGATACTGGTCAAATGGAACTCGTTTGGTTTCAAGGTCACAAATGGATCCGCGAAAGTTTAAAACTCAACGAAATGTGCGTTGTTTTTGGGAAATGCACTTCTTTTGGCAACACGTTTAATATGGCGCATCCCGAAATCGAATTGATGACAGAACACGAACAAAGTTTGCGTTCAGCAATGCAACCCGTTTATCCATCGACAGAAACCTTGTCAAATCGAGGAATTTCGAATCGGGTTGTAAACAAAATGATGCAGCAATTGTTTCAGGAAACACAAGCTCAATTCTCTGAAACCTTACCTATTTATTTGATTAATGAATTGCAACTGATTCCGAAAAATGCAGCTTTATTCAACATTCATTTTCCAAAAAGTCAAGAACTTTTGAATAAATCAAAATTTAGACTTGTATTTGAAGAGTTATTCTATATTCAATTACAATTAATCACAAAAAATCGGATTAGGAAGCATAAAATAAAAGGGCATCCTTTTACAAAAGTGGGAGACTATTTTAATGATTTTTACCAAAATCACCTGACTTTTGAGCTAACGAATGCTCAAAAAAGAGTCATCAAAGAAATCCGAATTGATATGGGAAGTAACGCACAAATGAACCGATTACTACAAGGCGATGTGGGATCTGGAAAAACAATTGTGGCTTTGATGAATATGCTGATTGCTTTAGATAATGGCTTTCAATCGTGCTTGATGGCACCAACCGAAATCTTGGCAAATCAACATTATAATGGTTTGACAGAATTAGCCAAAGAATTGAATATCAATATTAAAATACTCACTGGTTCAACAAAAATTGCAACTCGAAGAATCATTCACGAAGAACTCGAAAATGGAACTTTACACATCCTAATTGGTACGCACGCTTTATTGGAAGATAAAGTAAAATTCCAAAATCTAGGCTTAGCCGTGATTGACGAACAACATCGTTTTGGAGTGGAACAACGTTCGAAACTTTGGAAAAAAAATGATATTCCACCCCATATTTTAGTAATGACCGCCACTCCTATTCCTCGAACTTTAGCAATGAGTTTGTATGGCGATTTAGATATTTCGGTGATTGACGAATTACCGCCGGGCAGAAAACCCATTCAAACCGTACATCGTTTTGATAGCAATCGCCTGAAAGTTTGGAAATTTATTCGAGACCAAATTGCTTTGGGTCGCCAAATTTATATTGTTTATCCGCTGATTGAAGAATCAAAAACTATGGATTTCAAAGATTTGATGGATGGTTATGAAAGCATTTCGCGAGATTTTCCTTTGCCAGACTATTCCATTTCTATTCTGCACGGAAGAATGAAACCCGCAGATAAAGATGCCGAAATGAGACGCTTTGCGGAAGGAAAAACCAATATTATGGTGGCAACAACTGTGATTGAAGTAGGTGTAAATATTCCCAATGCGAGTGTGATGATTATAGAAAGTGCAGAACGTTTTGGACTTTCACAGCTCCACCAGTTGCGTGGAAGAGTAGGTCGTGGTGCGGAACAAAGCTATTGCATTTTGATGACGAGCCATAAATTGAGTGCCGACAGTAAAACCCGAATGGAAACAATGGTAGGAACAAATGACGGTTTCGAAATTGCCGAAGTTGATTTAAAATTACGTGGTCCAGGAGATTTAATGGGTAAGCAACAAAGTGGTGTACTCCAACTTCAAATTGCAGATTTAATTCGAGATCGAGATATCTTAATTTTAGCGCGAAATTATGCTTTACAAATTTTGAAGGATGATGCGTCAATGCAAAAACCTGAAAACGCTACTCTGAATGCAACTTATGCAGAATTGACAAAAAAGGCAACTATTTGGAATTATATAAGTTAATTATTAATTGAAAATTGACAATTGATAATTATATTTGCACTCAATAAAATATACTTATTTTAAAATGAAAATATCTTACAACTGGTTAAAACAATTCATAAAAATAGATTGGAAATCCGAAGAAACTGCTGCTTTATTGACCGATTTAGGTCTTGAAGTTGAAATGGTCTACAACTACCAATCGGTTAAAGGTGGATTGGAAGGAATTGTTGTAGGTGAGGTTCTAACCTGTGTGCAACATCCAGATGCAGACCGATTGAAAGTAACCACAGTAGATCTTGGAGATGGAATCCCTTTGCAAATTGTTTGTGGCGCAACTAATGTAGCTGTTGGCCAAAAAGTACCCGTTGCGACCATTGGAACAACATTATATGACAAAGACGGCAATGCTTTTCAAATAAAAAAAGGAAAAATTAGAGGTCAGGAAAGTCACGGGATGATTTGCGCCGAAGACGAATTGGGTCTTGGCGAAAGTCACGATGGCATTATGGTACTTGACAATTCCTTCAAAACTGGATCGACTGCGGCTAGTGTTTTTAAAATTGAAAATGACGAAATTTTCGAAATTGGACTAACTCCCAATCGTGCAGATGCAATGAGCCACTTTGGTGTAGCCAGAGATTTAAGAGCCGGTTTGTTACAAAGCGGTGTTAATGTAGAACTAATCACACCATCAGTAAGTAATTTTAGAGTTGATAAAAGGATTTTAAAAATAGATGTGGATGTAAAAGCACCACTTTTAGCTCCACGATATTGTGGTGTCACAATTTCTGGAATTACAATAAAACCATCACCAGCTTGGTTGCAAAACCGTTTAAAAGCTATTGGTATCAATCCAAAAAATAATCTAGTCGATGTTACCAATTATGTGCTTCACGAATTAGGACAGCCACTTCACGCGTTTGATGCAGCGAAAATAAATGGCAAAATTAGTGTAAAAACAGTAGCTACAGGTACCAAATTTACAACTCTTGACGACATAGAAAGAAGTTTGCACGAAGAAGATTTGATGATTTGTGACGAAAACGGTCCATTGTGTATAGCAGGAGTTTTTGGCGGAAAAAATTCTGGAGTTTCAGATACTACCACATCTGTTTTCTTAGAAAGTGCTTATTTTAATGCTGTGAGCATTCGAAAAAGCGCCAAAAGACACCAACTTAATACCGATGCTTCCTTTCGATTTGAAAGAGGAATTGATCCAACAATTACCGAATATGCTTTGAAACGTGCTGCCTTGTTAATTCAAGAAGTTTCTGGGGGCGAAATCACTTCGGATATTATTGATATTTATCCAAAGAAAATTGAAGATTTTCCAGTGGTTTTGAATTTTAATAATGTTAAGAAAATTATTGGTCAAGAATTACCAAAGGAAACTATTAAAAACATTTTAGTTTCATTAGAAATAAAAGTAAATAGTGTTTCTGATGCTGGATTAGGCTTGACAATTCCTGCTTATAGAGTTGATGTGCAAAGAGAAATCGATGTTATCGAAGAAATTCTTCGAGTGTATGGTTACAACAATATCAAATTCTCGGAGAAATTAAACGCAACTGTTTCTAATGCGCCTAGAACCGAAGATTATAAAGTTCAAAACATCATTGCAACGCAATTGAATTCGCAAGGATTTAATGAAATGATGGCGAATTCCTTGACGACTTCTTCCTACGTTCTATTGTCAGAAATGTTGAAAGAAGAACACAATGTATTGATATTAAATCCATTGAGCAATGATTTGGCGGCAATGCGACAATCGTTATTATTCTCTGGATTAGAAGCTATTTCGTACAACATCAATCGTAGAAATTCAGATTTGAAATTTTTTGAATTCGGGAAAACCTACCATAAATTAGATTCAGGTTACGAAGAACACAAACATTTGACGATGCTCGTGACTGGAAACAGAAATCAAGAAAGCTGGACTAATGCTCAAAAACCTTCGGATTTCTTTTTATTTAAAGGGTATGTAAATGGAGTGCTTTCGAGATTAGGAATACAAAAAACACAAAATCTTCCCATAACTTCGGATGTTTTTTCAGAGGGAATGGCGATTGGTTTTGGAAATGATATTCTAGTTGAATATGGCGTGGTCAAAAAATCAGTTTTAAAACATTTTGACATCAAGCAAGAAGTTTTGTTTGCCGATTTTAATTGGGCATTGCTATTGAAATTGCTTTCCAATAAAATCAAATTCACCGAGATTCCCAAATATCCAGAAGTTCGACGAGATTTGTCCTTGCTATTGGATGACAATGTTTCCTTTGATTCTATCTATAACATTGCTAGACAAAGCGAAAAATCATTGTTGAAAGACATTAGTTTGTTTGATGTGTACCAGGGCAAGAATCTTCCTGAAGGCAAGAAATCCTATGCCGTGAGTTTCACGATTCAAGATAATACCAAAACCCTGACCGATGTTCAAATTGACAAAATTATGATCAAGTTGCAAAAGAATCTGGAAACCGAATTGGGTGCTAGTTTGAGGTAAAATTTTTAACCATATAAGGCAATTAAGGTCATTAGATAATCACAAACATATAAAATAGTCCATAAAACAAGGCTATTTGTCACTCTGTAGGAGTCTCGACGCACGAGAGCAGGGACGCTTTACAGCGTGACAAAAGGACTTGGCAGATTGCATTAGATTATATAACTGGTTCGTATGAGTTAAATATAAATGCCAATCCTAAAATTAGGGTTGGCATTTATATTTTAAAACATATTTTCTGATATCTTGCTAATTAGGAATTCAATTCCTAATTTGTGACATTATTTAAAATCTGGCAAGTTAAATATGGAACTTATTTTATAGTTCGTTCGTTCTTGATTTTCATTACCACCATAAACCAAGTGCAAATGTGTATCGGTTTTTAAATATTTAAAATAATCTAGTCCTTTAAAATAGTTTTGGTTGATTGTTTTTGCGGATTTAATCTCAATGGCATCAAGTCTAGCACCAGTTTCAGCGATTAAATCTACTTCGTTTTGGGATTTATCTCTCCAAAAATAAAATTTTGTTCTTGTTGAATTATTTATTCCGTTTTTATACATTTCTGAAACTACTAAATTTTCAAAAATATTTCCTTTTGCAAAATGTAACTCTAAATCTTCTGTACTACGAATTCCCAACAAATAACATAGTAAACCAGTGTCGTGAAAGTATATTTTTGGTGTTTTTACAATCACCTTATTAAAATTAGAATGATAGGGTTGCAACTTAAACGCGAGAAAAGAAGTTTCTAAAAGAGTAAACCACGAATTGATAGTTTTGTTGTCTAAATCCAACTCGTTGCCTAAACTACTTTGATTGAATAATTGCCCTACTCTACCGGCTAATAATTGTATAAATTTTTGAAATAAATCGAGATTTGAAATATTTTTAAGCAATCGAACATCTCTTTCAACATAGGTTTTAATATAATTTCCATAATAATCTGACGAATCTATATTTTGAATTATTTTTCGAGGATAAGAACCTGAAACGGCGTATCCTTCCCAATTTCGCACACTATATTCTGTTTTTTCTAATTCTTCAATCGAAAAAGGTAAAAGAGTAAACAATGCAACTCTACCTGCTAGAGATTGCGTAATTTGTTCCATCATCAGGAAATTTTGTGATCCTGTAATAATGTATTCCCCGTTTATTTTTCGCTCATCGGTAACTACTTGCAAATAGGAAAACAAACTGGGTACATTCTGAATTTCATCAATGATAACGCCATTTTGATAGGTTTGAAGAAAACCCATCGGGTCTGTTTTTGCAAATTCCCTATCCGATAAATTTTCTAAATTGACATACTTATAATTGGGTTTTACAATTTTAGACAAAGTAGTTTTTCCAGATTGTCGTGGCCCAGTTATAGCGACAATGGGGAATTTTTCTAGTAATTCTTCTACTTTTGGAGTAATCGTTCTTGCTATCATTCTGCTAAATTAGGAATTCGATTCCTAATCTGCAAGAACTATTTTTATTTGATGAACTTTATTCCTTCACAAATCGTGCATTCGATGTTCCCTTGTCTGAATTTATTTTGATGAAATAATTCCCAGCTGTTAAACTAGAAACATCAATCTTAGAGACTTTCTCCGCATTGGTAACAACCAAAACCAATTGTCCCAAAGCATTGTAAATACTGATGGATTTAATTTCGATTGTTTCTTTTGCAGTAATATTCAATTCCGTTTTTGCTGGATTTGGATATACAGTAAAATAGCTAGCAAAGTCAAAATCTTGTGTTCCTAAGGTTTTGAAAGTTGAAGTGGCTTTGTTGGTAAGAATCGGGAAATTATAATCGAAATAGATATTGGCTTCGTTGGTAAATGTATCATTTACCACAAGCGTTGGCAACGTTTTTATTTTGAAAACAATATAACCATCATTATTGGCATCATCAAAAGGAAGATTGATGTTTTCAAAGATGAATTCTACCTTATTTCCCGCAGTAATATTGGTTACATAAGAATGACTGGCACTGGTTGGTAACAAAGTCGAAATGTCAAATTTGGTTAAATCAATCATATCTTTTACTACCACATTCGTGGCGGCGAAAGTTCCTGTATTTTCAAAACGAATCATATAATGAACGTATTGACCAATCAGTGCTGGAGTAATTACCGCACCTTCTAAGCAAGTTTTATCATTCGGGTCATAAGAACCCAACACGGTTTGATTAAATTCAAAAGTATTGTCAATAGGTGTTTCGTCTGTGGCAGATGAAGTTATTGAAGTGATAAAATTTAAGTTTGCACCATTAATTACAGGAGGAATTTCCATTGGCGAATTCACATTCATCGTGAAAATAATTTCACGAGTTTCAAAAGGTTTTAAAGTGGTAAAATTCCACGATAAATTATTTGTGGATTGATTTGTTGTTATTGGATTTGCAACAACTAAATCTAAAACCGCATCCATAAAAATTAAATTTACCGAACCCGATTGAGTTGTATTTCCTTTGTTTTTATAGATTAGTTTGTATTTGACATCAAAACCGGGTCTTGCTGATGTTAAAGGAAGTATAATAACGCTTAAATCGGGATTCAATTTAGGCTTTATACAGAAATTTTGAACGAAAGGGCTAGTTTGGCTTGGAAAAGTAACGTTTATTCTAGTTGGTGAAACTATAAAATAACTAGGGTTTTCTAGTATTGGAGTAATGGAATAAGTTCCTGCTTGAACAGGAATTGAATAATTACCTGATCCATCGGAAATCAAATTTGCTACCGTTGTGCCATTAGTAATACTAAATTTTAAATTTGGCATTAAAGCATCATTTGCATCACAACCATCGGAATTACTATCATATTTTTGATTTCCTTTGATAGTATAAAATGTACCACCTGAAACAAAGGAACAATATGAATTTATAACACAATTAGAATAACCGTATTCAGTTGTTTGTTTTTGTATGGATTCGAGTTCATTATCATCAACACAAATGTATTTTAGGGTTGGGATATTGGAAAAATTATCGGAATCGTTTCTTATTCCGTTTTTCAAAAACAAAGATTCTAATGGATTAAGCGACCACGATTTTGCTGTAAGGTTTAATAATTTACTTAAATCTAAGGTAGTAATTTGGTTATTATCACAGTAAAAACTTTTGAGTTTAAATAATTTGCTAATATCTAATGTTTTAAGATTATTGTTCCTGCAAAATAGAAATTCAATACTATTTAAATTACTTAAATCTAAAATTGTAAGTTGATTGTTGTCACAATGCAAGTAAACTAGATTTCTTAAGTTGTTTAAGTTTAAAACATTAATTTTATTACCTGGACAGTATAAACGAACCAGATTTTTGAAATTTAATATTCCTGTTAAATCATTTATATTGGATGATTCTACACTTAAAAAGGAAATAGATAAAGCCTCACTAATTTGAATTTCATTATCATTATTGGTATCAATTTTAACTGCATTAGCATTTATATCTTTTGCAATAGAATTTGTAGAATTCGCCGCCAATAACTTCGCTTTAAAATTCGCATCAGGAATGGAAACAATTTGAGCGTTTGTAGAAGTAAAAACACAAAAAGCAATGAGTAAAAAGTAGATTTGTTTCATTTGGGAAATTTAGTTCATAAATATATGAATTATGAATTATGAATTATGAATTATGAATTATTTAATAATCTTTTTCTTTTAAAAATAAAATTTAAAAATAAAGTTCACGAAGGGAGACTATTCTCTTGTCAGGAATGACAATACAGCACAAAAAAACACCATTTCGTTATGATTAAGAAATGGTGTCTTTAATTTATCTAATTTTCCAATCTTCTGGATTTTTTGAGGTGTGCAAAATACCAATTATGATAATTGCCTTTTTATTCGGATCGATATAATAATGAATCATATAAGGAAAAGTTTCCATAACTGCTGTATGAACTTCAAAATATCTAATTTGAGCCAGATTTGGAAACAATCTTAATCTTGAAATAGTTTGTCTAACTGCACTTAAAAACTCATTTCCTAATCCTTTTTTCTGAATATTGTACCATTTTACAGCTTCTCGTAAATCATTCTTCGCAGTATTTTGTATTACAGATTTAAACTTCATAGATTTTCTTTTTCCAGCTCATCACAAAAAAAATCAAAATCAGTAACATCTTCCGGGTTTTGTTTGTAATCTTTTAATCTTTTATCTATAATATCTTTGTGCCATTGAGGAATATCGTCTTCTGGATCAGAAGGCAAAATAATAACTTCTACTCTTTTTGCAGTAAAATCTTTTGGAAGCACAACGCTAAACGTATGATTTTCAACATCAATAATTTGTTTTATAGCTTGCATATTTTTTGAGTTTTAACAAAAGTACAAAAATAAGTACTGGTAATAACAAAAAAAAACTCCGCAAATTGCGGAGCTATTTATACTATTTAAAAATTTCTAACCTCTAAAATATACAATTCCTAAGGTCACTGCAATTTGCCCAATCCAAAAAATGAACATCCATTTTATAATGTCGGATTTTACATTTGCTAAATCTTCTTTAGTTGCTAGCACATCTTTTTCCTTCTCAAAAGTTCTTTCACCTTTACTCTCAACATATTCTGTAAGTGATTTGGCTTCATTTTCACCAAGTTTTCCTTTGAGAATATTATACATTTCTATGGTTGAAATTGCATTCATAAGTATTAGATTTTAAACAAATTTACAAAAAAAGTAGATTGAATAGCAAGGTTATAAATAATTATCTATTTTGGACATTTTTTGAATTATAAATAGGAATCTATATTTATTTATCATTGAGAGGCACGAGCACCATAATATTACTTGCTTCCAATATGAGATTGCTTCGTCGTGCCTCCTCGCAATGACAGGAAACCACAAAAAAAAGCTCCACATTACTGCGGAGCTTTCTATATTCAAACAATTAAAAGATTATTTCTTTTTCTCGTTTTTTTCCATTTTGGCTTTCAAGCCAGCAAGGATGTCATTGTTATCTCCAAGAGTTGCCGCTGGTGAATTAGTTGCAGAAGCTACTGCTTCTTGAACTGCTTTAACTGCTTTTTCCTCTTCTTCACGGAAAATAGCTGTGTGAGATGCAACCACTCTTTTGAATTCTTTGTTGAATTCGATTACTTTGAATTCAGCAGTTTCGCCTTTTTTCAATTTCTTACCGTCTTCTTTTTCAAGGTGACGTGTAGGAATGAAAGCAACAATATCTTCACCGAATTCTACAGTAGCACCTTTGTCAACAATCTCGGCAATTTCACCTGAGTGGATAGTTCCCACTGCGAATGAAGCTTCGTATTGATCCCAAGGATTAGCCGTAGTTTGTTTGTGACCTAAAGATAATTTACGTCCGTCAACATCTAACTCTAATACTACTACATCTAGTTTCTCACCAACATTTACAAATTCAGATGGATGTTTGATTTTCTTAGTCCAAGAAAGGTCAGAGATATAAATCAATCCGTCGATTCCTTCTTCTAATTCTACAAAAATTCCAAAGTTTGTAAAGTTTCTAACGATTCCAGAATGTTTAGAACCTACTGGATATTTAGCTGTGATATCGGTCCAAGGATCTTGAGACAATTGTTTGATACCTAATGACATTTTACGATCGTCTCTATCCAAAGTTAAAATAACTCCTTCAACAATATCTCCTACTTTTACGAAATCTTGAGCAGAACGTAAATGAGTAGACCATGACATTTCAGATACGTGAATTAAACCTTCAACACCTTCAGCTACTTCGATAAATGCACCGTAATCAGCGATTACAACTACTTTACCTTTTACTTTATCTCCTATGGTTAATTTAGAATCTAAAGCATCCCACGGATGAGCGTTCAATTGTTTCAATCCTAATTGGATTCTTGTTTTCTCGTCATCAAAATCAAGGATAACCACATTAAGAACTTGATCTAATTCAAGAACTTCAGATGGATGATTGATTCTAGACCAAGAAAGATCCGTAATGTGGATTAATCCATCAACACCTCCAAGGTCAATAAACACACCGTAAGAAGTAATGTTTTTAACAACACCTTCTAATACTTGTCCTTTTTGTAATTTTCCGATGATTTCTTTTTTCTGTACCTCAATATCCGCTTCGATAAGCGCTTTGTGAGATACAACAACATTTTTGAATTCGTGGTTGATTTTCACCACCTTAAATTCCATCATTTTATTTACATATACATCGTAGTCTCTAATTGGTTTAACATCAATTTGAGAACCTGGAAGGAAAGCTTCGATTCCAAAAACATCAACGATCATACCACCTTTAGTTCTGCATTTCACAAAACCATTAACGATTTCACCTGTTTCGTTAGCCGAAATAACTCTATCCCAAGATTTGATAGTACGTGCTTTACGGTGAGAAAGAACCAATTGACCTGTTTTATCCTCACGGATGTCAATCAATACTTCTACTTTGTCGCCTACTTTTAAATTTGGATTGTAACGGAATTCGTTTAAAGAAATAACACCTTCCGATTTTGCGTTGATATCAACGATAACGTCTCTATCTGTAATTCTAACAACTACACCTTCAACTACTTCTTCTTGATCTGTAGCGATAAAAGTTTTTGAAACTAGTTCTTCGAATTCTAATAAGTTTTTTTCATCTACTGCATCAATACCTTCTTCAAAGTTGTGCCAGTTAAAATTTGCTAAAAACTCTTCTTGTGATTTTACTTGTTCAGACATGCTGATTAAAAATTTGTATTCTGTATTTTCTTGAGTTTCATAACGTGAGAGAAAACAACAGAAGTTGTTTGTATAATTAGAAATACCTAAAGGAAACTCTTATTCACCAAAAGGACTGCAAAAGTAATGCTTTTATATGAATTAGCAAAATTATTACTCAGAGATAATGGATTGATTATTAGGAGCAGGTCTTTTTGGGGTTTTTAGGACGATTGCTCCCGCTTTTCGTTGCAATCTTGTCATTGCGAGCTTGCGAAGCAATCTCACAACAACAAGGATTTACTCTACAATCGGGGCTAATTATGACTTATAGGATTTCAATACTTTTTTTACAATTTGTCCTTACATGACAAAGCTTCCAGCCTTTAATAGGCTGGAAGCTTTATTAAATGACGCCACTTCACTCGAGGTTAGTTATGACTTATAAGATTTCAAAGTAAATAAAAGCTAAAAAACAAACTATTTAATAAAATATAAAACAACCCTCTTTTAAAATTTTGTAAGAAAAAATGAATATATTTGAAGATAAATACTGCTGTTTATCATACAAAACAACCCGATTAAAGAGAGAAAAATTGGACAGAATCAGACTTTAATGAGTTAGTGGCTAGTTTTCGCCATCACATAAAAAATATCTTTTAAATGAAAATACTCTATATAATTGGAAATGGTTTTGACATTAATCTAGGTCTAAAAACTCGTTATTCTGACTTTTACGAACATTATAAGACACTTCAATCTAAATCTCCAATTGTTAAAACATTAAAAGACAATATTGGCAAAAACTTTAAAAATTGGTCTGACCTTGAGCAAGCAATTGGAGTATATACTGAAAACTTTAACACTGTAGATGAATTCATAGATGTATATGAGGACATTGGGGATAATTTAGGAGATTATTTGAAAGAGCAAGAAAACCGATTTGATTTTTCGAAAATAGATACCGAGAAATTATCTGAATATTTAGCATTTCCTGAAAGGTCGTTACTCAAAGCAGATAAAGAAATATTGGAAGAATATAAAAATAAATGGAATTCTGAACATTGGGATGTAAACATAATAACTTTAAATTACACTAATTCTCTAGAACAAATTCTTGGAAATGATAATACAAGTCTAATATTAGGTGCTCATCATAATTCTAAAATTTTTTTAAGAGGACTTGAACATATTCATGGATATTGTGATGATAGAATGATTATGGGTGTAAATGATGTTTCACAAATAAAAAATCAAAGTTTTCATAATAATCAAGATATTCTAGATGCTTTAATAAAACCTTATTGTAATAAAGTTAATAAAACTACAATTGACAATCTTTGTAATTCTCAAATTACTAAAGCTAATTTAATTTGCATTTTCGGGTCATCAATTGGAGATACAGATAATTATTGGTGGCACGCAATTGGTGAGCAACTAAAGAAAGGCATTTGCTTATTAATTTTTACTCGAGGAGAAGAAATAAGTAAAAGATGGAGTTATAAAAAAGCAAAATCGGAAAGAGAAATGAGAGATTATTTTCTTAACAAAACTAACTTAAATGACGAAGAAAAAGCAAGTTTTCGAGATAATATATTCGTAGGCGTGAATACTGAAATGTTTGGAAGTATATCATTATAAATCCAGCCACTAAAGCGGTTTCAAGAAATGGCGAAAAATGTGCAAAATTCACATTTTTCTTTCGCAGGAAATTTTATCTTTAAGGAACTCTACCGGGATAATGTAAACATTGAATATTCAGACAATGAAGAAAAACTTAATTCTATTTTTAACATTACTTACATTATTCACTTCGTGTAACGGACAAAAGACTATTGGAAAATCTGTAAATGAACTAGGCAATCATTTATGGTACGTTTTTCAAGACACAAAAAACAATTATTGGTTTAGTAGTAATGGCGAAGGAGTGTATCGCTATGACGGAAAAAAGATTATCAATTTTACAACAAAAGATGGTCTTGCTAACGACACTATAAGACAAATTCAAGAAGACAAATTTGGCAATATATTTATTTCAACTTTCGGTGGTATCAACAAGTTTGATGGAAAGACATTTACTACTTTGCAACCAATCAAAAGCAAAGAATGGAAATTAGAGTCCAATGATTTGTGGTTTTATATATTGGGGAAAAAAAATGAAGGTGCTTATCGCTACGATGGGAAAAATTTATATAATTTGGAGTTTCCCAAGCACTATCTTCACGATGAAATTTATCCACGAGTTGTCAATTCGTTTTTCAGTCCTTACGAAGTATATTGCATTTACAAAGATAGAAAAGGTGCAATCTGGTTTGGCACGTCTGTTTTTGGTGCTTGTCGTTTTGATGGAAAATCTATAAAATGGATGTACGAAAATGATTTGACAATCGGTTTAAATGGAGGCACGTTTGGTATTCGGTCAATTTTTGAAGATAGAAAAGGAGAGTTTTGGTTTTGTAACACTTGGCACAAGTATATTTTCGATTTTGAAAAGACAATAAAAAGCGACCGACTTCAATATCAAAAAACAGAAGGTATTGGAAACAAACAAATATTTGGTGGCGATGAATACATTTATTATTCCCACATTGTAGAAGACAACAACGGAAATATTTGGTTGACTACTTGGGACAAAGGAGTTTATAAATATGACGGAAAAAATATTACAAATTACTTAATAAAAGACGGTTCTAAAGACGTTAACTTAATTTCAATGTACAAAGACAATCAAGGTGATTTATGGCTTGGAACACCAAATAACGGAACATTTAAATTCAACGGAAACTCATTTGAAAAATTTAATCCTTAATGAAAGAAAAAGAGCAGCCAATAAGATGGTTTTCGGTAAACTTTAAAGTTGGTTTTGTACCTGAAAGTTCGGTCTCAAATCCATATATTTGGCTAACCAAATTGCTTGGATTTACAATATTCATCTCTCATAAGGCTTGCGCGGTTTTGCAAACCCCACTCCGCAAAGTCTCCGACTTTGAGGATGCGTTCATCAGTGTGTGACTGACCTAAAATTTAACCCAAAATAACTCGGTTGAAAACCTAAAATCACTACCTCAAAGTCGGAGACTTTGCGGAGCAGGCTTCCAGTTCGCCGCGGCGAACTGGAAGCCTTGTAAAACTAAAAAACTAATGAGTAAATAATTAATTTAAAACTATTTGAATTTGTATTTATCTTATTACTGTTACCTTTAAAAAAGTAGCTGGTATAGATGTAGTATTCGCTGTAGTGCTTTTGTTTTGACTGTTAAAAAGAACTTCTAATTCATGCTGTAACTCCATAGCTTTTCCGTTTTTTTCAGCTGCTTCAAAAGCGTTCATTGTTGGACCATAAAAGGTTTTAAAAGTATTTACAAGTTCGGATGGATTTCCTGAGATTCTAAATGTAAAAGTATCTTTGACAAATGATATGTTTTCTTTTATTATACCGGCATTAACAAATCGCTCAATAACATTTTCCTCAATTCCCCATAACATTGGACTAATGAATCCTTCTGGTGGTGGTGGAGTATATGCAGAGCTTATTTTTAATATTTGAGCTACAAGAGTTGGATCGCCAGGAATCCAATTACCCATTACAATTCTTCCTCCAGAACGAGTTACACGAACCATTTCTTTGGCTACATCAAATGGTTTTGGTGCGAACATTGCGCCAAATATACTTACTACAAGGTCAAATGATTGGTCCTTTAGTTCCTGCAAATCTGTAGCATCGCCTTCTTGAAAAGTGCAGTTTTTAAGCCCTTCATTTTTAGCACGAAGGTTTCCCGCTTCAACGAGATTAGTTGCTATATCAACTCCTAAAACATTGGCGCCAAATTTTGCTTCAGGTATTGCTGTGGTACCATCGCCACAGCCAAGATCAAGAACGTCTAATCCTTTGGTGATTCCCAATTTGGCAACTAATGCCTCACCACTTTCACGCATGCTTTCGGCAATTCTAGTAAAATCACCTTTTTCCCATAATGCTTTATTTGGATTCATATCTTTTTGTTTTAAGAAGCCCTAAATTAATATTTATTTTTCAATATACCAAATATTTTTTCCATAAGTAGCTCATTACTAATTAGTAAAGTTTTAAAAAGAGCTATTATTAATTTCATAAAAAAATATTATTTTTAAGAATGAGGTTGGGGAAATAATGAGTTTTAAATAATTTTACTTCGAACATTTTAAATTTGTCAAAAAAAACTCGCCAAACTAACCGAGCAGAAATTTCTCTATTTTCAAAATACAAGCATAGATTACAGCCTTTAATAGGCAGGAAGATTTATTAAAACAAAAAACCCGACAGGTTTTAAAATCTGTCGGGTTTGAAATATAAAAATAATTTCTTAATGACTCACATTCGCCACTTCATCAGGATTGTGTTTGTGTTTAAACAAAACGGCAAAAGCAATCGCAATCAACAATGCATAACCAGCAAACGAAAGCCAGATATTATGCCAATCTCTTACGCCATCGTGTGTAAAAAATTTATCAATTGCCCAACCCGAAGTAAAGCTTCCTAAAATAGCTCCTACTCCATTAGTCATCATCATAAACAATCCTTGAGCAGAAGAACGGTTTTTAGAATCCGTATTGGTTTCTACAAATAAAGAACCCGAAATATTGAAGAAATCAAATGCCATTCCGTAAACAATGCATGACATAATTATCATCCACAAACCATCAACTGGATTGCCATAAGCAAACAAAGCAAAACGTAAAACCCAAGCAAACATAGAAATTAACATCACTTGTTTAATCCCAAATCGTTTCAAGAAAAACGGAATTGCTAATATAAACAAGGTTTCGGATATTTGTGAAATCGACATTATTATAGTAGAATATTTAACAACGAATGAATCTGCATATTCTGGAATAGTTGCAAATTCTGATAAAAAAACATCTCCATAAGCATTAGTCAATTGTAATGCACCGCCTAAAAACATAGAGAAAATAAAGAACAAAGCCATTTTATAATCAGCAAACAATTTGAAGGATTCTAAACCTAATGTTTCCATTAACGACGCATTTTCTTTGGTCAATCGTTGTGGTTTACATTCAGGTAATGAAAATGCATAAAATCCTAAAATAAGTGCTCCAACTCCAGCGATATAAAATTGATAATCAGTTGCTTTACTACCCGTTAAGTTCGTAATCCACATGGCAACAATAAAGCCAACAGTTCCCCAAACACGAATGGGTGGATAATCCTTAACAACGTCTTTATTATTTAATTTTAGTGCTGTAAATGATATGGAATTACTCAATGCAATGGTTGGCATATAAAAACACATGGCCAATAACATGATGTATATAAAAGTTGTTGGTGTGTCCACTTGTGGTAAATAAAATAAAACTCCTGCATATAAAATATGAAGAATACCATATAATTTCTCAGCATTTACCCATCTATCGGCAATAATTCCAGTGAGTGTTGGCATAAACAACGAAGCAATTCCCATAGTTCCAAAAACAAGTCCAAATTGTGTTCCTTCCCAACTTTTTGTACCGAACCAGTAATTTGCAATTGTAATTAACCATGCACCCCAAACAAAAAATTGGAGAAAACTCATTATTGTCAAGCGACTTTTAATATTCATAAAATTGTAGTTTAGTTAGGAAAATATCGAATCAATTGGGTAAATCTAATACTAATTTAAATAAATCAAATTAAAATTAAAGAATTTGTGATAAACTTAAATAATTGTAAACTACGAAGCAAATTTTATACGACTGTTTAGGAAAGGATGTAAAGCCTAGATATTAAATAAATTTTAGTAGGATTTAAAATCAATACTGTCTGGATTTGTCAATTTATTCAATTCTGTTTTTAATTTTTGATCTAATAATTGCATTCCAAATTGAAAAGATGCGTTCATCCAACCAAAACCTTCTCGTGTAATATACTCAAAATCAGTTCCTTGATTTCCATATTCTGCAAAAACTTTGTGCGATGCGCTTACCACATCATATTTTTCAGGAACGGTTCCATTGTAGTCACAAGCATTTTTTGTAATCATCCAAAGCCAACGGTACATAAGTTCCTGAGCTTTAACCGTATAACCATAATTTAATAATCCTTGCCAAATAATTATTTGGTGTGGTGGCCAACCGTTTGGAAAATCCCATTGGCGTTGCATTTGATATTCGCCAATATTAGACAAAGCTTCTTTTGAAGAACCCGCAATTCCACCCAAGAAAATCAGTTTAGGTAAACCGTTTTCTACCATTTTTTTGGCTTGCAATTTTGTAGCAATATTTGCCCAAAGCGGAAAAAAACTAGTAGCGGAAAGAAATATGTTTTGTTCTTGAGTTTTAAAATTATAATCAAAATAACAGCCTATATCTTCATTCCAAAGAAAATGATTCATCAAGTTTTTTCTAGTTTCGGCTTTTAATAACCAATATTCACTATTGTAATTTCTATCCTCAATTTGAAAATTATCATTAAAAAATTCTGCAATTAATGCTGCAAAATCGGTTTCATATTTATACAACATGGCATTTAATTCCACTGGATTCAAATGCGCACAAATAGCTTCTAACCGATACGTAGTGTCGTGACCACTTTCGCGAACGCTCCGATCGTGCACAAAATATGCGTCTAATGCTGGATTTTCTATTTTTCGTTGGTAATATAATTTTTCATAATCGGGTATCGAAAGCTTTGCTTCTTGTGCAAAAGGCTTTAAAATTTCATCGTAATGCCCCATTTCGGTTTCTGGTGGCAAACCAATTCCTTGAGCATGAAATCGATTCAGGCCATTTTTAGTCAATCTTTTTCCTGTTTCCATCCAAACAGTTTCATATTCTTTGATGCAAATAGTAAGTTTTTGGCTCAGCCAGTTAGTATCTTTTACTGACATTGCTTCAAAAACTTCACGAATCATACTCGAATAAAAAGGAGGTTGCGTTCTGGTGAGATAATACGATCTGTTAGCATTTAAAATTTTGCCGTAATGTGTAATTTGATAGTCAAAATTTTCAACCATGCTTTTTGCCAGCTCCATTTTCCCGTCAATTAACAACCCTATATTTTCAAAATAACTATCCCAACCGTACATTTCGTTAAATCGATCTCCTGGAACTACAAATGGAAATCCGGTTGTTTTTTGACCTTCTTTTTTTAAAGCTAAAGCTAAAATTCCGCCATCATCATTGATACTACTTACATATTTTGGAGTAATATCTTTGGGAAGCTGAATTACTTTTAGATTAAATTTAGGAGCTAATTTTTGGAAGTATTCAAAGGCGAAATCATCCGTAAAAGGCACATAAATTATGGGTTGTTCTGTTTTTGATTTGGAATCTAACAGTAGCTTTTCTAATCCTTGCTCATCTAAGGTTCTTGTTAAACCATCCCAAAAATAAGTGGCAATCATTCTAGAAATTCGATTGGCTGGCAATTCAAAAATTTTGTCTGATTCTATAAAATCGTTATCGGCTTCTTTGGCGAGAATTAGTTCTTGCAATAAATTAGACAAATAATAAGTACCTTCAACTACAATTTTTTCGGTTTTAGACTTTAATACAAATCGTTTTAGCCCTTTGTCCTCAATGGTAATTCGCTTATCACGATCCGTATCTTCCTGAAGTAGGAGTTCTGAAATCGTTTTTTTGATGTTGACTGCAATTTTCATGTTTTAGAAATAAAATTAACTGAGCTCCATTTTATGAACTAATTTATTTAAAATCCACAATAAAATAAAAATCACAGTTATTGGAATTAATGAAAAATAAAATGCAGTTGTACCATCAAACTTTTCAAAAACATGCCCTGTTATTATAGAACCAGTAGTTCCACCAAGTGCTGAAAAAACAACGATCAATCCTGACATGGAACTGTGCATGTGCTTGGGTAAAGCAGACAAAATTGTCGAGTTAAGTATTGGATAAATTGGTGCTAAAAACAAACCCATAATAGGCAATAAATAAACCACTAAAGGTGCGTTAAACCAAGTCATAGTTTCATTACTAATTACAGTACTTTTAGCCATTGGCAATACCAGTAGCACAATTGCTGCCACTATTATAAGACAAATTGATAGAAAATAAATCCAACGTACACGAAGCAAAACAAAACCTGAAAGTAGTCTTCCAATAAAAGATGCTCCAGCTAAAATTGCTCCAGCTTGAATGGCCATACTCGATGGTGCGTGCAAAATTTCTTGATAGAAAGTTGGAAACCAAGTTTGAAAACTTTGCTCTAAAAGCACATAAAAAAATATCGAAAAAATGAAAACAATGATTAACGGTTTGATGATGAGCGAAAACATGGCTTGAAAATCTTTTTTAAGTGTGGTGTTTGCAATTTTAGCTTCACTTTCGTCTAATTTTGCGATGAATAAAAGTAAGAATGCTATGAAAGATAGTCCCGAAAGCATCCAATAAATAGTAAGCCATTCGCGTGATTTTGGGTCATTATCATTTACATATTGACTAATTACTACATTTCCAATTAAGATACCAGCCATAAAAGTTGCCTCGAGCAAACTCATAAAACTCCCATGCTCTTTGACACCTTTAGTAATTATACCAATGGTTGCAAAAACAGAAACTTTTATAAGTGCAAATGAAATTCCTATTACAAAAAAGAGCAATTTAAAATACCAAAATCCATCAGAGAAAGGGATCAAAAAACAGGCTATGGTAACAAATGCTAAACCAATTAACATCGATTTTTTGAGACCAATTTTAGGTAAAAAAGAAGCTAAAATAAAAGAAGCAAATGCTATGGGCAAATCCTTAAATCCCTCAAGTACAGATGCGTCAGATTTAGATATATCAAAGTTTCGTTGCACTTGTAATATTACCGTTCCAACACTGTTTAAAAGTATTGCAAAAACAAAATAATTAAAAAAAAGCGAGATTGTAATTAGTGGATTTTTCATATTTCAAAAATTAATTTAATTCTAAATCAGTATTCAGATATTCCTGAAAATTTATTCCTTCTGGCAATCTTCCCACATTTTGCAGCTTCAAAACGGCTAGTTTTTGGGCTATTACTATAGTTTCATTAAAATTTTTGTTCAATAGTTGTGCGTACAAAAATCCTGTCCAGAAAGCATCTCCCGCACCAGTTGAATCCTTTATATCATTTACTGGTAAGGCTTTTTGTTGAATCAATCCAAATTGCAAATTAGACAAAACTACACCATCCTTGCCTTTTGTTAAGCATATAGTTTCTGCACCTAAAGCGTGAAAATAGTCAAAAATATAATCTTCGGTTTTAGCTTCCGAAAAAAGTCTAAAACAATCATCCTCGCTCAATTTCACTAGCGGATTTGTTGATAAATAATCTGCTAAAACTAATTTTGCTTCTTCTCGATTGGGCCAAATTCTTTCCGAAAAATTAATATCAATGCTGGTTTGAAGCCCAAATTCTTTCGCTTTTTTTGCACTTTCTAAAATAGTTTTTCGTGCTGGATTTTTGCTCAAAGCAAAACAGGTTGTATGAAAAATTTTAGCACTTTCTAATAATTCATCTGGAATTTGGCTCTTTTCAATTTGAAAATCAGCTTCTCGATAGGGAATAAAATCCGGTGTTCCAGTAGATTTAGAAACAAATATAACCGAGGTTGGTTCGGTTTCTGATTTTCGTATTTGAGTTGTAATTACATCATTCAATTTTAGCTTTCGAACAATATATTCGCCGAGTCCGTCTTGTCCGCAAGTAGCCACTAACACTGATTTTAAGCCAAGCCTCGCTGCGTTTACAGCAACATTTGTTGGAGAACCACCTAAAAAACGATGGTAATCTTTGGTTCTACTTATTGTGGTATTTACTTCATGTCCTATTAAATCTATGAGTACTTCACCAACACTTATTATATCTATCGTTTTTTTCATTTGTTAAACTAAAAACTTGAAATTTGTATTTATACTTTGATTCAACATTACAGTTGCTGCAGCACTCCATGCACAAAAAGGCACACCATTTGGGGCTTTTGTTTCGCTATTGAAATTTTCATAAAAACTAAAATCATCAACAGCATTTGCCTTGTTTATTGCCTCTAAAAGTTCCGAAGCTTCGGATGTTTTTCCTTTTGAAAGTAGGGCTAACCCAAAAAAACCGTTAACCATAGTCCAACTTCCTCCGTTGTGAAACTCGTTTGGATAGTTCCTGAATTCGTATTTACAATTATTCTTTAATAAATTCCAATCTAAATCACTGTCATAAATTGGTGGCCAAAAAGCCGGTAATAATTGCAAAGGTATCTGGTTTTTGAGTGCTATACAATACTTTAGAATCTTGTTCTGGAATTCTTGTGAACCAATATTTAAATACAACGCCAATGAATTTGCAAAAGCATCAAACTGAGTTTTATAACCTGCTGGTGAAAAAGCACAAGGCATGAATTCTTGAATATTTATTTCATTATATGCTCTATCGTGGTATTTTTCTCCAATTGAGTTTGGTGTAAAATTGATTTCGATTTGTGCTGTAATTTTTTCAATTTTATTGGTAATCTCTATATCTTTTACAAAATAATTATAACTCTTTAAAGCCCAAATTCGTAACAATTGATCGTATAAAACATAACCGTCTGTGATGTATTCATCGGCCCAATTTCCTGATAAAGGAACATACAAAAGTCCTTTATTATTAAATTCCCAAGCTTCAAGAAGTTGAAGACATTTTTCAATTACGGCATTATATTTTGCAACAAACGCCTTATCCTTTTTGTAATAGGCATATTGACAAATACCAATAATAAACCACGTTACTGCATCTACTCTACCGGCTAAACCTCCATAACTAACTTCAACAATCTTTTCTGTAGTCATCACATTTGACGGAATTGTGCCGTTTTTATGTTGATTATTAGCCAAGGTTTCGAGTGTGTGCTTGAATGTTTCAATTAAGTTTTCATCTCCAGAAGCTAATGCTGCAAGTCCACAAATGACACCATCTCTTGCCCAAACTCTTTTGTAATTAGAAATATTTTGGGCGCTGGCAAGAAATCCTTCGGATGAGGCTACTCGTTGTAGCAATTTTATAGCCTCGCCATAATTAATATCGTTATCCATGATTTATTAATTTGACACTTTCTTGCTTTTAATCATAAGCGTACAAAAAGCACTAATGAGTAATAAAACACCTGCAAAACTAATAGCATTTCTTGCGTCATTATTTAAAAAATTTTTGAGTATGTAGCCAAATGACAAATTTTGAAAAATCATTGGAATAACAATCATCATATTAATAATTCCCATATAAACGCCATATCGTTCTTTAGGAATGTTAGAAACTACTAATAAATAAGGAATTCCCATCATACTTGCCCAACCAATACCGTAACCTATAATGACTGCAAAAAATAAATATTGATTGTGAATTATTGGAAAAACTAAAAATGAAATTCCTGCAAGAATTAAACAAACAAAATGCACATATTTTGCACCATATTTTTTTGCTAAAACTGCTAAATAAAAAGCAATTGAAAATGTAACAATAAATCCAAAAGCTCCTATTAATCCATTCCATTGTACTGCACTTTCGTATAAAGAAGTTTGTTTAGGCGTTGCGTCCCATACAGAAAGCGCCATACTTTTTGAGTTGTTTTGCCAATAACACATTAATGCATACCATTGAAAAAAGTAAATCAAAAACAACTGCCACATCACTTTGGGCATTTCTAAAACTGCGTTATAAATTTCTATAAATGGAGTAAAAACATTTATAGGATTTGCTTTTAATACTGCAATTTCTTCTACGGTTGGTGGTATTTCTTTGGTTTTACTCATACTCCACCAAATAGAAGAAATCGAGAGTATTGCACCTAGAAAAAATGACCCGAAAATCCAATTGGGTAATGCACCTGTATAACCAACAATAATCATGGGGAATAGAAACAACGAAATGTAAGATAAAAACTGTCCAAAACCTGTGAAAAAACTTTGCGCTTGAAAACCTGTTGGTTGTTGTTCTTCATCTAAAGTATCAGCAATAAATGCTCTATAAGGTTCCATTGCTGTATTGTTACCAACATCTAATATCCATAACAATCCGGCTGCCATCCAAAGTGAGCTACTAAATGGGAATATAAACAAGCAAAGACTACACAAAATAGCTCCAATAAAAAAATAGGGTTTACGCCTTCCAAATTTTGGATGCCACGTTTTGTCGCTCAAAGCACCTATTATTGGTTGTATTAATAAACCTGTCATTGGGCCAGCAAGATTTAACATGGGAATTTGATCTGGATTTGCGCCAAGAAAATCGTAAATTGGATTTACGGCACTTTGTTGTAAACCAAAGCTATATTGTATACCAAAGAAACCAACATTCATATTGATAATTTGCCAAAAACTCATTTTTAATTTTACACTCATATTCAGTTATTATAATGGTTCGTTATTTCTTTAAATTTAATTTTAAAAATTTTAACAAAATCATTATATAAAACTAAATCGTTTTCGGTAGAACCGAAAACGATTTCGAAATAGTAAAAACAGGAGTTTAAATCTTTAATTATTTTGACTCAAAAGGGATAAAAATTGTGGTTTCCCATGATAACTCATCACCACCATTAAATGGGTTAGCCCTAAAATGTTCTAATACTTTATTTTGCAATTTATAATTATGGCGTTTTGCATAATCCATCAATGTAAACCAGGCTCGATCTGATGTTCTAAAGTTGCCAAAATAAGTTGCTTTTAATCCTTTAATTACGGGTATTGTTTTAAATTTCACTCTATCATCAGCAATGATTTTCGTGTTTTTATCTATTGGAAAACAATAATTAAAATCAATAGTTTCAGTTTCATAATCCCAATTTGTAATTTCTAAATAAGGACTTTCAATAATTGCTATTTTATTTTTATATAAAAACCCCGTTATATCTGCATCATTAGCAATCATATTACGAGCTTTTTCTTGAAGTACACTTTTTAAACTGATGTAGGCAACAAATATTTCCTTCGAATTTCCTTCTCCATCAATTTTAATTTTGAAATTTTTAATATGCTCGTCAATCCCCATTTTTAAATCAGTGATTTTTTTAATTTGCTCTTTTTTAAATTCTGTGTTAAAAAAGGGAACAGTGAGCCTGTTATAAATACTACTCTGCATATCTTTTATTCCGACACTTACTTTGGTAATTGAGTCATTTATGGGTTTCATTTCCCAAGTATATTGCAAGTGAGTTTGCCCCTTTTTCATCTCTTTTTTTAAATAATCAAAATTATTTTTTTCTAACAAAGAATAAAGTTCCTTTTGATTTGCAGTTTGGCTTGCGGTCCACTCATTTACACCTTGAAAAACAGTACCTGTAGCAGCTTTGACATTAAATGAAATGAAATAATCACTTTTTTTTAGGAATAAATACCAAATTAAAAACAACGAAAAAAATACACTTAATCCAATTATAATTTTTTTTCTACTTAACATTTAGTTTTTCATTTTTAATTTATTTACAATAAAATCTCCAACATTCTTACCTTGAACAATTCCGTTGACAATAGCAGCTTTGTAGTGAATTCCACCATAAAAACGACTGTTCGCAGCTTCTTTTGATGCATCATTAAAAGATTTAAATTTTCTGATTGGTAAACCAAATTGGATTTCTGTATCATCAGCAAAATTAAAATTATCTCCAAAAACCGAAGTTAAAATTGTCGCCGCACTTGTTGAAGCTACAGAATGACCACTTGTATATTCTGGAAATGGTGGTGTTTGCAATAGTGGTTTCCAGTTCTCGTCTATGTTTTGATTGATAACCGTTTCTGGTCTTACAACATTGCTTCGGTATTTTTCGTCCCAGCAACTGATAAAAGCTTCAAAAAGTCCAATAGAAGTTTGGGTATAAGCAAAAACTGTTTTTTCAAAATCTGCTTTTGATTTTTTACAAGCAATTTTCACAATTCCCATCCAATGTGCTCCGGGAGAAATTTTCTTTTTTGCAAACATCATGTGCCCTTGAGTTACACTTACAAAAGGATTGCAGTCCCAAAATTGTGCGATTTGAATTTCTTCAGAATGATCTCCCTTTTTTTTCATCATTAAACTTATATCATAAACTTCTTGCACTTCTTTGAAAAAAGTAGAATTCTTATCTAATGAAAATGGCGCTGGAGGAACAGGTTTAAACTGTGATGCAGAATCTAAAACTAGGGTTCTAATTTTCCCCCAATGTGGTTCAATTCCGTCCATATAAGCTGGAGGTGTTGGTTGCCATCTTCCTGGTTCGTTTGTGTGAACAGAAAATTTAGGAAATGTTCTGGTCTCTTTATAATTGTCTTTCGACATCCATTTTTTTATTCTATCAGCTACTTTTAGTCCATATTCTTTTGAAACTTCAAATTCTTTTGAGTTTTCATTTTCCCATTTTACATAAAGGCTGTCTCTGAATTTTTCGATTAAATCTTCCGAAAAAACTAATTGTTTGCTCATTTCCATGTGCGCAATTAAGGCGGCTAGGTGCTGATTTACGCCACTTTTCGGATCTAATTTTGGAATAGAATCCAAGCCTTTTAACTGGCTTTGCAAACTTGTGTAGGACGCATTATTTTGTGCTATAATTTCATAAGCTGCAATATTTGGATAGACAAAAATTCGACTCGCAACAGGAGGCGAAAATATATCGTGAATCATAATTTGAGTTACGTTGTCAATTGCAGCATAATACTCATCGGTGCTTACAACAATTGATTTATCCTTTTCACAGGAAATGAAAAGTATTGAAATTGCTAGAAATAAAAATTTAAGTTTCATTGTTTTAATTATTGAGTGGTGTTTTTATCATAAGCTGTGTCAAAGTTTGAAAGTTTGACACAGTTGACTTAGTAAATTTATTTTGCAAGTGGCATTTCATACACTTCTGCCTGTTTATTATTTATGGTTACCAATAAATATTTTTTGCCTTTAAAAGTCAAAATATTTAGATGTCTGACTGCTTTTTGAGTTAAATCGATACCAATTTTATTGCCTAAAAATATGGTTTTTTCATTTTTGATTAATGCTCCCGAAAAACCATCAAACTTACTTTGATAAGGAGTAACTCCAAAATAATTTCCTGCAGCAAAAACCTCTTCGTTTTTATCCGAATCAAAATTTGATTTTACAAAAGTATTTATTGGTGCTACTTGCATTTTATTAGATAAAGGAACAAAAACAAATTTTCCGTTTTCATTTTTTAAGTAACCCGATTTTAAATTATGAACCTCATATAATTTTGCTTTCTCGAGTAATTTTGGATCAAAAATTTTATCCACTTTTTTTCCAGCAAATGATTTATAACTGTTGAATTTCTTTTTGAGCATGCCACTAAATTGTTCTGCAAGTTCGTCTAAACCTAGTGTGGTATAATAACCACCATTTTTTTCGATGGTTACTATTGTTTCAAATGCTTCGTTTTTATCAAAATCATCATAATACATTTTCATAGGGAATTCTTGTGAAGCTTTGAATTTCGAATTCATACCCCAATTCCCAACCAGATAGTCTAAATCTCCATCTTTATCTATATCAAATTCAATTAATGATTGCCACAAACCATTGCATTTTTCGGGAAATATTGTTGGAGTTACATTAGCAAATTTCCCGTTTTTATTGGCAAAGAAAGTAGGTTTCATCCACTCACCTACAACAATTAAATCTGCCGTTCCGTCTTTATTAAAATCACTAAAAACAGCGTCAGTAACCATACCTATTCCTTCAAATGTTTTATTTTGTGTAAGGGTAAATTTTCCTTTGTTGTTGTTCAATAAATAACAATCCGAAGTGCTTCCAAATCTATTAGTAAGCGAATTATTTCCTACAAAAACATCTAAATCTCCATCTTTATCATAGTCAAATGCTTTTACAACCGATGAATTTTGGCGCATTACGGGTAAATTTGTATTTAGCAATTTATCTCCAGAATACAAACGGTCTTGCAAATTTTGTGCATTTTCGCCACTTCCAGAAGCAACATACAAATCATTTATTTTGTCTGAATTGAAATCTCCAATGACTGCCGAAGCATCTTCGAATAGAGAATCTTTTTCAATTTCAGGATACGGTTTTTTAACAAACCCATTTTCGTTTTGAATATAAACGGTAGCTTTTTTTCCTTTAGAACCTCCAAAGAAAATATCCTCTTTACCATCCGCACTTAAATCTCCTATTGCTATTGCTGGTCCACGATCTGAACGTTGATAAGGTATTAATTTTTGAACTAGAAAATCAATAAAATCATTTTCTTGATGTGTAAAGTTTATGCCTAAATTTGATGCTACTTTATTAAAAAGTGGTTTTACGACTGGATATAATTTTTTGTAATCAAACGATTTTCTATTGGCATTAGCTTTAATAGTAAGCGTTTGGTTGGTTTTTACATTTTTCAATGTTTGATATGTTTTATCTGGCCAAACCACAACGAGTGAATCTATTTTTGCTTTTTTGCCATACCCAAAATGCAGTATTGGTTCTGATGAGGACTGAAAACCTCTTGTGGTTTGCAACTCTTTGAATTGCTTTTTACCATTATAATAAGAGATTACTTTGGCTCCAATTCCAAAGGAATTTTTGCCTTCGAATCGCAATTTAATTTTTAGATAATTGGATTTTGCATTGGTTTGATTGATATAAACCGATGCAATATTGTTGATGTTATTTGTTACTACATCTAAATCTCCATCGTTATCAATATCCGCATAACTGCTTCCGTTTGAAATTATAGAATCATTTTCTATCCAATCGCTTGATTTATTTTTAAAATTTAAGTCGGCTGTACCCTGAAAAACATAATTGGTTGCATTTCCTTTTGGCATTTTGTTTAACGCCTGTTTGTCCAATAATTTGGTTGTAGAAATTTTACTTTTGATTTGATCATTCGAAAAATACTTAACATAATCTAAGTCATTTGGACGTTTAGGAATACCGTTAGAAACAAAAATATCTTGTTCACCATCTTGATCGTAATCGGCAAAAAGCGCACTCCAACTCCAATCTGTTGCTGCAACTCCACTTAATAATGCGGTTTCAGTAAAATGAGTTCCTGCTTGATTTATTTGCAACATATTTCGAGAATATTGATAATGATACCCTAATTTTTCGGTTCTCAATTTCATCATTTGAACATTATCGTCGCCTAATGATGCTTTCAATACTTTCTCGCTTTCTGGAAGCATGTCCAGTGTCATGAGGTCTGGAAAACCATCATGATTGACATCGGCAACATCAACTCCCATTGAAAATCTGCTCGTGTGACCAAAATATTTTTTTAGACTCTCCGTGAAAGTTCCATCGCCATTATTGAGGTAGTAATAATCGTCTTCATGAAAATCGTTACCTATATAAATATCCGGATAACCGTCTAAATTAAAATCGGCAACTGCTAATCCTAATCCATAACCATTTGCTCCACCAAAAATTCCGGCTTGTTCACTTACATCTACAAATTTTCCATTATTATTTTGAAATAATTTATCACCACACTCGTAGCTTCGCTTATTACGAATGTCAGCATTACCAAATGAAAATTCAGAATGTACAGCGTGATTCAACAAATACATATCTAAATCACCATCTAAATCATAATCAAAAAAAGCTGCCGAAGAACTGTAATTATCAAGATCTAAACCATATTCTGCGGCACTTTCGGTAAAAGTGTTATTTTTGTTATTGATAAAAAGCTCGTTGTGACCTTCAAATCCATTGATTCCTACAACGGCGCACACATAAATATCCAAAAAACCATCGCCATTGACATCGGCCATAACAGTTCCGGCATTCCAATCGCTTTGACCTTCTACTCCAGCTTTGGCAGTAATATCATCAAATTTATTATTGCCTTTGTTTAAATACAAACTGTTTTTTCCTTGATTGGATGTAAAATAAATATCAACCAAACCATCGTTGTTGATGTCGCCAAGTGCTACACCACCACCATTATAATAGTAGAGGTAATCTAAAATAGAAATGTTTTTTGATTCTAAGAGTTGATTGTTAAATGTTATATTACTTTCCTCTGGTGAAAGTTTTTCAAAGAGTTTCTCTTGCTTTTTAGAGCAAGAAACAATAAGCAATGAAACAAAAAGTATTTTAAAAAAATTATTCATTGCTTTTGAATATTTTAGGTTTATTATTATTTATAACTGCAAGGATTGAAACCGATTTATTTTTATTTTGTAAAATTTTAACATGCCTCACTTCTCCATTCAAAAAGAATCCAGATTGAGAATAAGGCAACCAAGAATAGGTTCCTTTTTTATCTCCTATAAGCACATTTCCGTAATTTGAATCCAATCGAGAAAATTGTGGTTTAAAGCCAAATTGATTTCCACCCAGAATTATATCCAAAATTCCGTCTTTATTTACATCCAAAACAGCTATCGTGTTCACACTCGAAAACTGCACTTGTTGTGGCATTGCTTTGATATTGAAATCTCCATTTCCCATATTGATAGCAATAACACTTTCTTGAATGACTGCTGTTTTTTGAATCGAATTATTTATGATATCTGTAGCAAACAATTCTTGGATTGATTTTTTTGCATATTCGAGATAGCTCAAATTTTTCTTTTTTATGGAAGGAATTTGTCCTGCTAATTCTTTCTTTAAACTCAATGGCTTATCCTTACCCTCGATACTTCGTGTTGTAATTTGTTCTATTGTACCGTTCGCATCAAAATCATTAACAAACAATTTCATTGGGTTAGAAACTGTTGCTTTATAAGCTGTATTTGTACCTTTATTTCCAAGTATCAAATCTTTTTTGCCATCATTGTTTAAATCTACGCAAGCAATCGAGTTCCAAAAACCACTAAAATTAGTAAGATTAGATTTAAAATTAACTAAACGGCGACCGGTATTTTTGAAAATTCTTGGTGCCATCCAATCGCCAACTAGTATTAAATCTTTCTTGGAATCATTATCAATATCTTCCCAAACGGCAGCGGTTATCATTCCAACTTCATTTAATTTAAAGGCTTTTTTATCTGTAACATTGGTAAAGTTTCCTTTTCCATCATTTTCTAATAATAAATGTTTTGGATCAATTCCATAAACTCCCGGAACACTGCGACTGCCAATGAACACATCAATATCGCCATCATTGTCAAAATCAGTTGGTGCAATTACAGCAACATTATTGTTCCTTGTTGGAAGATTTGTTTTGCTTTTTGTAAAAATTCCTTTCCCATTATTCAAGTACAATCTGTTTTTATAATTGGCTTGGTCCGCTTTTTCATTTCCTCCAGAACCTACTAATAAATCTTGATCACCATCATTATCAGCATCAAAAAAACAAGCGGCTGTGTCTTCATTGTGGGCATCTTTATTAATATCTATTTGAGCTGTACTTGCATAAACATCGTTTCCTTTATTTAAATAAATAGCTTTTGGATTTCCTTTAGCTCCGCCAATAAAAACATCGTCATTGCCATCGCCATTAATATCAGCAACTGCAAGTGCTGGTCCTTCTTGCGAAAGCATTTTGGAGATTAATCCTTCGTAATCAAAATCGATATAATCGTTTTCTTTGTGAGTTAAAAACGAATTATTTTTTTCGGATAATAATGGTTTTAAACTATTTTTTGCAACTATATAATCCGATTTTGCATTTGCAATACTCAAGTTTATTGTCGAATTGTTAGCTACTTTTTTTATAGTTTGAAATTTACCATTTGGCCAAATCACTTGCAAAGAATCTATTTTCTTAGTTCCTATTCCAAAAGTCATTACATAATCAATAGAAGATTGAAAACCTCTTGAAGGAATTAATTCTTGTTTCAAAATTTCTTTCCCTGAAAATAAGTGAACCACACTTCCAACTCCAAATTTATTTTGATTCTCTCCTTTTAATTTCACTTTTACAAAATGGTTGCTTTTAATTTTTTCGGAATTATTTTGATATACAAAGGATTCCATGTTGACGTTATTGACAATTAAATCTAAATCCCCGTCATTGTCTAAATCGCCATAAGCTGCACCATTTGAAAAACTTGGTGTATCTAAACCCCATTTTTGAGCTTCATTAGAAAAAGTCAAATTTTTATTATTTTTATAAGCATAATTAGCAATTGGTGTGCTAGGCATTTTGTCGATAATCGTTTGGATTTCTTCTTTTTTGCCCGTTACAACCATTTTTTGCATAAACTCATTAGCGAAAAAATCCATAAAATCTTGATTCGTCAAATCATTATAAATACCGTTGCTCACAAAAATATCCTTGTAACCGTCATTATCCATGTCAAACAATAATGCGCCCCAACTCCAATCTGTTTTTGCTACTCCAGCATAATTCGCTATTTCAAGAAATTGATCTTCGCCATTGTTTAGCTGCAAGGTGTTTTGCATGTATTGATAATAAAAATCTAAATTTAATTTTCTGGTAAATAAATCATAATTATCAAAACTAGTTGTAGTTTTTAAACGTTCGTCAGGTTCTGGCAACATATCGGTAACAAATATATCTGACTTGCCATCGTTGTTAATGTCTGCCATATCTGCACCCATTGAAGCTTGACTGGTGTGTGATGCCCATTCTTGAATTTTTTCAGAAAAGGTTCCGTTTTTATTATTGATATATAAATAATCTCGTTCATAAAAATCATTAGAAATATAAATATCCGGGTACAAATCTCCGTTTACGTCACCTACAGTTACACCAAGTCCAAAGCCAATAAGGCTTCCGTATATTCCTGATTCTTCGCTTACATCTTTGAATTTTCCGTTATCATTACGCAATAATTTATCTCCACCACCTTTAAGAATTTCGGCAACATCCCAATCTTTGTCCCGTAATTCTCGCTTATTCGAATAATTTAGACTACTTACTGGAATAAAACTATTGTTCAAGATATAACAGTCTAAATCGCCGTCTTTATCATAATCAAAAAAAGCAGCATGTGTAGTAATTCCGGTATCGGCTAGATTGTATTGATCTGCTTTTTCGGAGAAAGTAGTGTTCCCGTTATTGATAAAGAGTTCATTTTTTTGATTATCTCCTTTATCATTGCCCGCATTACAGACATAAATATCGAGCAAACCATCTGCGTTAATGTCAACCATTACTACTCCTGTTGACCAAGTTTTAGTTCCTTGAACGCCTGCTGTTTTTGAAATATCTTCAAATTTAAAATTCCCTTTGTTCAAATAAAGTTTATTAGTTCCTAGATTAGAAGTAAAATACACATCAGAGAGTCCATCATTATTAATGTCTCCTATGGCAACTCCACCGCCATTATAGAAATTCCTGTATTTAAAAATATTCATATTCGCTCCATTCTTAACTTCATTAACAAAATTAATTCCTGTTGTTGAAGCGTCTAATTTAGAGAATAAGTTGTCTTGATTATCTTGATTTTCTTTAGAGCAATTAGAGAAAATCAGTACAAAAAAGGATAATAAAACAAAACGATAAAACATATTGCATACTGTGTTTAGTTAGGTAATTCAATAACTTACAATTGCCTAAATTATATAATAATAACTAATAAAAAAAACGGTTTTGTAAATAGTTTACAAAAATAAAGAGGGTAATAAATACCCTCTTTATAACTAACTCAAAACAAAATTAATAGTAAACAAATTCTTAATATCCAGGATTCTGGGTTAAATTTGGATTAAATAATGCAGCAGAAGGAATTGGAAATAAAACATATCTATTATCAGATACATACGCTTTCAACTCTCTTGCTTGCAAAAATTTACCAAAACGAATCATATCATTTCTTCTGTATTCTTCCCACCACAATTCACGTCCTCTTTCAGCATAAATCCCTTCAAGGTCAAGTGTAACAGCAGGACGGTTTGTTCTTGCAAAATAAGCAGTCATATCTGGAGCAGTTCCTGTCCCACCACGTAATATTGCCTCTGCTTTCATTAACAAAGCATCAGAATAACGCATTAATACAAAATCGTTATTAGGAGATCCTAAATTTGATACGTCTGGAATGTATTTTACACCTCTAATACCCGCTGCTTCAAGTGATAAACCACTTGTAATCAAAGTTACTGATGGTGTAAAAATTAAGGGTTGCTTTGTAGGAGGAACAGTTGTACTACCTGGAATGTTAATTCTATCGCGTACAATATCAACTCCTCCTGGCTTGTATACTTGCCCTACAATAAAACCAACTGGGTTTCCAAAATTAGTAATATTTGCTGCATCAGCATTCTTTGCACGTCTGTCGTTAGGATTAAATTTATTGTAGTATTCTGCTACAGTAGAAAATCCGTTCCAACCGTCGGGTGTCATATTATAATGCATACCAAATCTCCAGAAACATTGAATGTTTCCACCCGCACCATTACTGTTTTTAGAAGCAAATAATACTTCTGGTGAGGTGTTGTTGTCCGGTTTAAAGTTATCCCAATAATCAGGAGCTAATGAACTTGATATTGCATTGACGTGTGTAACCACTTTAGACATATCTGCGGCTGCAAAAGTGTATGGTCCAGCTGGTGCAGCTGCAGTAAATACTCCCTTGTTCAAATACAGTTTGGCCAATAAAAAGTTAGCAGCATCTTTGTTTGCAATACTAGGATCACCCACAGTTCTGGCTGGCAAAGCTCCTAAAATAGCTTCCAATTCGCTTATTACAAAACCTGTTGCTTCTGCTCTAGCCCATACTTTTGGGTTGTCAGTATCGGGAGATCCGACTTCTCTGTACGGTGCTTGACCAAATAAATCGATTACATGATAGTAATAAAAAGCTCTTAAAAAACGAGCTTCGGCTACTTGTGTTGGAGTACCTGTACCACTATTAATAACTTTGTTACAGTTATTTACTTGTGATAATAATTGATTCCATGCACCTCGCACTTCATTATGATCTGGACCCCAAGTATGCACGTGAATTTGTCTCCACACTCCATTATCGTCCCAGTCACCACCACGTGTTGGGCCAACAAGTGCATCCGTTGACATTTCGTTCAAAGCAAACATAGTTCCTTGTCCTTGAAAGTTTCTCAATCCTTCGTAAGCAGTGGTTAAAAAAGCTACTGGATTAACAGTACCTCCACCACCATCTTCAGAGACTACAACTCCATCTAATATTTCTTCATTTAACTGCGTACAACTCACTCCAAGGAAAAGTGTACCAGCAAAGAAAATACCTTTAATTATATTATTTTTTTTCATTTTTTAATTTATTAAAATGTTACATTAAGTCCAAAACCAAGACTTTTCTCTCTTGGATACGATAAAAATTCCATACCTGCAGATGGTACACCGTTTAAAGATTTATCAGTATCAACTTCAGGATCAGTTCCAGAATAGCCCGTTATTATGAATAAATTAGTTGCGTTTACAAAGAAGCGAGCTGATTTAATTTTTAATTTATCAACGAAACTTCCTTTAAAAGTATACCCCACATTTAAGTTACCCAAACGTAAGAAATCTCCTTTTTCTAAATATTTAGTAGAAGGCGAATTAGGATCTCCTTGTGCTTGAGCTGACGTTGCAGCTTCAAGTGTAGTATTTCTACCTCCTAAAAATGCTCCTTTAAAGAAATACGCATTAGTAGTATTGTTATAAATATAATGACCAAACGCACCATAGAATGAAGCACTAGCATCAAAGTTTTTGTACGTTACATTAGTAGAAAAACCAACATTTATTTTAGGTAAGGGTTGTTTGTCTAATAATTTTTTAGAAGCAGTACCTAAACCCGTATCATTTCCTGCGGCATCCGCATAGATAGAGTTTCCATTTGCATCGTAACCTCTCCATTCGTACAAGAAATAAGAATAAAGTGGAGCATTGTTTGTAATAACTTGCGCATAAGCTCCCGATAATCCTTGCCCATTTAAACCACCAGTTTGAACAAAACCTGTGAAATTTTCAAATTTATTAGAATTGAAAGAAGCATTGCCTGAAATTTCCCAAGTTAAGTCTTCTTTGTTTATTACTTTGTAATTCAATGAGACCTCAAAACCTTGATTAATTAAGTTTCCATCAACATTCAATAAACGAGGGAAAAATGTTCCAGGTTGAGATCCATCTGCTTGATTTGGAAAAATCAAATCCGAAGTGTTTTTGCTATAATAATCAACGGAACCAGATAATCTGTTGTTAAAAAATTCAAAATCAGCACCAACACCATAAGAGGTAGTTGTTTCCCATTTTAATAAAGGATTCGAATTGTTATCTGTATTCAAAGTACCATTATCTCCATATTGACCTCTTGAAATTGATGAGTTTGGAGCAAATTCTTGGTTACCCGTAGTACCTGTATTACCTCTAATTTTGAAGTTGTTTACAATTCCTTCTTTATCTTCAATTACTTTGTATGCCACACCAAGAGATGGGAAGTAACCGTATTTATTATCAGTACCAAATTTACTAGAACCATCGGCACGTATTGTAGCGGTCAAAAGTATTTTTTTGTAAAGTGTAGCATTAACTCTAGCAAAATACGATTGCAATTCTACTCTATTTCTATAGGAAGAAACTCTATATTCTCTAACTAAACCACCTTCAATATTATCAATCAAATTAGTTTGAGCAACATCATATCCTTTACCTCTTGAAACATTTCCATCTGCCAAATAATCATAATATGAATAGCCTAATAAACCATCGATAAGGAAATTAGCACTAACTTCTTTGTTATAGTTCATGGTGTGCTCAAAAGTTCTGTTGAATTTGTTTTGATTTGCAATAACGGCAACACCTCTTTTTGTCAAAGAACCTCCAGGAACAGATGCCGTAAATTGATCTCCTTGAATGTCTATAGTAGGCAATAATTGACTTTTTCTAGAAGAAGATGAACCTTCAATACCAAATAAAAATTTGTAAGTCCAACGGCTGTTAATTTTCCAAGTAGTACTAATGTTTCCAATGATTTTTGCCGTATTTGTATAATCTTTATAGGCATTTAATAATTGTACCGGATTTAAAAAAGTATTACTAACCACATTATACGAACCATCTGGATTATAAATTGGAGATGTTGGATTCCAATATAATGCAGAACCAATTAGGTTTCCTATAAAACCTGAATCATTTGATACAACTGTAGCATTATCTTTAATACCAGTGTAACCTAATCTAGTTTCCACTTTCAAAGCACCACCAAAAAAGTCGTTTGAATTGTAAAGGGCAGCACTGTATTTTCCTATTCCAGAATTTTTTATAATACCGTCAGCGTCTGTAGCACCTAATGAAAATCTCGTATTTGAATTATCTGTAGATTTAGAAAAAGTCAAATCATGATTTTTAGTAATTCCATCTTGTATGACAGCATCTTTCCAGTAGTAATCTCTACCACCTTGATCATCACCACCTGCAGCGACAAACTGATCTGGAGTCATAACTCCAAAATCACCTGACATTTTACTGAATTGTACCGAGGTAGAATAGGTTAATTCTGGTTCTTTTGATTTACCTTTTTTAGTTGTTATTACAATAACACCATTTGCACCACGTGAACCGTAAATAGCAGTAGAAGAAGCATCTTTCAATACACTGATACTTTCAATATCGTTTTGATTCACAAAGTTCAATGGGTTTCTAGGAGTAGAAGATCCCAAAAGACCATCTCCACCTGAAGAAACATTTCCACCATCTAATGGCACACCATCAATTACAATAAGTGGACCATTACCTGAACGAACAGAGGTGTTTCCACGAACTCTAATAGAAACTGCTCCACCTGGCTCACCACTTGACTGTGTAACTTGTACACCTGCTACTTTACCTCTCAACAATTGCGCTGGAGATGGCGAAGCAACATTATCAAATTTCTTAGAACTTAATTGATCAATTGCTCCTGTAGCATCTTTCTTTCTAACAGAACCGTAGCCTATAACTACAACTTCTTTTAGTTCAGATGCGTCGTCTTTTAAAACAACATCAATTGTTGTTTTTCCAGCAGCACTTACTTCTTGAGTTTTAAGTCCAATGTAACTAAAAACAAGGACAGCATTTGCCCCTACATTTTTGATGGAAAATTTACCATCGAGATCAGTTTGAGCTCCGTTGTTTGTTCCCTTTACTAATACAGAAGCACCCGGAAGCGGACCACTTCCATCAGATACTTTACCTGACACATCTTGCGAATACGTCAAACTAGTACATAGCATCGTTAGAAACACCATCAAGCCTTTAAGTAGACTATTTTTCATACGTAATAATTAAGTTGGTTAATAATTTGTTTTAATTGGTTATTGTTTATTCAATATCAAATATAAATCTAAAAATTATGTTTTTTTTATGAAAATCAAAACTATAACGATATAGTGATACCGAAAACGTTTTCGATTTTAAAATTAATCCTGCAATTTTTTATAATTAAAATTATACTATCTGTAAATTTAAACTGTAAAAAATACACATAACGCAAATATTAACAGTTGTTTAATATAAATCATCACTGATTAAAATTAAAACAGGTTGATTACGAATAAATCATTAAAAAAATCGCAATTATAATCCAAAATAATGATAATAATTCAAAATAGTAATTTGAAATGATGTTTGTGTAAATAAAATGACTAGCAACTACAAGAAGACAAGATTGTAATTTTTATACTTCATTTTGCACCAAGTTGTCTTGCTGACAAAGGAAGCATCTCATTATGAGATTCCGCCTGCTTCGGAATGACAAGATTGTAGTTTATTATACTTCATTATACACCAAGTTGTCTTGCTGACAAAGGAAGCATCTCATTATGAGATTCCTCTTGTTAGGAATGACAAGATTGTAATTTTTATACTTCATTTTGCACCAAGTTGTCTTGCTGACAAAGGAAGCATCTCATTATAAGATTCCTCGTGCCTCGGAATGACAAGTTTGTACTTTTTATACTTCATTATACACCAAGTTGTCTTGCTGACAAAGGAAGCATCTCATTATAAGATTCCGCCTGCCTCGGAATGACAAGTTTGTGGTTTATTATACTTCACTATACACAAAGTTGTCTTGCTGACAAAGGAAGCATCTCATTATAAGATTCCTCGTGCCTCGGAATGACAAGTTTGTGGTTTATTATACTACATTTTGCACCAAGTTGTCACGCTGACAAAGGAAGCATCTCATTATGAGATTCCTCGTGCCTCGGAATGACAAGTTTGTGGTTTTTATACTTCACTAAACACCAAGTTGTCTTGCTGACAAAGGAAGCATCTCATTATGAGATTCCTCGTGCCTCGGAATGACAAGTTTGTGATTTTTATACTTCATTTTGCACCAAGTTGTCTTGCTGACAAAGGAAGCATCTCATTATGAGATTCCTCGTGCCTCGGAATGACAAAACTGAGTCGATTATTGCTCAACTTGAAGCATTTCAATTGATTTTAATAAATAAACAGCTGTAATTATAAATACAAAAAACCGTTACTAAAAAGTGTTTTAGTAACGAATTTAATTACCGCAAAAAAGGGTGATTTTAATTTTCTATAGTAATCGTCTTATTATCAACTCCAAGTCCAATTAACTTTAAGGATTTCCATTTTTTGGGTAACAATCCTTTATTGTATTTTAATCCTTCATCTGTTTGTTCTACGCCACCAAAACCATAAATAACCGCTTGAAGCATTGCTCCTGCTCCAGTTGCAAAATAAGGATTATTACTATTTGCTGATTCCGAGAATACGCCAAAAGGTGGGCGACTGTTAGGTAAATACGATTTTACAAAATATTCATAAGCCTTTGCTGCATCGCCTAATCTTGAATATAAAACCGATAAAACTCCTGATGACATTGCTGGACCGTCTTTTGGGTCAATTTTTTGTGCATAGTATTCTAAATCTCTTACGATTTGTGCTTTATCTGTAATGATATGTAATGGATAAGCCAATAAATTCACATCGGCTTGTTTAATCATTTGTCCTTTATAGCCTTTGTAGTTTTGGGTAATTCCGTTTTCAGTATGAATTACTAATTTATTAGAAACAGCAATCCATTTTGGATCGATTGGTTCCTCCAGAATAGTTGCTGCTTTTATGGTGTTTTTCAAAGCTTCAATTGCAGAGGCATTGGTAAACGCATTATCATCAATATGTTGCGCATATTCATCGGCGCCAACCACATTTAGAATAGAATAAGTATCATCTTGATTTTTTACCACACGACTTACCCAAAAATCAGCAATCTCTTTTAATACATTATATTCTTTTCGCAACCACGTTTTATCTTGTGTATAGGTGTAATAATTCCAAAAAGCGATAGCGACATCTGCTGTAATGTGTTGCTCAAAAATCCCAGTCAATGCCCAAGTTGGTGTTGCTTCTTCGCCAGTATCATCAGATTCCCATGGATACATTGCTCCTTTATAACCATAAATAAAAGCTTTTTGTTTGGCTTTCTGCAATCTGTCCGAACGATAATCCAAGCATGATTTTGCCATATCGGGTTGCAAGGCCAAAAGTGTTGGATACATCCAAAGTTCGGTGTCCCAAAAAATATGTCCGTTGTATCCTTGACTTGACAAACCCATTGGCGCAATACTTTGTCTGGTTTCAGGTCGTATGTAAGAATACAAATTATACAAAGCAAAACGAACGCGTTGTTGTGCATCGAGATCACCTTCGATTTGAATGTCGCCCGTATTCCACAATTCAGCCCAAGCTTGTTTGTGTTTATTTAATAATTTATCTATTCCTTCTTGCAAAGCATAAATAGGTTGTCTTTCGGATTCGTTGAGTGGATCGGTTACATCTTTTGAAGTACAAATTCCTCCAGCAACAGCAAATCGGTATTTTTTTCCTTTTAGTAGTTTTTTGGTAAAACCTACTTCGTTCCCAGTTTGTTTCAAAGTTTCGGTTGGACCATCAAAAAGGAAAGTGGTTGAAGCCGCAACTTTATATTTACCAGTTAATGTTTTTGCGGTAGTTCCAAAAACGGGCATCAAATATTGATTGTCTTTCAAAACCCGGAACTGACTTTTAGCTTCTTTCAATTCTTCTGGAACAACCATATAATTATTAGCCGTAATTTCGATATCTTTAGTAGGCGTAATTTCGACAATTGCCATTGCCGAAAAAGGAATAGCTCTGTTTGCCAAAATTGTGTAGTTGATACTTGCCAAACCTTTGAACGAAAATGATGTGGTGCTTGTTCCTTCTTTCATAGAAACAATTTGACTCCAATTGTCTATGTTATCTGATTTTATTTCTTGGTTGTCTATATAAAGGTGTAAATTCAAAAATTCTATACCGCGAACAATTCTACTGATTCCGTTTTCGGGACTTCCGTCGTAAACACCATTTAGTATTATTTCTTTTGTTTTTAATGGCGTGTCGTCCGTAACGATTCCTATTTGTCCGTTTGCCATGGCAACTCCAAAATAGTTTTCTCTGGAATTTGCATACAAATGCCATTCGTCTGATTTTGCTTGACCAAAAACAATTGGACTTGCTAAAAGTAACAAGCACAGGCTTTTTAAATTTGAAATCATCTTTTTTAAATTTTTTAATTATTTTCAAACTTAAATCTTTTATTTCTTATTAGCCTGTTTATTTGGCCAAGACCATAGAAATTAACACCGATAACGATTTCGATAAATCGAAAACGATTTCGATTTTAAGAGCCGCTTTTTTTACAAAAAGAATTCTATTTTTATGCTAATAAATAAACCCGTTGGGTGTAATTCATTTTTTATATTTTTTAACACATCGATACATAGTTTTTGTGAATTTTGTTAAGCCGTTTCACTCTTTGATAGTGAAACATAGCTATGAGAAACCAAGAATTGGTCTATCTAACTCTTTTTTCTATGATTCTATGCGTTTAATTTTTTAGATATTCTGAATTATTAATAATTACACCCAACGGGTTAAAAATTAAATCTTTATTTAAATAAATTGTAAATTGAATAAGCTATTGATTCTAACATTTTCGCTAGTGGCAATGTTACTTTTTTCTTGTAAAAAGGAAGAAAATAACACTGAGATTTCTATTACTTCCTCTGAAACATTAAAAACTGATTCCTTGAAAACATACAAAGAATCCTTTAGACCGCAATTTCATTTTTCTCCAGAAAAAAAATGGATGAATGACCCCAACGGAATGGTTTATTACAAAGGGATTTATCATTTATTTTATCAATATTATCCAGAGGATATCGTTTGGGGACCAATGCATTGGGGACACGCAACGAGTACGGATTTAATCCATTGGAAACACAAAAAAATTGCATTATTCCCAGATAAATTAGGCTATATTTTCTCCGGAAGTGCCGTTGTGGATTTCAACAATACATCTGGTTTGGGTTCTATTGAAAACCCACCAATGATTGCCATTTTTACCTACCACAACATGGAAACCGAAAAGGCTGGAAAAATAAATACGCAATCACAAGGATTGGCTTACAGTTTAGACGAAGGGGAAACTTGGACGAAATACAATGCAAATCCAATTATTGCCAATCCAAATTTAAAAGATTTCAGAGATCCAAAAGTGTTCTGGAACGAAACTACAAAATTGTGGAACATGGTTTTAGTAGCTGGCGATTGTGCCCAATTTTATACTTCAAAAAATTTAATTAACTGGAATTTTGAAAGCGAATTTGGCAAAGGAATTGGTGCTCATGGAGGTGTATGGGAATGTCCAGATATTTTTAAATTAAAAGTCGAAAATTCAACAGAAGAGAAGTGGGTTTTATTAATAAGCATTAATCCTGGCGCACCAAACGGCGGTTCCGGAACACAATATTTTATTGGTGATTTTGACGGAAAAAGCTTTAAAACAACTCAAAAAGAGTTTAAATGGGTTGATTACGGCACTGATAATTACGCTGGTGTAACTTATAATGATGCACCTGACAACAAACGCATTTTCATAGGCTGGATGAGCAATTGGCTCTATGCAAGAGAAACGCCAACTAAAAACTGGAGAAGCGCCATGACATTGCCAAGAGTGCTTTCTCTGGCTAAAATAAACGGTGATTATATTCTGAAAAATGCTCCAGTGGAGCAATTCAAAAAACAGCAAGTTTCGGAGTTTTCAAAAGATGTAATCACTATAAAAGCAGGGCAAAAAACGACCTTGAAATATGATTATTTAAATCAATCTGAATTGCAATTTAGTGCAAAGAATCAGAATTTAAAATTGATTTTTTCTAATGAAGTTAATGACTCATTAGTAATCAATTATGATTCGAAACAAAAAATATTTTCTGTTGACAGAAGCCATTCAGGAATAGTCAATTTTGAAAAAAGTTTTGGAAAAGAAATTCATAAAATGGCAACTCCAAACATCATTTCAGAAACTATAAACTA
>NZ_JANNXH010000065.1:0-30249 GCF_031409475.1 Flavobacterium sp. | reverse complement strand
TCTTTCTTCATTTTATCAATAGTAGCCATTTTTTTAACGGCTTTACGGATAGTTACAAAGTTAGTTAACATTCCACCCGGCCATCTTTCAGTGATGTACGGCATGTTTGCAGCTTTTGCTTTTTCAGCAACGATATCTTTTGCTTGTTTTTTGGTAGCAACGAATAATATTTTTCTACCTGATGCAGCAATTTTTTTCAAAGCTTCATTAGCTTCTTCAATTTTTACTGCAGTTTTATATAGATTGATAATGTGTATACCATTACGTTCCATATAAATGTAAGGAGCCATATTTGGATCCCATTTTCTAGTCATGTGTCCAAAGTGAACACCTGCTTCTAGTAATTCTTTTACTTCTACTTTGTTTGACATTTTTTTCTTAGTTTACGTTCTGTTGATTAGCAATGTTTTATAAGGTTATTCGTTATTCGTTATTCGTTATTTTTTTTTGGTTGATAAGAAAATTCGTCTTTACCAATAAATTTCTAACTTCTAACTTCTAACTTCTAACTTTTTACCCATTTAGATGCTAAACTAATATTCGCCTCGACGAACAACAACAACATTGTTTTTAAATTTTTATGCTGAAATTTTTTCAGCATCTTTTAATCTGATGAATTTCAGTTTCTGTTCTTGAGAATCTGAAACAAGTCCAGATTGAAGTTCAGTATTAACGTTTAGAGAATTGGAATCTCTTACGAGCTTTTTTCTGACCGAATTTCTTACGTTCAACCATTCTTGGATCTCTTGTCAATAAACCTTCTGGTTTAAGTATAGCTCTGTTTCCTTCGCCAACTTCACACATTACTCTCGCTAAAGCCATTCTTACAGCTTCTGCTTGTCCAGTTGAACCACCACCATATACATTTACTTTTACGTCAAAGTTGTTTACGTTTTCTGTCATAGACATTGGTTGTAAAACTTTGTACTGTAAAGTAGCTGTTGGAAAATAAGTTGCAAATGGTTTTTTGTTTACCGTGATTACTCCTGTTCCTTCTGAAACATAAACACGTGCTACAGCGGTTTTTCTTCTACCAATTTTGTGAATTACTCCCATTACTTAAGATTGTTTAGGTTAACAGTTCTAGGTTTTTGAGCGCCTTGTTTGTGCTCTGATCCTACAACAACATTTAAATTTCTGAAAAGTTCTGCTCCTAATTTATTTTTAGGTAACATTCCTTTTACTGCTTTTTCTACTAGTAATGCTGGGTTTTTACTTTGCAATACTCTAGCAGTTAAAGTTCTTTGTCCTCCAGGATAACCAGTGTGACGGATGTATGTTTTTTCATCCATTTTGTTACCTGTAAGGTTGATTTTTTCTGAGTTGATAACAATTACGTTATCTCCACAGTCGACGTGAGGTGTGTAACTTGGTTTGTACTTACCTCTAAGAATCATAGCGACCTTTGAAGCAAGACGACCTAAGTTATGACCATCAGCATCTACAATGATCCACTCTTTTGTAACGGCGGCTTTGTTTGTAGATTGTGTCTTGTAGCTTAATGCGTCCATAATATTTTTTTAATTAAACATTCCATTCCCAATAAAGGGAGTGCAAAAGTACAATTTATTATTTTAAATACAAATAGCTTTCTGTCATTATTTTAAGTGTTTGTTTTCACACCCTTATTTTATTAAAAATAATCACAATTGTTGACTAAACTACCCTGTTTTTCGATGATCTTTTAGCGTTTTAATAATTAGATTTCAATTCTAAATTAAGTTAAGGTTCGTGTTATTTGAAAACCTTTATTAGTGGTAACGAATTTTATTTGATTTGTTTTGCTATTTTTACATTTCAATTATTTTAATATGAAAGCTAAAGCAACTCTTAAACAAATTGCAAAAGAACTCAATGTTTCTGTTTCTACAGTTTCAAAAGCTTTAAACGATAGCCCAGAAATTAGTGAGCAAACTAAAACTAAGATTAAAGAATACGCCAAACTAAAAAACTATAAACCCAATGTTATAGGTTTGAATCTCAAAAACAGGAAAACTAAAACTATTGGTGTTATTATACCGGATATTCTAAATTCTTTTTTTGCAAAAGTGTTTAGTGGTATCGAAAAATATGCCGAAGAAAACGGATACAATGTAATAATGTGTATTTCAAACGAATCTATTGAAAAAGAGATACACGCACTTGAAATGTTAAGCAATGGAACGATAGATGGATTTATATTGTCTATTTCTGAGGAAGCTCAAAAACTTAATGAATTCAATCATTTCAAAGAAATAATTAATAATGGTACTCCTATAGTAATGTTTGACAGAGTTGCAGATGAAGTTGCTTGTGATAAAGTAATTGTTGATGATTTTGACTCGGCGATGCATGCAACAAAACATTTGTTAAATTTAGGATGTAAAAACATTGCTTTATTTTCTACTATTGATAATCTAAGCGTAGGAAAATTAAGAAAAAATGGATTTTATAGTGCAATTGAAAACAAAGGATTGGTAAATACAGATCTGATTGTTTTAACGGATAACGCAGAAGATTTTGATGTAAAGGTTTTGAACTTTTTCGAAAACAATAAAGTGGATGCGATTTTTGCTTTAGACGAGCATGCTACTGCAACGGCACTAAAAATAGGAGTAAAGCATGGCGTTAAAATACCAGACGAACTCTCTATTATTGGATTTGCAGATGGTATACTTGCTTCAAGACGACTATCACCTAGTTTAACAACTTTAAGTCAACATGGTCCAGAAATAGGACAAGTAGCAACTAGACTGCTTATAGATCGACTAGAATCAAAAGAAGAAAACCTTCCTTTTGAAACGGTAATTATCAAAACTGAATTAAAAGAACGAGAATCGACTAAGAAGCTATGATTTTTGAAGTTTAAAAATATAATTTTTCTCAGGCAGCAACTTTTTTTCTTCAATTAATTCAAAAGTTATTTTATTTTTTAGTGCAATTGCTTTTATTTTTTGAAGTTCACAATCTTCGGAAAGAATCATGTAGATTTTGTTTTTTGGATTACTATAATCAGGAAGTTGATAAAATAATTGTTCAAAATATTCAAAATTTTCCCCGCAAAACCATGCATTTTCTTTTATAGAAATTGGTTTTTTTGGATAATAGGGCGGATTTATTAATAGGTAATCAAAAGTTTTGTTTTGAAGATTTTCAAATAAATCAGAATATAATATTTCGATGGAAACCTGATTCTCATGGGCATTTTTTTCTAGTGAAGTTAAAGCCGTTGGATTAATATCTGTTGCGGTTACAAAAGCGCCTTTTTTTGCTGCATAAATCGCTAGAATACCACAACCGCAACCCAATTCTAAAAATGTTTTTTGATGCAAATCTAGAGGTTTAACAAAATCAAGTAGTATCTTGGTGCTGAAAGTAAAATGGGGCGGAAAAACATCAGGATGTACTATTACTGAACTATTTTCATAACGGTATTTTCTTGGTTTGGAATAATACCAATTCAAACCAAATTTTAAAAAAGGATGTGTAATTTTTTTTAGAAATGTTCGCATTGATTTAGCTATTATAATTTTAGCCACAGATTAAAAATCCTTTTTAATCTCTGAAATCTGAGGCAAAAAGATGTTTTTTATTTGTTAAACAAGCTTCTGGACTTATTATTCCGAATAAAATCCTTCAATTTCAGGTTGTCTGTACTTCCATAATTTTTGTAATGCTTTGATTTCATAAGGATAATTATAAAATCCAGTTTTATAACGAATACTAGATGTTAATTTTAAGATTTGTCTTTTATAACCTCGAATTCTAAAATCGGAAACCGTTGGGTAATAGCCATTCAAAACCGTTTCAAAATTTTTAATGGTATCTATCATATACGGTTTTAACCAAGGTGTTAATGGATTTTTTCTTAAATCGAAGTTTTCCCAACTTGGCGAAATCCAATCTTCTAAATGCTCAGGAAATGAAAATCCAGCTTCAAGAATCTGTTTGTACAACTCCGAGCCTTCGGTTGGCACTGGACTAAAAAGGTAAATTATAATTTCGGCATTTGGATTAATAACTTTGATTTCTTTGATGAAATTAATATCCCACAAAATTTGATCGTAAACTTCTTTTTCGGTTTTAGCAGGCATTCCTAACACAAAAGATAATTCTGGAATGATATCAGCATTTTTCATTCGCAACACAAAATCCTTAATCATTTGTCCGGTTTGTGTTCCGCCTTTGTTCATTTGTTTTAAAACGGCATCGTTGCCTGTTTCTGCACCCAGAAAAATCATTTTGCAACCTGCTTTTCGCATTAGTTTTAAATCGTCATCACTGTACATATTTAGGGTATCAATTCGTCCTTCTCCCCAATAACTAATGTTGTCGTTTATGATGAGCTCTGAAAATTCCAAAACTCTTTTTTTGGAGGTAAAAAAATTATTATCATGAAATTCTATAGCATCAATTTTATAATTGTTCTTAAAATATTTTACATCTTCATAGATTCTATTGGCTGACATTCCTTTCCATTTGGCTTTGAAGATAGGAACAACAGCGCAAAACGAACACGAAAACGGACAACCCATGCTGGAGTGATACGATAAGGTTTTATTGCCCATAAAAGTTTTGGCTAAATAGTTTTTGACTGGATAAAACGTGTTGAGATATTCGTACGGAAATTTTGGCAAAGTATCTTGATCTAGCAAGGCTTCAACAGCAGTTTTGATAATTTCTTGATTATTATTTTTGAAAATCAAGTTTTTTATTAAAAAAATACTTTGATTGTCATTATTTTCCAATGCTTCGATTAGCTGTGGTGTGGCATTGTCGCCAGGACCATTTATTACATAATCTACACAGCCAGAATTCAGCGATACTTTGTATTGATTTGATGCAAAATAACCGCCCCAAAAAATAATTACATTTGGGAAAAGTGTTTTAATTTTTTTCGAAAACGGAATCGCCTGACGCAATTGCGGACCAGGCATAACAGTGCAGCCAAAATATTTGAAATCGCCCGTTTTTAGATAGTTTTCTAAAATTTGCCAAGGGTTTTCCTCGAGATTTCCATCTACAAAAACATAGTCAAATTTGTTTGTAAAAGAGCCGCCAACTTGCAAAATAGAATTGGGTATGCGATGCTTGCCATTAGCACTTCGTGGATTGAAAAGTATGATTTTATTTGACAATTTTTTTGATTTTAAATAAAAGTAAAACAATTATTTGAGCAATTGCGCCGCCTAATAGTGTGCCACTAAAACCGTAATTTAGATTTAAAAACCACCAAGCTAAAATGCCGTTGCTCAAAGCACCTATAAATAAAACATGTAAAACTCTTTTTTCGTGATTTTGTTTAAACAAATTTACAACTTCTATTCCGTACAAAAATGATGGATAAATATATAAAAATGCAATTAAATAAAACCAAAAATGAAGTTCGAGATTTAAATAATATTTTAAAATTAATTGAATTAAAAACAAAGATATAGGAACAATAATCAATCCTGCAGTAGCCAATATTTTTTCTGTTTTTTGAATTAAATTGCTCGTGTTTCTATAAATGTTTTTAGTAAAAGGTACGTAAATAAATGCCGATAATGACATTGTAAAAACCAATAAACTATTTATGATTTGATAATCGGATGTATTGATTTTATTGCCAAATTGTTGCATAATATAAACATCAATTTTAGAGGCCAAAAAGCCTAAAATCGAAAGTAAAAAGTACCAAAAGCTATTTTTATAAAAGTTTAAATCAAGTTTTAGATTCTCAATAGCCACAAAATTCTTGAATAAAATAAAATAAAAAACGCCCTTTATAAACTGATAAAAACTATAAATAATGAGTAAAATAGTTAAATTGATTTCGGATTTATAAGAATAGAACGCAACACAAAAAATCAAAAAACTTACACTTTCAATTACTAATGAGTCTGTAAATTTTTTTTCGTAAACCACTAAAACTTCGGTTGAATGAATTATAAACCGTCCTAAAATCCAAACAAAAATAAAAGCCCCAAATTGAATCGAAAATAACCACAAACCCACAATCGAGAATAAAATCACTAAGGGCAATCTAGTATACAAAACCCTAGAGAATTCAATAGCTATCGTATTGGGTTTTAAACTAAATTTGCGTAACAGATATTCCTTATTTCCCCAATTTACAATCTGTAATGCCAATAAAGTAAACAACAAGATAGAAACAAATTCGCCCCAAATCTCTTTTGAAGCGTATCGAATAACCATAAAAGGAATAAATATTCCAAAAGCCGAGACTATAATTTGACGCAAGGCATTAGACGAAATAAATCCTATTCTATTTAGGTTTTTATGTTTCAATTGATAGTAATTTTTTTTAATGAATAAAACCCTATTCCTTTATCTGAATCTGACATATAAATTATTGTTTTATTATTAATCAATACAGGTTTCAGTTTGTTGCTGTTGTCAAAAGTGAGTTGCTTGTTATGTAAAAAAAGTTGATTGTTTTTTAGTTGTAGATTTTGCAAACTTTGAACTTCGATTTTCATCTTTTTTTTATTTTCGCCTTTTTCATTCCAATAAAAATAGGTCAAATTATTATTTTCTATTTTATAATCATAAATTAAAATTGGAGGATTTTTTGTATTCAAATAATTAGAATTATTAATTTCATTTTTACCATTAATCATTACAAATAATAGTGCACAAATAATGCATAATGAAATGGTTTTCCAATTAATTTTATGGTAGATTAATGAAATAAATAAACCAAAAAATAGTAATAAAAAAAGCAATCGTAAATACGAAAACGGAAATTGATTTGAAATAAATAATGCAATTGGCAAATTGCAAATTAGAAGCAAAAAAACAATAAAAATCATTTTTTTTAAAGAAGAAATTTCACTTTTAGCAAGAAATACAAACGGAAAAATTAATAAAATAAAAGTGTAAGTGCTTCCGTAGGGCGACAACAAAATCGAAGTTGCAATCCAATAAGAAAAAACGAACAATTGATTACTGATTTTTTTTGTAACATAATATCCAATTGCCATTAATGCGATTTTAAATCCGGACACCAAACTCGAAAATAAGACTGGATTATTAAAAAATGAATTCGAATTTTCAAGCGAATCAAACACCAATAATTCTTTTAAAAACATAAAAACCGATTGGTAATTGGTTACAAATGCTTCAGAGATTTCACCATTTGAGGCTTTAGTCACTACTTTTTGAATATAAAAAATCAAAACATCGGCACCAGTAAATAAGATAGAAATTCCAAGCCATAAAGCACAAAAACCAAGACAATAAAATAAATTTTTGAATTGCTTTTTAAAAATAAAAATAAAAAGAAGTACAATTGGAAAAACCTTTAACACGATAGCAATACTTAGATATACAGCTGCTTTTTTCAGTTGTTTTTTTTCATAAGCCAAACAAAATTCAGTTAATAAAAAAAACAACAAAAAATAAACTTGGCCAAATAATAACTCGTTTTTTATAGGGACAAAAAACAAAATTGGCACTAATAAAATGAATTTGAATTCAACTTTATAAAAGGAGAATAATTTGTAAATGCTAACTAAAAATAATAGTGTAGAAATGCAATTGAAAATAATTTTTGCAGCATGTATTTCTAAAAAGGAAAAAGGCAAAAATGTCAATGCCAGAAACGGAGTATTGGGTGCATAACTTACAAAAATTTCATTGTAACCCAAATTGGCAATATTTTTATTGAAATAATAGGGAAAATAAATGTTAGTGTTGAATGTCCCATCTGTTAAAAATTTTCCACCAAAATAATAATTAGCAAAATCATGAATGGGAAAATTTATTGCTTTAAAAACATAAAACAAACAAAGTAAAATTATAGGCAACATAGCTTTGTCAAAGTTTAAAACTTTGACAAAGCTGAATTTAAAAACTTCATTAACTTTCATTAATTTTTAAAAATTGCGAATCTAAACAACATCGTTTTTTGCAAAAAATAAGAAAAAGAAACTCTTAGAACGCCAAATCCATAAATTAAACTGCGCTTTAAATTAATAGAACTTGATTCATCAAAATAGTTAGCTGGACAAGAAATTTCGCCAATCCTAGCATTCAAAAAACAACACTGAGCTAAAATTTCGTTGTCAAATACAAAATCGTCTGAGTTGTTTTCGAAATTAATTTTTTGTAAAATTTTTGCATCAAAACACCTATAGCCAGTATGGTATTCTGATAATTTTTGATTCATCAAAATATTTTGAATACAGGTCAAAACTCTATTTGCAATATATTTATACACCGGCATTCCGCCTTTTAGAGCACCTTTACTCAAAATCCTCGAGCCTAAAACCACATCATATAAATCGTTGGCAACTAGTGTACACATTGCTGGAATTAATTTTGGAGTATATTGATAATCAGGATGTAACATTACAATAATAGCTGCATTTAATGATAATGCTTTGCTGTAACATGATTTTTGATTGGCACCATAACCTCTATTTTTATCATGGGAAATAATATGGCGAATACCAATTTCTTGGGCTATTTTAATAGTGCTATCATTACTAAAATCATCGGTGATTATTACTTCATCTACAATATCAAAAGGAATTTCGTCAAACGTTTTCCGAAGTGTTTTTTCGGCATTATAAGCTGGAAGCACCACAATAATTTTTTTGTTATTCAGCATTATTTCAAGTGATTAACTTCAATATTAGACATTTCTCTGACACTTGACGATACAGCTAATCCTGGAAATGGTGCTCGTTTTTCGATTTCATTTCTATGATATAAATTTCCTAAAAATGGGAATTCGTCGTAAACGTGTGTTGACAATCCTGAGAGCAAACTTTGCACTTTGTTTAGTGGCAAATTCCATTCTAAGGATACTCTTTCTGCTGATGGTTCCATAAATGAAATATACAATAATTCAGTCAAAGTATGCTGTTGCGTTTGCGAATAATCAATCGCCGAATCTAGATTTAATTTTAAATTTTTATTTAAATTTCGATAATTTATTAAAGTATTTTGAAATTGTGTGGCAGTTAGATACCCAGAAAAATTTAATTGTGGCGAAAAAAGTTGATTGATAGACGATTCGTGGCACCACATGCATTTTGCTGGTTTGCCTGCGTTTGAATGATTAGAATCTGCATTGTTTTTTCGACGACCATTAACATCAAAAATGCCAAACCGCAATTGACCGTTTGGCAAGAGTTCGATAGTTTCAAATTCATAAATTTCTTGGGTTATTGGATCGACTTCTTGTGATAAAAACACTTGATTGAATCCAACTTGTTCTGAAAATTTAATGATACGATGTTCTAATGAAACTCCAGAATTATTTACATATCCTTTTTCGGGTTTTAAAATATAATTTCCTAACAATTCCTCTAATCGATTTGGAGTTCCTGAAATTTGATAGTAATGTTCAGACGAACCCAGTAATAATGATACAAAGCGTCCTAAATCAATAGTATTTGTGTTTTTGTATTCTTGAGATTCTTTTATTTTGATGTTTAATAGGGATAGTTTTTCGACAGCATTTTCATTAAAACCGAGTTGATTGATGTTCATTGAAATAATCGCATTTGAATACGAAATTCCAATTAAATTCTTGGGTAATTTAGCACCTAAATAGGATAAAGCCCATTTTAATCCAATTACTGATTTGTCGATAGAATCATCTGGATAGGCTTTGTTCCATTTTAAGTTTATATCAAACGAGTCGTTTTTTTCTTCTTCTATATCAGCGTAAGTATTGCTTTCGCACCCAATAAAAATTACGATTCCTATTAATAGTATTATTAACTTTTTCATCTAATATGATTTTGAAACTTTGTAAATGTAATAATTAGATTTTTCTATAATATTTTGATCAAATTTTTTCACAAAACAGGCTTTAATCGAACTATTTAACGGTTGCCAATTTTTAGTTTTAGTATCATTTGTTAGTGGACAATACGAAATAAAGAGAATTTTTTTGTCAGAATTCAGGTAATTGGTCAGCAACGCAATTGTTTTTTCTTGGTTAACATTTCCTACGCAACTCGAATCCCAATGACAAAAACTTTGTAAACTATCATCACATAAAAAGTAAATTTTACGTTCTAAATAAGCGCTCAACAATGTTCCATCGCAAGTAACGGTTACAATTTCTTTTGAGAGTAATTTTTGGGTTTTTAAATATTCTACAGTTTTTTTTGCATTGGTAAAAGGATAAACACAATCCATTGAATAAGCGCAAACTCCACTAAAAAATTGAATCAGTAGTATGCTATAAATAATTGGCTTTTTAAATAAAGTTAACTTTAAAGAATTCAAATAGTCCTTTAATTTATAGTTGTCAGATTCATAATAATATTCAATCCATAAAGCAATAATAATAGTGATGTAAGTCATTCCGTGAAAACGAGTAGCTGCTCTTTGAGTTATAAAAAAGAAAATTTGAGTTCCGATTAACGCAAAATAAACAAAGTATAAGGTTTTTTTGTTTTTGAAAAATAAAAGCAACGGAATAAAATAAATTAATAATGCAAAAATTGCAGAAATAGGTTTACTTAAATTAACCAATAAATTGGAATTCCAAAAATGAATGGTTCTGAAATCTGGAATGGTTATCAAACCTTTAAAAAAAGCAATAAATCCATTAATTAATCGGATATTCAAAGGTATTTTATCAATTGGGTTTAAAAACCAATTCGAATTTGTAGTTTGTATTTGGATGAGTATCGATAACAAACCCAATCCAAAAATTAAATAACCCCATGTGTTTTTACGATTAAATAATTGTTTGTTTTGTAATTGCTCCATCAAAAGCACTAAAAAAAGAGCAAAGGCAGTTATACTAAAAATCAAATGGGTGTTTAAAGTTAGTGCTAAATAAAAAGATAACAATAAAAATTTACTACTTCTATCTTTAAAAACAGAACATGCTAAAAATAAAAATAGAATTCCTAAACTATAATTTCTACTGATTAAATTGTACTCAAAAATTATAAAATAACCAAAAATAAATAGAGTTTTAAACAACCAATCGAAAGGTGCTTTTTTTAGAAAAACAACAACGAATGAAGTAGAAATTAGAATGTGTAACAATTGCATCCAAAACGGGTTTGTTGTACATCGAGTAATTCCATAAAGCATGCTGCTCCATAATAATGGATGTCCTTCAAATCGGGTGTTTTTGATTAGATCAAAAAACGAATTACTGTCTCTTGCCAGAAGCCAATGATGCGCTTCGTCAAGCCATAATTCATGATGTAAAATACCAATCCAGCTTATTATAAAATAAAGGAGGGATAAGAAATAGAGGTATTTTGTATCGCTGTTCATTTACTAATTTTCATTAATCCACTTGCTAAAATCGATTTGGTTTTTAGCTTTAATCCTTTGAGACTATTTTTATTTTTCAACCGCGATAATTCCACTTCATTGACCACTTTTTTTACAGCATAATCGTAATATTTTCTGGGATAGGTGCGCTTGAATTCTATTTGTCTGTCAGTCGAAGTTTCCCAATCTGGTTGAACAGTAATGGCTTTTTCAACCTCATTGTATAGTGAAGTTCCTTTTATAGGGTAGGCAATTGTAATGGTATAATGTGTTGGATTTGCTTCTTTAAGATATTCGATGGTTTCGGTAATATCAGCTTCGGTTTCGCCGGGATAACCCAACATTACGAAAGTTCCAGTTTCAATTCCGAGCGCGTTTGTGTCTTGAATCACTTTTTTTACATGATTTATATCCACTCTTCGATCCATTAAATCAATGATTTTTTGCGAACCGCTTTCGGCACCAATCCATATCCTGAAACAGCCCGCTTCTTTTAGTAATTTAAGAATTTCGTCGTTCAAACGTTCGGCCCGAGTGATGCATTCAAACCTGATTTGTGCATCTTGTTTGACCACTTCTGCATGAAAAGCAGTGAGCCATTTATGACTTATCGTGAAGACATCATCCACAAACCAAATTGCATCTGGATTGTAGTTGTCTTTGAGCATTTTCATTTCCTGTGCTACTAAATGTGCTGGTCGGCGACGGTAACTTTGTCCGTAAACTGCAGTGCTACACCATTTGCAAGTATAAGGACAACCGCGTTGCGTAGAAATTGTCATCGAGCTTTCGCCGTGGTTATTCTTCCAGGTTTCGAGGTATTTTTCATTCGGAATTGCATCTCGATTAGGCAACGGCAAATCGTCTAATTCTCGAAATTTAGTTCGGGCATTCGTTTGAATTACAATTTCATTTTCTAGAAATGCAATGCCGTTTATTTCATGAAAATTTCCATTATTTACAATTGCATTATACAATTCGTAAGTCGTTTCTTCTCCTTCGCCAATCGTCAGAAAATCAGCGCCTGTTTTTAGATAATTTTCGATATTAAAAGTAATATCTGGTCCGCCAAGAATGATTTTTGGAAAGTCGAACGCTGCTGTTTTTAAAATTTTAATCAATTTTACGACTTCAATTTTGGTCATTAAATTGGTATAAATCGAAATAATTTTTGGTTTTTTTTCTAAAATAAAAGCCAGCTGTTCTTCACGAGAATAAAATGTAGAGTCAAACACATCATTGGGAAAATTCTTGCTTATTAAGTATGCCGAAACATAAAGCAAACCTAATGGTGGATAAGGTTTCATTATTTTTTGCTCCTTCAAATCGTCGGACAAATAATAGCCATGTGTAAATAGAATACTCATCTTTTTTGTAAAACTATAAAATAATGATCCGCATATTTTGAAAGAAAAGACCAATTTTTAATCCTTTTTTCAAATGCATTTAAAACCCAAATCAATTTTGGTTTGTTTTTAAAAAAAGGCTCTAAATACGAAGGCGGAATAAAAAAGCCAATTGGTTTTATGGTTTTGACTTCAAAATTTGTGTGGGCTAAATTTACAATATCTTTTGGATTGTAATAGTAAGTAATAACTTTTTCGCCATCGACATTGGCAATTGCATATTCCTTTTTTCGTCGGAAGGCATTTTTTAAATTCAATTTTATCAAAAAATAGCATTGTTCCCAAAGTGTACTTTTGGGCATGATAACCAAAACCAAATGACCTTTAGTAGACAAGATTTGAGCTGCATTTTTAAAAAAAGCACTCATTTCGGATAGTGATAAACAATTTAACCCACCAAAATTGGAAAAAATTAAGTCGAAATTTTTAGATGAAAATTCAGTGACAATTTGATTGATATCTTTTTGAATAAAAGTTAAATTCTCTAAAACCGATTTATCTTTTGCAATTTCAATCATTTTCGAAGAAATGTCTGTTGCAACAACATTGATGCTCTGTTTTGCTAGCCAAATGGCATCTTCTCCTGTACCACAATTAATTTCGAGGATGGTTTTTGGATTGTTTTCGTTTAAAATTTTTGATAAGTTGTTGTAAACTAAATTGCGTTGCAACTTGCCAATCACCGTATTGGTAAAAGTTTGGTCATAGTTTGTTGCTGCATTGTCGAAATCAGTTTTCATTTTCAGTTAATTTTAAAACCAAACCATCCACAAAAGCACTCGGGACATAATACCCCAATTTCACAATCGATTTTATTTTCACAAAATTTAAACTAGATGGACTCTTCAAACTTGATTTTAAATTATAAATTCCTTGACTTTTACGAAACTCTTTATGAACATATCGTTGTAATTTTCGATAAAAACCGGAAGAGTAGGTTCCGTTAAATAGCATCTCAAAATCATCTGAATCGGTCCAATTTGCTTTTAGTTTTAAATCGTCTTTTACTTTGTCATAAAATTTCGTTCCGGGTAAAGGATAGGAAATAGATATGCCAATATTGTCAGGCTGCAATTCCTTAACCATGGCGATTGTTTTACGAATATCTTCTTTATTTTCTGTTAAATAGCCAAATTGTAAAAACAAAGCTACTCTGATTTTCTTTTCTTTTAGAAGCCGTGTTGCTTTGTAAATTTCTTCCACTTTAGTGCCTTTGTCCATTGCATCAAGAATTTTTTGCGAAGCACTTTCGGCACCAACCCAAACTTCTTCACATCCTGAATTTGCTAGTGCTTCAATGGTGTCTTCTTTCAAAAGTAAATCAACGCGACTTTGAATAAAATAACTAATTTTAAGATTATTTTTCTGTAATTCGGTATTGAATTCTTGAACCCAATTGGGTTTTAACCCAAAAATATCATCACACATCCAAAATCTTGAAACTCCAAAATTTTCTTGTAAAAATTTGATTTCATTGACAATATATTCTGGTGAATGGGCATTGTATCTGTTGCCATAAATGGGTTTTGCACACCAATTGCATTTGTAAGGACAGCCGCGAGTGGTGGCAATGTTGAGTGTAAAATCTTGACCGCTTTGTTTCCAAATTGCTTGGTAACTTTCTACGTCGACCAAATCCCATGCTGGTAAAACTAAATGGTCTAAATTTTGTAAAACGTTGCGCTTTGGATTAACAATTGTAGTGTTTCCTTTTCTAAAAACAATACCTGAAATTGTTTCGATGGATTGTTTTTTTTCTAAAGAATTTATCAATTCTAGTAAAGTAATTTCGCCTTCGCCTTGTATAATATAATCAGCGTTTTTATCTAAATAGTGTTCATAATTATCAGTCGAATCAGAGCTGCAAACAATCACAATACAGTTTTGTTTCTTGCCAAAAGCGATCATTTCAAAACAAGCTTCGCGCATTTTGGTCAAACACATTTTGGTCAAATAATTAAAACCATCGTCGTAAATAACTAGATATTTTGGATTATTTTTTTTTAAAATTGGAATAATCGAATTTGGAGAGTCAAGTAAATTAGTATCAAAAAGAGCAACTTTAAAATCATTTTCTCGCAGTAAAGCTGCTGCATACAAAGTTCCCAAAGGAGGAAAAGGCATTTTGTTTTTCCATTGTTTGGGGTCGAGTTGGTAATAATAGGAATGTGAAAAAAGAATTTCAGGCATGTTCTTTCTGTAAAACTACATTAAATTTCAACTGTACTTCTTCAAGTTTTGAATTCAAAGATAGGATAACTTTTTTTTGAAAGTTAGAAGGATGGTGTTTTGAAATATTCTTTGTTGATTTTAAAGCAATATTAAAATCAGCATCGGATAAGTAATCAAATTTAGCTTTCCATTTACGAAGGGTAATTGATTTAAAAAAGTTGTCCAAACTATTTCCAAAACCAGTATTCAATATAAATTCGACGATTTTTGTAAGCGTTGGTTTTTTAATAGTTGCGATTTGATTACTATCGTAAGTAAACTTCGAAAAATAGCTTTGCACCCAATAATTGCTTTTGTAGAATTGTTCAAATACTACTTTTCCTTGCATTGGAATGAGTGTTTTTAACTCGGTTGCTGTAAACCTATTTTTTTCTTCAATTTCTAATTGTTGGGATGAAATAAAATAATTTACACAAAAATATTTACGAGAATTCAGAAAGAATATTTTTTTGTAAAGCATGAGCAATGTTCTGCAAATCCATAATTTGTTGGGCTTTGTAATCACAAAAAAATCGATGTCGCCGTTATCGTCATAATACCCTTTCGATAATGAACCTGAAACACCAACTGCCTCTACATAAGGAAATTTGGCAATAAATCGGGCTCTTTTTTTAGCAATTACAAGTACTTTTGTCGCCAGTAGACTTCCTTTTAAACGTTTGGTCACGCTTTCTAAATCGTTTGCATACACATAAAAGTCATCTATTTTGTTAAGAATCTTTTCGTCTATTAAATGTTGTAATTCGCATGCTGTTTGCGATAATTCAGGGTAGTTTGTATAGCCATGTATTTCCTCTAGTGTTAAGGGATGTCTAAAAATAGAGAAATATAAAATGGTTTTGAGCGTTTCCAAAATTTATATATTTCGTTACAAGTTAAAGTGAATGTTTTTATAAACAAATGAACAAATGTTAAAATATTAAAATAAATTGTTAATGCGCTTCCAGCCAATTCCTTCCCATTCCCATTTCGACTTCTAAAGGTACATCTAGTTTAAATGCATTTTCCATTTCGTGTTTAATCATGGGTTGAATTTTCTCTAGTTCGGAGTTGTGAACATCAAACACCAACTCATCGTGGACTTGTAATAACATCTTGGATTTCCAGTTTTCCGAAACTAATTTTCTGTGAATATTAATCATCGCTATTTTGATAATGTCAGCAGCAGAACCTTGAATGGGTGCGTTTACGGCATTTCGTTCTGCGCCACTTTTGACCATCATATTGGCTGAATTGATGTCTTTTAGATACCGTCTTCTTCCTAAAACAGTTTGCACATAGCCATTTTCTCTGGCAAAATCCACTTGGTTGGACATGTATGATTTCAGTTTTGGATACGTGGCATAATACGCATCAATCAACTCAGCAGCTTCTTTTCGGGATAACGAAGTTTGATTGGAAAGTCCAAAAGCAGAAACACCATAAATAATTCCGAAATTAACCGTTTTGGCATTGCTACGTTGTTCTTTTGTCACTTCATCTAAAGGCACATTAAATACTTTTGCCGCTGTACTTTTGTGAATATCTTCGTTGTTTTGAAATGCTTTTATCATGTTTTCTTCGCCAGATAAAGCGGCAATAATGCGAAGTTCAATTTGAGAATAATCGGCAGAAAGTAAGGTGTAATTTTCATCACGAGCAATAAATGCTTTACGAATTAATCGCCCACGTTCGGTTCTGATTGGTATGTTTTGCAGGTTTGGATTATTAGAACTCAATCGTCCTGTCGCAGCAACAGTTTGCATATAATCAGTATGCACACGTCCTGTTTTTTCGTCAACTTGATTGGGCAATGCATCAATGTAAGTACTTTGCAATTTCACCATTTGACGCCATTCGAGAATGTCTTTTACAATGGGATTGTCTTTTTCTAAATAGCTTAAAATTTCTTCACCTGTGGCATATTGACCCGTTTTGGTTTTCTTTTGTTTGGCTCCGCCAATTTTCAATTTATCAAATAAAACGTCGCCCAATTGTTTTGGCGAAGCTAAATTGAATTTTTCGCCTGCAGTTTCATATATTTTTTGTTCCAATGCATTACTTTCTAAAGCCATTTCCACCGACATCGATTTCAGGAATGGAACATCAAGATTAATGCCTTCTATTTCCATTGCTGCTAAAACTGGAATCAACGGAATTTCGATTTCGTCAAATAATTTTTTGGTTTCGGCTTTGTCTAGAATTGGACTAAAATTTTGTTTTAATTGATACGTTACATCAGCATCTTCGGCGGCGTATTCTTTGATATCTTCCAAAGCTACGTCGCGCATCGATTTTTGATTCTTCCCTTTCTTCCCAATTAAATCTTCAATTGATTTTGGTGAATATTTTAAATACGTTTCACTCAAAACATCCATATTATGACGCATATCTGGATTAATTAAATAATGAGCAATCATGGTATCGAATAATTTTCCTTTGATGGAAACTCCGTAATGCGACAGAATTTTTAAATCATATTTGATATTCTGACCAATTTTTTCGATAGTTTCACTTTCGAAAAATGGTTTGAATTTATTGACTAAAACCTGAGCTTCTTTTTGATTTTCTGGAAACGGAACGTAAAATCCTTTCCCTTTCTCATAAGAAAAAGACATTCCAACAAGTTCAGCGTTTAAGGCGTCAATTCCTGTAGTTTCGGTATCAAAACACACCGAAGTTTGATTTAATAAGTTTTGCAAAAGCAATTTCACGGCAAAATCGCCTTGAATACTTTGGTAAAAATGTTCGGTGTTTTCTAATGTTGCATAATGCGAACTCGATTTTGTTTCTCCACTTTCTTCCTCTGAAAATCCAAATAAATCAAATTGATCTTCATTGGATTTTTTAACTGGAGCTTTTTTGACTATTTTTTCATTGCCATTGTCAATGCTATTGTCATTGGTATTGATTTCGTCGTATTCTTTTCCGGTTCCAAAATATTTATCAAACTGCGCTTTCATTTGGCGAAATTCCAATTCTTGGAACAAAACATCTGTTTTTTCTACATCTGGTTTTGATAATTCGTAATCATTCTCATTGAATTGAACTGGGCAATCGAGTAGGATTGTGGCTAATTTTTTAGACAAAATTCCTTTTTCTTTGTTGGCTTCAATTTTTTCTTTCAAAGCACCTTTGAGCTTGTCAGTATTGGCTAAAAGGTTTTCCATCGAACCAAATTCTTTCAATAATTTTTTGGCTGTCACTTCGCCCACTCCAGGTAAACCTGGAATATTATCGGCTGCATCACCCATCATTCCAAGAAAATCTATCACTTGTTCTGGACGTTCGATTTCAAAACGTTTCAGTACTTCGGGAATTCCCCAAATTTCTATGTCGTTGCCCATTCTTGCGGGTTTGTACATAAAAATATTTTCGGAAACGAGTTGCGCAAAATCTTTATCTGGTGTAACCATAAAAACTTTGTAATTCTCTTTTTCGGCTTGTTTTGCTAATGTTCCAATCAAATCATCAGCTTCAAAACCTGCCACTTCAATAATAGGAATGTGCATGGCGCGCAGTAATTCTTGAATGTATGGAACAGCAATTTTAATCGCCTCAGGAGTTTCATCACGATGCGCTTTGTATTCCTGATACATTTCGTAACGATAAGTGCTTCCGCCTTTGTCAAAAGCTACGGCCAAATGATCTGGTTTTTCGCGCTTGATAACATCCATCAAAGCATTCATGAAACCCATGATGGCTGATGTATCCATGCCTTTGGAGTTGATACGAGGATTTTTTATAAAAGCAAAATAACCTCGAAAGATTAAAGCGTAAGCATCGAGAAGGAAAAGGCGTTTTTGAGACATGTTTTTAAAAATTTGAATGTAAAAATAAACATTCATAGAAGAAGATTTTACAAATACGTTAAAAATTGATTAACAAAACTACTTTGTGTTTTCTTTCTTCGTTATTTTGTGTAAAATTTTATAAAATGAAGGTATTTTTTTTATTTTTCTGTGCCGTTTTATTTGTTATTGAAATCTACGCTTATCAAGCTTTTAAAACAGTTATAAAAACCAAATGGATTTTGCAATTGTATATGATAATTAGTGTCTTAGCATCGGTTTACGTTCTTTACTCCATTTATTATTTCGACCGTTCTGTAGGTCAAACACCAAGAAGTTTATTTGCAATGGGGTTGTTTTTGTTATTATATCTTCCTAAAATTATCATTACATTAATTTTATTTGGCGAAGATATTTTCCGATTGATTAAAGGTTCCATGAACTATTTTGTTGAATATGATACCACTACTAATTTTTTGCCTTCGCGTCGAAAATTTGTTAGCCAAATAGGATTAGGATTGGCTGCAATCCCGTTTTTGTCATTGATTTACGGAATAACAATTGGAAGATACAACTACAAAGTGATCAAGCAGGATGTTTTTTTTCCGGATTTGCCAGATGCTTTTGATGGATTTACGATTACTCAAATATCGGATGTGCATAGTGGGAGTTTTGATAATCCCGAAAAAATAAATTACGCCATAGATTTAGTCAACGAGCAAGAATCGGATTTGTTATTGTTTACCGGTGATATTGTCAATGCCAAAGCCGATGAGATGCATCCATGGATTGACACTTTTAATAGATTACAAAAACCACTTTTTGGCAAATATTCAATATTAGGAAATCATGATTATGGCGCGTATTTAGAATGGAAAACCGAAGAAGAGAAAGAAAAAAACTTTGTTGCTATAAAAGATTTGCACCGTCAAATAGATTTTAAATTATTACTAAACGAAAATGTGAAAATCCAAAAAGGGACTGATTCAATTGCATTGATTGGTGTAGAGAATTGGGGGAAGCATTTTGGAAAAATTGGCGATTTGAATAAAGCTTCGGAAGGAATTTTAGATAATGATTTTAAAATCCTGATGAGTCATGACCCGAGTCATTGGGAAGAAGAAGTAAAACATCATGCAAAAAATGTTCAATTAACCTTAAGTGGACATACACACGGAATGCAATTTGGGATAGAAATTCCAGGTTGGTTTAAGTGGAGTTTGGCACAATATATGTACAAACAATGGGCAGGATTGTATGAGGAATTTGGCCGATATGTTTATGTAAATCGTGGTTTTGGGTTTCATGCTTATCCCGGAAGAGTAGGTATTATGCCAGAAATTACCGTTATACGACTAAAAAAAGGTAAGAATGTGGCTTAATTCGTTTAAAATGTTACATTTGTAAAATAAATTATCTTTTTAATTCAATTTAGAAAATTAAATTTTTGGTTTTATGTCAAAATTTGGAGAACTTATAAACACCGAAGTTCCTGTGTTAATTGATTTTTACACAGATTGGAATGAACCGTCAGTATCCATGCATCCTGTAATTAGAGATGTTGCCGCTGCGCTTGGCGACAAGGCAAAAGTGATAAAAATAGATGTTGATAAAAATCAAGAATTAGCTGATGCGCTTCGTATCAAAGGACTTCCTACTTTAATGATATATAAAGAAGGACAGATGATTTGGAGACAATCTGGTGAACTCGATGCGAATACAATAATTAGCTTGGTTCAAGAGCAAATTTAAATAATTTTTTCAAAAACAAACCCTTTTTCATACAAGTATTTCAAGGTTTTAGGTAAAGTATACTCTAAATTCTGAAATGCATTTACGCTGTCGTGAAATATAATTATACTTCCAGATTGTACATTTTGTAGTACATTTTTCAAACATTTCTCTTTTGAAATAGTCGTGTCAAAATCGGCGCTCAAAACATCCCACATAATTATTTTGTAGCCTAATTGGCGTATTTTTTTTGATTGAGCTGCTTTTAATTTTCCGTAAGGAGGACGGAAGATTTTAGATTTTGTATTTGAAATGGAATCTTCGCATAAATTCACATTCTCAATATATTCTTGGGTCGAAGTTTTCCATCCATTCAAATGATTAAAAGTGTGATTTCCGATTGAATGTCCGTCGTTGTTTATTTTTGAGAAAATCTCGGGATATTTTTCGATGTTATTTCCAATGCAAAAAAAAGTAGCTTTTGCATTATATATTTGCAATTGATTTAAAACCCATTCTGTGATTTCCGGAGTTGGACCATCGTCGAAAGTGAGGTAGATTTTATTCTCATTATTAGGTAAATCCCAAGTGTAATTTGAAAACAATTTTTTAATAAATGAATTCGTTTTTATCCAATACAATTTCATTTTTTTTGATTTTTAAATAGTAAAAAAAGTAGCGGCATTTTTCAACAGCGCTACTTCTTTAATTAGTATTCTAAATAAAATTATTCTCTATCACGCTCAAAACGATCAAACATTTTTATGTAAGTATTAAACGTTGCTCTATTCTTATTATAAAAAGGAACATCTCCATTTTCTTTCATCACTTTCAACAAACTTCGGTAGCGCTCAATATCAGTAATGATATCTATTGCAATATCGTTTTGATCAACCGCATTTAGATTGCCATAATAGTTGAGATTTTCTTGGTATTTTGTAATTAATAGTTGGAGTAGTTGTTGTGCTTTTATTTTTTCGCCAACCTGATAATACCCTTTTGCAAAAGGTTCTACTACGGAATAATAGCCAAATTTTGAAACAGGCATTTTGGTTAAGGACAAATCGATAACTTTTTTAGCTTTTTCAAAGTTACCTTCAGCGATTAATTGATCCATTAAACGAGCAAGATTTGTACGATAGGTTATGCTGTTTCTTCTGGTTTCTGGATCATGATATATTTTATCACTATCGCTATTTCCCCATTCCCATTTCATGATATTGGCATACATTTTATCAGAGTCAACTTGTCCCATATCCATTGGTCCATCTTCTTTATTGACCTTGTTTTTTATGGGAACTAATTTAAAAACCATTCCGTCTAGTTGTAGAAAATCTTTCATCCACAAATAGTCTTCATCATCAAAAGCACCACCGCTAAAATACATTGGTCTTTTCCAATTGTTATTCGCGACAATATCTAGCATCATCAATCTGTTTTTATACAATGCATTTCCTTTGATGTCAATATCAATATAGGGCACAATGGAATCATTGTATTTTGTAGCGACTACATTATTTTTTATAATGTTGTTTTTGTCTATTGGAATTCTAATTTTATTTGTTGGGTAAAAATGTATCGTTTGACCGTTTTGTAAATCAATTGTCGATTTTGGATTTTTGATAAAAGCTATAAAATCTTTAATATCCCAGCGACTTTCTACTTTTTGAACATGTGCTACATAATCTAATTTATCACCTACATATTGATCATGGGTAAATGAAATAGGCAAAGGCTCAGATTCGTATGCTTTTGATTTCATTTGATCAATATACCAGTCCGTCATAAAAAGGCTGGTGTTAACAATTTTTATATCGGTTCTAACGTGTTCTATTTCTTGTGCATACCACAAAGGGAAGGTGTCATTATCGCCAATAGTAAATAAAATGGCATTTGGATCACACGAAGTTAGATATGCTTTTGCCATAGCTACTGCAGTATATTTATTAGATCGATCGTGATCGTCCCAATTTTGAGTTGCCATAACAAGAGGAGCAGATAATAAACTGCCAACAATAAGTATTGGTCCAGCAATTTTTGGGGCTAAATATTTTTTAGCACTTTCGTACAAAGCATACACTCCAAAACCTACCCAAATGGCAAATACGTAGAATGAACCCACTAATGCATAATCTCTTTCACGAGGTTCAAACGGTCTCTCGTTGAGGTAAATTTTTAAAGCCAAACCTGTAAATAAAAAGAGCGTTAATAATACATAAAAACTTTTTCTATCCTTATCAGCATGATACATTAAGCCAATTAAACCTAACACGAATGGTATAAAATAATACACGTTTCGACCTTTATTATTCAATACATCAGTTGGTAAATTATCTTGAGATCCTAAATGCATTTCATCAATAAAGGGTATTCCACTAAGCCAATTTCCGTCGAGATAATCGTATTTTCCTTGAATGTCATTTTGTCTTCCAACAAAATTCCACATCAAATACCTGAAATACATATAGCCAAATTGGTATTCGAACATAAAAGTAAAATTGTCTACTGTTGTTGGTTTTTCAACAATTAAATAGTCACCATAACTTTTTAAAAATTTAATAAATCCTTCATTATCAATTTGTTTTTGAGCGTAGGCTTGTCTAAATTCGGCTACTGTTTTTTCAATTTCATTTCTTAATTGCGCAATCGCTTTATTATAATCCTCTTCTGATAGTTGATTGGGGTCAATCCCGTATTTTTCCAAATCATCTTCGTAAGGATAATCAGGATTTAATTTAAATTGTGGTGGATTTGTAAAGTTGATGTAATTCTCAACATGATCACCGCTCCACAATCTAGGCAGAATCGCTTTTTGATTGTCATCCGTATTTTGTTTGGAGTTTTTGTAATTATTTACAATAACATATTTGCCTGAATTATAATCTCTTTCAAAATTTGGAGCCTCATCTAAATAAGGTGTTTTAGCATCTAAACCAGTGAAGGCTTCTGTATATTGCGGTCCGTAAAACAATGGGTTAACGCCATATTGTTCTCGATTATAATACGCCAAAACTTCTCGAGCATCCGAAGGTTTATTTTCATTAATAACCGTATTTGCATTTGCTCGTATAGGTAGCATCATCCATGTTGAAAATCCAATGAGGATAAATAAGATGCATAAAATAAGCGTATTATAATGAACAAGGCCTTTGTTGCGAGTATATTTTAATCCAAAATAAAAGAAAAGCACAAAAATTAGAGCTACGAAAATAGATCCTGAATCAAAAGGCAATCCTAAATCATTAACCATAAAAACTTCGGTTTTGCCAAAGAAAGCCATCGTTAATGGTAGTAATAATTTAAAAATGAATAATAAAACGGCAACCACTACAACATTAGCAATGATAAAATTTTTGACTGTAACTGTTTTATAGTTTTTAAAAAAATACAATAATCCAATAGATGGAATGGTCAACAATGCCATAAAGTGAACGCCAAACGAAAGTCCAATTACAAGCGAAATAAGCAACAACCAACGATTCCCTCTTGGCGTGTTCATGTCTTGTTCCCAGCGCAATCCTAACCAAAAAAGCAACGCGATAAACAAGGAAGCCATAGCATAAACCTCTGCTTCAACGGCGTTAAACCAAAAGCTATCCGAAAAAGTAAAAACGAGTGCGCCTACAAAGGAACTGCCAAGAATTACGATGTCGTTATTTTTATTTTCTTCAGAAAACCTTGAAATTAGCTTTCTTAAAATCATTGACGAAGACCAAAACAAAAATAATATGGTAAAAGCACTCGAGAAAACCGACATCATATTTACCATATAAGCAATATGATTATCACCCGAAGCAAATAGGGCAAAAAAGGCACCAATCATTTGATACAAAGGTGCGCCAGGAGGATGTCCTACCTCAAGTTTTGCCGCAGTAGCAATGTACTCGCCACAATCCCAAAAACTCATCGTAGGTTCTACAGTAAGTGTAAAGGTCGCTAATGCAATTGCGAATGCAAACCAACCTAAAATTGTATTCCATTTATTAAAATTAAATCCCGCCATAGTGTTGATGCTGTTTTTTTATTTTGAGATACAAAGAAAATGTTTTTTTAGTTAACCATAAGAGCATTAACAAAAATTTCTAAAAACTATTGCTGTAAAAAAGTGTGTATATATACTAAATAAGAAAAATATTTTTCTGGTAATTAGTAAACGCATTAATTTTTTTTCGATAAAAAGGGATTAAAAAGTTGTGCAAATTAAAATTTGTATTAAATTTGCACTCGCTTAACAGCAATGCTGGTCTATGGTGTAATGGTAACACAACTGTTTTTGGTGCAGTCTTTCAAGGTTCGAGTCCTTGTAGACCAACGAAAAGCCTCTCATTTATTTGAGAGGTTTTTTTATTTATAAAATGTGAATTGCATCTTTTTGTTATCAGAATGTATTGAGGAAATAAATATATTTTCAATTTAAGAAACCCCAAAAAGAGAATTTAATTGTAACATAAAATGAAGCGTAACCATATTATAAGTACTCAAATATTTTAAATTTAAAAAAAAGCACTATATTTGCACTGTTATTTATTAAAAAACTAGATAATGAGGCACGCATAGCGTGCCTCTTTTTATAAAATATGACATTTAAAGAAAAGGTAAACACGTTATTAGACGAAGTATTATTAGAGAAACCTTCCATTTTTCTAATCGATTTAATTATTACGGATTCTTTTAAAATTATAGTAAATATTGATGGTGATGCTGGAGTGGCATTGCAGGATTGTATAGAAGTAAGCCGAGCATTAGAAAATAATTTAGATCGAGAAGAACAGGATTTTTCTCTAGAAGTAGCTTCGGTTGGTGTTGGTTCGCCCTTAAAATTGGTAAGACAATACAAGAAAAACGTAGGCAGAACTTTAATAGTAAAACTAGATTCCGAAACTATTGAAGCAGAATTAGTTGAGGCTAATGATAATTTTATAATTTTGTCATGGCTTGCACGGGAACCTAAAAAACTTGGAAAGGGTAAAGAAACCGTTCAAAAAAGACAAGAAATACAGTATTCAGAAATAAAAGAAGCAATTGTTACAGTAACATTTTAATTAAATAGTTGGCATGGAAAATTTAGCATTAATCGATTCATTTTCAGAGTTTAAGGACGATAAACTTATTGATCGTGTAACGCTTATGGCGATATTAGAGGATGTGTTTAGAAATGCATTGAAGAAAAAATTTGGATCAGATGACAATTTTGATATTATCATCAATCCTGATAAAGGCGACATGGAAATCTGGCAAAGAAGAGTGATTGTTGCAGATGATGATTTGGATTTAGAACATTTAGAAATCACTTTGACCGAAGCTCAAAAAATAGAACCTGATTTCGAAATTGGTGAAGAAGTTTCGGAAGAAGTCAAATTAATTGATTTAGGAAGAAGAGCTATTTTGGCTTTGCGCCAAAACTTGATTTCCAAAATCCACGAACACGACAACACCAATCTTTATAAACAATTTAAAGATTTAATCGGAGAAATATATACTGCCGAAGTACACCATGTTCGCCCAAGAGTCGTAATTTTAATTGACGATGAAGGAAACGAAATTATTTTGCCAAAAGAAAAACAAATTCCATCCGATTTTTTCAGAAAAGGAGACAATGTTCGTGGAATAATCGAAAACGTGGAGCTAAAAGGCAATAAACCACAAATAATAATGTCTAGAACTTCAGAAAAGTTTCTAGAAAAATTATTCGAGCAAGAAATTCCAGAAGTTTTTGATGGATTGATTATGGTCAAAAATGTAGTAAGAATACCAGGCGAAAAAGCAAAAGTAGCCGTAGATTCTTATGATGATAGAATTGACCCAGTTGGTGCTTGTGTAGGTATGAAAGGTTCTCGTATTCACGGAATTGTTCGTGAGTTAGGAAACGAAAATATAGACGTTATCAATTACACCAGCAACATTCAATTGTATATTACAAGAGCATTGAGCCCTGCAAAAGTTTCATCAATTAAAATCAATGAAGAAACAAAAAGAGCCGAAGTTTTCTTGAAATTAGAAGAAGTTTCTAAAGCTATTGGTCGTGGTGGTCACAATATTAAATTAGCGGGACAATTAACGGGTTATGAATTAGATGTTATACGTGAAGGTGATGTTGCTGGTGCAGCAGCCGATGAAGATGATGTTGAATTAACAGAGTTTTCAGACGAAATTGAAGAATGGGTTATCGAAGAATTTGCAAAAATTGGATTGGATACTGCAAAAAGTATTTTGAAACAAGATGTAAATGATTTAGTAAGAAGAACTGACCTAGAAGAGGAAACGATTCTTGATGTAATGAGAATATTAAAAGAAGAATTTGATAACTAAATCGGTTCTTTAAAAATAAATTTAAACCTTGTTTTTTCTCTCCAAATGAGAATTAGTGTGAGGAATAATATATAAGGTAAATTAAAAAGGTTTTATGTCTGAAGAGAAAATTATTAGAATAAACAAAGTTTTAAGGGAATTGAATATTTCTTTAGAAAGAGCTGTGGATTATCTAAAAGATAAGGGTATTGCTATTGAATCGAACCCAAACACAAAAATTTCTGACGACGTTTATAATGTTTTGTGTGGTCAGTTTGCTGGCGATAAAGGTAATAAGGAAGCTTCAAAAGAGGTAGGAGAAGAGAAGAGAAAAGAGAAAGAAGCATTGCGTATTGAGCGCGAAAAAGAAATCGAAGACAAACGTAAACTTGACGAGGAAAGGTTCAAAAGCCAAGAAGTCATCAAAGCGAGAGCCACCGTTACTGGTCCAGTTCACGTAGGAAACATTGATCTTAATCCTAAAAAAGAAGTAGTTATTCCTACTGTTGTTGTTGAAAAAAAGGAAGCAATCGCTGTGAAATCACCAGACGAGAAACCAGTTTCAAACGAACCTGTTCCTGAGAAAATTTTAACAGACAAAAAAGAGATTAAACCAGTTGTTGAGGTAAAAGAATCCAAGAAAGTTGAAGTTTCTACTAAAAAGCCTGCTACTGAAAACCAAGAACCTGCTGTAGAGGAATCGTTTACAACCCAATACCAAAAATTATCTGGAGCTACACTTACTGGGCAGACTATTGATTTATCTCAATTTAATAAACCCAAAAAGAAAAAAGAAGACACAAAAATTACACCCAACAAACCAGGTGTTCCAGGAGTTCCAAATACACCTGGAAGTGCAGCAAACAATGCCAATAAAAACAAACGTAAAAGGATTGCCCCAAAACCGGGAGCGCCAAGACCACCAGCAACACCTGGAGTTCCTGGTGCGCCAAATCCAAATAAAATTACTCCAAATACCGGTGGTGGAGGTTTTAATGCGAACAGAGGATCAAGACCTGGTTTTGTAAAAGGAGCAAGACCTGCAATTGTTGCAAAAGTTGAGCCAACAGAAGAAGAAGTAAAAAATCAAATTAGAGAAACTTTAGAGAAACTGCAGGGTAAAGGAGGCAAATCTAAAGCAGCTAAATATAGAAGAGATAAAAGAGATACACACCGTCAAAAATCAGATGACGAGCAAAGAGCGATAGATGAAGGTAGTAAGACTATAAAAGTTACTGAGTTCGTAACCGTTGGTGAGATTGCAATCATGATGGATGTTCAAATTACAAAAGTAATTGGAACCTGTATGTCATTGGGAATCATGGTTACTCAAAATCAACGCTTGGATGCAGAAACATTAACTATTGTTGCCGATGAGTTTGGATATGAAGTAGAATTCATCACAGTTGATATTGAAGAAGCCATTCAGGTTGTACCAGACAAAGAAGAAGATTTAGTTTTTAGAGCGCCAATTGTAACTGTAATGGGTCACGTCGATCACGGTAAAACATCGTTGCTGGATTATATTCGTAAAGAAAATGTTATCGCTGGAGAATCGGGTGGAATAACACAACATATTGGTGCCTACGGAGTAACATTAGACAACGGTCAAAAAATAGCATTCCTTGACACACCAGGTCACGAAGCCTTTACCGCAATGCGTGCGCGTGGAGCTCAAGTTACCGATATAGCAATTATTGTAGTTGCTGCAGATGATGACATCATGCCACAAACCAAAGAAGCCATTTCTCACGCTCAAGCTGCAAATGTACCCATTATATTTGCTATCAATAAAATTGATAAGCCCAATGCAAATGTGGAGAAAATCAAGGAAAAATTAGCAGGTATGAATTTACTTGTTGAGGATTGGGGCGGAAAAATTCAATCACATGATATTTCAGCAAAAGTAGGAACAGGTGTCAAAGAATTATTAGAAAAGGTATTGCTTGAGGCGGAACTTCTAGATTTAAAATCAAATCCAGACAAGCCAGCTCAAGGAACTGTTGTAGAAGCATTTTTAGATAAAGGAAAAGGATACGTTTCAACCATATTAGTGCAACACGGAACCTTACGAATTGGAGATTATATGTTAGCTGGAAAACACCATGGTAAAATAAAAGCCATGCATGACGAACGCGGAAATATAGTAACCGTAGCTGGACCTTCGACGCCAGTATCGGTTTTAGGATTAGATGGATCTGCAACAGCTGGAGATAAATTTAATGTATTTGCTGATGAGAAAGAAGCCAAACAAATCGCTTCTAAACGTTCCCAATTAATGCGGGAACAATCGGTTCGTACACAACGTCATATTACACTTGATGAAATTGGACGAAGAATTGCATTGGGTCAATTTAAAGAATTGAACATTATCCTTAAAGGTGATGTCGATGGTTCTGTTGAAGCCTTATCTGATTCGTTTTCTAAACTATCTACACCAGAAATTCAAATCAATATTATTCATAAAGGAGTTGGAGCAATTACCGAGACTGATGTTATGTTAGCTTCAGCTTCGGACGCAATTATCATTGGATTTAATGTTCGTCCTGCAGGAAATGCTAGACAACTTGCCGACAAAGAAGAAATTGACATTCGTTATTATTCTATCATTTACGCCGCTATCGATGACTTGAAAGACGCAATGGAAGGAATGTTAGCTCCAGAAATGAAAGAGGAAATTCTGGGAACTGCAGAGATTAGAGAGATATTCAAAATATCTAAAGTGGGTTCTATTGCAGGTTCAATGGTTATGGATGGTAAAATTGTTAAAAATGCCAAAATGCGTATCATTAGAGATGGTGTAGTTGTCTTTACTGGTGATTTATTAGCTTTGAAACGTTTCAAAGACGATGTGAAAGATGTAGCAAAAGGATATGATTGTGGTATTCAAGTTAAAGGATACAACGACATCGAAGAAAGAGATATCATCGAATCGTATCATGAAGTTGCGATTAAAAAGAAATTGAAATAAAATTTAGATATATTTATAAGAAATCCCGAGCAATCGGGATTTTTTTTGTTTTGGGTGGTCGCTAATAGTTTTCTGAAAGTATAGAGATTTTTAGTAGATTTGTTTTAGTTGAATATTGGATTAGGCACGGAAAAAATTTCCGCGCAATAGGTCAAAAGGTATGGAATTACTAAAAAAATATAATGATAACAACAATTTTAATTTTAATAGCATTTATTATATTGACAATAATAAGTATAAAAAATGACCCAATAAAAAAGGTTAGAAATATTTATGATATATATGACAATTTTTTTATATACAGATTAATAGGAATTGTTATTGCTGGAATTATTGGATTTATTATTTATCTTTTTCAAAAACCAAATGGTGGCTAATGCCCTCCGCTCCCGCACGAATCCTTTCGTGTGGTATGTAATTGATAAGGCGAATTTTCTATATTTACAATAAAATGTAAAAAGCAGTATCTATGAGTAGAAATTATAAATTTCATAATCCTGAGGGTTTGTATTTTATTAGTTTTGCCGTTGTTGGATGGTTAGATGTTTTTACCAGAAATGAGTATAAAGATTTGTTTATTGAAAGCCTTACTTATTGTCAAAAGAATAAA
>NZ_JANNXH010000064.1:0-4559 GCF_031409475.1 Flavobacterium sp. | reverse complement strand
TAAGAAATAGGCTGTGCTCAATAGATTTGCATCTAAAATTTTCATCCATTCTGGCAGTTGTTCTGGATAATAATAGAATTCAAAATGTTCCATATTATGTAGAATAACAATGCACATTATGGCAAATCCTCTCAATGCATCTACAACGTCTATTCGTACTGCTTTCATATTAAAATTAGTATAGTTGGTAAATTGCGGCTTCGTATGGTCTCAATTCTGACATTGAATGTTTTCCTTGATAATTATTGATTAATAATTTCGCTTTTTTACTATTTAAGCCAGTTTTTACAACTGCTTTTTTTGTAGAAAAGTTTAATAAAACAAGTATTTTTTTGCCATCTAATTCTCTAGTAAAGGCATAAACATTAGGGTTGTCTTTGTCTAAAAGAGTGTATTTTCCATAAATTAATACGGGATTTGTTTTTCGAAGTTTTGTCATTTTTCTAAAATAATTCAACACAGATTTTGGGTCTCTCTCTTGTGCTTCGGCATTCAAAGTAGTATGATTATCATTTACTTTTAACCAAGGTGTTCCTGTTGTAAATCCACCATTTGCTGTAGCATTCCATTGAAACGGAGTTCTACCATTGTCTCGTGCTCCACCTGTTTTTTGATTTTCAATAAATTCATTTAAATCGCCACCTGCAATTTTAATTTTTTCATATTCGGCTAATGTTTCTATGTCTCTATAATCTTCTATTTTGTCGAATTTAGCGTTTACCATTCCTATTTCGTCTCCGTTATAATAATAAGGAGTTCCGCGCATCGAAAGCAAGAAAGTAGTCAATAGCTTAGAAGAATAATCATGAAATTCTGGCGAATCATTGCCCCAACGGCTTACCATTCGAGGTTGGTCGTGGTTGCCTAGATAGGTTGTTCCCCAACCTTTAGTCTCATAGACTTTATCCCAATCAGAATAGATTTTTTTGAAATCTACTAAAGAATAAGCACCCATTTTTTTAAAATATCCTGGAACATATCCCAAATTTGTCCCCTCGAAATGATACCCCATATTGAGTTCTTTTCTATCAGCATCTACAAAATTTAATGCTGTTGATAATAACATTCCTGCGCCTTCAGCAAGTGACATGCAATCGTATTTACTTAAAACTTCGCGGTTCATTTCTTGAAGGTATTCGTGCAAATGTGGTCCACTTCCCATAAAAACATCCCAACGACCATGATAATCTTTATCTAAATCGGCTTGGGTAATCACAGGAAAACTAGTGTCTTTAGAAATAAACGGAATCACATCCATTCTAAATCCATCTACACCTTTATCGAGCCACCAACACATCATGCTGTAAATTTCTTGACGCAATTTTGGGTTTTCCCAATTCAAATCGGGCTGTTTAAAGTTGAAATAATGTAGGTAATAAGAATCAGTTGTTTTGTCGTATCTCCAACCACTTCCATCAGCTTCAAAAGCACCTGGACGAAATGCGGGCTTTCCTTTTTCGGCTGGCCACCAGTGGTAATAATCTCTGTATGGATTGTCGCGTGATTTACGGCTTTCCTCGAACCATTTGTGTTCATCACTGCTGTGATTTACAACTAAATCCATTACTAATTTCAATCCTCTTTCGTGCATTCCTTTTAATAAGGCATCAAAATCTTCCATAGTGCCAAATTCCTTCATTATCGCTTGATAATCAGAAATGTCATAGCCATTATCAGCATTTGGCGAACCATAAATTGGGTTTAACCAAATGACATCTACGCCTAGACTTTTTAAGTAATCGAGTTTAGAAATAATTCCTTTTAAGTCACCAACACCATCTCCATTTGTATCTTTGAAACTACGCGGATAGATTTGATAAACTACTGCTTCTTTCCACCATTTACGATCAGTTGGAGGTGCTTTTTCTTGTGCCAAAATAGTATTGCCAATCAAAATTAGTAAGAGTTGTATTGTGACGAATAATTTTATTTTGAGTTTCATTTGAATAATTTTTTTTAGATTTAAAGTAGTGTATTGTTATTTTTTCAGTGGATTCATAAAATTTGTAATCTCTTGGGTTGTTATTTTTGGATTGGCACCTTCGCTTTGTGCAACAAGAGCACCTAATGCACAGGCAAAATCAATCGCTTTTTGAGGTTTTTCATTAGTTAATAATTTGCTTAATAATCCAGCCAAAAAGGAATCGCCAGCACCCACAGTATCAACAACGCTAATTTTATAACCACTATTGTAATAAAATTGTTGATTGTAATACAAAACCGCGCCATGATTTCCTTTTGTCACGCAGATGTGATTTGTATTGGTGTGCTCTGCAATGTAAAGTATGTTTTGTTCTAGAGAATGATAGGGCGATTTTAAATACCCACTTATTTCATATAGTTCATCATCATTAAATTTTATAAAATCGGATTGCATCATCAAGTTAATAAGTAACTCTTTGGTGTAAAAAGGAGCGCGTAAATTGACATCAAAAATTTTGTATTTGGCATAATTAATTAATTCTAGCAGCGAAAGATGGGAAGTTATATCTCTACAAACTAAGCTCCCGTAAACCATTGCATCCGCTTTTTTTACGGTGTTTTCAACTTCAGGATTGCACTCAATTTTATCCCAAGCCACAGGATAATTAATGGTGTATGAAGCAGAACCTTTTTCGTCTAATTTTACAATTACTTCCCCTGTATAATGAATAGTGTCAATTTGAATTGAAGCAGTATCAACGCCACCTTTTTTTATAAACTCTAGTAATTCTTTGCCTATTTCGTCAGTGCCAATTCGGCTTATTATTTGAGTGTTAGCCCCAAGTGTTGCAAGTCGAAGCGCAACATTCAATGGTGCTCCACCAATTTTTTTATGCTTAGGAAAAACATCAAACAACACTTCTCCGAAACAAATAATATTCAAGTTGTTTTTCATTTCGTTATTTTGAAATCATTTTATGTTCTAATTCTTCTAGCGATAATCCTTTGGTTTCGGGCATCATAAAGAGTACAAATACCAATTGTAAAACCATCATAAAGGCAAAAAATGCGAAGATTGGCCACGGGTTTTCTTTGAATATATCAATAACAACTGGTCCAGCCAAAGTAATTAATGCGGCAAATATCCAATGAATTCCGGTGCCAAAAGATTGCCCTTTTGCTCTAACATTATTCGGAAAAATTTCTGAAATGAAAACCCAAATTACCGCACCTTGACCTATGGCATGCGAAGCAATAAACAACATAATAGAAGTCATTAAAACAATTGGGCCTAAATTATTATGAAACGCTAAAGCGACCATTCCTAGACTAATAATATAACCCAATGAACCAATTATCATCAATTGTTTTCTTCCTAAAATATCTATTAATCGCATTCCTGCAAGGGTAAAAATCAAATTTGTTACTCCAATTAAAATAGAATTCATTAAGGACTCTTTTGAACCTAATCCGGCCATTTCTAATATTTCTGGAGCATAGTATAAAATAAAATTTATTCCAGATAATTGGTTGAAAAAAGCCAGTAAAAAGGCCAAAATTAGAGGCAGTTTGTATCTTTTTGAAAAGATAGTTTCTTTTATAGTTGCGTCTACTAAATCTTTTTTGATTTCACGAAAACTGTCCTGTGCTTCTTCTTTACTATAAATCATTTCAAGTACTTTCATTCCTGCTTCATCATCTCTTTTTTTCAAGATGAGCCAGCGTGGACTGTCGGGGATTTGTAAAACAATAATACTATAAATCAATGCCGGTAAAGCAACTATTCCTATCATCCATCGCCAGTCATTTTGACCTCCAACGCCTTCTAATAAATAATTAGAAAAGAACGCAATTAAGATTCCAAAAACAATGTTAAATTGAAATAATGTTCCTAGCTTTCCTCTATTTTTTGGGCTTGAAATTTCAGAAATATAAATGGGCGCAGCCACCGAAGATGCACCAACACCAATACCACCAATAAACCTAAAAAACGAAAAAGTATAAGGATCAGGTGCTAAAGCAGAACCCAAAGCCGATACTAAAAATAAAATTCCAATCCAAAATAAGGTCTTTTTGCGTCCCCATTTATCACATGGAATTCCACCCAATAACGAACCCAAAACCGTTCCCCACAACGCCATTGACATGATAAATAAGCCATGAAATAATGGTGTGGTGTGCCATAATTCTTTGATAGGTAAATTAGCGCCTGAGATTACTACAGTGTCAAAACCAAATAAAAATCCCGCTACAGCAACGGTAAGAGACCAATTTCGTACATTATTCATTTTTTGTGGTTTTAGTTGTTTTTTTGAAGGGTTTTGCTTTCCCAAATTCCATTTATTTTATAGATATTTATATTTTTTAACTCTTGATTTTCATCAGATTGAACACTTAATTTTGTGTAGGGTTTATTCGGAAACAGTTGTTCTGTAAAGCTATACAAACCGTTATTTAAGAAAATTTCTATTGATGACCAATCTAAAATAATTTGGTAGTTTATAGTTTCTGAAATGATGTTTGGAGTTGCCATTTTATGAATTTCTTTTCCAAAACTTTTTTCAAAATTGACTATTCCTGAATGGCTTCTGTCAACAGAAAATATTTTTTGTTTCGAATCATAATTGATTACTAAT
>NZ_JANNXH010000063.1:0-14881 GCF_031409475.1 Flavobacterium sp. | reverse complement strand
ACAACGTCTCGTGGCTTGGCGTCAGTTGGGGATTTGGTTAGCCAAATGTATCGATTAAAAAACCAACTTCCAAGTACAAAACCAACTTTAAAGTTCGCCTAAAACCCCAATTGCGCCAAACCGCTGTTGTGTGCTGTTTTTTTTATTCATTTGGACAATCGTAAAATCCTTCTTTTATTTTAAGTATCATTTTACGTTCTATTTTCTTTTGTTGTTTTACATATTTTCGAGAAAATCCACTTATATATGTATCAAATAAGACTGTATCTAAATCAACTTTATAACAATCTTTAGTTGTAACTAAAATTTCAATTTTTCTTGGAATTCTAAATCCCGAAATAACTAATTTTTCACCCACGTTTACTTCAATTTCAAATTTACCATCCTTATCAGTAAATGTTTTTCTTTCTGTTCCTTTTATCTCAATATTTACTCCCACGACTGGAACTTTAGTTTTTGTGTATTGTGAGTTATCTAATATAAAACCTTTGATTTTCTTAAATTTTATTTCTTCTTTTTTGAAATTTATTTTTATTGGTTTTGTAAAGTCATATATATTTGTATTCAAACTATCAATTATGTATTCGATACCATTTCTTTTTATGTGGTAAATTTTTTGTCCTTTGGCTTTTATATGAATATTTTCTGTTTTTTCACGTCGTCTAATTAATGCATCTAATTCGTCATCATTATTAATCAATATAATTTCGTTTTGGTCACTCAAAAATGATTTTCTATCAAAGAATTTTTGTGCAGGAATATTCCTCAAACCATTAAAAATTACGATTGGCTTATTTTGAGATTTTATGTAAATATTTTTAAAAAAAGTTTCATCGTTAATGTTGGGATTCTCATTTTTTATCAAGATTACATCATTAAAAATTGAATCTCGAATATTTTGCGAAAATGAATTTTGGTATAATAATAATAGTATAATTAAAGTTGATTTTATTTTCATTAATTCTAATTTAAATAATTTTCTTTCAGTTTTCTGTCGCTCGAAAATAGCACACAACGTCCCGCTGCTTCAAGATGCTTGCGGATTTAGAAGCAGAGTATTTTTGGCTGGGTGGATTTATGATGATAGCACGTAATTCCACTAAATCCGCAAGTATATTGAAACAGCTGTTGGTGGTTCGGCTTTTTGGTTATCATCTATTCAGGTTTCGTTTCTCCACCTTTGAAGTGAGAAGCATTTTTTAAATTATTCATTATGATAGTATCTTTTTTGTTGTCCGTTTTAAGAATTTTGGTGTCTAGGGAACTTTTAGTTCCTGTTATCGGTTCTTTTTTAGGAGTTGTTGCAGGTGTGGCTATTTCAGAATGGCTTTTCTCGTAAATAACTCCAGAGATAAAGCTAATTACAATTGTAAGTAAGTATTTTACTAATTCAATTTTAATGTCTTTTGACTGGATTAGAGTTTGCTTCATTGCAAAATCCAATTTACATTTCTGAAGCCAATTTAACTTTAAGTAAATTAAAGATGGTTTTTTATAACCTCCAAAATATTTTAAAAAGTAATTTGAATTACCAAGAGAATTTTTAGTGTCGATTATTTTTTCAAGTACATAATCTTCACTATGCTCTTTGATGTTTGAAATAAAATCGAAAGAACCTGTATCAGTTATGTCTAATTCGTAAATTTTTCCATTTGAAATTATTAAACTACAATTGATAATTTCATTTTTATATTTTAATTTACCGAATACACGCATATTTTTTTGGTTTTGTTATCTCGGAAAATTAATATTTAATTAATTTAAAATAAATTATTATGAAAAATATTATTCTGTTTCTTTTCGGTCGCTCGAAGCTGACCACCAACGGTTTCGGGCTTGGCGAAGGTGGCGATTTTCACCACAAATGTTGATGCGGAGAACCAATGTTTGTTTAACCACAAATGTGTCTGCGGAGCACTGAACCGCCACTTTTGCCAAACCCGTGTTAGTGGCTGCCCTTCTTTCGGTCAACGGTCTGTCGTGTCGAGTTTGGACTGTCCTTGTGCGGTTGGGCAGGCATACTCTTTTGCAAGCTTTGGTCTGTGCGTTGGCTTGTGCGGCTTGCAAATGTGTATGACTGCGAAGGGTCGGCATTGTTGTCTGTTTGTGTTATTTTAAATTTTTAATAAACGGTCGTATTGCACTTTCAAACTTTGGTAAATAGTCAAGGAAAAACTGATTCATTCTTTCCCAATGGTTGTCATTAAATAGATTTACGTCTTGTAACTCAAATTTAACTCTACTCATTTTATTGTCTGCCAATTCTTCCCATTCTAAAGGATTACCAAATGCCTGTTCAATAGCTTCTTTACTCTTCATTAATTTTTTGAAGTAGGCTTTGTTCTTTTCTTTGCTTGAAGTCGAAATACCTAATTCAATACGGATATGTGATTTTGTTATTATTAAAGTGTAAGCTAAACCACCAATTCCTGCACCTGTGCTTAACCAATGGTCTTTTGATGGACTTACATTCTCGAATAAATTTGTATGATTCAAAAGAGGTAAAATCTGTTGCCAATATTTTTTTCTGATTCCAAAACGATTCGGTTCTGTTTCACTGTCTGTACTTGACAAATATTTGATTAACAATTCATCTTCCATTTCAAACAAGGCAAGTAACTTTTTCAAAATGGCGAATTTAGAATTGCTGTCTATGTTTGATTCTATATACCAACCATTAATAACTTCTTGCGATGCTCTGAAATCAGAAGCGTTTCTCGTTATTTTAAAAACATCTTGATTGCTTAATAATAATTGAGAGTTCTTTTCGTAAAGATTTCTAATTACATAAAAATACATTTGGGCAACTGTATCTTCTTCAACTTTTGTGTTTTCAAAAATAAAGTATTCAAGTTTTTTATGAGTTGGACTTTCAGCATCAAAAATATTTTGCTCTTCCGATTCATCACTTTCGGTAATCTCCACATCTGGAAACTCCCATATTTTCAAGAAGCGGTCATAAATAATATTCAACCTTTCTTCATATTTTGTAACATTCCAAGTGTCTATTGATTTCAAAAAGGAATTTAACCACAATCTACTGAATTGATAGCCTTGTTCATTGCCATCAATATTCATTTCCTTTTTTGCCAAAAATGATTTGTTGCCTAATGCTCCGTTGTTGCCCGAAAGTGTCAGATTTCCTATGGTATTTAAATGCTTTTCTTTGAAAACAAAATACTCTTCTGATGGTAAATCTGTATTCCAATTTTCATTCGGATTTCTTGGAAAGATGTGTTCAATAGTAATTTGTTCGTTGCTGGTATTTACATATTCTCGGTTGTTGTAATTCTCCAACATTTCAAACAAATAGTTTCTATTTTTGGGTTGGGTGTTATACAAATCCTTGTCCTTCAAAGCAGTTTTTAAATCTTCATTGCTTGGAAATTTTGCACTTCCTTTCTTTTTTATTAAAGCCTTTGCAATTGAATCATAATATTCTTCTGTATCTACTTCTGAATACAGTGTCATAAATATTTTGTTTAATGAACTGGTTGGCAAGCCTACAATAAACCTACGCCAAGCATAGCTTTGAATCAATTTTAAAACTTTAATCAATTCATCTTTTGCAAGCAATCCGTTTTCGGTGTCTTCAAATACTTGGAGCAAAAAAGGATATGCTACATTTATTTCTAATCGATTAATGTATTCTAATTCCTTTTTGATGCTTCCGTCTGCAACGGTTGTAGGATTAACAAACTTTTTATAATGAATGGATAACGATTTTATGTTTTCGAGTTCCTGATGATAGGCTTCATCTTTTTTGTTAGCGTAAAGACTTTTAAATTCTGCGTAAACTTTATTTTTATTGGGTATTTTTTTGTTGCGTAGTGTCAGGTAATCTCTAATGTAATCTGATACTAAAGAACTTTGCTTTACTAAATCTTTTGCATTTTCTTCAATAGGATTCCAAATGGTTTCAAAAATTCTGTTTTGGTCTTTTGGTGGCAAGTCCATTAAAATAAAATTCCGTATTAAATCAGATTGGGATAAATCTAAACCTGTGGAGTTCAAACTTTCAAAAATTCGTTGTGGGTCGTCTTTGTCTCTTTCTAAAGATATTTCAACAAAAATTAACCGATTTAAACCTCTTAAAATTAATTCAAAAGTATCATCTGTAATTGCACCTCTAAAGTAGTTGTAGTTCTCTGTAACATTTGAAAAGGCACTTGATTCGCTGTCGGTGCCAAGCATAATTGCTTTAAAGGCCAATGAATTGGTATCAGTCTGTTTTAGCTTTAGTTTGCTCGATTCATTCTTAACATACTGATTGGTTAAAAACATATTGTATAAACGTTCAGCATCCTGTGCATTACCGTTTTCTTTGGCGAAGCGGTACAATGCCACATACAAAATATTAATGGTTGTTAAACGCTGTTGACCATCTATGATAACCAATTCTTTTACTTCGCTGGTGCTGTAAGTGCCTTCGTGTACAAATACAATACTTCCTATAAAATGGGTTCCTCTGTCTTCTGTTTCTACCGATATAATATCGTTGAGCAGTTCTTTACATTCGGTATTTGTCCAATCATAGTTTCGTTGATATACAGGAATTACAAATTGCACATTAGGTGCTTGTAAAAAGTTATTTATCTGTAATTCGTTTGCTTTCATCTGTTTTATTTTGTGCTATTTTCTATTATAGAAATTTCTTCTTCTGTAAGGTTGTAAAGTTGGTAAACTAATTGGTCTATTTTATACTCAAGGTCAGTCGTTGTTAATTGTAGATTGCTTTTTTTACTTTTCAAAATTTGATTTACAAGATTCTGAATTTCTTTTTCTTGGTCTTCTGAAGGCTGTTTTATAGGCAATAATTCTATTTTATATTTTTTCCATCTGTTTGTCCCCATTCCTGTTGTTGTGCCAATTAAGTTAAAATACCATTCAGAAACTTTTGAATTTAGAATAGCCAATAGAAATTTTAGTTTTTCACCTGTCATCAAAAAAGTTGTTGCTTCTGCAAAATACTTTTTATCGTCATAAGCAAATTTGGGTTTATCAGATATTTCGCCCCATATTATTTTTTCCTTTTCAAAATCTTCTAGATAAGCACAATTTCTAAGATTAGACCAATGGTCACCCATATCAGAACGCATTTCTACTTTAGGCAAAAAGGATTTTAAATGTTCATATATTGTTGGATATTCTATCTCTGAGTCAACCCTTTTTAATCCGATTGATTTGATTCCATTGTGTGTGTTTATTAAGTAAATATTCTCAAAGGAATAAGAATATTTTTTTAAATCTCTACCTCGAATGATGGGCTTAATTATATCAGAATTTTTTTCATTGGCTGCAATGAGTTCATTTTTCTTTTTTTCATCAATAATGAACGCTTCGTTATAACCCGTCTTTAATCCAAAGTTTATTCTAACATTAAAGTCTTTCAATAGTATTGCTCCACTTTCAATTTTACTTTTTAATAAACCAACAGATTGATTTCCTATAAACCATTCAGATGTTTGAGGTGGTGTAAACTGAAATTTATTACTTTCAAAATATTCACTTAGAGAATTCCCAAACGAATACTCTTTTGATAAATTAACTACAGGAAACGAACTTAGGTGAATTGCTTTTTGAAGTGTAATGATATTTGACTCTACTGTAGCTTCTTCGAATATTTGAACATCTTCAATATTTAGAAGTGCAATTGGCTGTAAATTATTTAAGAAATAATTTTTCAATAATTCACCATAGATAGCCCTTAACCACGAATTTGAAGTAATATAAGTTAAGAATCCAAATGGTTTCAGAATATTGCCTCCTAATTCATAAAACAAACAATATATATCTGCTCCTTTAGAATATGTTAGAAATCCCGCTTTTGAAAAATATTCTGATTGTTCTTTCACTTTCGATAACGAAAAATATGGCGGATTTCCAATTACAACATCAAAGCCTATAAAGTCGCCTTCATCATTCAGCACTTCGGGAAATTCAAATCGCCATTCAAAAGCGTTTTCAAATATCTTGTTAGCTTTTATTTCTTCTATTTCTGTTTCTAACTTTTTGGTTTCTTCGGTTAGTTGTGATACTTTTTTATTCCAGTCAGCCTTTTCCTTTTTGCCCATTTCAAAAAGTTGTGTCTGTTTGGTCATTGTAAACAAGTCGCCCGATATTTTGCGTAGCTTCTTTACTTTAGGGTCGTTCAAAGAAATTTCACTTCTGAAATCCGATTTAATGTCGGCAATCAGTTTTTCCATTTCTCTTTTTTGTTCCTTGCTTTCTGCATTGCGGTAAGTGTCAACTGCTATTCGATAACTATCAATTGACCATTTGCTTTTTTTGAGAGCTTGTTTTAAATCGGCATCAATGGCAAATCGGCTTACTAAAGAGTTTCCACATTTTATATTGATGTCAATATTGGGAAGTGTTTCTAATTCTGTTGAATTTTTGTAATAAGCGTTTTTTAATAATTCAATCCACAATCTCAAACGGCAAATTTTTACAGAGTTTTGGTTAATGTCCACTCCAAAAAGGCAATTTTCAATAATGGTTTGCTTCTCGTGAAAAAGTGTTTCTTGTATTCGCTGACTTTCTTTATTTGTAGGGTTGTAGTCGAATAGTTCGCCTTCTTCGTCTGTTACAATAAGTTCATCATTTACAACTTCAACTTGATATTCTTTAAGTCTCTTTCCTGTGCGGTCTTGCAATATTTTCAAGTCGTTTTTTACAGCAATCATTTCATTGAGTGCCGAAACTAAAAAGTGGCCAGAACCTACGGCTGGGTCGCAAATTTTAATACTGTTTACGATGTCGTTGGCTTCTTTGCGGTCTTCAATTTTGTCGTAAAGTTCTTCAACAGTTGAGCAATTCCACTTTTTTGTTTCGTTGAATTTCTGAACTACCGATTTGCGAATAGTTTCACGACACATATACATCGTGATGAAACCCGGAGTAAAGAAAGAACCATCTTTATATCCGTTTATTTTCTCGAAGATTAAGCCAAGAACAGAAGCGTTTATTAGTGATTTATTATCTTCTTGAATTTCTTCTGAACCTTCGCTTGTAAAGTCGTAAGCGTTTAAGAAGTCAAATAAATATTCTAAGGTTGTTAAATTACCTGTGCGTTTTTTTCCTTGGTCGTTTTTGAGAACGGTTGATGAAATAACTGGAATTGTTTTATCATCTTTTAAATTGCTGATGAATAAAGTTACTTGTTCAATTTCAGTCGGCTCAAATAGCGAACTATTTAAGTAAGGCACTTTTTCAAATGCCTTTTTTACATCTTGGTTTCTATCGTCATACTTACGAGCCAACACTTGAAAAAACAAACTGTTTAGGTCGTCATAGTTTTTGATTTTGTCTAAACTTAAAAAAGAATACGATTTGTTGCCCTTGTGATATGTGATAAGTTGGGCTTCTAATAACTTCAAAAACAAAATTCTGTTTATCCAAGTAATGCTTAATTCAAGTCCTACATTGAATAAGCGTTCTTGTTGTGTGTTTCCAAATTGGCTTGGTCTGTCCAATCGGTTTATCTTGTCTAAGCTGTCAAGCTGGATGATTGCATCTTCAAGAATACTTCCCGAATTTCTTTCTCCTTCTTTGTTTCGTTCAATTAGCTTTTTGCTTCCTTCCTTAGTTTCTGTCAAACCAATGATGTGTAATAACTCGCTATAAAATCTTTTGTCAAGGCTGTTGCTGTCGTTGGTGAACGGAAGTTTTAAAAGATGCTCCGCTGAAAGAAGTTTGAATAAAGCAATGAGTTTGTTGTCGTCTGCCTTGTCAGCGTTGCGAAGTGGTTTTTGATATTCTTGTAAATCGAAGTAGGTAAATTCAATTTCAGTTTTTATGTCGGCAATGAAAGGTTCTGCAATTTGTTTGTAGAAAAAATCAGTTTTGGTGTCTGCCAAACGTCCGCCTTCAAAGTCGTTGAATTGTTTTACAAGGTTTTTGTTTTGAGCAAAAAGCCTGTCGAATAGGGTAGCGTCAAAAATGAACCATTCGTTTATGTTGGTCGCAACAAGATGTTTTACTTCAAGATTTTTATGTGTTATTCTTTCTCGTAAGTAGTAAAGCACTAATTCCTGAAACGCTTTTGCGTTCAGTTTTTTAGTGGTTATCATTTCTGTTTTGTTGGTCGGCTTTTTTGCTTCAATGATTACACCAACTGAACTGCTGGCGTTGTTTCCATTATGAATAACAAGGTCGTTTCGACCTTTGGTATTTATAAAATGGTTTGGGTCGTAATATGTTTTCTTTAAAAAGTCAATGACAAGGTTTTTATGAAACTCTTCGCTTTCGGTGTCATTTGTCCTGTCGAGTAACTGGATAAGATTGGTCTTGAAACCTTCAATTTCAGTCCTGTTCGGCTTTACTTTTAAAAAGGCTTTGTTTAGTGCCTTTCTGGGTTTCAATTCTTTTAATTCCATCTACAATTTTATATTCTTTTTTCAGTCGGTTAAGATAAGTTTTAATGTCGAAACGATGTCAGTGCGTTGGCAAAAAAATGGCTCTTTTGGTTTTGCGAAGCGTTGGCTTGTGTGTCGGGCAAAACCAAATGTGCCATTTTGTGCGGTTGGCATTTCGGGTCATTTTTCTGTCGGTTTAATGTTGCTCTGTCGGTCGTCATAGGGTTGCCACTAACGTCTTGCTAGTAGGCGATGGTCGGGGTAAATAATCCTAATACTTCGGATAATCACTATTTTTCCAAATACAAAACCAACTTTCAGAAAGCCAAATCCCCGACTATTGCTTACTAGCTGTTGTGTGTAGTGCTAATATCCACACAGTTAAAGTCTTACTTTAATTCCTCCGTTCAATATAAATCCATCTGTTGGCGTATAGACTTCTCTAAATTGTGGATTTTGAATTGTTCCCGAATACATATTTTCCCATTTCGATTGTCGGCTATCCAAAAAGTTTTCAAGATTCAAAAATATGCTGAAATACTTGAATTTGTATTCTCCTGAAACTCCCATAACCCAATAATCCCTAACTTTTTCGTTGTTTGTCAAATACTGATTTCCAACATAAAAAACTTCGTAAGCAATTCGCAATTTTTCTTCCCATTCATACATTAAGTTTGCATTTATTCTGTGTTTTGCCGTTAATGGATTTACTGTTGAATTATTATCGAAATTCCTTTGTGCATCAATATAGGTGTAACCAATGTAACAGGAAACATCCTCAAAACGAAGTTTTACGTTTGTTTCAAAACCTTTGGTTTCTATATTTCCGTTGGCATTTTCAAAGGCATAATTTACCGTCAATGGAACCGGATTAAGAACCAACGGGTTTTTGATAATGGTATAAAAAAACATTTGATTAATGGCAAAACTTACCTCTTCAAAAAGGGTAGTTTTGTAATTGACATCTGCATTTAATCCGTAGGATTTTTCAGAGCTAACTTTTGAAAAGTCAAGTGAATTTATATTTTGAAATGCTTTTTCTTCGGTTTCTTCCGAGAAAATAGTAGGTGATTTGTAGCCTAAACCACCGCCAAATCTTGAAGATAATTTTTCGTTGATTTTATATAACAATGACAAACGAGGCAAAACAAAAACATTACTTCGGTTTGTAATGTCTAAACGTAAACCGCTTTCCAAAATAAATTTTTCAGTTATGTTCAGATTGTTTTGAGCAAAAATACCAAAGGCAACATTGTAATAATCTAATTTGTCAGCGACTAAATTAATTTGTTTGAAATTGTCCGAAACTAAATTTGCTCCTAAATTCCATTCTGATTTTTCGTTTTGGATTAGATAATTAGCTTCTGTAAAAGTGGCTATTTGTTGACCTTCAAAATTATACGTTTGTTTTTCTATTTTTCGGTTAAAATATCCAAGACTATTTTTAATTGTCAATATATTTTTATTGTCAAATGTTTTTTCAAACTTTGCCTGTGTCGAATATCGATTACTGTTATTTCGCTCAAAGAACGTATGCGTAGCATCTGATTTGTTGTCTATTACTTGCATATCTCCACCTATTCGGTTTTCAAATCCTGCGTTTGCACCAAAACTAAAAGTCGTTTTTTCGTTTGGATAATAAAAAATTTTTGGGTTTATTGTATATCTCTCGAATTTTGGTATATCCGAAAGCCCGTCATTATTTACGTCGGTTGCTTTTTGGGAATTACTTGAAGCATAAATTGTAAGTCCTGATTTCTTGTATTTTTCAGCATAAAAACCACTTAAATCCAACGCTTGTGTTTGATTTATGTTTGCCAAAAATGAAATTTCTCTTGTGTCGGTTGGTTCTTTTGTAATCAAGTTTATCAATCCCGCAATGGCTCCGCCACCATAAAGCGTTGAAGTGGAACCTTTGATAACTTCCACGCGTTTTAAATTCAAAGGAGGAATTTGCAAGATACTCAAACCACTTGCAAAACCCGAGTACAATGGAAATCCGTCCTGTAAAAGTTGCGTATATTTTCCGTCTAATCCTTGAATGCGAATACTCGCACTCCCCGAAACTTGAGAAGTTTGTTGTGTTTGAATTCCCGTGCTTTCGGTAAGCAACATTTTTATATTCCCTGGTTGCATTGAAGATTTTTCCTCTAATTCGCCCGAAGCAATCGCTTCAATTCGAGTTGGAGTATTTTTTATTGTTCGGCTACTTCTTGTTGAAGTAACTTTAACTTCTTCTAATTCTTCCGATGTTGATTCTAAAAATATTTCAATAGTTTCATTTTGAGGGAATAAAATATTTTTTTCAGTTTTTCGGTAACCAAAAGAATTGAAAACAATTGTTTGTTTGCCGTTGGGAATATTTTCAATAATGACAAAACCTTTTTCGTCAGAAGTTGAACCGTTTTGAGTTCCGCTTAGAAATACGGAAACGCTGTCAAGTGCTTCTTTTGTTTTTTCATCTTTGATGATTGCTTTAAAAGTATTTTGGGCTGTTGCTAAAAATGGAAATAGCAAAAGAATGAATATTATTTTTTTCATTTTGGAATTAAATAGAATTGTTCTGAAATAGTAAAACTGACAACTGTGTAGCAATTGCCTAAAAAAGTTAAATCAGAAAATCATCAAATCAAGAAAGAAGAATACAAAATAAAAAGCTTATCTCGTTTTGGAAAGAATGAATTTTTGTAAAATGAATTGTATTTCGTTGCAGGTAGAATTGCACTTAAATGGAATTGAATTGGCGTGTCACAATTAATGTCGCAATTCGGAATACTTTGTGTTACGCTGTTTGCAAAGGTTAGGTTACTACATTGTTGAATATAGGCGTGGCTTTCATTTTCAAAATTAGCCTGTTTCTCGGTATCCAAAAATTCAAATACTGTGTTGATATAACAACACGAAATCAGAATTAGAAGTAATATTTTAATGTATCCTTTCATTGTCGCAAATGTACAAACTATAATTTTGTTTTGTTGGCAATTTATGTGCTCTTTGTCGGTTGTCGGTTTTTTATGCGGTCTCGGGGCATTACACACAACGTCCCGCCGCTTTGAGATGGTGTGTGGTTCGTAACCTTTCAATTTTCGGCTTTGCAGAAAATATGATGCGAAACGGTAATTCCACTAAATCACACACTATATCAAAACGGCTGTTACCAGAGGTTTTTATTCTTTCAGCACTATTTTAGCAGTCTCTTTTGCTATTCCAATTGTCGCAATTGAGCCACTATTAAATCTCAAAAAATCGGATTCAATGCCATCACTAAATATAACTCCACTTGTCGGCATTAAAGATTCTATGGTTAGATTGTTTTGAGTTTTTATAATTCCAGATGTTATTCCAATTTGAGTTCTAACACTTTGAAAAGGTTCCCTAACCGCAAACAATAATTCGTTGTCTTTTAGTTTTGGTCTTTTTGGTTTTAAATTTTTCTCAAACATATTTGCAATACCATAGGACATATTAAAAATAGAACTCAACCAACCTGTTGAACCTGCTGGTGTAGAAACAATTAAACCGCTTGAAGATTGTTCCTCTATATTGTTGTTATACGTTATTTTATATTTTGCAGAAATATGTGTTGATGCCCCAATGAACAAGTCATTAAATGCTAAAAGACGTTGACCATCATTTAATTTTGCTTCTGCAAATCGCATAGTTTTTGAATTATATTTATTGGTAATTACATTTTCAACTCCACCAATAAAGTTCGAAATATCAAACGGTAATAAAACACCATCATATCTTTCTTTGTCTGGATTTACCGCAATAATTGGAATATTCTTTGAGTATTTTGCTGTATTTGCGACAAGCCCATCTTGTCCGATTACAATAATTAATTGATTTTCAGAAAATATAAATGACGGGACAAAATTTCTTTCGACGATTTTGTTTTTTATAACTTTTGAAAGTTGTATTTGTAATGATTGTAATGAATTTTGAAAAATTTCGTTTTCAATTTCGTAATCGTCAAAATTACCCCCAAGTCGTTCAATATAAAATTTCGCCTGTGCTTTTGTGTTAAAGCGTTCAATTAATAATTCAAGTCGTGTTTTATTCTTGACAATTATAGCATATTCGGTGCTCATCGTTTATTATTTCTCGTTTAATAAAGAATCTAATAAATCGGGACTAATATTTAAGTTGCCAATTTTATCAGCATTTTCTGCGAGTTGTCTAAATGCAAGCGAAATATTAAATTTAGGGTCAGGATTATTATTCAAAGCAGTTAAAATTTTCCAATCAATGTCTTTGTATGGTTTCAAAGTTGCTTCAATCACATATCCTTGAGTTTCGGCTTCTATTTTGTCATTTTCTGTTTTTTCTTCTATTAAAAGCTTTCTTTGATTTTCAACAGAAATATCTGCTTCAAGTTTCATTTCTCTTAACTTTCTGTCATTTTCCGCTTTTATAACTTCGGATTCCATTTTCTTCTCTGTAATTTGCTTTTGTTTTTCTTCAATTGCAATTTCAGTATTTAGTTCTGTTTCTTTAATTTTTCTTTCTTGTTCCACCGCAAAATTTCGTCTTTCGTAAATTGCTTGGTCAGCTTCCTGTTGTAATTTTTCTCTTGTTTCAGTTTCCAATGCTCTTGACATTTCAGGAGTTGCAGAAATCGCTAAAATATTTGCTCCCAAAATTTCTATTCCAAGCATATTTATTGCGGTAGAGTTTTTTAATCCTTCAATAATACTTTCTTCAATAGTTTTGGCTGAACGAATTGCATCTTTAAGTTTTATTCCGTGAATAAATGATGAAGTCGCTGTCTGTGCTTCATTAATTAGTCGTTGGTTTAGTTTTTCAATGTCATTCTTTTTATATTGTCCATTGTCTTGAACAGTAAAATCCAAAACATCAGATAAAGTTTTTGGATTTGTGATTTTATAACTTATTTGTCCTTGTATAGTTACAGATTGATAATCATTTGTTGACTCACTAAATATAAAGGGTAAATCATTACTTCCCATAGGAATTGCAACGATTGAACTATTTGGCGAAAAGTAGAAAAATGAAAGCCCTCGACCTTCTTTTTTGATGTTTCCATTTTTAAAATGTAAAACATAAGTCATTGCATCAAATTGTATGTGTTTAAATCCAAACATAATTTTTATTTCTATTTTAGGTTATTGTTAAATGCGGGTGTTTCTTAAAATCTCTGGTAACGTCTCTTGGCTTGGCGTCAGTTGGGAATTTGGTTAGCCAAATGTATAAATTAAAGACCAGACTTCCAAGTACAAAACCAACTTTAAAGTTTGCCTAAAACCCCAATTGCGCCAAACCGCTGTTAGTGGCAGTTTTTTTTCGTAAATTGTTATCTCCAAGTAACTTCTCTTAATTTATTTGCTATTTGTTTAGCATTTGTAATCTCATCTTTCTCCAAAAAGTCTCTTAAATCTTTATATCTATGTCCTTGTATTCCTCCGTGAGAAACTTTTTTAAAGTCGGTTTCATAAAACTCATTTTCAGGAAGTACATAGTATTTTAGTCCTGATTGCGTTTCACCCAATTCTGTTAATCCAATATGTAGTCTATCTATTTGGTATTGTGTATGTTTATTATTGCCACGAATAATTAATTCATTTGTTTTATGGTTATAATCAGCAATTATAATATTCTCAATTTCAGAAATAGATCTAACAGATTTCCAATTGTATAATCCGAAATATTTAAAGTTTTGACTATGCCAATTTATAGGGCAATAATATATTTTATGTTTCCTATTCCAATTATAAGAAAATCCTGTTGGTACAAATAATAGATTAAATTCTTCATTTGAAATTAAGTTACTTTCATAACAATAATTATTAAAATCTTCGTGAAGAAGTTTTAATTCCATATCATGAAAATTTTCATCAAAAATACCTTGCAAATTATCTAATAAATCGGCAAACAAAAGATTGTTAAACTGAATTTTAATTTCGGGATATATTTCTTTTAATCTTTTATTTATGTCAGCAACTTCGTTTTCATTAAATTTTTTAGAACTTAAATGCCACAATTGATTGTAGCAATTTTTATGAAATACAGCTCCATATTTCAACAATTTATTTTGAAATTCTTTATGATTTAACTTAGTTTCAATTAATATTTTAGATGGCTTAACTTCGATTTGTCCATCAATTATTCCATTTTCAACCCCAACTTGTTGGGAAAATATAGGTTGTGGAAAATATAATTGTTGTTTATTATCTTCGTTAAGTCTTTCAATAATCAATTTATAATAATTTACATTCAAGTCGTTAAGTCTTGAAAGCATTAGTAGAACATTATTTGTTACTGTATTTTCCTTTTGCGAATATTTTTGAAACTGACTAATTCTCATTATTTAGATTGTTTTCTTATTTTACGATTTTTTATTCGTTTCGTGTAGCTCGAAAATTGCCACTAACGTCTCGTGGCTTGGCGTCAGTTGGGGATTTGGTTAGCCAAAAGTATCGATTTAAGACCGAACTTCCAAGTACAAAACCAACTTTAAAGTTCGCCTAAAACCCCAATTGCGCCAAACCGCTGTTGTGCGTTCG